>JBKBMG010000069.1:0-23617 GCA_046295975.1 Rhodocyclaceae bacterium
CACCGCACCGATGGGGCCTTTCCACCAGGTCCTGGTGCGGGCCAGCCACCAGGCGATGGGCGTGCCGACCAGCAGCAGGATCAGGGTGACGATCCCCGCCAGACGCACGGTCAGCCAGAGGGCTTGCAGATCGCTATCGGTCAGCATGCCCCCTCCCGCTCAATGCGCGTGCTGAAAGGTCTTGATGGCCGAGACCATCAGGACGATGCCGAGCAGACCCATCAGCCAGCCGGCCGGCACCAAGCCGAGCAGCAGACCGCCGATGGCCGCGCCAAGGATCGAGCCGGCCACCATCCAGCCCATCAGCGGCTTTTCCTCGCGCAGCACCTGGAAGGCGTCGGCGCGGGTGTAGCGGGCGAAACCGACGATCATGGTCGGCAGGCTGACCATCAGCGACAGACTGCCCGCGAG
Source organism: Rhodocyclaceae bacterium (assembly GCA_046295975.1). Lineage (GTDB taxonomy): Bacteria > Pseudomonadota > Gammaproteobacteria > Burkholderiales > Rhodocyclaceae > UBA2357. The sequence goes on from JBKBMG010000069.1 coordinate 412, forward strand.
CTTGATGTCCAGACCGTAGAGCAGCACGATGACCGGAATCAGCAGCTCGCCACCGGCCACGCCCAGCAGGGCGGCGACCATGCCGATGCCCAGGCCAGCGACCAGACCCGCCACGAAGCGCAGCGGGCCGGCCTCGAATAGCGGCGAGCTACCCTCATGCACACCGGCCCAGGCTTGCGAGAGCATGACCAGGGACAAACCGACCAGCAGCACCAGAATGATGCGATTGAGCCACTGACGCGACAACGTGATGGCATGGCCCGCTGCCCACCAGGCGCCAACGAGACTGCCTACGAGCAGGTTCAGCACCACGTCGAGGTGGTCGGCCAGCGTGTCCGGCGCAATCGTGCCGCCCCGGAACAGCAGCGCGGCGGCGACCACGACCAGGCTCATGGCCTTGTTGAGGATGACGGCTTCCAGCGTGCCGAGACGGAACACGCCGACCAGCACCGGCAGGCGGAATTCGGCACCACCGAGCCCGATCAGGCCGCCCAGGGTGCCGATCAGCGAACCGGCGACGAAGCCTTGGCTGTTGCGGGCGGACGCACCCATGGCAGCGACCTACTTGCCGGCGGCTTCGTCCGGTAGGACGAAGCCGTATTGGGTCATCACCGCCCGCGCCGGCTTACTGCCCATGTAGTCGGCGAAGCGGCGGGCCAGGGCGCTGCCTGCGGCCCGCTTGGTGATGACGAAGCCTTGTTCCAGCGGCTCGTGCAGGTTGTCGGGGATCAGCCAGTAACCGCCGCGCTTGGCCAGCTCTGGATTGACGGCCAAGGCCAGGGCGATGATGCCGACCTGGGCATTGCCGGTCTGCACGAACTGGGCCGTGTGGGCGATGTTCTCACCATAGACCAGTTTGGGCTCGACCTTTTCCCACAGGCCGGAGGCGCGCAAGGCTTCCTCGGCGCGCTTGCCGTAGGGCGCGTGCTTGGGGTTGGCGATGGCGATGCGGGCGATCTTAGGGTCGGTCAGGCTGGCCAGCGTCATCTTGCTGGCGTCCATGCCCGCGCTCCACAGCACGATGGGGCCGAAGGCATAGGGCTTGACCTCGGAGGCCGCGAAGCCCGCTTTCACCAGCTCGCGTGGGAAGGCGATGTCGGCCGAGAAATACAAGTCATAGGGCGCGCCCTGCTGAATCTGCGTGTGGAACTTGCCCGACGAGCCATAGATAACCTCCACTTCATCGGCGGGGTGGGCCTTCTTGAAGGTGGCGACGATTTCATCCATCGCGAACTTCAGATCGGCCGCCGCCGCGACGGTGACTTTCTCGGCGTGGGCCGTCGCCGCGAACAGCAGTGAGCAAGCGAGCACTAAGAGGCGCAGGAGTTTCATGGGCAGGTTCCTTTTCATCGAGTCATGGCACAAGAACCCGCCAAACGGCATTTGTCGGGTTCGCTACATCGTTAGGTCAAAAAAGATATAACGATAAGCATACAGCAGCATCCATGCCAAGCCATAACCGAAATCAAGAATGGATCAGTTCGCCAGGTCGCGCAGGGCTTGCAGTTCTTTGCCTGCGCTGGCGTTGAGACTGGCTTCCAGGGTGTCATAACGCTCGATGAGCTGCTGCCCCAACGTTGTCAGGGATGCGCCACCACCGCCTTTGCCGCCAGTCGCGGTTTCGACAACGGCGCGGCCAAACCCTTGATTCAGAGAATCAACCAGCAGCCAGGCGCGCTTGTAGGGGACGCCGAGCGAGCGGGCCGCCGCTGCAATGGAGCGGGTCTCGCCGACCGCCCGCAGCAGGTCGATCTTGCCAGGGCCGATGGCGATCCCGTCGCCGATGTAGATGCGTGGGCGCACCAGGACGGCACACGGTCTGTTCTTCTTGGAAGTCATGTATCAGAGGCTATCGGAAACCGGCCGTTGTCCCAAGCCCCGGCGAGCCGCGCCTTGGCGTGCTCTATTCTCCGTTTTCTGAAGTGCCCCCAAGTGCGACACCGTGTAGGCGTTCATCTAACACCTCTTTTCCTCACCCGGCGCAGCAGGACAGCTGCTTCACGTCCTTGTTGAACGTCTGCGCCGCGAGCTTCAACCCTTCGACCATCGTCAGGTACGGGAACAACTGGTCGGCCAGTTCCTGCACTGTCATGCGATTGCGGATGGCGAGCACTGCGGTCTGGATCAGTTCGCCCGCTTCCGGTGCCACCGCCTGGACGCCGATCAGCCGCCCCGTGCTGGCTTCCGCCACCAGCTTGATGAAGCCGCGCGTGTCGAAGTTGGCCAGCGCGCGCGGTACGTTGTCGAGCGTGAGCGTACGGCTGTCGGTCTCGATACCGTCGTGGTGCGCTTCCGCCTCGCTGTAGCCCACCGTCGCCACTTGCGGGTCGGTGAACACCACGGCTGGCATCGCGGTCAAATCCAGCACCGCGTCGCCGCCGGTCATGTTGATCGCGGCGCGCGTGCCGGCCGCGGCCGCCACATAGACGAACTGCGGCTGGTCGGTGCAGTCGCCGGCGGCGTAGATGTGCGGCGCGCTGGTGCGCATGGCGCGGTCGATAACGATGGCGCCCTGCGCGTCGAGGGTGACACCCGCCGCGTCACAGTTCAGGGCGCGTGTGTTCGGCGCGCGGCCGGTGGCGACCAGCAGCTTGTCGGCGGCAACGATGCCCTGCCCGGTAGTCAGCACGAACTCCCCGTCAGCATAAGCGACGTGGCTCGCCTGGGTATGTTCCTGCACCTCGATGCCCTCGGCACGGAAGGCGGCGGTGACGGCCTCGCCGATGGCCGGGTCTTCGCGGAAGAACAGCGTGCTGCGCGCCAGGATCGTCACTTGGCTCCCGAGCCGTGCGAAGGCTTGCGCCAGTTCGACGGCTACCACCGACGAGCCGATGACGGCCAGCCGCTCAGGGAGCGTGTCGCTCGCCAGCGCGTCGGTGGAGGTCCAGTAGGGCGTGTCCGCAAGGCCCGGGATCGGCGGAATCGCCGGGCTCGCCCCGGTGGCGATCAGGCAGCGGTCGAACCCGATCTCGCGCTCTCCACCGTCGGCCAAGCGCACGGCGATGCTCTGAGTGTTCTTGAAGCTGGCCTCGCCGCGGAGCACAGTGATGGCCGGGGTGCTCTCCAGGATGCCTTCGTACTTGGCGTGGCGCAGCTCGTCGACGCGGCCTTGTTGCTGGGCCAGCAGCCGCTCGCGCAGTACAGCGGGTGCTGCGGCCGGCAGGCCAGCATCGAACGGGCTTTCGCGGCGCAGGTGGGCGATGTGCGCGGCGCGGATCATGATCTTGGAGGGCACGCAGCCGACATTGACGCAGGTGCCGCCAATGGTGCCCCGCTCGATCAGCGTCACGCGCGCGCCAAGCTCTACGGCCTTCAATGCCGCCGCCATCGCCGCACCGCCACTGCCGATCACGGCCACGTGCCGCGCCTGCTCACCGTCACCGCGCTTCGTATCGCCGCCCAACCAACCCAGCGCCTTGCCCAGCAGGCCGCCGACTGGCTTGTTCGGCGTGTCGGCAACCCGTGCGCGGTAGCCGAGCGCGGCCACGGCCGCGACCAGCGGGTCCAGACTCACACCCGCGTCCGCCTCGATCTCGGCCTGTCGCTGCGGATAGGACACCGAGGCTGCGCGCACGCCAGGCACGTTCGTCAAAGCCTGCTGGACGTGCTCGGCGCACGACGTGCACGTCATGCCGTCGATGTGAAGGGTGATCGCCTCGGCCATGATCACGGCCTCACTGCTTCACGGTAGCGGGGTAGCCCGCGTTCTCGGTGGCCTTGGTCAGGGCTGCGGCGCTGGTCTTGGCGTCGTCGAAGGTCACGACGGCTTCGCGTTTCTCGTAACTGACCTCGGCCTTTTGCACGCCGTCCACCTTGGTGAGTGCCTTCTTCACCGTGATCGGGCACGCGGCGCAGGTCATGCCGGGCACCGACAGCGTGACGGTCCTGGTGGCGGCCCAGGCGGACGCGCTCAGGACGGCGGCCAGGGCGATCAGGGTGGCGAGTTTCTTCATAGCAATCTCCTTTCAGTAGAACAGCGGCAGGACGTAGGGAAACGCGAGGGCAACCAGGACCAGGGCGGCGACGATCCAGAAGATCAGCTTGTAGGCCGTCCGCACTTGGGGCACGGCGCACACGTCCCCCGGCTTGCAGGCTTGCACCGGACGGAAGATGCTGCGCCAGGCGAAGAACAGCGCGACGAGCGCCGCCCCGATGAAGATCGGGCGGTATGGTTCCAGCACGGTCAGGTTGCCGATCCACGCGCCGGAGAAGCCGAGCGCGACCAGCACGAGGGGGCCGAGGCAGCAGGTCGAGGCCAGGATGGCCGCGAGGCCGCCAGCGGCCAACGCGCCGCGACCGTTCTTGGGTTCCGACATGAGGTTCTCCTTCCGCGACTTCGCTTGATGCAGTAACGTTACTTCCGTAGTCAACTACGGAGTCAAGTGCCATGGAGAACGCTCAAGAGAATCTGACCATCGGGGCCTTCGCCAAGGCAGCCGGGGTCAACGTGGAGACCATCCGCTTCTATCAGCTCAAGGGCTTGCTGCCCCAGCCGGAGCGGCCTTATGGGAGCATCCGCCGCTACGGGCAGGCGGACGTGGTGCGAGTGAAGTTCGTGAAATCAGCCCAGCGCCTGGGGTTCAGCCTGGATGAAGTCGGCCAGCTCCTGAAACTGGAGGACGGCACCCATTGCAGCGAGGCGGCCGAGCTGGCCGCCCTGCGCCTGGCCGACGTGCGCGCCCGCTTGGCGGACCTCAAGCGGATGGAGGCGGCGCTGTCGAAGCTGGTGGCCGAGTGCAGCGCGCACCACGGCAATGTTTACTGCCCGTTGATCGCAGCGTTGCACTGCTGCTGAATGGCACCTTCGGCCCTTGGCGTAGGATTTTTTCCGTTACGTGAGCTGCCTCCCAGCTACGCAGAGTTGGCGCGCTTCGCGGCCGGCCAGTGCGACCTGTTCGATGCCACTGCAGAGCCGATCGCCTTCTTCTGTGGTGACTGAGAGACCGGGAGCCTCTCCAATGCGGACAGCCGCGAGTGCCGATTGCCGCTCGCATGGGCGCCGCCCTGGCGCCACGCTTCCGGCCATGTTCCGCTGACGTCCGTCAGCAACATGCCCAGGTAGCCACGATCCTCAAGGCTACGACGCGGTTCCGACCGCGTTGATCACCCCAGTTCGCACCGGCATCCACGCGCGAACGGCCATCGGTTCTCGATGGCGATGCCACCAAGCTGTTCCTTCAACCCACGCGGGGGTTCCACACCTTCCCCGCCTTGGGTCGGGTGTGTCTCCGCCTCATTGTTCTCAGGAGATTCACCATGACCACTTCCAACGAAAAATCCTACTTCGATCTGCACATCACCGGCCTCGGGTACCTCAATCGCATCCGCGAAGTGAAGCCCAAGAAGGGTGAGCCGTTCCTGGCCTGCGACATCGCAGCGCTCAATGGTCCGAGCAACGCTCCCGAGTACCGCCGTTTCGACGTGCGGGTGTCCGGCAGCGAAGCTCAGCATCTGGTCCGCCGTTGCGAAGAGGCCGTCAAGGCCGAACGCAAAGTGCTGATCGGCTTCCGCCTCGGCGACCTGTGGACCGACATTTTCACCTACTCCAAAGGGAAGAACGCCGGCCAGCAGGGCGTCAGCCTGAAGGCCCGCCTGCTCTTCGTGAGCTGGATCAAGATCGATGGCGAGATGGTCTACAAGGCCGAGCCCAAGACGACCGATGACGCGGCGAGCGAGGATGCACCAGCACCCTCCAGCGCGTCGGCAGCCCAGGACGCGCCCGCATCCGAAGCCGCCGCCAATGACGACGCCGATGCACCCGCTGACGCGCCGGCCCTGGCCGAGTCGTTCTGATATGCAAGGCCCCGTGCGCATGCACCGGGGCCTTGTTTTCTTCCCCTTCGATCGAGCACCGCTTGCGCTTCGGCGCCGGCGGCACGCGATCGCTCATTCGTCGAAAGGAGCTATCCATGATCAATGTTCCAGGCCAACTGGCCATCAAGACCATCCACGGCCGCAACGGCGACTTCAACGTCGGCCGCCTGGCGACTTCCATCGGCGAGTTCGTCATCAAGAATGCCGAACTCGACCAGTACGCCGAAGGCAAGTACGACGGCGACTTCATCATCACCGAGATCCGGCCCTCCACCTACAACACCAGTGGGCGGATGGTGATCGAGATCCGCGCCCACCTGGGCGGCATGACCTTGTCCAGCATCGATCCCCTGAGCCGCGACGAGGCCCGACGGCTGAGTCCCCAGGAAGTCGATCCCATCGACGAAGAGGCGCAAGCACCCGTGCCTACCGCAGCCCCGGCACCCGCCAAGGCGAAGGGACGCAAGGGCAAGGACCCTCTGGTCGATACCACGCCGTTCGGCACCGCGGCAGTTGCCAAGCCGTCGACCCAGGCCTCGGCCGAGGACGACGACACCGCGCTGTTCGGCGCGCTGTGGCCGCTGGGCAGCAGCGTCAAGCTCGATCCGACCGTGGATCGTCGTGTCCTGCGTCAGCAGCGCGACCGTCTCGGTACGCTGGGCTACGCGTTCGCACCGTTGTCCCAGGACTGGCACCTCGCCAGCGCCTGATTCATCCGTCGCGCAAACGACGTTCCACCACCCGCCGGGGTCCTTCCCCGATGGGGAGGACTCCGGCCTTTTCTTCAAGGAGAACTCTCATGGGCTGGTATTTCTCAAGGCAATCCCGCCATCAACTGATCCAGGAGCTGATCGAACCCCGCGACAACGAGCAGCTTCGCGCGGAGACCGTTGCACACACCTTGCGCGGCAACGTGCTGTGGTCCGTCGTGCGCATCACCGCCAAGCAGGAAGGCATCAAGCCGGGCCTCGGGGTCGGCGATTCCTATCACTACATCCGCTGCGACTTGCTGGAAGGCGCCGGCAATGAATGGGGCTACAAGCCGATGGATGAGTCGATGCACCCGTACTACTACTCGTGCCCGCTCAGCTATCTGGCGATGGCGCCCGAGCAGTCCCCCGAGTGGCGCGAAGGCGTGCGCGCCTACCACGCGCGTCGTCGCACGCCGACCCTACCGGCTACGCCGGTGTCGGCCTGATACCAGGAGGCTCGCGATGGACCCCATCCTCGCGTCTCTTCCGGCATCGCTGCTGTCCTTCGTCGAAGACCAGTTGTCCAACAACGAGGGCTCTTCCGACGAGGAACTGCTCGACCTCTTCATCGCCAACGGCCTCACCGATGAGCAGGCACGGCACGTGTTGACCTACTGCGACAGCTACTCGGCCAACATCTACCTGGAAGGCTTCACGCCGATCCGCAAGGCAGACGAGGCGCTTCGTTTCAATCCGGCCACCCGGCAGTTCAAGCCGGACTGAGCCATTCCTTTTCCACCCCACGGGGCAGTACCTGCCCCAGCGGGCAGTGCTGTCCATTTCTTTTATCCAAGAGGACATCACCATGCCTGCACACTCCGATCCCAAGCCGCTCTACCGCATCGACGAATGCCCCGACCTGATGGCCGATGGCTGCGTCGGCGACGAACAGGGCAATCTCGTGTTCCTTTCCATCTGGGCGCGCGACACCGCCATCCAGGAGTTCCTGGCACGCCTGACCCTCGGGCGCGACGAACAGGGGCTGGACCAGTTCCACGTCATCACCGAACAGGGCGGATCGATCCCGGTCTTCGTCGGCAACGTCGAGAACCTGGAGAAACGCTCCACGCGCGTCTTCCGGCGCACGCTGTTCGGTTCCATGGTCAACCTGTGGTTGTTCGACCGCCGCTGCGTGAAGCCCGACAAGGCCAACGCCAGCGCGCTGGCCCTGCTGCCCAGGGATTCATCGCATCGCACCGATCGGCTGTGGACGCTGGTGCAGGACACCTGCCCACTGCCGTTGCTCGATCACTGGCGCGACACCGTGCTGGAACTGCTGCAAGCCCGCGCGATGCTGAGCCGCCTGCCATCCGCCATCGGCGCGTTGGAAGGTCATCGGCTGGCGATCGACGTCCCGGCGCTGACCACCGCGCTGGGTGACCTGATCCGCAACGGCACCCTCGGGGCGTCGCGGTACGAGCTTGCTTCCGGCGCACCGCTTCGGCGCGTGGCCTGAGTCATCTCCATGTATGGGCATTCGCGGCGCGCGTGCCCGTCTTCCTTCATCCCACTTCCTTCCAGGAGGTTCCCATGGCTCTCATGTTCCCGCGCCTTGCGCGCAACTTCATCAAAAACGGCTATTTCCCGACCGATGAGCCCACATTGGAACGGGCGTTGTCCGCACTGGCGCCAGCCTCTGGCCCGCTCTCCATCCTCGATCCCTGCGCCGGCGAAGGCGTGGCGATTGCCGAAGCTGCGCACGCCCTCGGGCGCGAGCAGGTTTCGGCTTATGCCGTCGAGTACGACGCCGAGCGTGCCCGCCACGCCCGGCAACTGGTCGATCGTTGCCTCCACGGCGACCTGATGGACGCGCTGATCAGCCGGCAGAGCTTCGGCCTGTTGTGGCTGAACCCGCCGTATGGCGACCTCTCCAAGGACGTCAACGGCAACATCGGCTATCAGGGCCAAGGCCGTGCCCGGCTGGAGAAGTTGTTCTATCAGCGCAGCCTGCCGCTGCTGCAATACGGCGGTGTGCTGATCTTCATCGTGCCGTCCTACGTGCTCGATCCCGAGCTGGTCGGATGGCTGACGCGCCATTTCGCAGACCTGCGGATCTACCGTGCGGTAGAGGCGCAGTTCAAGCAGGTGGTGATCTTCGGTCGGCGGGTTCGCCAGCGCGACCAGGCGTCGGACTCGGCCAAAGCCGTGCGCGGGCTGCTGTTGCAGATCGGGCAAGGCGATGCTGAGGCTGAGGAACTGCCAGTGGAATGGCCGTTCCTGCCGTACACCGTCCCAGTGTCTCCCGCGGAGCCGGAGCACTTCTATCGCGTGACGATGGAGCCTGAGCAGTTCGCCGATGAAGTCGGCCGACTGCAGGGGCTATGGCCGTCGCTCGACACCCACCTGGGGGCCGCGCAGCAGTCGCTGCGTCCACCGGCGCGGGCCTTGTCCCACTGGCATCTCGCTCTGGCCTTGGCCGCGGGCGCGATCTCGGGCGTCGTGACCTCGAAGAGCGGCAGAACGCTCGTCGTGAAAGGTGATACCCACAAGGAGAAGACTCTCCAGACGGAGTACACCGAGCGCGACGACGGCTCCGTGGCCGAGACACGCATCCTCACCGACAAGTTCGTGCCGGTCATCCGCGCCTGGGACATGACACCGGGCTCCGCCACGCGGGGCGAGGTGCTGACCATCCGCTGATCGTTGTTCCCCGACGGCAAGCCGCCAGTGCTTCGCCGCCTTCTTTGTCCACCCACCGGGGTCATGTCGCCCCGATGGGGCGCCGTGGCCTCTTTTTCCTGAAGGAGAAATCACCATGGCACTCGCTGTTCTCAATCTCGTCTCGCAACCACGGTTCCCATCCGGGCAAGTGGTCATGACCGCCGGCATCAACGATCTGGTCCAGCAGGGCCAGTTCAATCCGGTGCCTTATCTGCGTCGCCACCTTCGTGGTGACTGGGGCGATCTCGACGACTGCGACCGGCGTTCCAACGATGCCGCGTTGAAGTCCGGAGACCGCTTGTTCTCGTCCTACCAGGTCACGCCGACCTTGAAGCTCTGGATCATCACCGAGTGGGACCGCAGCGTCACCACGCTGCTGCTGCCATCCGAGTACTGATCGTCCTCTGACGGCTCGGCCGTCTTTCTCTTCCCCCCCCCTGGGGCATGCCATCGCCCCGCAGGGGTCGGTGCATGCCCCATTTTCATTGGAGCATCACCATGTCACTCGATCTCGAAACTGTTCCCGCGGCTGTTTCCGATGCCTCGCCCGTGCAGGGCGACCTGCTCGAAGCCGCATCTTCTCCGCTCGCCATCAGCCTGACCGACTTCGTGTCGGAGTTCGGCGATGAGCTGCTCGACTCGCTCAACCGTGCCAATCCCCCGGTCTACACCGGCCAGGTGCGGGTACATCGGCAACTCATCCTCGCAGCCCTCAAGCGCAAGCTGTTCCCGGCGCAAGCCGATGTGGTCCACGCCGTCACCGAGTTGTTGGTCGACCGCGGCGAACGCGCCGCGATCGTCAATGGCGAGATGGGCTGCGGCAAGACGACGGTGGGTATTGCTACCGCCGCCGTGCTCAACGCCGAAGGCTACCGCCGCACCCTGGTGCTCTCGCCACCCCACTTGGTCTACAAGTGGCGGCGCGAGATCCAGGAGACGGTGGCCGGGGCCAAGGTCTGGGTGCTCAACGGCCCGGACACGCTGGTCAAGCTGCTGAAGCTGCGCGAGCAGTTGGGCGTGCCGGCGCAGGGCCAGGAGTTCTTCGTCCTCGGCCGTGTGCGGATGCGGATGGGTTTCCACTGGAAGCCCGTCTTCACCCGGCGGCGCACGCCCCATGGCGACGTGGCGGCGTGCCCGGACTGCGGCCACATCATCACCGACCTCGACGGCGAGCCGGTCAACCCGGTCGAGCTCGAAGCCGAAGAGTCCCGCCGCAAGTGCAGCCATTGCGCCGCACCGCTGTGGACGCTGATTCGTCCCAGGGGCTTGTCCGCCAGTGACCAGTCCTCGACCGTGCTCAAGGCGCTGAAGCGTATTCCCACGATTGGCGAAGTCACCGCGCAGAAGCTGATTCAGAAGTTCGGTGACGCCTTCCTCGCGTCGATGCTCGGGGACAACATCCACGAGTTCATCAACCTGATGGATGGCAACGGCGAGCTGGTCTTCTCGGACCGGCAAGCCCATCGCATGGAACGTGCGATGGCCAACATGGAGTTCGGCTTTGGCGAAGGCGGCTACCAGCCGTCCGAGTTCATCAAGAGGCAGCTTCCCCCGGGCACGTTCGACCTGCTCATCGCCGACGAGGCGCATGAGTACAAGAACGGCGGCTCCGCACAGGGCCAGGCCATGGGGGTGTTGGCGGCCAAGGCGCGCAAGACGCTGCTGCTCACCGGCACGCTGATGGGTGGCTACGGCGATGACCTGTTCCACCTGCTGTTCCGCGCCTTGCCTGGCCGGATGATCGAAGACGGCTACCGGCCGACCAAGCAAGGTTCCATGACGTCGGCCGCGATGGCGTTCATGCGTGATCACGGCGTGCTCAAGGACATCTATTCCGAGAGCACGGGCACGGCGCACAAGACCGCCAAGGGCACCAAGGTATCGGTGCGCACGGTCAAGGCACCGGGTTTCGGTCCCAAGGGCGTACTGCGTTGCGTCCTGCCGTTCACGGTCTTTCTGAAGTTGCGGGACATCGGTGGCAACGTGCTGCCGCCCTACGACGAGGAGTTCCGTGAAATCGCGATGGACACGGCGCAAGCCGCGGCCTATCGCGACCTGGCGGGACGGCTGACCGCGGAGCTGAAGCAGGCCCTGGCGAAGCGTGACACGACGCTGCTGGGCGTGGTCCTCAACGTGCTGCTGGCCTGGCCGGACACGTGTTTCCGGTCGGAGACGGTGGTGTATCCGCGCACGCGCAACACTTTGGCGTTCGTGCCCTCCCAGTTCAACGAGCTGGAGGTGATGCCCAAGGAACGCGAGCTGATCGAGATCTGCAAGCAGGAGAAGGCAGAAGGGCGCAAGACCCTGGTCTATTCGGTCTACACCGGCACGCGCGACACCACGTCGCGTTTGAAGGTGCTGCTGGAGCAGGAAGGCTTCAAGGTGGCGGTACTGCGCGCGAGCGTGGATGCCTCCCGCCGCGAAGACTGGATCGCCGAGCAGTTGGACCGCGGCATCGACGTGCTCATCACCAATCCCGAGCTGGTGAAAACCGGCCTGGACTTGCTGGAGTTCCCGACCATCGTGTTCCTCCAGTCCGGCTACAACGTGTATTCGTTGCAGCAGGCCGCCCGGCGCTCATGGCGCATCGGCCAGAAGCAGCCGGTGCGCGTGATCTACCTCGGCTACGCCAACTCCTCGCAGATGACCTGCCTGGGGTTGATGGCCCGGAAGATCATGGTGTCGCAGAGCACGTCGGGCGACGTGCCCGAGTCCGGACTCGATGTCCTGAACCAGGACGGCGACTCGGTGGAGGTGGCACTGGCACGGCAGCTTGTCACGGTCTGATCCATGTGCCTCATGCCGGCGGTCCCTCGGGGTCGCCGGCTTCTTTCCACGGCCCTTCGGGGCCGTTTTTCTTGGGCGTATGACAGTCCATGGCGCCGCCCGCCATGTATTCGGGCGGGCGTCAGTGCGTTTTGTTTGCTGCCCGCAGGCCAAGCGGCGGCGATGGTGAGCGCTCCGTGTTCCAGGGAAGCGCCCTCCATGCAACCATCCATCCGCGCTGTTCACCGCCTGGCCCTCGCCGCTGGCTTGCTGGCCGGCAGCCTGTTGGCCGCCGGCTGCGCCACGACCGCCGCGCCGTCTGCGCCAGCGGTGCCGTCCGCATCGCCGACCGCCGTCGCGCCGGAGCAGGGTTTCGTTCCGGTGGCCCGCTACGGCCGCTACACCCTGGTCGAGCTGGTGCCGGAGCCCGCGCAGCGTGATCTCTTGCAGCAGGCGGTGGAGGTCTCGATTCCGCCCATGCTCGATGCCAGCGTGGGCGATGCCATGCGCCACGTGTTGCTGCGTTCCGGCTATCGGCTCTGCAATGCGGCCGAGGCCGCTACGCTCTACGCGCTGCCGCTGCCTGCCGCACATCTGCGCCTGGGCCCGCTGATGCTGCGCGATGCCTTGCTGACCCTTGCCGGCCCCGCCTGGGAGCTGTCGGTCGATGACTTGACCCGCCAGGTCTGCTTCAGCCGGCACGGTGCTCCTACCTTCCTTTCCGCTGACCCGCCCGGCACCGCCACGCCCGTGCCGGACGCCGACCGGCCCGAGGAGATGCAGCCATGACCTTTCCCCAAGCGCCATCCGAGCGCCATTCCCGCACGCGCTGGCTCAAGGTCGCCGCGGCCTTCTGGCTGCTGCTCATCAGTGCCGTGGCAGTCATCAACAACGTCGGCCTGTCGCGGCTCGCCGAACAGACCCAGGGCAGCGCACAGGATGCGCAGGTCAAGGCGCTGGGCCTGCGCGTGGCCGATCTCGAACAACAGGCCGATGCGGACAAGCGCCGGCCGGCGCCGATCGGCCAGGCCGAATTCGCCACCGCGCGGCAGGCGCTGGATGAACGGATGACGCGCCTCGAAGAGGCCGAGGAGGCGAGGGCCTTGGCCATCGACCTGCAGACGCTGCAGGCGCGCGTGAACGCAATCGAAACCCGCCTGGAGAAGGCCCGGCAGGTGGCATCCGCCGCTCGTCCGCGCGCTCCGGTTGCGACGAAACCCAAGGTGCCGGAGCCGCCGTTCCGGGTGCTCGGCGTGGAGCTGCGGGGAGGCGAGCGCTTTCTGTCGATCACCTCCACCGCCGCGGCCTCGCTCGCGGGCGCCCGGCTGCTGCGCGAGGGCGATGCCGAGGGCGACTGGCAATTGCAGTCCATCGAGGCGCAGGCGGGCGTGTTTCAGGTGAACGGCCAGACGCAGCGCATCGCGGTGCCGTAGGAGGTCGCCATGATCCTGCGTTCGTTGCTCGCTGCCGTCGTCCTGTTCGCCGCTTTCGGCGCATCCGCCCAGCCGGCCCCGGTGACGAACTCCCGCATGGTGCCCACCCAGGTGCAGCCGGGCGCGGATGCCGCGCTCGACGAGAGGCAGGCGCGGGAGTGGGGGCTTCACCCCGAGGAGTGGGCGCGTTACCGGCAACTGATGCAGGGGCCGCTCGGAGTCTATTCGCCCCAGCTCGATCCGCTCACCGCGCTGGGCATCGAGGCCCGCAGCGAGGAGGAGCGCAGGCGCTACGCGGAGTTGCAGGTGCAGGCCGAGGCCCGGCGCGTCGGCAAGACGCTGGCCTACCAGCGGGCCTACGACGCGGCCTGGCAGCGCCTGTTTCCTGACCAGCCGCGCGTGAGCCTGCCCGGCGCCAAGGCGCAAGGTGCCGGCAACACCGGCTCCGGGCGCCTGGCGATCTTCGTCAAGGCCGACTGCGCACCGTGCGCGCAGCGCGTGCAGCAGTTGCAAGCGGCCGGCACAGCCTTCGATCTCTACATGGTCGGCAGCCGTCAGGACGACGCGCGCATCCGGCAGTGGGCCACCCAGGCGGGCATCGACCCGGCCAGGGTGCGCGCCCGCACCATCACGCTCAACCACGATGCGGGGCGCTGGCTGTCGCTGGGCCTGCCCGGCGATCTGCCGGCCGTGGTGCGCGAGGTGAACGGCCAATGGCAGCGGCAATAGGTACTCCGGGCCGGAAGCGTCGGCCATCCCGCGTCGCCATCCTCTGCACCAGCGCCGCGCTGCTGCTCGCCTCCGGCGGCTGGGCGTTGGCCGCCCTGGCGCGGGAAGTGCCGCCGCCGGCCTATCAAATGGCGGCGCATCGTGCAGACGTGCCGGCGGCGGTGCTGTACGCGGTGGCCTTGCAGGAGAGCGGCGCCATGCTGCGCGGGCGCCTGATCCCGTGGCCGTGGACACTCAACGTCGCCGGCTCGCCACAGCGCTATGCCACCCGCGCCGAGGCCTGCGCGGGGCTGCACCGTGCGCTCGCCCGCACGCCGGCCAATCGCATCGACGCCGGCTTCGGCCAGGTCAATCTCGGCTACCACACGCATCGCTACACGCAGCCCTGCGAGCTGCTGGACCCGTACCGCAACCTCGCCATCGCTGCGGAAATCCTGCGCGAACAGCACACGCCGGGCGAGGACTGGCTGCTTGCCATCGGCCGCTACCACCGGCCCGCCGGCGGGGCACCCGCGGCGCGCTACCGGCGCAGTGTGCATCGGCACCTGACCCGCGTGCTCGACTCCGGCGTTCCCGTTCCAACCCTCCAGGCCACCACGCCATGAACCACATCGTCCTCATCGCCGCCATCGGGCTGCTGTCCACGACCACCGTCTTCGCCCAGACCGCCTCCGCGCCGCTGATCGTCGTCGAAGACCGCGGCGGTGACTCCGCGCTGCCGTACTACCAGTCGCTGAATCCCCAGCCGGATCAGGCCGCGCCGCCGGCCCTGATGCCGGCCCCTCGCGTGGGCAACGCGGCCGACGCCGAAGCCGCCATGCTGCCGGTGCGCTCGACGCAACTGTCGCCGGGCGAGGTGCAGCGCCGCGTGATCCGGGCGCCGGGCCTGACGGCGCTGTTCCTGATCGGCGACGACGAGCGTTCGCGCGCCTGGCTGCGGCAGCGGCAGGCGGTGCTGCGCGAGCTGCAGGCCGTGGGCCTGGTGGTCAACGTGGAGTCGATGGCCGCGCTGACGGCGCTGCGTAGGCTGGCTCCCGGCCTGACCCTCTCGCCGGCCTCCGGCGACGACCTGGCCCAGCGCCTGGGCCTGCGCCACTACCCGGTGCTCGTCACGTCCACCGGCGTCGAGCAGTAGGTGCGCAGATGGCCCAACCGCATGCGGTCGAGGTTCTGCTGCGGCCAGCGGTGGAGCTTCATACCGTGGCGGTCTGCACCAGCGCCGCGATTCTGTGCTTGGTGGCACCGTGGTCGCTCGCGCTGAACCCGCTGCTCGGCCTGGGCTCGGCGCTGGCCTTCCTGACCTTCGGCGCGATTCGCCTGCGCGATGCCGGGGCGATCCTGCGCTATCGCCGCAACATCCGCCGCCTGCCGCGCTACGTGATGACCAGCCGCGACGTGCCGGTGAGCCAGCAACGGCTGTTCGTCGGCCGTGGCTTTCGCTGGGAGCAGCGACACACGCACCGGCTGATGCAGACCTACCGGCCGGAGTTCCGCCGCTACGTCGAGCCGACGGCGATCTACCGGGCCACCCGGCGGCTGGAGGAGCGGCTTGAGTTCGCGCCGTTTCCCGTATCGAAGCTGGCGCGCGTGCTGGCCTGGGACAGCCCGCTCAACCTGGCGCGGCCGCTGCCGCCGGTCGGCGGAATGCCGCGCCTGCACGGCATCGAGCCGCACGAGGTCGAAGTCACCCTGCCGCTGGGCGAGCGCGTCGGCCACACCCTGGTGCTGGGCACCACGCGCGTGGGCAAGACGCGGCTGGCCGAGCTGTTCATCACCCAGGACATCCGCCGCAAGGTCCGCGGCGAGCACGAGGTGGTGATCGTCTTCGACCCCAAGGGCGATGCGGACCTGTTGAAGCGCATGTACGTCGAGGCCAAGCACGCCGGGCGCGAAGGCGAGTTCTACGTGTTCCATCTGGGCTGGCCGGACATCTCGGCGCGCTACAACGCCGTGGGCCGGTTCGGGCGGATCTCCGAAGTGGCCACGCGCATCGCCGGACAGCTCTCGGGCGAAGGCAACAGCGCCGCGTTCCGCGAGTTCGCCTGGCGCTTCGTCAACATCATCGCGCGTGCCTTGGTGGAGCTGGGGCAGCGCCCCGACTACCTGCTGATCCAGCGCCACGTCATCAACATCGACGCGCTGTTCATCGAGTACGCCCAGCACTACTTCGCCAAGAACGAGCCGAAGGCCTGGGAGGTCATCGTCCAGCTCGAAGCGAAGCTGAACGACAAGAACATCCCGCGCAACATGATCGGGCGCGAGAAGCGCGTGGTGGCCCTCGAACAGTACCTGTCCCAAGTGCGCATCTATGACCCGGTGCTCGATGGCCTGCGCAGCGCCGTGCGCTACGACCGGACGTACTTCGACAAGATCGTCGCTTCGCTGCTGCCGCTGCTGGAGAAGCTCACCACCGGCAAGATCGCGCAACTGCTCGCACCGAACTATTCCGACCTGTCCGACCCGCGGCCGATCTTCGACTGGATGCAGGTCATCCGCAAACGCGCGGTGGTCTACGTGGGGCTGGATGCGCTGTCCGACGCCGAAGTCGCGGCGGCGGTGGGCAACTCGATGTTCAGCGATCTGGTCTCGGTCGCCGGCCACATCTACAAGTTCGGCATCGACGACGGGCTGCCCGGCGCAGCGGCGGGCGCCAAGATCCCGATCAACGTCCACGCCGACGAATTCAATGAACTCATGGGCGACGAGTTCATTCCGATGGTCAACAAGGGCGGCGGTGCCGGCGTGCAGGTGACGGCCTACACGCAAACCTTGAGCGACATTGAGGCCCGCATCGGCAATCGTGCCAAGGCCGGCCAGGTGGTCGGGAACTTCAACAATCTGTTCATGCTGCGCGTGCGCGAGACCGCCACCGCCGAGCTGCTGACGCGACAACTGCCCAAGGTCGAGGTGTATGCCACGGCACTGATGAGCGGCGCCACCGACAGCTCCGATCCGCTCGGCAACACCGCCTTCACGTCCAACACCCAGGACCGCATCAGCACGACCAGCGTGCCATTGATCGAGCCCGCGCATGTGGTGGCGCTGCCCAAGGGCCAGTGCTTCGCGCTGATCGAGGGCGGCAACCTCTGGAAAGTCCGCATGCCGCTGCCGGCACCCGACCCCGACGAAGCCATGCCGAAGGATCTGCAGGAGCTGGCCGGCTACATGCGGCAGCACTACGTCGAGGCAGGAGACTGGTGGGAGAACCAAGGCATCCCCGGCCTGCAGGACAAGGTGCTGCCCGACGACCTGCTGGACGACTTCAAGCAGATGGCCGCCGCTGAAGAGGCCGGAGCATGAGCGATATGGCCGTCGCGGCCCAGCGCCAGCAGCAACGACAGCAGGGGCTGATCGCCGGCCTGGTCACGCTGCCGTTCCGCTTCTTCGGCGTGCTGTGCGGCGCGCTGCTGCTGTGCATCCTGATCGAGTGCGTCGGCATGCACTTCTTCTGGCCCGAGCAGGGCTGGCGCCACGCGCAGGGCATGCTGCACTACGAGCTGGATCAGCTCTCCACGCATTTCACGCGCAGCGCGCTGGTGCAGGAGCCGGGGCGCACCGCGCACCGGCTGGTCGAGCAGGGCTACGACTGGCTGTTCGTGAAAAGCGGTCTGCTGGACTGGATACGCGACGCCTCGGCGCAGGCCAGCGCCGGTAGCCACCGCCCGACCAAGGATTTCCGCTGCTACATCGGCTTGGTCTACGTGAACGTGGAGAGCTACCTGATCGCGGCGGCCTACACGACCCTTGTCTTCCTGCTGCGGCTGCTGGTGCTGTGCCTGACCCTGCCGCTGTTCCTGATGGCCGCCTTCGTCGGGCTGGTGGACGGCCTGGTGCGCCGGGACATCCGCCGCTTCGGCGCGGGCCGCGAGTCGGGGTTCATCTATCACCGCGCCAGGGCCAGCCTAATCCCGCTGGCCGTACTGCCATGGGTGACTTACCTGGCACTGCCGGTCAGCGTGAACCCGCTGCTGATCCTGCTGCCCAGCGCCGCACTGCTCGGCGTGGCGGTGTGCATCGCGGCGGCGACGTTCAAGAAGTATCTGTAGCTGCAACCCTGCGCCTTAGAGGCTTCCGCAGCGCCACGACGGAGCGTCGTGAGCCGCGCTACACGCTCGGTGTTCGCCGCGTGGTCATTCAGATCATTCACGAACACCAGATCATGCGTGAAGACGATGATCTGACGGTTCTCCGCTTCATCCACGAGACGCTTGACCATCCTCAAGAATTGTGCGGTCCGAAGATCACCGGGCAGGTCTAGCAAAAGCTGCGAATGGACTGCAATGCTTCAATCTTTACATGCGAACGAGTCGCATTTGCAATTGTGCGCATGAAGACTTCTGAAGACCACATATCAGGGCGCAAGGCGCCTCTTGGACCGTTCAATCGAGCCGGAGTGGCTGAACTTGCCCAGCCGAAGGCTCGGCGCTGGGTCGCGAAAGACATCCTGTGTGGGGCGCCAGAGGCCGAAATCGAGCATCAGGGGGCGGTGTACCGCCTGCGCCTGACCTCGCAAGGGAAACTCATTCTGACCAAGTAACCATGACTCAAATCGCGCCAGCCAGCCGTCGCCAGCCAGTGCCCAACCAAGTAAGGAAAACACTGTGCTGTACAAGACATCAATCGCACTGGCAATCGGGGCGGCCTGTGGGCTTGCTCCCATGGATGTGCTAGCGGAAGCGCCCCCCACCGGAAACCCTTCCAAGCCTGAACAGGCGCGACCCGAGATGGTGCTGCCCGAGATGCTTGTCACCGGGCAACGTGAGGCACAGATCGTGCGCAAGAACACCGAGTTGCAGAAGATCGTCATCTCGGAAGAAGACGTCGAGCGCTACGGAGATGCCACCGTCGGCGATGTGCTGCGCCGCCTGCCGGGAATGACCTTCACCGGCCCGGCCGGAGTCAGCAAGGATGTGCGCATGCGCGGCATGGACAAGGGTTACACCCAGTTCCTCATCAATGGCGAGCCCGTTCCGGGCGTGGCGCAGGAGCGGCAGATGCAGGTGGACCGTCTGCCTGCCGACATGATCGAGCGCATCGAGATCATCCGCAATCCGAGTGCCGAGTACGATGCGGGCGGTATTGCCGGCACGATCAATATCGTTCTGAAAAACCGCGCCGAGAACCTGACTCGGCTGCGCGCCGCTTATGGCAAAAACGGTCGCTTGGATGTCGGTGACGTGATCGGCCAGTGGAGCCACCGTTTCGACAACCTCGACGTGGTGCTGGGTTTGTCGCACACCGTCGGCGCCGAAGACGTGGTTGAGGATAAGGAAACCCTCAACGCGGCTGGCAGCGTCACGCAACGTGAACATAAGCCTAAGCCTGTCAAAAAATCGGAGACGCTGTTCACGCCGCGTCTGACTTGGCGTTTCGGTGAAGACCGTCTCACCTTGGAGCCGTTTGTCTCGGCCGGCACCGAAGACAAGCGCGAGACCTCCGAGGTGCGAAATGCGGCTGGAACGCTGACCAACGCAACTGGCAACGCCGAGGACAAGAACGACCAGATCACACGCT
This sequence comes from Rhodocyclaceae bacterium, assembly GCA_046295975.1. Taxonomy (GTDB): domain Bacteria; phylum Pseudomonadota; class Gammaproteobacteria; order Burkholderiales; family Rhodocyclaceae; genus UBA2357. Next base: position 20,081 of record JBKBMG010000069.1, read on the forward strand.
TCGCCGGGCGTTACGACGGCAAGGCGGACTGGGGCGCCTGGTACGCCAAAGCCGGGTTGCAACGGGGTGAGGAGAAGAAAGACAAGCACGCCACTGAAGCCAATGCCGCAGGGATGATCACCAAGCGCACTCAAGAGGCTGAAGACAAGCGGGAGGATCAGGTTTACGCCGGGGCGGGTGTGACACTACCCCTCTCGGCACACCTCCTGAAAGCCGGGGTCGAACAGCGTGAGCTGGAGTACGAAAAGCGCAAGAGCACCTCCGAAAACGGCGTACCCAAGCCACCGGGCGCCAATGACATCTACACCATCGAAGAGTCCAAGTCGGTTGTCTACCTGCAGGACGAGTGGCGTTTGGCCGATGCGCATTGGCTCACCCCGGGGCTGCGTTACGAGCGCGTCGAACGCGATGCCACGGATCGCAATGGCGCAACGCGCTCGGGAAAGCAATCCGCAGCCAATCCTTCTTTACATTACCGATGGGCGGCTGCAAAGGACACGAATATCCGCGCCTCGGTGGCGCAGACGCTGCGCCTGCCCAAGTTCGACGACGTGAACCCGCTGGTCAGTCTGGCCACCGATGCAGGCGCGGGCACGATCACCAAGCCGGACAAAGGCGGCAATGCCGAGTTGAAGCCTGAGCGGGCAACCGGTGTCGAGCTGGGCGTCGAGCAGTTCTTCTGGGGCAATCGCGGTGTTGTCGGTGTCAATCTGTACAACCGGGAGATCAAGGACTTCATTCAGAAAGAAAGCCGTCTGGAAGGCACGCGGTATGTGGAGCGCCCCTACAACATCGGCGAAGCTCGCTTCTGGGGCGCGGAACTGGATTGGCGCGTGCCGGTGTTGCGCAAAGGACCGCATGAGCTGACCCTCACCGGCAGCCACGCCGAGTTGCGCGGCGAGGTCGTCAATGCCAACACAGGCGGCAAAGGCGGTGTCAAGGACCTGCCGCCGCGAGTGAGTAATCTCGGGCTCGACTGGCGACACATTCCGTCGAAATGGTCGGCCGGCTTTGCCGTCAACTACGTCCCATCATTCGAAACGGATGGCCAAAACGCCGATGGCGTGCGCGAAGTCAAACGCCGCAATGCCGCGACCCTGCTCGATCTGTACGTCGGCAAGACATTCGGCCCCGCTGCGGAGCTGCGTCTGATCGCCAAGAACGTGCTCGCCGTCCGCAAAGAAGAGGCGACGACGAAATACAACGCCAACGGCAGTTTCGCCAGCGCCGAGTCAAAAACCGAGCGCTCGGAGCCGACGATCTTCCTCACCTTCGAGAGCCGCTTCTGATGCGGATGATCAGGTCGAAAACTCGGACTCTTTCCTGGAAGCGGGCCGTTGGGCAGGTTGGTCGTTGCGGGTATGGCCGGTGTGTAAGCCGAGGAAATCACCTTGCTCCTTGCCCTGGAAGGCAAGTGGCGATGCTCATCCAATGAAGGAGTTAACGCAATGAAACACAGCATGCGCAAATGGCACAACTGGGCCAGTGTCGCACTCGGGGTGCCCCTGTTGCTGGTGGGATTGACCACCGTCTTCATCGCCCATGAGCAGCGGCTGGGAACCAAGGAGATCGTCCTGCCCATCAGCGGCATGGTGACCGAGCCGCCAGAGGTGCGAGCCGCTGTCAACGTCGGCGGCGCGCAGTGGTTGAGCACGAGGCAAGGGGTGTACCGCTTGGAGGGCGATCGCGCAGTTCCATTGGCGGGATCGCCGGCAGACGAAATCCGCGACATGTTGGTCAGCGCAGACCAGTCCGTTCTGCTGGCGGGGAAGAAAGGGCTTTGGCGCTACGCCGACGGCCAATCGTCGCAGTTGTACAAAGCCGATTGCTGGCAGATTGCTCCCAGCCAAGATGGCTACACCGCCGCTTGCAAGGACGAGGGGCTGCTGTTCAGTGCCGATGGCCAAACCTGGGCGCCGCGCAGGCTGAACTTTCCCAAGGAAAGTGCTGACAACGCCAAGACCGGCATGCCGCTGTCCAAAATCATCATGGACATTCACACCGGAAAACTGTTCTTTGGCAAGCAGTATGAATGGATCTGGATTGACCTGCTCGGTGTGGCCTGTGTCGGCTTGGGCCTGACCGGTCTGGTGATGTGGATGCGTGGGCGCCGCTTGCGTGCCGGGGGATCGTAGGATGCCGTGGCTCGCCATTCTTGCGCTTGGCTTGGCAAGCCTGGCATTCATCACTGCCATTGGTCTGCTGGTGCGTGGCGCGCTCTATCGTCCGCGACGACCGCTGATTCTCGTGGTTGCCGAGCGCAGGGATCACGTCTCTGACTTGTTCACGATTCGCCTGCGCCGCACCTGGATTTGGCGCTGGCTGCCCTTGCCCCGCTTCGTGGCAGGCCAATCCGTGGCAGTGTCCTTTCCTGGCGAAACACTCAAGCGCCGCTATTCGATTGCGCGCTGGCAGGCGTTGCCGTTCAGCTATGAATTGACCATCAAGCGTGAAGCGTACGGGCGGCTCTCATCGCGCCTTGCCGATGAAGCCCGCTGCGGCACCCGCCTCGCCGTCGGCCGGCCGGATGGCCGATTCTCCTTACCGAGCAACCCGGCAGCCCATCGAGCAATATTCATTGCCGGCGGGGTTGGCATCACGCCGTTGCTGGCCATGCTCGATCAATGGGCGAGTATGCGGCACAGCTATTCGGAGGCGCATCTGTACTGGCAGGTTCGCCATGAACAGGAGGCGATTTACCGGGATGTGCTACTCATGCTGACCAAGCGTTCTCCCGCCTTGCAGGTGCGCTTGCTCGTGTCCCGGCCTCAACAAGGACATCCTGAAAGAATCAGCGTCGAATTGTTGCGCGCCGAGCTGGGAGCGTTCAGTCACACGGATTTCTATCTCTGCGCAGGAACCGGTCTCCTGGAGAGCCTGCTGGCGGGTCTGAGAGCGGCGGGCATCGCGGACGCAGCGTTGCATTTCGAACGCTTCGCGCTCGGCCCAGCGGATACGGCGCAAGACTGGAGTATCCACTATCAAGACAGGCAGTTTTCTGCTGCCGGGCATGCCAGCCTGCTCGATGCCATCGAGTCACAGGGATTACCCATCGATTCCGACTGCCGGACCGGCAGTTGCGGCCGCTGTCTGCTCGCGGTCGAGGACGGCCAGGCCAAGCACCGTGTCGTGCCGGAGTGCGTCGTTGCGCCGGGGCAGGTGTTGGCCTGCTGCGCCGTCCCATTGAGCGACGTGCGACTGCGCGCGGCGACGAATGTCGTCACCGCCATGGGGGCATGAGCCCGTCAATCATCAATCATTCAAGGAAAAACCATGCCCCGTCGCATCATTTCATGGCTGTCGATTCTGCTGATGCTGACATGTGTCGGCTTCGCTCAGGCCGCCGATTCGGCCCGCACCGTGCTGCACCTGCTCGACTACATTGCCGTGGATTACCCCGGCGCGGTGGAAAACGGCAAGACCCCGGCGGCCACCCAAAATCCCCCAGTGATGGCCACTTCAAAATCCCCCAGTTGCTGACCGTCGGAGGTCAGGCCCGGTGATGCGCCGGGAGTAACGACAGGACATCATCCGCGC
>JBKBMG010000070.1:0-14310 GCA_046295975.1 Rhodocyclaceae bacterium
TGCGTTTCTTCTTGCGGTCGAAAGCCAGCGAGGCGAAGGTCGTCTGTTTCATGGCGGCGGGGCAGATTATGACCTCGATATTTTACCGGCTCTGAATAGATCAGAGCTTCCCTAACCGCCAACTGCTTTGTTGCGTGCTCCCAGAGTAAGCGCGCAATGCCTTTGCCTTGGTGCGACGCCGCCACGAAGAGGTGGTACACATGGTTTGGTCGTTTAATTGAAATATAAGCTACCAGCTCGCTATTAAGTTCATAGACATAGTTGTAGTAGTCATCACCTGCCAGGCGACCGACGAAATCGACTTCGCTCAGGCTGCTAGCGAGCCAATCCGGAGGTGTAGCGTCCGGATCGCGTAAGTAGAACCGCGAAAGATCAACTACTAGACTTCGTAGTTTTGGGGCATCGCCACTATCAGCTTTCCGTATGCTCATGAGCCTTCCTATCGCTAACGGCGGTGTAGAAAAACCCGATTTCCGGGCAAGCGGTCCCTGTCGGCGGTCGCCGACGCTGTCCTGTTCATCGTCTTCTGATCCGAGCTAGCCTGAGTCCGTCATGCAGTTGTCTTCCGCCGTTTGGCTCACACACGCTGCGGGCGTCGCGAGGCGCGCTGCCGTGGCTTGCCCCGCTCATTGCGCATACCCGTGATGCGCCAGTTTCTCGATGTTGTGCACCAGGCAGTAGCGTCTCCACTGCCCGTCCACCTTGGTGCGCCCACGCAGTGTGAAGCGATGCAGGCGCTTGTTGCCTCGCAGGTTGCCGAAGACCGGCTCGACGGTGGCAAAGCGCGCGGTGATCATGTGCTTTCCCGTGTCCGAGTCGATCCGCCGTTTCATCCGCTCGCTGTAGCTCTCTTGCTCGCTGCGCTTGCCCTGGAAGAACGCGACCTGGCGCGTCTTGGTCTTGTCGGGTGTGCGCAGGCATTGGGTGCGTAGCGCGCACGGCACGCAGTCGCGCTCGGCGCCGCGAAACTTCATCGCGGCGTAGCCGTTGAAGGTGCAGTTCGAACCGTTCGAGTAGAGCTTCTTGCCGTCCGGGCAGATGCAGTGGGAACTGTCGTCGGCGAGCGTGAAATCTGTGGGCCGGAAGCAGCGCGCCTTTATGTACCCTCAAGCAACGTGCCCGTCGGAGTGCGCCGCTGGTTCCCAGCAGTAGCTGTGTGTTTTGGCTGCATGCCCATTGAGCGCGTGATGAGTGCCGGATCCATTGCCGGATGCCAGAGACGCAAGCTGATGGTGAAGGAATATGGATGCATGACTTCCAGTTGGCGCAATGAGTTGTAGACAGCAAACCTGCCGTGTATGCGGGAGACCTGACGCATAAGTCCGGCGTTCCGTCATGGCCATTGTTCATTGAAATCAACGACCTCCTCGCTATGCTGTACATACGTACACTATATACACAGCGGACAAAGTCATCATGCCGACCGAGAACGCACTGAACCAACCTCCCCGCTTGCTCGACCACCTGCGCGAGCGCAGTCGGTATAGGCACTTTAGCTTACGAACGGAACAAGCTTACGTCCATTGGGTGCGTGCATTTATCCGCTACCATCAACTGCGCCACCCTCGCGAAATGGGTGCTGTCGAGGTCGAGCAGTTTCTTGCATGGCTTGCCACTGAACGCAAGGTGGCGCCATCGACGCATACCCAGGCCTTGTCCGCGCTACTGTTTCTATATCGCGAGGTGCTCGGCGTCGGTTTGCCCTGGCTGAACGAAATCGGGCGTCCGAAGCAACGCGAACGTGTTCCGGTAGTGTTGTCGCGCGTTGAAGTGGCGCGATTGCTGTCGGTCATGGATGGCGTGGAGGCCGATTTGGCAAGCCTGCTCTATGGAACGGGAATGCGCCTGATGGAGGCGCTGCAACTACGCGTCAAGGATATTGACTTTGACCGCAACGAGATCACGGTACGACAGGGCAAGGGCGGCAAGGACAGGCGGATGATGCTGCCGCAACGACTGGCACCGTCGCTTCGCCAACGGCTGGAGCAGGCGCGTATCGTATGGAGCGAGGATCGCGAGGCCGACCTGCCCGGGGTCTGGATGCCCGACACACTGGAACCTAAGTACCCGCGGGCGGCGGAGTCGTGGCCCGTGGTGTGGTGTCCCCGGTGGACGCGCTTTGAAGCGCCCACCCAGCGACGCCGGTCGCGCTCAAGGCGCGTCACAGCAAGGGCGCCAGCCACCTCCGCGCGGCATCCACACTCATGCCGGTGCGCTTGGCCCAGTCTTCCACCTGGTCATCGCCGATTTTGCTGATGGCGAAGTAGTGGCTTTCCGGGTGGGCGAAGTAGAAGCCGGCAACGCTGGCAGCGGGGGTCATGGCCATGGATTCGGTGATGCCCATGCCGGCGTTGGTGGGGGCGTCGAGTAACTGGAACAGCGCGGCCTTGACGGTGTGGTCCGGGCAGGCGGGGTAGCCGGGGGCGGGGCGGATGCCCTGGTATTGCTCCTTGATGAGGGCGGTGTTGTCGAGTGATTCGGCGGCGGCGTAGCCCCAGTATTCCTTGCGCACGCGTTCGTGCAGCCATTCGGCGGTGGCTTCGGCGAGGCGGTCGGCGAGGCTCTTGAGCATGATGGCGTGGTAGTCGTCGTGGGCGGCCTCGAACTCTGCGAGCTTCACTTCGATGCCCAGGCCGGCGGTGACGGCGAAGGCGCCGCACCAGTCGCGCACGCCGCTGGCCTTGGGGGCGACGAAGTCGGCGAGGCACCAGTGGGGTTTGCCGGCCGGGCGTTGGTGCTGCTGGCGCAGACCGTGCCACGTCATCATGGGTTCGGCGCGGGTGTCTTCGGCGTAGAACTCGATGTCGTCCCCGACGCTGTTGGCCGGAAACAGGCCGAACACGGCGCGGGCCTGCAGCCATTGCTGGGCGATCAGGGTTTCGAGCATGGCCTGGGCGTCGTGGAAGACGTTGCGGGCGGTCTCGCCGACGATTTCGTCGTCGAGAATCGCCGGGAAGCTGCCGGCGAGGTCCCAGGTCTGGAAGAACGGAGCCCAGTCGATGTAGTCACGCAGGTCTTCGAGCGCTACGTCGAGCGCGATCACGCCCAGGGCGTTGGGTTCGACGGGGGTGTAGCCCGGCACCGACAAGGGGTTGTAGGCGTTGGCGCGGGCGGCCTGCAGGCCGACGAGTTGCACGCCCTTCTTGTTGGCGTGCTGGGCGCGGATTTTGTCGTAGTCGGCGGCGAGCTGGGTCTTGAAGTCGGCGGCGCCGCCTTCGGACAAGAGGGCAGTGACCACGCCGACCGCGCGCGAGGCGTCCGGCACGTAGACCACGGGCTGATCGTAATGCGGGGCGATCTTGATGGCGGTGTGGGCGCGGCTGGTGGTGGCACCGCCGATTAGCAGCGGCAGGTCGAAGCCCTGGCGCTTCATTTCGGCGGCGACGTGGCTCATTTCTTCCAGCGAGGGGGTGATGAGGCCGGACAGGCCGATGGCCTGGGCGCCATGTTCGCGCGCGGCGTTGAGGATTTTTTCGCACGGCACCATGACGCCGAGGTCGATGACCTCGTAGCCATTGCAGCCGAGCACCACGCCGACGATGTTCTTGCCGATGTCGTGCACGTCACCCTTGACCGTGGCGATGACGATGCGGCCCTTGCTGGTGGCGCCGGTGCGCAGCTTTTCCGCTTCGATGTAGGGAATGAGGTGGGCGACGGCCTGCTTCATGACGCGGGCGGACTTCACCACCTGGGGCAGGAACATCTTGCCGGCGCCGAAGAGGTCGCCGACCACGTCCATGCCGGCCATCAGCGGGCCTTCGATCACTGCCAACGGCGGCTTGCCCTCGGCTTCGAGCCGGGCGCGCACCTCTTCGGTATCCTGCACGACGAATTCGGTGATGCCCTTGACCAGCGCGTGGGACAAGCGCTGCTCCACCGGCCATTCGCGCCAGGCCAGGTCGGGGCCGGAATCCTTGGCCTTGCCCTTGACCGACTGGGCGATCTCGACGAGTGCCTCGCCCGGGCTTTGGCCGGTGGCGGACTTGCGGTTGAGCACCACGTCCTCGACCTTTTCGCGCAGACCGGGTTCGAGGTCGTCATACACGCCGAGCTGGCCGGCGTTGACGATGCCCATGGTGAGCCCGTTGCGGATGGCGTGGTAGAGGAACACGGTGTGGATGGCCTCGCGCACCGGGTCGTTGCCGCGGAAGCTGAAGCTGACGTTGGAAACGCCGCCGCTGGTCTTGGCGTAGGGCAGGTGGCGTTTGATCCAGCCGACCGCCTCGATGAAGTCGACCGCGTAGTTGTCGTGCTCCTCGATGCCGGTGGCGATGGCGAAGATGTTGGGGTCGAAGATGATGTCTTCGGGCGGGAAGCCCACGCCGCCGTGTTCGGGCGCGGCGGTGAGCAGCTTGTAGGCGCGTTCGCAGATCTCGATCTTGCGCGCGTAGGTGTCGGCCTGGCCTTTTTCGTCGAAGGCCATGACGATGACCGCCGCGCCGTACTGGCGACACAGCCGCGCCTGACGCAGGAACTCGGCCTCGCCCTCCTTCATCGAGATGGAGTTCACGATGCCCTTGCCCTGGATGCACTTGAGGCCGGCCTCGATCACTTCCCACTTGGAGGAGTCGAGCATGATGGGCACGCGCGAGATGTCCGGCTCGGAGGCGATGAGCTTGAGGAAGCGTTCCATCGCCGCCTTGGAGTCGAGCATCGCCTCGTCCATGTTGATGTCGATGATCTGGGCGCCGTTTTCCACCTGCTGGCGGGCGACCGCCAGGGCGTCGTCGAAACGGCCTTCCAGGATCATCTTGGCGAAGGCGCGCGAGCCGGTGACGTTGGTGCGCTCGCCGACGTTCACAAACAGGCTGTCGGCGCCGACGTTGAAGGGCTCCAGGCCGGACAGGCGCATCCTGCGTTCCAGCGTTGGCAGCTTGCGCGGGGGCACGCCGGCCACCGCCTGCGCAATGGCGGCGATGTGCGCCGGCGTGGTGCCGCAACAGCCGCCGACGATGTTGAGCATGCCGGACTGCGCCCATTCAACGATGTCGCCCGAGAGTTGTTCGGGGGTTTCGTCGTAGCCGGTGGGCGACAGCGGGTTGGGCAGGCCGGCATTGGGGTGGGCGGACACATGGGTGTCGCACACGTGGGAGATCTCTTCGACGTACTGGCGCAATTCCTTGGCGCCAAGCGCGCAGTTGAGGCCGAAGGAAATCGGCCGCGCGTGGGCGAGCGAGTTCCAGAAGGCTTCAGCGGTCTGGCCCGACAGGGTACGGCCGGAGGCATCGGTGATGGTGCCGGAAATCATAACCGGCAGGCGATGGCCGCCGTTCCTTTCCATATCGGCGAAGAGCTTTTCCACCGCGAACACCGCCACCTTGGCGTTGAGGGTGTCGAACACCGTCTCGATCAGCAGCAGGTCGGCACCGCCTTCCACCAGGCCGCGCGCGGCGTCGTAGTAGTCGTCCAGCAGGGCTTCGAAGCTGATGTTGCGGTAGCCGGGGTCGTTCACATCCGGCGAAATGGACAGCGTGCGCGAGGTCGGCCCCAGCACGCCGGCACAGAATCGCGGCTTGGCGGGATTCTTCGCGGTGTATTCGTCGCACAGCTCGCGTACCAGCCGGGCGCCGGCCACGTTGATTTCGTAGGCCAGCGACTCCAGCCCGTACTCCGCCTGCGACACGCGGGTGCCGTTGAAGGTGTTGGTTTCGATGATGTCGGCGCCTGCCTCGAGGTAGGCACGGTGGATCTCGGTGATCACCTCGGGTTTGGTGAGCACCAGCAAGTCGTTGTTGCCCTTCACGTCGCGCGGATGCGCCAGCAGGCGCGTGCCCCGATAGTCGCGCTCGGACAGCTTGTACTGCTGGATCATCGTGCCCATGGCGCCGTCGAGCACGAGGATGCGCTCGGCCATCAGGGCATGGAGTTCTTGGGTGCGATCGGCTTGCATGACGGGTTCCCGGACTGGCGGCCTGAAAAGACTCTAGACCGGAAGCGGGCGCCCCGCAAAAGGACACGGCGCCACAAACCCGGTCTAGCCTGGTTCGTGAGCGCCGTTGTTTCGATTGCCGAGCCTGGCCCACAGTGCAGCGGGTCGCAACGCTCCTCGGCAAGACGCGGAGTTTAACGGGCTGTCACGGCCTAAGCAAAGAAATCAAGGCGATATGGCGACCAGGGGGCACCAATGGCTGCAAGCGGAGTTGCTCAGGGGGACGGGGCAGGCCCGCGGGACGGACCCGCCGGCCAAGCGCCACCCTCACCAGTAGTGGTAAGGCCACGGGCGGTAGTAATGCGGCCAGCCCCACCCCCAGCCGAAGCCCCAGTGTGGATGCACACCGCGGCCGAAACCGATGCCGAACTGCCAGCGCTCATCCGGGTAGTCATAGCTCATGCTGGTGCGGGTAACCTTGCCGTCGACGAAATGGACGTTGAAGAAGGCCGACGACACGCCCATCCCGACGCGCGACACATTCCAGTCCCAGACTTCCTCGCCGGACAGCGAGTAACGCTGGATGGAGCGCTCCTGGCCGAGCAGGCGTCGCACCTCGTCCGGGTTCATGCCGGGCTTGACGCGGTTGCGGTGCTCCTGCGACAAGGCATCGAGCTGCGCCACCACCTTGCCTTCGGCGTCTATGGTGTACATCCAGCAGGTGGTGCCGAACGGCTGGGTGGCGTATTCCAGTGTGCGCGTGCCCTCGGGGTCGTCCCAGATGCGAGTGGGCTCGCCACGCTTGGCGCGAACTTCGGCCTCGCTGGTGAGGGGCGCCGGCGGCGTGAGCGCGCAGCCGGACAACACCCCCAGCGCCAGCAGCATGACCCACGCCAGCCGGGCGGCGCTACGCCCACTCCCACTCATCAAGCGGATCCATTCCATCACGAGGCCCATCGGCCCCATCGTTCTCTTTGATCGCATCGATTCACTCCAGGCTTGTTGGGGTATGTTCCTGCACAGTCTCCCGGCGGTGGCGCCGGGGACGCTGCGAACACACCCTGAAGCCGCTACGCGCCGCCCACTACCATCAGGGCGACAGTCGCGCGCGCGTCCAGGTACAGTCGGGCTGCAAGCGGTAGGCGATGCGGTCGTGCAAGCGCGACACGCGCCCCTGCCAGAACTCCCAGTAATCGGGCTTGAGCCGATAGCCGCCCCAGTGCGGCGGGCGCGGCGGGTTGAGGCCGAACTTCAGGCCATATTCGGCCGCCCGCGCGACGATGACGCCGCGCCCGGAAATCGCCTCGCTCTGGTGCGAAGCCCAGGCGCCGATGCGGTGGTTGAGCGGACGGCTGGCGAAGTAGGCATCCGACTCCTCGTCAGATACCCTCTCCACGCTCCCTTCGATGCGCACCACGCGCTCGAGTTCAACCCAATGGAATTGCAGCGCGGCAAACGGATTTGCCTCCAGCTCACGCCCCTTGCGGCTGGCGTAGTTGGTGAACCAGACGATGCCGCGCTCGTCGTAGCCCTTGATCAGCACCGGTCGGGTGGAGGGGCGGCCATCCGCCCCAACCGTTGCCACCGTCATCGCGTTCGGCTCGGGCACCTTGCTGGCGAGCGCGTATTCCAGCCATTCGCGGAACTGCCTGAGCGGCTCGCTCGCAATCGTGTCTTCCTCCAGACTGCCGAGTTCGTAGCTCTTGCGCAGATCGGCCAGGGATTTGTCGGACATCGGCACGCCTCCATCGGACGCGGCCTTACGGGCGGCCGCGCGAAATGTCTTATTCTATCCGCCGGGAGCCCCTGTTGGCCCGCCCCCGATGGCGAGGCCATGGACGATTCCGACGCCGCCAAGGCCACCCAGCCCGCCGGCGCCACCACACCAACCCGCGCAGCCATCGCCACCACAACCACCACAGACACCACAACCACCACCGATCACCTGCACCCGATGATGGCCCAGCCCGCCCGATCGCCCGCCGCCCCGGATCCCGCAGCAATCGATGCCGGAGGCGACACCCCGCCGCATCCCGCCCCGTGCCCTGCCGCCCTATTGAGCGCCCGCGGCGTGAGCAAGGCGTTCGGCGGCGTGGTGGCACTTGCGGCAGTGGACCTCGACATCGCCGAAGGCCAGATCTTTGGCCTGATCGGCCCCAACGGCGCCGGCAAGACCACGCTGTTCGACGTGCTCACCGGCTTTTGCACCCCGGATGCCGGCGACTGCCGCTTTGCCGGCGCGCCCCTGCCACTGGCCCGCCCGCACTTGTGCGCGCGCCGCGGACTGGCCCGCAGCTTCCAGAACCTGCGCCTGTTCCGCGACCTGAGCGTGTTCGAAAACGTGCTCGCCGGCACCCATCGCCATGCCCGCGCCGGCGGTCTGGCGCGGCTGCTGGGCGGCGCCGCGGCACGCGCCGACGAGGCGCAGGCCGCTGAGATCACGCACGCCTGCGTGAGTTACGTCGGCCTGGCCGGACGCGCCGCGCAGATCGCCCATACCCTCTCCTACGGCGACCAGCGGCGGCTAGAGATCGCCCGCGCGCTGGCCACGCGCCCCCGACTGCTGGCGCTGGACGAACCTGCCGCCGGCATGAACGCCACCGAGACCGCGCAACTGCAGGCGCTGATCGAGCGCATCCGTGGCGACGGCATCACCGTGCTGTTGATCGAGCACGACGTGGCACTGGTGCTGCGCCTGTGTGACCGCGTGGCGGTGCTGGATTCCGGCCGCAAGATTGCCGACGGCCCACCCGCCGAGGTGGCCCGCGACGCGGCCGTGGTGGAGGCCTATTTGGGATCGCACGATGTCCGCCCCCGCTGACCCCCGCCCCGCCCTGCCGCCGGTTGCGGCAGTCGGCGCCGGAACCCGCAATACCGCGGCAAGCGCGCCGGAAGACACGACACCCCCCCATGCCGCACCGCTGCTCGATGTGCGCGGACTCGAAGTGACCTATGACGAAACAATTGCCGCGGTACGCGCCATTGACCTGACGCTGGCGGCCGGCGAACTGGGTTGCCTGATCGGCGCCAACGGTGCGGGCAAGAGTTCGACGCTGAATGCCATTGCCGGCAGCGTCCCGACGCGCGCCGGCGCCGTCCGCCTGGCGGGCGCCGAGCTCACGCGCCTGCCGGCGCACCGCCGCGTGGCCGCCGGCGTGGCGCTGGTGCCCGAAGGGCGGGGCATCTTCGCCCGCCTCAGTGTGGCGGAGAACCTCCGCCTGGGCGCCTACGCGCGGCGCGACAGCGACGCCGTGGCGCGCGACCTGGCCGAAGTGCTCGTCCGCATTCCCAGGCTGGCCGAGCGCCTGGACCAGACCGCCGGCACGCTTTCGGGCGGCGAACAGCAAATGCTCGCCATCGGCCGCGCGCTGTTGTCGCGGCCGCGGCTGCTGCTGCTCGACGAACCCTCCATGGGGCTCGCGCCGCGCATGGTGGATACGGTATTCGGCCTCATCGCCGGCATCGCCCGCTCCGGCGTCACGATTCTGCTGGTGGAACAGAACGCCCGGCTGGCGCTGGATCTGGCCGACCGCGCATGGGTGATGGAATCCGGCCGCATCACCCTGAGCGGCCCGGCCGCCACCCTGCGCGAGGACACCCGGGTACGCACCGCCTATCTTGGCGAGCTCGCGAGCGACGAACACGTTGAGGATGGTACGGAGCGGAGACGGTGAAACACCACCCCCCCGTCGAGAAACCAATACCCTGCCGCTGCCCGCCCCCAGGCGACGATCGAGAAACACCATCGCAACACGCTCAACGGAGGGCGCTTCGACAGCCTGCCGTGGCAGCAGCGCTGACTGCCACCGGCCAGCGCGCGCCGCCATGCCGCGGCCGCCTCACGCGCCCGGCTGCTTTCCGCCGTCGCTTGTCGCCCGCCCCGGGCCAAGCGCCTGCCACGCCAGAAAGCACAACAGCCCCAACGCCAGGAATCCGCTCATGCCCGCACTCAGGGTGAGTGGCGTGGCCCACAACAGTGGCGCGATTGCCCCGGCCGTCAGCGCGGTCACCCCAACCTGCATGAAGCTCTGGCAGCTCGAAGCCAGGCCGCGGCGCGCCGGAAACAGATCAAGCGCAAGCAAGGTCAGGCTGGGCATGGCCAGCGCCATGCCGAAGGTGTAGAGCGCCACCGGCAGCACCGAATCAGGCACCGCCGGCGGCAGCAGCGCCGCATGCACGACGTTGGCCACTGCTGCCAACACCATGATGGCGAATCCCACCCCGATGCAGCGCATCGCCGTCCATCGCCCCGCAACCCGCCCCGACAGCATGGAGCCGCCCACCAGCCCGGCCACCGCCGGCACGAACAACCAGGCGAAGTCGGTTTCGCGCAGGCCCAGGTGGTTCATCAGGAACTCCGGCGCCGACAGCACGTAGACGAAGAAGCCGTTGAAGTTCATTGCCAACGCTGCGGACAGCAACAGAAAGGCGCCACGCGTCAGCACCGCCAGGTAGGCGCGCCCGAGCTTCACCGGATGCAGCGACTGGCGCGCTTCGGGCGCGAGCGTTTCAGGCAGGTGGCGCCAGGCCATCCACACCAGCAGCGCGGAAAACACCGCCAGAAACAGGAAGATCGAACGCCAGCCGGCCAGCACCAGCAAGGCGCCACCGATCAGCGGTGCGATCGCCGGAGCGATGCCGAAAATCATCGTCACCCGCGCCATCAGCCGCTGCGCCTGGGTGCCGTCGTAGAGGTCTCGAATCACCGCGCGACCGACGATCATACCCGCCCCCCCTGCCATGCCCTGCAGCGCCCTGCCGAGCCACAGCCATTCGATGCTGGTGGCGAGCGCGCAGATCAGCGACGCGACGGAAAACAACGCGGTGGAAACGATGATGACCACGCGGCGGCCGAAACGGTCGGCCAGGGCGCCGTGCCACAAGGCCATCACCGCGAACATCGCCATATAGGCGGTGAGCGTCTGCTGAACCTGCAGTTGCGTGGCCGACAAGGCCTGGGCCATGGCGTGGAAGGCGGGCAGGTAGGTATCGATCGCGAACGGGCCGATGGCGGCCAGAGCCGCAAGCAGCATGGCCAGGCGCGGGGAAGAGGCGGGCATGGGGAACTCGCATGTCGCCAGGGACGCAAACCACGCGCGCCGCGGGCGGGTAATGGAGGCCGGGGCGAGGACGTGCGCGATGCGTGCGATGCGCGGCGTCCGACCGGATGGTAAGGCGCCATGATAGCCCGACCGCCACTGCCCTGGAAACGGTCGTGCAGAGGGCTACGCCACCGCTGCGACCCGGCGGGGCCCGCAACGGGACACCGGACGCAGTGGGGTGCTCAGGCCGTCAGGCTGCGTCGATACTGGATGGCCTCGGCAACGTGGGCCGCGCCAATGCTGTCGGCGCCGGCAAGATCAGCGAGGGTGCGCGCGACCTTGAGGATGCGGTGGTAGCCGCGCGCCGACAGCTGCAAGCGCTCGATCGCGTGGCCGAGCAGCGTCCGCCCGGCATCGTCGAGCGGGCAATGGCGTTCCACCTCGCTGGCCGCAAGCACGCTGTTGGGGCGCTTCTGGCGTGCCTGCTGGCGCGCCCAGGCGGCGGCCACCCGAGTGCGCACCACCGCCGAGGGCTCGCCCGGCATGCGCTTCTGCAACTCCGCCGGGTCGAGCAGTGGCACTTCCACGACGATGTCCATGCGGTCCAGCAACGGGCCGGAAAGCTTGGTGCGATAGCGCCGGATCTGCTCCGCGCTGCAGTGGCAACGGTCGCCCGGCGCGCCGTGATACCCGCAGGGGCAGGGATTCATCGCCGCAACGAGCTGGAAGCGTGCCGGGTATTCGGTGCGCTGGCGGGCGCGCGAGACCGTGATCTGCCCGGTTTCCAGCGGTTCGCGCAGGGCTTCCAGCACGCGCCGGTCGAACTCGGGCAACTCGTCGAGGAACAGCACCCCGTTGTGGGCGAGGCTGATCTCGCCGGGGCGCGGGTTCGCCCCCCCGCCCACCAGGGCCGGTGCCGACGCCGAATGGTGGGGCGCCCGATACGGACGCCGCGACCAGGTGCGTGCGTCGAAGCCGCCTTCGATCGACTGGATCGCCGCACTTTCCATCGCCTCGCCCTCCTCCATCGGCGGCAACAGGCCGGGCAGGCGCTGGGCGAGCATGGACTTGCCGGTACCGGGCGGGCCGAACATCAGCAGGGAGTGCCGGCCAGCGGCCGCCACCTCGAGCGCCCGCCTGGCCAGTGCCTGGCCCTTCACGTCGGCCAGATCGGGGCCGGCGCTGGTGTCGGCCTCCACCGGCCGCGCCACATGACGTGTGAGCCGGGTGTGGCCGTTAACGTGGGCACACACCGCAAGCAGGGTCTCGGCCGGATACAACTCCCCGCGGCCAGCCAGTGCGGCCTCGTCGGCATTGGCCGTCGGCAGCACCAGCGACCGCTCGGCCCGGGCCGCCGCCAGCGCCACCGCCAGCGCACCCCGCACCGGCCGCAAACCGCCGTTGAGCGACAACTCGCCGGCAAACTCGCAGGCGCCCAGCGCCTCGGCATCCACCTGACCGGAGGCGGCGAGAATACCCAAAGCGATCGGCAGATCGAAACGACCGCTTTCCTTGGGCAGGTCGGCCGGAGCAAGATTGACGGTGATGCGTCGTTGCGGGAATTCGAACTGCGATGTGACGATGGCCGCCCGCACGCGGTCGCGCGCTTCGCGAACCTCTGTGTCGGGCAGGCCGACCAGATTGAAGGCGGGCAAACCATTGGCGAGATGCACCTCCACGGTCACCTCGGGTGCGTTCAGCCCCGCAAGCGCGCGGGTCCGGACGAGGGCAAGCGACATGTTCTTCTCCGTCTGGACAACGTCGATCGCATTCAGCGATCCGTACGGGATTATGACATTGATCGAAGCCTCGCGCCTTCCGCACCACCCTGTGGCGTTCTCAGCACGACGAGTTGTCCGATTGCGACGCCTGTCGCCGGCGATGACACCCCCTCCACGCACATGCCGCTATGATTGACGGGCATCGCTGGCAATCGACCATGGGTCAGACCGACGCCCTTTGACGAGCCCGTTCCGAGCGCCGTCGGCAGGCTCGACATCTTGCCGGAGCCGATTGTCTGCCCCCCAACCCCCAACACCCGGACTCCGCCCCCGCGGAGCCCTTAGCCGAGGAGCCCTTTATGACCTCTCGCCGTACCGCCTTGAAATTCACCGCTGCCCTTGCGGCAGGCAGCCTGATCGGCCCGGCACGCCTGCTCGCGCAGCCCGCCACACCGCTCAAGGTGGGGTTCGTGTATGTCGGCCCCGTCGGCGAGGCGGGCTGGACCTTCGCCCACGATCTGGGGCGCCGTGCGCTGGAGGCGGCGTTTCCCGGACAGGTCGCGACCACTTTCATCGAAAGCGTCACCGAAGGCGCGGACGCCGAGCGGGTGATCCGCAACCTTGCCCAGGACGGGCACCGCGTCGTGTTCACGACCTCGTTTGGCTACATGGACTCCACCCTCAAGGTGGCACGCCAGTTTCCCGATGTGGTGTTCCAGCACGCCACGGGCTACAAGACCGCGAAGAACATGGGTACCTACGACGTGCGCACCTACGAGGGTGCCTATCTCGCGGGCGTGGTTGCCGGGCATTTCTCGCGCAGCGGCAAGCTGGGCGTAGTGGGCTCCCACCCCATCCCGGAGGTGCTGCGCAACATCAACGCTTTCACCATCGGCGCACGCAGCGTGAATCCGGAGGCCAGCACCCGGGTGATCTGGGTAAATTCCTGGTTCGACCCCGGCAAGGAGCGGCAGGCCGCGCTCACGCTGCTGGCGCAGGGCGCCGACGTGCTGATGCAGAACACCGACTCCCCGGCGGTGCTGCAAGCCGCCCAGGAGAAAGGCGCCTACGCCTTCGGTTGGGATTCGGACATGAGCGCCTACGGCCCCCGCGCCCAACTGGCGGCCAGCGAAATCTACTGGGACGTCTGGTACAAGCAGGTAATCGAGGCGGTGCTCGCCGGCAACTTCCAGGCAGAACGACAGGTCTGGTTCGGCCTCAAGGAAGGTGCGATAGACCTGACCCGCTTCGGTGACATGGTGGGCGAGGACGTACGCGCCGAGGTGGACGCACGCCGCCGCGGCATTCTCGATGACAGCCGGCCGATCTTCCAGGGGCCGTTGCGCGACCAGGCGGGCAAGGAAGTGGTGGCCGCCGGCACCGCGATGAGCGACGCCGACAAGCTGGCGATGAACTACTACGTGGAGGGTGTGGAAGGCCGCGTGCCAGGCTGAGCGCCGCCACGCCGCGGCGGCGTTTTCGCTACAACCGCGCCACAACTGCGCTACAACCGCACCACCCCCCGGACGCACCGGGTATGCGCAGCAACGGTGCATGGCCAATGCGTTCATCGCGCACGCATGCACCAAAGTGGCGCATTCAATCGTCGGGCGCGGCCCGGGTGGCGCGGCCCGGCGGGCGCGGGCGACCTGACCCGAGGCTAGGCCGCCCGACGCCG
>JBKBMG010000070.1:14320-22592 GCA_046295975.1 Rhodocyclaceae bacterium
GGCCATTCCACGCGGCGCCCGCGCCCGTGGGCCCGCGGCCGACGTTCGTCATTCTTCCTCGCCGGACGGGCCTGCGCCCTTCTCCAGCGCGGCGACACGCTCTTCCAGCTCCAGCAGGCGGGTACGGGCATGTGCCAGCATCTCGCGCTGCACGTCGAACTCCTCACGGGTCACCAGGTCGAGCTTGCCGAAGGCGCTGCCCAGCATGGCCTTGACGTTCTTCTCGATATCCTTGGCGGGACTGTTGGCGGCCAGCTCCGAGAGCTTGGCACCAATTTCATCGAATATGCGGGGGGTGGTCATGTCGGAATCCTCGTTGGCAGGGTAGATTCGAATTGTAGCGCCATCCGCCGCACCGCCCCCACGCGCATCACCGGCCGCATTTTGCACCAATACGGTGCAAAAACACGCCTGCGCGCCGTCCATCCCCCACGCTTTTCTCCCAGACACGCCCCGAAACAAGCGCGTTCGCTCCGCAACCCGTTGTTCCGACTGAAGTTGCGGCCAATGGCATGGTTCCTGCAAGTGCTTGCTTCGCCAGCAATCATGCATTCGGAGAACACGATGCACGCGCTTCATTCGCCCAACACCCCCGTCGATGACAGGAGAACGTCATGAAAATGGTCACCGCAATCATCAAACCCTTCAAGCTCGACGAAGTGCGCGAAGCGCTCTCGGCAATCGGCGTGCAGGGCATCACCGTTACCGAGGTCAAGGGTTTCGGCCGGCAGAAGGGCCATACCGAGTTGTACCGCGGCGCCGAATATGTCGTGGACTTCCTGCCCAAGGTCAAGATCGAGATCGCGGTGCAGTCCGACATCCTCGACCAGGTGATCGAAACCATCGAGAAGGCCGCCTCCACCGGCAAGATCGGTGACGGGAAGATCTTCGTGTTCGATCTGGAGCAGGCCATTCGTATCCGGACCGGGGAAACCGGTGCCGACGCATTGTGATCACAGGGAGCCCAAACCATGCATAAAGCCATAAAAGCCTTGCTTGCCCTATCGGCCGCCGGCGTCGCAGCGCCGGTCCTGGCCGACGAGGCGCTCGTCGCCTCGGTCACGGCGGTCACCGAATCGGTGGGCGCCGTCACCGGCAACGTGTATCAACTGCAGTACGCAATGGACACGTTCTACTTCCTCGTGTGCGGCGCGCTGGTCATGTGGATGGCCGCGGGCTTCTCGATGCTCGAGGCAGGCCTGGTCCGCTCCAAGAACACCGTCGAGATCCTGACCAAGAACGTCAGCCTGTTCGCGGTGAGCTGCATCATGTACCTGGTGTGCGGCTACGCCATCATGTACGGCGGCGGCATCTTCCTGTCCGGCATCTCCGGTGGCGAGACGCTGGTGGACGATGCGCTGACGGCCTTCGCGGAGCGCGAGGACGGTTTCACCGGCGACTCGATCTACGCCGACGCCTCCGACTTCTTCTTCCAGGTGGTGTTCGTCGCGACCGCGATGTCCATCGTCTCCGGCGCGGTGGCCGAGCGCATGAAGCTGTGGGCCTTCCTGGCCTTCGCGGTGGTCATGACCGGCTTCATCTACCCGATGGAAGGTGCCTGGACGTGGAACGGCGACGACGTGTTCGGCATGTACAACCTGGGCGACCTCGGCTTCTCCGATTTCGCCGGTTCCGGCATCGTGCATATGGCCGGTGCGGCCGCCGCCCTGGCTGGCGTGCTGCTGCTGGGTCCGCGCAAGGGCAAGTACGGCCCCGGTGGCGAGGTGCGCGCGATCCCCGGTGCCAACCTGCCGCTGGCCACGCTCGGCACCTTCATCCTGTGGATGGGCTGGTTCGGCTTCAACGGCGGTTCGGTGCTCAAGCTCGGTGACATCGGCAGCGCCAACGACGTGGCGATGGTGTTCCTGAACACCAACACCGCAGCCGCGGGCGGTGCAATCGCTGCGCTGATCGTATCCAAGATCATGTTCGGCAAGGCTGACCTTACGATGCTGCTCAACGGCGCGCTGGCCGGCCTGGTGGCCATCACCGCTGAGCCCTCCACCCCCACGCCGTTGCTCGCAACGCTGTTCGGCGCGGCCGGTGGCGTGCTGGTGGTGTTGTCGATCACTCTCCTCGACAAGTTCAAGATCGACGATCCGGTGGGCGCGATCTCGGTACACGGCACCTGCGGTGTCCTGGGCCTGCTGCTGGTGCCGCTGACCAACAGCGACGCCACCTTCATCGGTCAAATTGTCGGCGGCCTCACCATCTTCGTGTGGGTGTTCGGCCTCAGCCTGATCGTGTGGAGCGTGCTGAAGGCGGTGATCGGCATCCGCGTGTCCGAGGAAGAGGAGTACGAAGGGGTGGACCTCGCCGAATGCGGCCAGGAAGCCTATCCCGAGTTTGTGAACAAGTAATCAGCGCGGACGGAACCTGCAAGTCTAGCGCTTGCAGCTGATGCACAGTGAAATGGGGGGCCTGGCCCCCCATTTTTGCGTCGCGCACGCAACACGACCCGCCGCAACTGCCAATGCGTCCAGGAAATCGCTGCACTATTATCGTGCGCGCAGCTGGAAAATCGCCTCAAACTGCGCCGCGGCCCGGCCACACGCCGGGCTTCACGCTACGAAACATCGTGATCCGGGCCGCAGCGTGGCCCATCTGCCGGTACCGCCGGCGCCCGCATCAGGCCTGGCACGCTGCATGCTTAAAGAACGACAAAGAAGGTAAGCAGATTTTTCAAGGAGAAAACCATGCGCCAAAACGTCATCGCCGCCGCCGTCATTACCGCCACCTCGCTGCTGGGCGCCAATCTCGCGCTGGCCGAAGACAGCCCGTTCAGCGGCAATGTCACCTTTGTTTCCGACTATGTGTCCCGCGGCTACAGCTGGTCCGATGGGCGCCCCGCGATCCAGGGCAGCATCGACTACAACCACGCCAGTGGCTTGTACGCCGGTCTGTGGGGTTCGAGCGTGGCCAAGAATTCGGTGATCGAGGGCAGCAACGGCGTTGAGCTGGACGTATATATCGGCTACGCCGGCGAGATCGGCGCCTTCGGTTTCGACGTTGGCGCAGTGCGCTACATTTACCCGGGCTCGCACAAGAGCGATGACACCGACTCCACCGAACTCTATCTGGGCGCGTCCTGGGAGTTCCTCAGCCTGACCTACTACCGCGACATCGACTTCGACACCAATTACCTGGAGTTTGAGGTGGCCTACCCGCTGAACGAATCGTTGACGCTGGACGCCAGCATCGGCTACCTAGATCCGGACGACGGCAAGAGCGCGCGCAACTGGAAGCTCGGCGTGACGCAGTCCTTCGTCGGCCTGGACTTCGGCCTGCACTATGTGGATTCCAACGTGAAGAACACGCCCAACTACGACAAGGCGCTGGTCCTCAGCATCAGCAAGAGCTTCTGATCGCGTACGGGTCCGCGCTGCGGGCCCGGCCCACACGGGCAACAGATGCCGGGACGGTTACTCTCCTCGCCGCGACGGCAGACGGACACCTCAGGGTGTCCGTTTTTTCGTGGGCGGCCGGGCAGCCACCCACGCCCGATGGCGCAGATTCAGGCCTGGCGCGCAAACGCCGCGTCGATCTGCTCGCGCAGCGCGGCATAGTCGCGCACCACCGGATACTGCGGGAATTCCCGCACCACGTTTTCGGGCGGGTGAAACAGGATGCCGCCGTGGGCCTCGCCGAGCATCGCGGTATCGTTGTACGAATCCCCCGCGGCCACCACGGAGAAGTTGAGCTCCTTGAAGCGCCGCACCGCCTCCTGCTTCTGGTTGGGCATGCGCAGGTGGTAGTCCACCACGACCCCTTCGGCATTCGCCTCGAGGCTGTGGCAGAACAGCGTCGGCCGGCCGAGCTGTCGCATCAGCGGCTGGGCGAACTCGTAGAAGGTGTCGGACAGAATGACGACCTGGTAGTGCTCGCGCAGGTCGTCGAGAAAGGCACGCGCGCCCGGCATCGGTCCCATCTCGCCGATCACCGCCTGGATGTCGGGCAGGCCCAGCTTGCGCTCGGCCAGAATGCCCAGGCGGTACTTCATGAGCTTGTCGTAGTCCGGTTCGTCGCGCGTGGTGCGGCGCAACTCCGGAATACCGGTGCGCTCGGCGAATTCGATCCAGATTTCGGGAACCAGTACTCCTTCGAGGTCGAGGCAGACGATTTTCACGGCGAACGCTTCCGGGTCGTTGAAAGTGTGCGCGATTCTACCCGACATCGCCGCACAACCCGCGCTTGCGACCCGCGGCCGTGGCCGCGGGCACTCACCCCCGCGCGGACGCCTTGGCCGCGGTACGCCGCGGTGCGCGCTTGTGGGCGTTGAAAATGTGCTCGAGCAAGCGGAACAGGCCGATGAAAACGGCGGTGATGAGCAGGTAGAGCACCCCGGCGAGCAGGAAGAACTCCATGTTCATGTAGGTGCGTGCGATCACGCTGCGGGTCGCCCCCATCAGGTCGAGCAGGGTGATGGTGGACGCCAGCGCACTGCCCTTGATCATGAGGATGACTTCGTTGCCGTAGGCCGGCAGGATCATGCGGAAGGCCCGCGGCAGGATGATTCTGCGGTACTGCGTGGCACGCGGCAGCCCCAGCGACTGGGCCGCCTCGACCTCGCCGCGCGGCACGGCCTGCATGGCGCCGCGCAGCAGCTCGGCGGTGTAGGCGGCGGTGTTGAGACTGAAGGCGATGATCGCACACCAGTACGGTTTGGACAGCACCTGCCCCCACAGCCACGGGAATTCGCGCAAGAGCTCGAACTGCGACAGCCCGTAGTACACCAGGAAGATCTGCACCAGCAACGGCGTGCCGCGGAAGAAAAAGATATAGCCGTAGGCGGGCATCCACCACCACGGGTTGCGGGCGATGCGCATCAAGGCCAGCGGAATCGCCAGCATCAGGCCGATCAGGCCGGAGAACACGACCAGTTCCAGGGTCAGGAACACGCCGTCGACGATGCGCGGCAGGTAGCGCGCATACGAGGCCCACGGCTCGACCCCGCCGGCGAGCGCCTGCAGCCAGGAGGCCAGGGCAAGAATCGCGTCGTCCATCATGCGCGTACCCCCCGGTAGCCGCGGTTCGCCCAGCGTTCGAGCTGCTGGATGACCTGCATCGAGACGATGGTGAGCAACAGGTAGATGCCCGCCGCCGCCATGTAGAAGGTGAAGGGCAACTTGGTGAAGCCGGCGGCGACGGAGGCCTGGCGCATGAGGTCGTCCAGGCCGATCACCGACACCAGGGCGGTGTCCTTGAGCAGTACCAGGAACAGGTTGCCCAGCCCCGGCAGCGCCAGCCGCCACAACTGCGGCAGGATGATGCGGCGAAAGGTATCCCAGCGGCCCAGCCCGATCGCCAGCGCGGCCTCGCGCTGGCCCTGGGGGATTTCCATCATGGCGCTGCGGAACACCTCGGTGGCGTAGGCGCCGAAGGCAATCGACAAGGCGGCCACGCCGGCAGCGAAGGCGCTGACCTCGATGTAGTTGCCGGTGGCCCAGGCGATCAGGTGGGTGGCGCCGAAATAAATGATCAGCACCAGCAGCAGCTCGGGCACCCCCCGCATCAAGGTGTTGTAGCCGATCGCCAGCCAGCGCAGCGGCGGCACCGGCGAAAGCGCCAGCGCGGCGCCGATCAGGCCCAGCAGCAGGCCGAAGAACAGACTGGTGAAGGCAAGCTGCAGGGTAACCCACGTTCCCGACAGCAGCAGGTGGCCGAATCCCTGAAGATCCATGCGATGGCTAGCCTTTCCGGCAACGGCACGGCGGCCACGGACGCCCGGGGCGGGCGCACGCGGACGGAGGCCGGGCAGAGAGTCCGGATGCGCCCCGGCGGGCCGGCCGTCAGTGGCCGCGCACCGTCACGGGGCGTGCGGACGGGTTGGTCAGTAGATCGAGAACGGGAAGTACTTCTCGTTGATCGCCTTGTAGGTACCGTCGGCGACGATTTCCTCCAGCGCCTTGTTCAGCCGCTCGCGCAGCGCGTCGTCCTGCTTGCGCACCGCGATGGCGATCTTGTCGTCGATGTCGATGTCCTCGCCCTTGAACTCGAACTTCTGGCCGGCTTCGGTCTGCAGCCAGTCGTAGGCGGGGAACTTGTCCGATACCATGCCATCCAGGCGACCGGCTGCCAGGTCGAGGTAGGCATTGTCCTGGGTGTCGTAGAGCTTCACGGTAACGTGCTTGCCGAGCTCATCCTCAAGGTACTGGCCGGCCACGGTGGCGCGCTGGGCACCCAGCGTCTTGCCCTTGAGCCCAGCAGCGTCGGTCGCCATGTCCTGCCCCTTGGGGCCGATGAAGGCGAGCACGTTGGAGTAGTAGGGGTTGGTGAAGGAGACCACGCGCTGGCGCTCCTCAGTGATCGACATCGAGGCCACGATCGCGTCGTAGCGGCGCGCCTGAAGGCCTGGGATGATGCCGTCCCAGTCCTGGGCGACGATCTCGCACTCGGCCTTCATCTTCTCGCACAGCGCCAGCGCGATGTCGACGTCGAAGCCCTGGGGCTGGCCGCTGGAATCGATGAAGTTGAACGGCGCGTAGGCGCCCTCGGTGGCGATACGGACCTTGTCCGCGTGCGCGCTGCCGGCGATCAGGGCCGCGCCCGACAGCAGGACGGCGATCATGGCCTTGTGAGCTTTCATCGTGTGCATCTCCTCATAGGTAGGATGGGTGGTGCGACGCCATGGGGCGGGCCGCGCAGGGACGAAGCACGAACCGCGCCATGCCTTTCTTATATGTGATTGACCAGAAACTCGCGACAGCGCGCCGACGCCGGCGCGGTGAACACCTGCTCCGGCGGGCCGAACTCCTCCACCCGGCCCTGATGCAGGAACATGACGTGGGAGGAAACCTCGCGCGCGAAGCGCATCTCATGGGTCACGATGAGCATGGTACGGCCTTCGTCGGCCAACCCGCGCATCACGCCCAGCACTTCGTTGACCAACTCGGGGTCGAGGGCCGAGGTGGGTTCGTCGAACAGGATCACTTCCGGCTCCATCGCCAGCGTGCGGGCAATCGCCACCCGCTGCTGCTGGCCGCCGGAGAGATTGCCGGGGTAGGCGGAGCGCTTGTCCTTCAGCCCGACCTTGCCGAGCAGGGTCTCGGCGCGGTCCACCGCTGTCTTGCGGTCCAGGCCGGCCACCTGCATCGGCCCGAGGATGATGTTGTCCAGAATCGTCATGTGCGGCCACAGGTTGAAGTTCTGGAACACGAAACCGATGCGGGCGCGCATGCGCTCGAGTTGCTTGCGGCTGACCGCCTGGAGCTCGCCATGCTTGTCGGCGCGCAGTTGCAGGGCTTCGCCACGCAGGCGGATCTCGCCGCGCGAGGGCTGTTCGAGCAGGTTCAGGCAGCGCAGAAAAGTCGATTTACCGGAGCCGCTCGACCCGATGATCGAGATCACGTCGCCGTCGTGCGCGGTCAGGTCTATGCCCTTGAGAACTTCGTGGTCGCCATAACGCTTGTGGATGTCGACCACCTCGAGTGCCGGTGCGGATGTGGATGTCATTGCGCTCCTCGTGCACGCCCGGGTCAGGCGTGCCGACGCTTGTTCTCCTCTGGGGCCGTTCCGTCGCTTGCAGCGATCTGGGCGGTACGCAACCCGCTGCGCACCGCGCGACCCTTCATGGCCCGGCCCCGGCACCCGGATGAGGCGCGAGCCGATTCGGCCGCATTATCCGTGCAACCCGCGGAATTTGCCAACGAGGGCGAACCCTTACGGGTGATCGGCGCGGCGGCGGCGGCCCGCGCCGCGCTCAGTCCGCCGGCAAGGCCTCCAGCGCTTCCTCGATTTCCAGCCAGCGCGACTCGGCGGTGTCGATCTCGGCAGCAAGCTGGGCCTGACGCCTGAGCAAGTCCTGCAACAGGCCGGAATCGCCCGCCGCGTAGAGGCCCGGATCGGCGAGGCGCTCGTCGAGCAACTGCTTTTCGGTGTGCCAGCTGGCGAGCTTGCGGTCGAGTTGGTCGCGTTCCTTCACCAGCGGGCGGCGCGCGGCCAGGCGGGCCTGGCGGTCTGCGGCGGCCTGTTCGCGATCGGCCTTACGGGCCGCCTTGTCGGCGCTGCGTTCGGGGCACTGGGCGGCCTGTACCGCCTGGGTGCGCTGGGTGGCCAGCCAGTCGCGGTAATCCTCCAGATCGCCGTCGAAGACTTGCACCCGCCCGCCGTCCACGAGCAGGAAGCGGTCGCAGGTCGCCCGCAGCAGGGCGCGATCGTGCGACACCAGCACCATGGCCCCGTCGAAGTCCTGCAGCGCCAGCGTCAGCGCATGGCGCATTTCCAGATCGAGGTGGTTGGTCGGTTCGTCCAGCAGCAACAGGTTGGG
Source organism: Rhodocyclaceae bacterium (assembly GCA_046295975.1). GTDB lineage: Bacteria > Pseudomonadota > Gammaproteobacteria > Burkholderiales > Rhodocyclaceae > UBA2357. Next base: position 22,587 of record JBKBMG010000070.1, read on the forward strand.
CTGGCG
>JBKBMG010000071.1:0-22483 GCA_046295975.1 Rhodocyclaceae bacterium
CACGACAATTAAACGACCGCCCTCGAAAGTGTCTCGGATTTGAAACACCTGCTGAAGTCTTTGCACGGGAAATCATGAACTTACAACCCGGTGTTGCACTTCAGACTTGAAACCGCCAAGCTTCATCATCATTCTTAATGGGTCTCTGGAATACAGAAATAATCGTGCTAGCTTTCCTTTTACTCCCTTCATCTTTTCTAAATCACGATTTAGTATTTCAGCGTTCTTAACGCCATCTTCTTCAAAGCTCCTCAGACTGGCGCATAACATCACAATACCCGCAAGGCTTGGTCTTTTTGATGCAATCTCGGGAGCGAGTACCGCGCCTTCACTGTGTCCGAGCAAGTAAACTTCCTTTGGGTATATTACGTCTGCTTGATTGCTAACAAAGTCAATGGCAGCACACGCATCGTCAACGATTTCAGACAAGCCGGCAATATTAAAGTCTCCTTCACTTTTGCCACAGCCTCTTTTGTCATAACGAAATGAAGCAATTCCTTGTTCGGCCAAAAATTCCGCAATGTATTTAAAGATTTGAGTATTAAACCCTGAAATATTCCCGTCTCGATTTTGAGCTCCACTGCCATGAACCATGATTACGCAAGGTAATGCCGCGTCACGTTTCGGCACCATAAGGGTACCTGAGAGAGATATTTCATCCGATGGGAAGGTTACTTCTGTGCGCAAACCAAACTCCTTTTGACGCCTCTTTTGAATTTTGAGTGGGTGAACTGGGCTTCAGGGACGGTGATGCGGCTTCCAGGGCGGCGCCCTCAAGGAAGGCCCGAAGGCCGGTTTCCGTCTGCAGAACAGCGGCCTACCGTGGAGCACCAAGCTGAATCCCGAAAAGATCTGCCGCACCGACAATCGCTGAACCACGGGTGACGCGGCAGTCCGGACGACCACCGCGCGCCGCACCTAGCGGCCGACCTCGGTCGGCCAGCGCAAGATGAATCGCGCGCCGCCGATGGGTGAGTCGTCGACCACGACCTGCCCGCCATGGGCGCGCGCGACCTGATTCACGATCGCAAGGCCAAGCCCGAAGCCGCCGCTGTCGCGATTGCGGCTCTCGTCCAGTCGGACGAAGGGTTCCAGCAGCCTCGCCCGATCGGTCGGCGCAATGCCGGGACCGTCGTCGTCTACCGTCAGCACGGTGTCCCAGCCTAGTATGTCGATCCGCACTTCGACGCGCGCAGCCGCGTAGCGCAGCGCATTGCGCAGCAGATTGAGCGCGGCGCGCGCCATCAGCCGAGGCTCCAGGCTCACCCGCCCGGGCAGCGGCCCCCTTGCCTCGACAGAGACCTGGCGCGACTGCGCCTCATCCACCACCATACCCAGCACGCTGTCTAACCACGCCGCGGTGTCGACCATTTCCCGCCGCAGCGGCTGGTCGATCTGCTGCAGGCGAGCATAGGAGAGCATCTCGTAGATGAGTGCGTCGAGTTCACGAAGGTCTTCCCGAATCGACTCGACCCGCTGCGCGCGTGCGGCCGGCTCGGCCTCGTCAGCGAGCAGATCGAGGGCGAAGCCGATGCGGGCGATGGGCGTGCGCAGTTCGTGGGCGACGCCCTGCACGAGCTGGCGCTGCGCCCCGATGAGCAGCTCCAACCGTGCGGCCATCGCATTGAGGTCGCCACCGAGCGTGCTCAGCTCGGAGCCCGGCGCCAGCGCCACCCGCGCCGACAACTCCCCCCCACCGATGCGCCTGGCCGCCAACGTCACCCGCCGCAGATCGTGTCGGTGGCGCCGCACCCACCAGCCTACCAGCAGCGCCATGGTCAGCATGAAAGGCAGCGTTCCCAAGGCCAGACCGTGCCACTTGAGTGGGTTCGGCGGCACATCCACCTGCAGCAGGGTGTGGCCATCGAGCGGGGTCAGGAACTGATCGCCGTCGGCACGAATCACCACTTGCCGTGCCGCCAGCTGCGCCTGCTCGTCCGCACCGAGTTGCACATCGGCACGCGCCAGCAGTTGCAGCTGCAAGCCATAGTGCGGCTTCAACTCGGCGATTCGCTCAAGGCGCGCGCTCGGCGACAACGGCCCGAGGTCGGCCCGCAGGTGATGAAGCTGGCCACGCACCACTTCGTGCCAATAGTCATCCTCGAGCGGGGCAAGCCGCTGCAGCGCCAGCTGCTGGATCAGGACCGCACCGGCAAAGCTGCCGCCGAACAGAACCAGGAAGCGCCGCAGGAACAGCCACAGGGCGGGACGCATCACCACGCCCCCGGGCTGAACAGGTAACCCTTGCCCCACACCGTCTTGATCCGACGCGCATCACGCGCGTGATCGCCGAGCTTGCGGCGCAACTTGCCGATCGCGACATCCACGGTGCGGTCCAGCCCATCGAAGTCGATGCCGCGCAGCCCCTGCAGCAACACCTCACGCGACAGCACCTCTCCGGCGTGACGGGCGAGCAGCGTGAGCAGCTCGAACTCGCTGGTGGTCAGCTCCACCGCTTCACCCGCGAGTTCGACGACGCGGTTGTCGAGGTCGATCGACAGCGTCCCGAAACGCAACCGCGCCACCTCCTGGAGCGGAGCCGGTCGGCGCAGCAGGGCGCGGATGCGCGCCAGCAGCACGCGTGGCTCGACCGGTTTGGCGACGAAGTCATCGGCCCCCATTTCCAGCCCGGTGACCTCATCCTCGGCGCTTGCGGTCAACATCAGGATGGGCACGCCGCCGGCCTGGCGCAGATCGCGGCACAGCTGCAGGCCGTTACGCCCAGGCAGCATTAGATCCAGGATCACCGCGTCCGGCTGCACCCGGGCATACTCGGCCATGGCCACGTCGCCGCGCGCGACAATCGGCACCACGAACCCGAAGCGCTCCAGATAGGTGCGAATCAGGTTTGCCAGCTTGGCGTCGTCCTCGATCAACATCACGGTATGCATGGACGCTAGTGTGCCTTGCGGGTGAAGCTCACGTCGAGTGCCCGCAGGCTACCGTCCGACTCCACCTGGATGAAGTCGCCCTTGTTGCGACCGATCCCGGCAACCACTGCGGTGTCGGAATCCAGTGCATGCAGGTGCATCAGCTCACCGTCGCCAAGGCTGACCGCGAGCCACCCGTCCGCGGCGACCAGCGAGATCTCCAGTACATCCGCCAGCGCATAGTCGCCCAACCTGGCCAGCCATGCCTCAGGGATGGGCTTGGGCATGATGCGGGTCGCGACCACTAGCCGGCCGGCGCCGGCCATGTCCGCCACCAGTGCACGTTCATCGCCTATGGTTTCGAGCCTGATGCGCCGATCGCGCGCCGGTGCGCCGGTTGCGTCGGGCAGCCGATACCAGCCGTCCTCGTCGCGCATCAGCTGCTCGGGCTTTTCGGTCAATGAGCTGGTTAGCTGAAGCCCCCCCTCCCGGGCACTGAACTCGATCACGCCGGGGCCCATGGTGAGGCTGTAGATGCCCGGATAGTCGGCCAGATCAGCTTCGGTCGCCATCCGTGCCTGGGTGGCGGGCAGGAGCGGCTCGGCCGGCGCCGGCTTGCCCATCTTGGCGGCCCACATCCGCCGGAGTATGGCGGTGGCGACGGCGTCGACCAGTTCCTTACCAGTATCGCTGTTGGTCAGGATCACCACCCCCAGGCGATGGTCAGGCAAGAGCATCAGATTGCTGTTGTACGCACCAGTGCTGCCGTCATGCCCTGCGGTGGCAACGCCGGGGGCGATCAACTTGCTGTCGGAGCCGCTGACGAACCAGCCCAAGCCGATCTGCTGATCCAGGTCGAAGGGATTGCCGGGGTGCTGCGCCACCAGCATCGCCGCGAGGGTATCAGGGCGCACGATGGTCCGCCCCTCGAAACTGCCGCCATTGAACACCATACGCATGAAACGGGTCAGCTCGCTCGCGCTGCTCCACATACCCCCGGCCGGCATCTGGTCATACGTGTCAGCCTGAGTGCCGACGCTGACGCCCCCCATGTGCCCATAGGCCTGCCCGCTGGCGGCAGCGCTTCGCAGGGTCGAGTGGGCCATGCCGAGCGGACCAAGCACTTCGTCGGCAAGATAGCGCTCGAACGCCCGCCCGCCGGCCTGCTCCACCACCGTACCCAGCAGGTCGAAGGCCAGATTCGAATACGCCAGCAGCTGCCCCGGTCGATTCGCCAGATGCACCCCGTTCACCGCCTGGGCAAGATTGCCGGGATGGATGCCGGGCTGCATGCCGATGCCCGCCAGACTCGTCTCGGGCAGGCCGCTATGGTGGGTCAGCATCTGCCGCAGGCTGACCGTCCAATTCGCCTCCGCCGCATCGGCATGAAAGCGCGAGCGCACCGTGAAGCCCGGCAGAGCCTCGGCAAGCGGCGCATCCAGCCTGAGGCGTCCCTGCTCCACCTGCTGCATCACCGCGGTGGCAGTAAACAGCTTGCTGATCGAGCCGATGCGCATCGGTGTGTCCGCCCTCACCGGCTCGCCCCTCCCCACCTCGCGCACCCCGAAACCGGACTCCCACACCACCTGCTGGTCGTCGACCAAGGCGATCGACAGCCCCACCACCTCCATCTCAGCCATCGCGGCCGGCAGCTCGCGCCGCAATTCCTCGATCAGTTCCGCATAGGGCTGCGCCGCGGGACGGTCGCTGCCGCCCCCCCCTCCGCAACCAAGCAGACTGACAACCAGCAAGGACACCACGACTGAGGCACGAGCGTATCGCATGATTCGACTCCACTTGAAAGAATGCGGACCATGCTATGAGAATCGCAAACAGCGTTCTTTCGCCAATTGTGGGCGAATTGTGAAGATGTTTGCGACCGGACTCGAAGCTTGAGACTGATGCCACCGTCAATCGCTTGATCGGGCTGCCCGGCGACGCGGTGGCGCTGAACGGCAAGCACCCGACAATCAACCGCCACAATGCCGACTACCGAGTGGCCAGCTGGTTGGCAACGAGGCTTGCTCAAGGCTCAAAGCGCACGCCTCACCGCGCGGGCGCATCCTGGGTCGTGCGGCTCGTGACCGAGCGGATGATGCGTTCCTTGAACTGATCGATGCGCTCGCTTGCCAACTCCGGATTCCGAGATGCGGAAAGTGCGCTTCCCTCAGCGTCGATTCCCCCCTTCGACCCGCTGCACGGCCCGAATCCAAATCTCCTCCATCGCCTCGTGCGATATCGAACGACCGCCTCTCTTGCTCATGCCGTACTATCGCATCCCGGCAAGGAGTGTCCGCTAACCTATGCATGGATTGGTAGCTCTGAAGTGGCAGCCCCGGGCTTGGGGTCGCCTTGATAGAATGCAACGAAAGTGACGAAGGAACGGCGCATGCAATCAGGCAAAAAAAACAAATTCAGGTTTTCATGGCTTGCAGTGCTCTGGAGCCTGATGCTGTTCATGGGCGTGCTCAGCGCACCCGCAGGCGCCGCGATCTTCACCTTCTCTCAAGGCAATGGCACGGAAAACATCACCAACGCCAGTACAGCCTCCTGGTTCGAAAACTTCGAAACCTTGCGATTCTCTGTGACCGGGGCATCGGGCTACTATGTCTTGAACTCTCTTGATTGCGTTGATGGCTTGCTCGGTGTTGGAGGCGGCAATGATTGCGTTGGGGCTGACGAATGGACCGTGGCGAGTAGCTTGAACGGATCGCAAGGCTTCAGCGCGACTGTGTCAATTACGGGCAAGGTATTTGACCTGCAGAGCATGGTGATTTCGAGCTGGGGTGGCCCCGCCAACTATGTCATCACCACCAGCAAAGGAGGGAATCAGGGTGGGTCGGTGGGTGCAGGCGGCTCGACCTCGCCAAGTTTCTAGGGTGCCCAGTTTGATGGCATTTCTTCTTTTACGATTCAATTCACCGGCACTGGCTCTGTCGGGGACAATACGATTTTTTCTCTGAGAGATCTCGAACTTCGAAACATCACGGAGGTATCAGCGCCGTCGGTGTCCGGCATTTCCCCAAATAGCGGCCCTACAGCAGGTGGCACCAGCGTCGTTATTACCGGCAGCAATTTCGCTGCCGTGCAGGGGGCGGCGGGAGTGCGGTTCGGCAGCACCAATGCGACCAGTTACACCGTCGATTCCGCCACCCAGATCACCGCCACCTCACCCGCCGGCGCCCCGGGCACGGTGGATGTCACGGTGACTAACGCGGGCGGCACCAGTGCCACGGGCGCCAGCACGCTCTTTGCGTATGCCGCAGCGCCAACGGCCACGACGAATGCCGCCAGCGCAATCTCCGCCAACGCGGCCACCCTGAACGCGACCGTGAACGACAACGGCGCGGCAACCAGTGTCAGCTTCGATTGGGGAACGAGCATCAGCTACGGCAACTCGGCCAGCGCCACGCCTGCAACAGTCAACGCAGGCGCCGGCAGTACCGCAGTGACTGGCAGCCTGAGCGGCCTTGCCTGCAACACGGTCTATCACTACCGGGTGAGCGCCACCAGCAGTGAGGGCACGACCCAGGGTAGCGACGTGAGCTTTACCGCCGGCCCTTGCGTGCCCGGCGCGCCGACCAGCGTGGTGGCAACGGCGGGTGTTGCCAGCGCATCGGTTGCTTTCACGCCGCCTGCTGATAATGGCGGCGCGGCGATTAGCGGCTACACCGTCACATCCAACCCGGGCGGCCTCACCGGTACAGGGGCGGCCAGTCCGATCGCGGTGAGCGGTCTCAACAATGGCACCGCCTACACCTTCACAGTGACCGCCACCAACTCGGCCGGCACCGGAGCTCCCTCGGCGCCCTCCAGCGCCGTCATCCCCAGGGCGAGCCAGACCATCACCTTCAACAACCCCGGCGCACAGAATTTCGGCACCAGCCCCACGTTGTCGGCGACCGCCACCTCAGGCCTCACCCCCACCTTCAGCTCCAGCACCACGGGGATATGTACGATCACCAGCGACGGGGTCTTGACCTTCGTGACGGCAGGCAACTGCACCATCGATGCCGATCAGGCCGGGGATGCCAGCTACCTGCCCGCGCCCACTGTGAGCCAGGCCTTCACCGTGAATCCGGTGGTGCCCGGCGCCCCCACAGCGGTGACTGCCACGGCAGGTGATACCCAGGCGAGCGTCAGCTTCACGGCGCCGACCAATACCGGCGGGGCAACGATTACCGGCTATACGGTGACGGCCAACCCGCCGGATGTTCTACCCGTGAATGGCGGCAGCAGTCCAATCGTTGTAACCGGGCTGACCAATGGGCAGGTCTATACCTTCACCGTCACTGCCGACAACGTAGTGGGCACCGGGCCAGCCTCGGCGGCGTCCAACAGCATTACGCCAGCCGCGAGCCAGACCATCACTTTCGACAACCCCGGCGCACAGAACTTCGGCACCAGCCCCACGTTGTCGGCGACCGCCACCTCAGGCCTCGCCCCCACCTTCAGCTCCATTACCACGGGGGTATGTACGATCACCAGCGACGGGGTCTTGACCTTCGTGACGGCAGGCAACTGCACCATCAATGCCGATCAGGCCGGTAATGCCAACTACCTGCCGGCGATCCAGGTCAGCCGCTCCTTTACGGTGAACCCGGTGGTGCCCGACGCGCCCACGGCGGTGATTGCCACGCCAGGCGATACCCAGGCGAGCGTCAGCTTTACGGCGCCCGTCAGCAATGGCGGCATTGCGATCACCGGCTACACCGCGACCTCAAACCCGGGCGGCCTCACCGGCACAGCGGCAGCCAGCCCGATTGTGGTGACCGGCCTGACCAATGGCGAGAGCTACACCTTCACCGTTACCGCCACCAACACGGCCGGCACCAGCCCTCCCTCGACCGCATCCAGCCCCGTGACGCCAACGGAGCCAATCGTCGACGGTAGTTGTGGTAGCGCGGCCAACACCGCCACGGTCTTTCTTCCGACAACCGACCTCTGCAATGCAGGTACGCCAGGGCCCGCAATTGCGGGTACATCAAGTTGGAGTTGGACCTGCACCGGCACTGGAACAGGGGCCACCGATGCCACCTGCTCGGCACCCTTCGCTGCCACCACTGGCCCCGGCACAGTCGAAGCGATTCTGGTGCAGAGTACGGAAGGATGGGAAATCGACGAATCGGAATCGGGCATTGTTCCGCTCCCCGCCCCGGCACCTGCTGGAATGACTTTTCTTGGCGGTGCAACCAAAGTAGTACTTAGATCAGGCACTCCCGGAACCAGCGCCGTCGTCACCTTGCACGTTGATCGCATTCCCAACGGCGCGCAGTTGTACAAATACGGCAAGGAAACCGGGCCGGGCGATGACGACACATGGTTTGCCTACCCGGCAACGATTGATGTGGCAGCGGGTACCGTCACCTACGCACTCACGGATGGTCAGCAGGGCGATAACGATTGGGCCGCCAATGGCGTGATTGACGATCCAGTGGCTTTGGGCGCCCCCGGTGTGCATAGCATCCCTACGCTATCCAGATGGGGAATGATTCTCCTGTCAGTGTTGATCGCGCTCGGTACCTTTCTTTCGCTAAGACGGCGTGCCCTCTGACTCGAGTCTGACTGTTCCGAGGCACACTTCCGATCAGCGCGCTTCGACCTTCCGCTCGATTGGCGCGCGTGCGGCAGGGTCCGGCGCAAGCGTGGCGCGAGACAGCCCGGTTGCCACAAGCTGCATGTCGGAGCGCAGGGAGTAGATCCGGTTCGGGCTTCAGGCTCAGGCTTGGAATGGCGCGTTGTTCCAGGCAACGCGGGGGGGGAGGGGAAATAGCGGACAGACGACAGACGACGTTTGCCACCCCGAGGCCTTGCTCATCCCGACGCGTAACGGCCCCCCCCTCCCGTATGGAGCAGGTGGACTTCCCATAGGGTCAATGGTCAAAGGCAAGCGCATTTGACGCGACCGATGACATTGTTGAACCCAGCGCTTTACGTGAAAACCGGGGTCTGCTGGGGGATGGAAGTGTCAACTTCCTTGAGCACATCCAGAAATGCGCGCAATGGTGCCGGCACATGCCTGTGGCCGGGATAGTAGATGCAAAGCCCCGGCCCCGGTGGGCACCAGTCCGACAGCACGGGTACCAGATCGCCGCTTTGCAGGGCGGGCCCAGCAACAACGTCGGGGAGGTAGGCGATGCCCATTCCGGCCGACGCGGCCTCGGCCATAAGCGCCAGGTGGTCCAGGGTCAGGGAACCATGGACCTCGATCGCAACTTCCTCGCCGTCCTTTTCGAATTCCCAACGATAGCGTTTCCCGCTGGGCAGACGATGACAGATACAAGTGTGCCTGTTTAACCCATCTGGGGTTTGGGGAGCCGGGCTTGACGCAAGATAAGCTGGCGACGCGACTGCCAGGAATCGGATCGGCGGCCCGAACCGGACGGCAACCATATCCTGAGGCACGTTTTCGCCCAAACGGATGCCTGCGTCGAAGCCTTCTGCCACGATATCCACCAGCCTGCCTTCGGTGACAAGGTCGACCTCGATATCGGGGAAGCTCTGCCGAAACACCGGAATGACATGGCGCAGCAACATGCGTGCGGCGGGTTCGTTTGAATTTATCCGGACCGTGCCGCTCAACCGGTTCTGCTGTATTTCGATCTCCTCGAAAGCGGCGTCAAAGTCACGCAGCAGAGGGCGAATACGGCTCAATAACCTGGCTCCGACATCTGTCAAGGCAACGCTTCTGGTCGTCCGGTTGAACAGTCGCACGCTCAGTTGAGCTTCCAATGTGCGCATCATATGGCTCAACGTGGACGGCGGCATTCCCAGCTCATCCGCCGCCTTGCGAAAACTGCCATTGGCAGCAATTGCCGCAAAAGCAGCAAGCACATTCAGGTCCGGCTTCTTATTCATGTAAAAGTTACATCAAGTCATGCAGAATTAATGGGATAGTTGCATAAATCCAGCCCACCTACAATGACCTCGCTCTTTGCAATTTCATTCCAAAGGAAACGAGAGATGACCAAGACGTGGTTTATTACAGGTACCTCATCAGGGTTGGGTCGACTGCTGACCGAGAAGCTTCTGGCACGTGGCGACACCGTTGCCGCAACACTGCGCAAGAAAGGCAGCCTTGATGATCTGAAGGCGCAATACGGCGATCGTCTCTGGATCGCGCAGCTTGATGTCACCGATGCAGAGATGACACGGCGGGTCATTGATTCCGCATTTCGTGATCTAGGCCGCATCGATGTTCTGGTAAACAATGCCGGCTATGGCCTGTTCGGTGCTGCAGAAGAAGTGAGCGATGCGCAGATCGAGCGTCAGATCGCCACTAACCTCATTGGATCCATTCAGCTCATTCGTGCAGTTCTTCCCCACTTCCGGGCGCAGAACGGTGGCCGCATCGTTCAGATATCGTCGGAGGGTGGGCAAACCGCTTATCCGGGCTTCAGCCTCTATCATGCGACGAAGTGGGGAATTGAAGGCTTTGTCGAATCCGTCGCCAAAGAGGTTGCGCCGTTCGGGATCGACTGCCTGATCATGGAGCCTGGCCCAACGGAAACCAACTTCGCCGTTGGTCTGGATCACGCTCAGCCCCTTGCCTGCTATGAAAACACCGCTACCGGCGAGATTCGACGGGTGTTTACGTCCGGTGATTTTGCGTCCGGTACCTTTACCATCAAGAGCGATGTCGACAAAACAGTGGCCGCCATGATCGCGGCGGCAGATGCTGAGAAGCCACCTTTCCGTCTTGCTTTGGGAAGCAATGCCTATACGTCCATCCACCAGGCGCTGATCGAGCGGCTCCATGTGCTGCAGGAGCAGAGAAGCGTAACGCTTTCTACCGACCGGGACTGCTGAATGGGCGAATCGCCCCCATCAGCCCGAAGCCTCCAGCAATCAGTCGGCCTGTTTGGGGGAAGTTGGCAAGGGGGCGGCGCGCTAGACGGGCAGATAGCGGTATTGACCGGTAATGCGGTAGTCGAAGAGTTGTCCTCCAGCCTTGAGCCGGCGCCGATGCCCGCCGGGACGTTACCGTTCGGGTAGGAAGTGCTCAGCTAACGCCCGGCGTAGCGAAGCGTGTGTTGGGTGCGCACCAGCGCTGCGGCAACCCGCCGGGCCTGGGCCGACGGCGGGCGCCGCGACCTTACAGATACACGCCGCCCGAGGCTTCGATGCGCTGGCCGTTCACCCAGCGGTTGCCGTCGGCCAGCAGCGAGGCCACCACGCCGCCGATGTCATCTGGCAGGCCGACACGGCCCAGCGCGGTCTCATTGGCGATGGCATCTTTGACCGCTGGGGTGTCGCGCACCAGACCGCCGCCGAAGTCCGTTTCGATGGCGCCCGGCGCCAGCGTATTCACCGTGATGCCGCGCGCGCCAAGCTCTTTGGCCATGTAGCGCGTCATCACCTCTACGCCGCCTTTCATCATGGCGTAGGCCGCAAACCCCGGCATCGAGAAGCGCGCCAAGCCCGACGACACGTTGAGAATGCGCCCGCCGTCGTTGAGCAGCGGCAGCAGCGTTTGCGTGAGGAAGAACGGCCCCTTGAGGTGCACGCGCATCAGCTCGTCGAACTGCGCTTCGGTGGTGTCGGCAAAGCTCGCGTAGATGCCCATGCCGGCGTTGTTCACCAGAAAGTCGAAGTGTTCGCGCTGCCACTGCTGCTGCAACGTCTGCCGCAGGTCGTGCGCAAAGCGCCCGAAGCCGCTGCTGTCGCCGGTGTCGAGCTGCAGCACGGCGGCGCGTGCGCCCAGGGCTTCCACCTCGGCGGCGGCGGTTTCGGCCTCGGCGCGGTTGCTGCGGTAGGTGATGATCGAATGGATGCCGCGTCGGGCAAGGTGCAGGGCCATGTTACGGCCCAGGCCGCGGCTGCTTCCGGTGATGAGGGCGATGTGCGTCATGTGAGGCTCCTTGAGTTGTTGAACGGTGGGCGCCGGAGCGATGCAGAGCGGTTTCGTCCAGCCACGAGGCCAGTGTATTGAGGCAATTTGTCTGAATAAACGGCGAACGGATTGAAAGACTGTGCGCCTAAAATGGACAATTGCACGCATCTCACCTGAAGGAGCCGGCAGATGGACCAGATCGAATCCATGCGCATTTACGTACGGGTGGCCGAGCTGGGCGGCTTCACCGCCGCGGCCGATGACCTTGGCCTGCTCAAGACTTCGGTTTCGAATGCCATTCGCCAACTGGAAGCCAAGGTGGGCACGCGCCTGCTGCACCGCACGACGCGCAAGGTGCGGATGACGCAGGACGGCCAGACCTACTACGAGCGCTGCAAGGATCTACTGGCCGACCTCGACGAGCTGCATGCCTTGGTGGGCGCCAGCGGCCCGGCCGACGTGCGCGGGCGCCTGCGGGTGGATCTGCCGCTGGCGGCGGCGCGCGAGATCGTCATCCCGAACCTGCCCGATTTTCTGCAGCGCCACCCCGGCGTGGAGATCGAGCTGAGCAGCACCGACCGCCGCGTGGACATCGTGCGTGAGGGTTTCGACTGCGTGCTGCGCGTGGGCGCCATCGGCGAGCAAAACGTGGTGGCCGTGCCGCTGGGCGAGCTGCCCCAGATCAACTGCGCCAGCCGCGATTACCTGGCCCGCTACGGCGTACCGCAAACGCCCGACGACCTTGCCGGGCATCGCCTGATCGAATACGCGCAGTCGCTGGGCAGCCGTGCGGTAGGTTTCGAATACGTGCCGGCGCCAGGGGCGGCGCCGGTGTTCGTGCCGGTGCCCAGCGTGGTGACGGTGAACAATTCCGACGCCTATCACCATGCCTGCCTGGCCGGGCTGGGCATCGTGCAGTTGCCGGACTACGGCGTGCGCCCGCATCTGGCCGCAGGCACGCTGGTGGAGATACTGCCCAAGCACCGTCCGCCACCCTTGCCGGTAACGCTGATCTACGCCCACCGCCGCCACCTGCCTCTGCGCGTGCGTGCTTTCATCGACTGGCTGCGCCCGGTGCTGGTCCAGGCCTTGGGCATCCGGCCTTAGGGAAGCTCCGATTTATTCCAGACCGTTCGGGCTGAGCCTGGCGAAGCCCTTCTTTTCCCGAGGAATGCCCTTCGACAAGTCTCTCCTGAGCGCAGCCGAAGGGCTCAGGGCGAACGGATTTAATCACTGTTTCCTTAGTGAACTCCCCTGCGCCAGCAGCCGGCACGTGTCAGCCCCGCTGGATGCCGGACACTGTGGATCAATGCTGTCCGTCCGCGATAGCCCAATATCAGAACGAATGCGTTAAGGCGGAACGCAAGCAATCGCATCATCCAATCCCCCAACACAGTGCATGCGGACCACAACCGCCCGCGAATATGTCTTTTCGGAAGACGCCAACAGCGAACAGGACATCGCACCAGTCAGCGCGCTCGCAGCGCATTGGCTGAATTCCTCGAACCCGCAGGCGAGTTCCTCGAGATCGACGCCCCTATCACCGGTTACGTCGGCTTCCACGTCATGCGCCACGTCGAGCACGCGATCAACTACGATCTCTCCCAGTGCAAGACCTATGACACTGGCGCCGTCCTCGCCCGGAAGCCCGAGTTCTATCGCGACAAGGTCGCAGGTATCGAGCTCTTCACCATCCGAGAAAATCCATCAGGCATCTTCGTGTCGGAGGCCTTCCGGCAGGCGGTCACCGCCAGCTTCAAGACGGCGCTCGCAACGCTCGGCCATGCCGACAAGATCAAGATGAACGCCAATATCTGGGCGTTCTTCTTCGGCCCAATCTATCTTTGCTTGCTGGGACTGTGGAAGAAGGCACTGGTGCTGACGGCGGTTGTTGGCTCGGGGCTGGTTCTGGTGGCGGTACTGAATCTTCCGGGCTTCGTGCAGTTCGGCCTGGGTTTCGCTTCGTCCGTGCTGTTCGCCTTGTCCACGAACCACGCCTACTACCTGAAATGCATCAAAGGGCAGGACGGGTGGAACGCCTTCGAAGGGCTGCGCTGGTAAGACGTTCGCGTTATTGAAAAAGCATAGCCAGGCAACCGAACGCCGTTCGAGCTGACCCCCAAGACAGGCTTGGTACAGCATGGCCGCGGGTATCCGGATCACACGCATCGACTCCGGAAACAAACAGTGGCGCGGATGCAGTGCAGCTACGGCAACCGGATGCGACCCCCTTGGGCAACTGGTAGAGTGTGGCCATGATGAAGATCTACAAGCCCTACCGTACCTGCTTGCCCGGCGCGCTGTACCTGGGTCTGCTGCTTGCAGCGCCGCCCTCGGCCGGCACGGATTGGCAGTTCGAGCTCGGTGCGGGAACGGATCTGATTCGGCGCGGCGTGTCCTATAGCGACGAAGCATTCGTCCAATTGCGCGCGAGTGCTTACCTGGGGAAAGGTTGGTTTATTGCGACGTCCGGGACGAACGTCAAGCCGGCGTCCGGCAGACGCGGGGCGCAGGTCGTCGCCAACGTGGGGTTCGGCTGGCCGCTCGCCGACGGATGGGAGGCGCAACTGGCTGCAACGCATTACGAGTATGTGGGAGACGCGCCGCTGCGGGCGCTCAGGTATGACGATCTGACGGTGACGGTGGACTACCGTGATCTCGTTTTCTTCTCCGTGTCGGCTTCGCCCAACAATGCCTTCGTGGTGGCCGACGGGCAACTCGTGACCGGAAAGACCATCGCGTACGACTTGATCCTGCGCTATCCGTTCGCGCCCGGATGGAGCGCGCACGCGGGAATCGGCTACGGCGCCCTGCGCGGATCGGGGGAGCGGGGATACCACTATGGCGACGTCGGCCTCAGCCGGCAGTTCGCCCGTATGCAAGCCAATCTTTCGTACATTGCGGTCGACTCGACAGGGAAACAGCGATTCGGCCCCGCGGCATCCAACCGTTGGGTGGCCAGCCTCACCCATTATTTCTAACGGCAGTAGCAACTTTTCCGTTCGTGGGCGCTACTTACCAGGACACAGCCCAACCCTGCCCGGTCGTTTCCGCTCACAACCATGTCGTTCTTGCCCTCCCTCCAACGGAAGATGCCCGCCGCGCCCGCTTCGGACGATGACGTACGATTGCTCCGGCGCATCGCCGCTGGTGACCGTGCAGCACTGACCGCCCTTTACCGCGCGTACCAGCCCAGACTTTCCCGCTTTCTCGGCCGGCATACGCGGCGCCAGGAAATCATCGAAGAAGTCGTAAACGACACCTTCTTCGTGGTCTGGCAAAAGGCAGGCGAATTCAGGGAAGCTTCGCGCGTGTCCACGTGGCTCATGGGCATCGCCTACCGCTGCATGCTCAAGTCACTGCGCAAGGCGGGGGAATGGGCGATGGAGGACGCGCTGTCAGAGCGGGACCATCCGGTAACGGTGCCATCGGCCGCCCACGAGTTGCAAGACTGGCTGTCCAAGGGACTTGAACGGCTCA
Organism: Rhodocyclaceae bacterium; assembly: GCA_046295975.1. Lineage (GTDB taxonomy): Bacteria > Pseudomonadota > Gammaproteobacteria > Burkholderiales > Rhodocyclaceae > UBA2357. The sequence continues at coordinate 15,184 of JBKBMG010000071.1, forward strand.
CGCTCGAACAGCGCAGCGTCATCGAACTTGCCTACTGCATGGGGCATTCGCTGGAGGAGATCACCGAAATCGTCGATTGTCCTCTCAGCACGGTTAAAGCGCGCATGTTCCATGCACGTATCAAACTGCGCAATCTGCTGCCGATGCTGGCCGGTGACGAAGGAAACGGTCAATGAAACAATCAAACGAGTCGTCCATGCACCATCAACAAGCCTGGGAATTGCTTCCCTGGTTCATCAACGGCACCGCGTCCGCAGAGGAGCGCCGCTTGGTCGAAAAGCACCTGGCGCAGTGCCAGGACTGCCGAGCGGAACTCGCGTGGCAGCGTCAGCTGCATGCGGTCATGATGCAGGATCAGACCACGCCCCCCGATCCGGAGCGGGGATTGGATCGCCTGTGGCAGCGAATCGATAACACCTCAGTCGGGGAGGTTGAGGCCGCCACGACCCGGGCAGTAGCAGCGTCGCCCAAGTACAGGCCCGCGTTCCGCTATGCGCTGGCTGCCATGCTCGTACTGCAGGTCGGTGCGTTTGCGATTCTGGGTGCCCAGTTTGTCATGCCGCAGCACACCGGGGACGCCACCGCCGCGTACTCCACTTTGTCATCCCACGAGGCCGGTGCCGCGCACGCCACGATCCGCATCGTGCCAGCGGCAGACATGCGGACGGGCGAACTCGGCGCATTGCTGCGGCAGTTGGATCTGCAGATCGTTTCGGGGCCGACCGAAGCGGGCGTGTACTCGCTTGCACCGCTGCTACCCCATGGTGATACCGACACCCAACTTGTACGCCTGCGTGCGTCGGCCAACATCCGCTTTGCCGAGCCGGTCGACGTGATGGACCGAGCGCGGTGATGCCCTTGCGTGCCCTCCTCCTGTACGTGCTCGTCGCCGTGCTCAGCTACGGATGCGCGACGCGCTTTCCCGAGCCGGCGGATGCGGCGGCCACCGCACAGATGCGCGAAGCCCCGAATCGCCTGATCGTGATCGCCGTTGCCAACCGGACCGAGTCCTTTCCGCTTCGAGCGGGCTCCACTCCGGGCGGTTACGGCATGGTGCGCCCCTACACAAGCACCGGGAGCGCGCGTGCAACGGTTGCCGCGCTGGCAAGCGAATACGGTCTGCGCGAGGTCGCCGGATGGCCGATCGACGTACTGAAAGTCCACTGCGTCGTGCTTGAGATCATCGGACCGAGATCGCGCGACGAACTGCTGGACGCACTGGCGGACGATCCGCGCGTATCCCTCGCTCAACCGCTGCAATCCTTCGACACGCTCGGCGCGGCCTACAACGACCCCTATTTCGACCTTCAGTACGGCCTCAAGGATATCGAGGCGCTGGGCGCGCAGCGGGTATCACACGCCGAATCCGTCCGGATCGCGCTCATCGATACCGGCGTCGACACCCAGCATCCCGACCTACTGGGCAGGATCGCGCTCGCGCGCGATTTCGTGGAGCGCACGCCAACATCGTTCGACCAAGACCGGCACGGCACGGAAGTGGCAGGCGTGATTGCCGCCAACGTCAACAATCACGCGGGGATCGTCGGTGTGGCGCCCGGCGCGCAGATCATGGCGTTCAAGGCATGCTGGCCGCTAACCGAGCGGAATGACGGAAGTTCGCGCTGCAATTCCTTCACGCTGGCGCAGGGGATTGTCGCGGCGATCGATGCGGGCGCGCAAATCATCAACCTGAGTCTGGGCGGACCACCAGACCCCTTGCTGACCAAGCTGGTTGCACAATCGATAGGCCGGGGTATCGTCGTCGTCGGCGCCGTACCACCCAATGCCGACATGAGCGGCTTCCCGGTCGGCGTCCCGGGCGTGATCGCCGTCGACACCGCGGGCCGCGCACCGTCGGCGCCACAAGTCCTGTTGGCGCCAGGCAAGGAGATCCTGACGCTGCGTCCAGGCGGCAACTACGATTTTTCCTCGGGCTCCTCGCTGGCGACCGCACATGTCACCGGCACGGTCGCTTTGATGCTTGCTACCGAGCCGCGTCTCGACCCACCCACCATCCATGCACTGCTCAACGAGAGCAGCGGCAGCGACTCCTCCAAACCGAACGTCATCAATGCGTGCAAGGCGATGGCTGCCCTGCGCAGCAACGACTGTACCCACCCCTGACACTTCCGCACCCTTTGTCGCACCCTTTGTATCAGGGCGCGGCATGCCCCAAGAATAGTTTTCTGAAGCCGCAACCTTTCCGCGGCCATGCGGAACCTACGGACGACATAAATACAAGGAGGTCGCGTCCGTGGATCTGTACTTCAAGACGCTGCTCGTCTTCTTCCATTTCGTGCTTTCGGCATATTGCCTGGTCTCCGTTGTCCGCACGGACTGGAAAATTCTGGGCAGCTACTCAACCCCCATCGCTCCGGAGCTGCATCGCGAGATCGTCGACACCAAGGCGGTCATGCCACATGCGTTGGCCGCCCTGTGGCTGACCGGCCTGCTGATCGTCGCCTACGGCGTCTACACCGATCCGGGCTACCTGGACAATCAGAAGCTGTGGTTCAAACTCTTCGTCGTCGCCGTCCTGACGCTTAACGGCTTGCTTATTCACCGCTTCGCACCCGCAGTACGGCCCGGCGTGGTACTTGCCGAACTGGACGGCAAGACCGCCTTTCAACTCAACCTTATCGGCGTGATCAGTTCGCTCAGTTGGGTATGGGCCTGTTTCGTCGGCACCGCCCGGGCATGGAACGGAACACTGTCGTTTTCCACGATCCTGGGCTTTTATCTGGCGAGCCTCGCTGCCGGAATCTCCGCTGCACTCCTGTTGCACTGCCGCTGGAAGAAGAAGGCCACGCGCGCGCACGCCTGATACCGGGGCGCCGCTTCGTCCTTGGTCGCCACCACGTTGTCGGCGAACTACTCACTCTGGGCACATGCCACCTGCACCCATTCATCCCACCACTACATGGAGACTCCATTGATTTCACGACTGCAATACATGAGGCCGTACCGGCTGATCCTCTTGTCACTGTCCCTCACCGGTCTGCTGGTCGCATGCGGCGGCGGATCCGACACCACGACCACAACCGCCGACCCGGTTACCCGAGTCGCCACACTGAACGGCGACCAGCAAGTACCGTCGGTCACCTCCCCCGCCACGGGCAGCGCATCCTTTACGCTGGATCGCAACTCGGGGGTATTGAGCGGAAGCGTGACCTTGGACGGCATCAGCGCCATGGCCGTGCATATCCACGACGGCGCGGCGGGTGTTAACGGCGACGTGGTGGTGAACCTCAACGAAACGGCTGCCAATACCTGGGCGGTTCCGAACAACACGGTACTGAACGCCGCAGATATCGCCAAGTTCAACAACGGCGACCTCTACGTCAATGCTCACAGCATCGACCACGCTGCGGGCGAGATCCGCGGCCAGATTGGCATGGAGGTGTACGCCGCGTCCGCATCGGGCAGGCACAACACACCGCCCATCGGGTCCGCCGCACGCGGCACCGGCGTCGTCGTGCTTGATCCCGCGACCGGGGCCATCAGCGGCGGGCTCACGCTCTCCGGCATGACGGCAACCATGGTGCACATCCATGCCGGCGCGTTCGGAATCGACGGCGACGTCATCGTCGACCTCACCGAATCGCCGGTCGGCAGTGGAGAGTGGGTGATTCCGGCCGGCTCCATCCTGACGGACGCCCAGTTCGCCAGTCTGCGCGCGGGCGAACTGTACTTCAATGCCCTCAGCGCCGCCTTTCCTGCCGGTGAGATCCGCGGACAGATCGGCGCCAAGGTCAAGACGGCGACATTGAACGGAGGGCACGAAGTGCCGCCGACCGCAACTGCCGCCACCGGCACGGGCTTTCTGTCCGTGGACCCGGCGACCCGAGCGGCAACCGGCCGCATCACCCTTGCCGGCATGACGGCAACCATGGCGCACGTGCATCGGGGTGCCATCGATGAGAACGGCGGGGTTGTGATCGACCTGGCGCAATCGCCAACCGACCCCAATACCTGGATCGTGCCCGAAAACACGATATTGAGCGTCACCCAGTACCGGGACTTCCTGACCAACCACCTGTACTTCAATGCGCACAGCACCGCCTTCCCCGCCGGGGAAATCCGCGGACAGCTCGACGACGACGCGCATCATCACTGACGCATCACACGCCCGCGTTCCAAGCCCTGCTCGGCAGGGCGATCGCACTCAAGCATCTTCTGGTTCCCTTTAACCGCAAGCAGATGGTCGCCCCCTTTGTGGACGATCTGGGTGGCGATCTCACGCTGGCAGCCCATCGCGTCGATGCTCACCGGCAGCCCCTTGATCGCCAACGCTTCGAGCAAGGCCGGTATGGCCGCGTCACACAATCTCGTTGCGCTTGCCGGTCATTTTCTCCTGTCCGAGCACCAACCCGAGCTTGATCGAGAAGGCACTGACCATATGAATCGGCCCCGCATCGCCATCGGCCGACGTACGCGGTCGCCTGCGCGTGGGCGCCATCGGCAAGCAAAATGACGTAACCCGATATCAGAGCGAATGCATTGAGGCGGAACGCTAGTGATCGCATCATCCAATCCCCCAACACCGTGCATGCGAACCACAACCGACCCCGAATATGTGACAAAGCACACGGAATTAAGGAAAAACATGATTTACGTATTCCCCATTACGCGTTAATGTCAAACCCATCCCACCCGGGAGCGCGTAATGACCAGCGGCCTTACCAACCTGCCCGACGATCTGCCCATTCCGCAAGACGACGGCGCCGCCGCGCATCTCACCGGCCTGCATCTGCCCGACCTCACCCTGCCCGCCACCGACGGCACGCAGGTGAACCTCGCCCGCCTCCCCGGCCGGCATGTGATCTACATCTACCCCATGACCGGCCGCCCCGACCGCGCCCTGCCCGACGGCTGGAACGAAATCCCCGGCGCCCGCGGCTGCACCCCGCAGTCCTGCAGCTTCCGCGACCACTACGCCGAACTCCAGGCACTCAACACCGACGTATTCGGCCTCAGCACGCAATCCACCGACTACCAGCAAGAAGCCCGCGAGCGGCTGCATCTGCCTTTTCAGTTGCTGTCGGATGAGAGGCTGAAGCTGAAGGCGGCGTTGGGGTTGCCGACGTTTGAGGTAGGGGGCGTGGAGCTATACAAGCGGCTGACGCTGGTGATTGATGGCGGGAAGATCGTGAAGGTGTTTTATCCGGTGTTTCCGCCGGATCGGAGTGGGGAGGAGACGGTTGGATGGTTGAATTCGCTGTAAAGAATGTTGTTTTGCAAGACTTGACCCCACTGGCTTGACCCCGGGGCTTGCAATTCAAGACGGTATCTGACTCTGATGACCCTTGACGCCTCGCGGCGCCCCCGCAAAGCACTGACGACGAAACGGTCCGCGCATCCATCGGGACCTAGCCCCTACGCTCGGTAGAGGTTCGCACGCACCTTGACAGCGGCGGATCTCGCGCCTAGAGTTAGCAAAAAAGAGAAGAACGTTGTTTCTCGGGAAATAATATATCTAGGAGAAAATCATGAGGCTCACAGCTTTCGGTGAAAAAGCAAGGGTGCTTCGGATGCGATGCGATACGTCCCTCAAAGCAATGGCCGAAGCCATGGGGATTAGTTCGGCTCACCTCAGTTCCATCGAGTACGGCGAAAAGAGTTTGCTGGATAAGCACATCAAGCTCGCGCTGGACTTCTTTACGGGGCGCGTCGCAGCGTCCGACCTTGAAGAGTTGCTGGAGGCAGCGGAACGCTCTAAGGAGGTCGTGAATATCAAGAACTTGTCGTCAGATGAACGGGGGTTGGTCGCTGCATTTGCTAGGAAGCTGCAAGGAGGCGCCGAGCCTTCCGACGAAATTCTGCAATGGCTGCACGACCGACGGAGCACGAACAAGGGGGACGTATGACTACTTTGTTTTCAAACGGGGAAGTAAGGACCCCGACGGGCTTTAAGGTGGCGCCGCAAAGCTACGTGACACTAGAAAAAATGGCTGAGGAATTGCGGCCGCTGCTCCCGCTGCTGCCCGGTCAACAGTACAAGATCGACTGTTGCAAGGTACTGGAAAACACCCTTGATCGCGCTGGCTATCAACTCAAGGTCGAAGACGTGTCCACGCTGGAGGATTGCGCGGCCTTCACCATCCCAGACATGGGGCTCGTCGTATTCCGTGAAGACATTTACGACATGTTGTGTGCAGGTCACGTCTTCGGGCGCAGCACTGTCATTCACGAAACGGCGCACATCGTTCTTAGGCATGCCGTCACGCTGCATCGTGGCGCCCCCCTTGGGCAACACAAATTTTGCGAGGACTCGGAGTGGCAAGCGAAAGCGCTGACGGCGGCCGTGATGATGCCGATTGATGCGTGTCGTCACGCTGGCAGTGCGCAGGCGTTGGCCGACATGTGCGGCACCAGTCTACAAGCCGCCGTGTACCGCTTGGATAGGTTGATGCGCGCCGGCCTTATCGAGCGCCAGTTGGGATGGGATTGGGATGCGAAAAACAATACGGGACGATGACTGGAGATCATCGTCCCGTATCGACCGTGCACTCTGCATCAGGCAACGCAGAGGCATGGGAGCAGTCAACGTGTGACTCTCTGGCTTGCGGTCAAAAGTCTACACGCGCTGCTTCCGACGGGCAATCTGTTGCCTGAAAGGAGGTGACTATGCGTGGCGCAAAAGCAACTTAGCCTTGATTTGCCCATCCCCGACGGGATGAAGCTCGTGTTTCGGCCCTGGCGCAGGACGAAGGACGGCAAAATCCTGTGGGCGAAACAGTACGGATTGCGTGCGTGGCCGATGTTGGTTCGTGCGTGATACCGCCGAAGTGACCGCCCCGGTAACGGGGCGGTTTTTTGGAGAACGTGACAGTGACTCCGACCGGGGTCAAGTGACTCCGACCAGAATTGGCATAATTGGGGTCACACATAATTGGGGTCAGACCACGTTTTCCTGCAGATTGCAATAGCAGACCTGAGCGTTAATTGACCCGTACTACCGAGAATGACCTTTAAAGCCCTGTGCTCGATGATCTGTATTGGGCTCGGGGCTGCCGTCACCATCTACGCCAGCTTTGGTATCAAGCGTTACGGCTTCTACGTATCGGCACGCTGAGACCCCGGACAACTCGAAGGCGGGCTGTTACCGCTGCTTCTAGCCATCGGCATCGGGCTGATCCTTTACGGCTTCATCGAGCTTCGACTGCACCGGCGTTAGTTGCTCTGTTGGAGCTGACTCGACACAACGCTCCTCGCGCGGTCACGCGGCGACTCATGAGAACTCGATCCCTTGCCGGCAAGTACTTCAAAACCCGGATAATGGCGGCTTCGCGCCCCCCCC
>JBKBMG010000072.1:0-22312 GCA_046295975.1 Rhodocyclaceae bacterium
GGAGAAGCGGTCCATATCCGCCCGTTTTTTCGTTGCATAGAACCACTATGCGCCTCAAAAAAACGAACGAATCTGGCCTCGCGCTCCCACTCGGCTCGCGACGATCGCTCAAGTCCGACAGACTGCTAGCCTGAACAAGGCATCGCGCCGCTGGATTGTCCCCGCACGTCGGTACCCCGTCCGGCGCGATCCGCTGCCCGATTCCGCCGGCCCGGCCCGGCGGCCCGACTTACCCCTCGACAGGAGTCGTCATGACGACATTGCCCACGCGCACCGCGCGAAGGGGCTGGCTGCGCATGCTGAGCGCCGCCGGCCTGGTTGCGTTTGCCACGCTGGCCGGCTGCACCCGCGACGCGCCACCCAGCTTCAACGCCACCGACATCACCGGCGCCAACTACGGCGACGGCTTTCGCCTGGTCGATTCGAACGGACAGGTGCGCGAGCTCGCGGATTTCCGCGGCAAGGCGGTGCTGTTGTACTTCGGTTTCATCCAGTGCCCGGACGTTTGTCCGACCGCACTGTTCCGGGCGGTAGAGGTCAAGCGCTTGCTCGGACCACTGGGCGAGCGCTTCCAGACCGTCTACATCACCGTCGATCCCGAGCGCGACACCCCCGACATCGTGCGCGAGTACCTCGCTGCCTTCGATCCCGGATTCGTCGGCCTGCATCCGACCATGGATGAACTCCCGGCGGTGACCAAGCACTTCCGGGTGTTCTACCGCAAGGTACCCACGGGCGACTCCTACACCATGGACCATACCGCCACCTCATTCGTGTTCGACCCGCAGGGGCGGCTCAGGCTGGCGGTGTCCCACCAGATGGAGGCGGATGCCATTGCCGCCGACATGAAACTGTTGCTGTCCTCCAACCAACCTTGATCGAGGAGATCATCATGAGGAAACTGCTGCTCACCACCTTGTTGTCCTGCGTCGTTGCGCTGCCGGCGTTCGCCCAGACCCAGGTGTCCGACCCGTGGGTACGTGCCACCGTGGCCCAGCAACGTGCCACCGGCGCGTTCATGACGCTGACCGCGCCGGCCGACGCCCGTCTGGTCGAGGCAAGCTCGCCGGTCGCCGGCATCGTCGAAATCCACGAGATGCTCATGGACAAGGACGTCATGAAAATGCGCGCGATCGACGTCCTGCCGCTGCCGGCCGGGCAGGCGGTGGAACTCAAGCCCGGCGGTTATCACGTGATGCTGATCGAACTCAAGCAGCAAATGGTGGAGGGCACGGAAGTGCCGCTGACGCTGGTGGTCGAACACGCCGACGGTGCGCGCGAGACCCTGGAGGTGTCCGCCCCGGTGCGGCCGCTGAACCCGGCGCAGATGCAGCACGGCCACGGTCACAAGCACTGAGCACTGAGCACTGAGCGCTGAGCACTGAGTACCGGTCTCGCCATCTTGCGCTTCATTCGGCCCGCGCCATGATCCCGCCACTACCGCACACGCGACGCGCGCAACGCCTCGTCGCCCGCCTTGCCGTCCTGGCCATGCTGTGCGTGGCGTTGCTACCCTTCGTCGCCAAGGCGGGTTTCGCCACCTCGGGCGACCCGCGCTGGCTGGACATCTGCGGCGCGGCGTTCGACCCCGCCAGCGTGCCGCCCGAGTGGCACGACGATGTGCCGACGGACGACGCGGCTGCAGCCGCGCCCTGCGTTTGGTGCACACTGCACGCGGCCGGCTGGATGCCACCGCAAAGCCGTGATGTCCTCATCTTGCCTCGGCTCGGTCCGGACCGTCATCCGGCCGTCGATGCGTCCCTGCCCACCAGCGACCGCTGGTGGCTTCCCGGTCGGGCACGCGCTCCGCCGCCCTGACGCCGCGTGCATGTCTGCCGTGCAGACGTCTCATGCAGACGTCTCGCGGCTTGGACGCTGCGCTGCGGGATCCTCTGCGCGCGGGCCGGTTGCTCGTGCCCATGCGCGCCTGAGCCCGGCAGCCAGCCTCACGACCTGAGTCTCGTATGCCTGGTCGCAGGGCCTTGGCCGCTGCGTTCCGAAGCTTGTGCGGGCAGGGCGTGACCCTGACACGAATCGGGAATCATCCAGATCCAATGAACAAACCAACAGAGCACACTCTTGAGGGCCGGAGCGCCCTGGCCATGCTGATTGCGCGGCTGCATTTCTATATCGGGCTGTTTGTCGGCCCGTTCATTTTCATCGCGGCCCTCACGGGCACGCTGTACGTCCTCACGCCGCAGCTCGAGGACGCGCTCTATCGGTCGGTGCTGAGCACACCTGCACGGGGCGAAGCCAAGCCCCTCGCACAACAGATCGCGGCGGCGCAGTCCTCGCTGGGCGAAGACCTGACACTGTTTGCCGTGCGCCCGGCGCCGCTGCCCGGCGATACCACGCGGGTGATGTTCCTTGACCCCGGGGTGGCGTTCTCCGGCGCGCGTGCGGTGTTTGTCGACCCGGTAACGCTCTCGGTCACAGGCAATCTGCCGGTCTATGGCACCAGTGGCGTGCTGCCGCTGCGCCTGAACATTGACTACATGCACCGCCAGTTGATGCTTGGCGAGGCCGGGCGCTACTACAGTGAGCTGGCAGCGTCCTGGCTTTGGATTGTCGCACTGGGTGGGCTGTATCTATGGTGGCGCGGTCGTGGCAGGCGTCAGGGGGTGCCGGCGGCGAGCGCGCCGGTGCTGCGGACGCGACGCCGCCATGCCCTGCTCGGGGTGGTGCTGCTGCCGGGCCTGGTGTTCTTTTCCGTCACGGGGCTTACATGGTCGAAGTGGGCAGGTGACAACATCGGCAGCTTGCGTAGCGAGCTTGGTTGGACCACGCCCTCCTTGTCACGGGAATTGTCGCCGTTGCCGCAGCGCGTGGTTGCCGCGGGCACGCCGAGCGGCGGCGAGCATGCGGACCATGGGCATGGCGGTCCGGACGAAGAGGGGCTGGCGCACGTCGGTCACGCTGCGCAAGGAAATGGCCCGATGTTCGACGCGGTGCTGAAGGCGGCGCGGGACGCCGGCATCGACGCACACAAGTTGGAGATACGCCCCGCGCGGACCGACAACCAGGCATGGGAAGTGCGGGAGATCGACCGCCGTTGGCCGACTCAAGTCGATAGCGTCGCGGTTGACCCGCGCACGCTGGACATCGTCAGCCGTGCCGATTTCGTCGAGTTCCCGCTGGTGGCCAAGCTCATCCGCTGGGGGGTGGATGCGCACATGGGCATCCTGTTCGGATGGGTGAATCAGTTGCTGGTGGCGGCGCTGGGTGCCGCCTTGTGCGTACTCATCGTGTGGGGGTACCGCATGTGGTGGTTGCGCCGCCCGCGCGCGGGCGTCACGTCGCAGCCGCTGCTGGACGCGTGGGCGAAGCTCGCTGCGATGCAACGTTGGGGGGTGGTCGCCATCGCATTGCTGCTTGGGTTGAGCCTGCCATTGATGGGCGCGAGCCTGCTGGCGTTCCTGGTTGTCGATGGCCTGCGCTGGCGCTTCGGTCGGCAGTCGCCGATGCGCAGCCAAGCGGAGCGGGAGCGCGCGTACTGAGAGGGGATAAAAACGAAAAACCCAGGCATCGCCTGGGTTTTTCGTTTTCTGTCAGCTGCGCGTTGCCGGCGCAAGCCCTTGGGAATTCTGGGGCGACATACCGGGATCGAACCGGTGACAACTGGAGCCACAATCCAGTGCTCTACCAACTGAGCTAATGCCGCCACTGTCTGACCGCGGCAATGCCGCGGCGATGAACCCGCTGGTTCGACTCGAATCGAATCAGCAAGGACCGCGATAGTACGCATTCAACTGGAAACGCGCAAGCCCCCGGCGCGAGTTTTTTGCTCTTGCCGCGCTTGTCCAGGTGTTTCCGCCTGCCGCCTCGCGCATGGGCCACGGGTGCGCGAGGCGGCAGGGCCGTCTATGGTGAGGGCTGCAGTACCGACATGCGGCGGGAACGCTTGGACAGCCACCCCGTGGTTTCAGTGTGCCGTTGCCTACGCCCGGTTGCCCGCCCGTCCTCTGTCGCCCACTTTCATGAGCGGATGCCATGTCCATGCCGGAGTCGCCGCCAGCCCCCGATCGTGCCGCCGAGCGCCTGCGTGCGCTGATTGCGGAGTTGTTGCACGAGTTGCGCCCGGGCGGGGCGGAGTGCGTCCGGCTCGACAGCCGGCTTGAGCGTGATCTGGGGATAGACAGCCTGGGGCGGGTGGAACTGGCGGCGCGGGTCGAGCGGGCGTTCGCAGTGCGGCTTCCCGACGAGGCGGTGTTCGATGCCGAATCCGTGAGCGATTTGCTGCGAACAGTCGAGCAGGCCAGGGCTTCCGGCTCGGGGGGGATGCCGGACGGGGGAGGCGGGCAGGACGGCAGGCGAGAGGACGGCGACGGGCCTGCGGGGCCCGGTGTGATGCGCGCCTTGCACGGCGGAGCGGCCGTGGCCGGCGATTCGCCCGCACCGGACGGTTTTCCGACGGCGGCGCGCAGCCTGCCGGAGATGCTTGACTGGCACCTGGCACGCCATGGCGAACGTACGCATGTGCGGTTTCTGGAGGATGGCGTGGTGCGTGCGTCCATGACCTACGCCGGGCTGGCCGAGGCCGCCGGGCGGGTGGCGGGCGGCCTGCTGCGGGCCGGGGTGGTGCCGGGTCAGTGCGTGGCGCTGATGCTGCCGTCCGGGCTCGATTTCTTCCGCTGCTTCTTTGGCATTCTGCGCGCGGGTGCGGTGCCGGTGCCGATGTACCCGCCGGCACGCCCGTCGCAGGTGGAGGAACATCTGCGACGCCAGGCCGGCATCTTGCGCAACTGTCAGGCGCCGGTGCTGATCGCATTCGCGCGGGTCAGGCCGCTGGCGCAGGTGCTGATTGGCCTGGCGCCCGAGCTGCGGCGGGTGGTCGTGCCGGAGGATCTGGATGGCGAGCCGCCAGCGTTTGTGGGCACCGATGGCGATGCGCCGGCGCTGATTCAGTACACCTCGGGTTCCACCGGCGACCCCAAGGGCGTGGTGCTGAGCCACGACAATCTGTTGGCGAACATCCGGGCCTACGGGGCCCGCCTGCAGGTGACGCCACAGGACGTGTGCGTGAGCTGGTTGCCGCTCTATCACGACATGGGCTTGATCGGGGCCTGGTTCGGCAGCCTTTACCATGCCTGCCCGCTGGTTCTGATGTCGCCGCTGGACTTTCTCGTACGCCCGGAACGCTGGCTTCAGGCGATAGCCCACCACCGCGGCACGATCACCGCATCGCCCAATTTCGCCTTTGACCTGTGTGTCAAACGGCGCGCGGACATGCGCCTGGACGGCGTCGATCTGAGTTGCTGGCGCTTGGCCTTGAACGGGGCCGAGCCGGTGAATCCGGATTCGCTGCGACGCTTCGCCGAGGCCTTTGCCGATGTGGGCTTCGACGCCCGTGCGTTGATGCCGGTGTATGGACTGGCCGAATGCACGGTCGGCCTGACGCTGGCGACGCCAGGGAGTGGGGCACGCATCGACGTCGTGGCACGAGACGCGTTGTTGCGCGAGGGGCGGGCGGAGCCGGTGGCGGAGTGCGGGGAAGGCAGCGTCGTTGCCGTCGGTGCCTGGGCGGCAGCGGCCGGCCAGGGCGACACCGCCCGCCCGTTGCGCCTGGTGCGCTGCGGCAGGCCGCTGGATGGGCATGAGGTCCGCATCGTCGACGAGGCCGGGCGGGTGTTGCCGGAGCGCCGGGTGGGGGCGATCCAGTTCAGGGGGGCCTCGGCCACCCGCGGCTATCACCGCAATCCAGGTGCGACGCAGGCCTTGTTCGACGGTGTTTGGCTGAGGACGGGCGATCTCGGCTACCTTGCCGAGGGCGAGGTGGTCGTGACCGGGCGGGTGAAGGACATGATCGTGCGTGGGGGGCGAAACTTCTACCCCTACGAGCTCGAGGCCGCCGTTGGCGAGCTACCGGGCCTGCGCAAGGGGTGCGTGGCTGCGTTTGGTGTGGCGGATCCAGACGGCGGCGTTGAACGCCTGGTGGTGGTGGCCGAACGCCGGAGGGGCGTGGCTCAGGGAAGGGGGGCGGGGGGAGGGGAAGCCGGAGAACGTAGCGGAGGGACGCACCGCGAAGGCCAGATCGATCGTGGCGGGGACGCTGTGCTGCGCGATCAGATCCGCGCGCTCGCGCTGGATGTGGTCGGCCTGCCGCCCGACGATGTGGTGCTGGTGTCGCCGCAAGCGGTGCTCAAGACGTCCAGCGGCAAGATCCGGCGGGCGGCAATCCGCGAGGCCTATCTGGCCGGCACGCTGGGCGCCTCGACGCGGCCCGCGTGGCGGCAGGTGCTTGCGCTGGCCGTCGCGGCGGCGGCGGGGCGGGCACGCCGCGGGCTGCGAGGTGTTGCCGGCTGGGCCTACGCCGGGTGGATGTGGGGGTGGTTGGCGATGCTCGGTGTCCCCGGCGTGCTGGTCTTGCTGGTGCTGCCCGGGGCGCGTGCGCGCTGGGCGGTGTTTCGTGCAGCATGCCGGGCGTTGGTGAGCGTGTCAGGCTGTCGGCTGCGGGTCGAGGGCCTTGAGCGGCTGCCGGAGGGCCCCAGCGTGCTGGTGGCCAACCATGCGAGCTACGTGGACGTCTTCGTGCTGGTCGCCGCTTTGCCGGGCGCCGTGCGCTTCGTCGCCAAGTCGGAGTTTGCGGGGCACTGGCTGCTGGCGCGGCTTTTCCGGCGCCTGGGGGTGTTGTTCGTCGAGCGCTTCGACCACCGCCGGAGTGTGGAGGATGCCGCCTGGCTGGCCGAGCGTGCCGAATCCGGTCCGCCTCTGGTGTTTTTCGCCGAGGGCACCTTCGGACCCGCGGCGGGGTTGCGGGCGTTCCGGCTCGGCGCGTTCGATGTCGCGGCGCGCACTGGCCTGCCCGTGGTGCCGATCGCCCTGGCCGGCACCCGCGAGATGCTGCGCGACGAGACATGGCGTCCGCAGCGCCATCCGTTGCGGATCACAGTGGGGCCCCCGGTGTACCCGGAGGGGCAGGGATGGCGGCAGGTGATCGTCCTGCGCGACCGTGTTCGTGCGGCGATTCTTGCGGACTGCGGTGAGCCGGACGGGGCGTCGATCAAGTAGGAAACACGCGGCGGTACAGGGCCTCGCTGGCGTAGGCGAACCACGGCAGTACCACGATGAGCGAGGGTGGCAGCAAGGTGGCGAGGAGTATGCCGGCGCCTAGCGACAGACTCCAGGCCAGGCTGGCCAGCGGACTGCCGAATACCGCGCGCACGCTGGCCGCCACGGCCACCACCAGTCCGGCGCGCCGTTCCAGCAGCAGCGGAACGGAGTAGGCGCTGACCGAGAACACGATCACGGCGAAGAATCCGCCCATGACGGTGGTGCCGAGCTGGAAGCGGAGTAGTTCCGCGCTATGCGGCAGCAGGTCCGGCCAGCCCTTTCCCGTGCCGCCCACCATGAAGCTGTAAAGGATGCCGGCATCGGTGAGCCAGATCACGAACAACAGCAAGCACACTGCCGAGAGCCCCACCAGTCCGGCTGGTGCTGTGCGGAAACCGGCAATGACATCGCGCGGGCCGGCCACCCCGCGCGCGCGATGGCCACGTGCTATCCCGAAGAAGCCCGCCAGCAGGGCCGGGCCGACGAGCAGGAATCCGCCGATCAGCGCCCAAGCCATCGGCGACAGGCCGATGTGCGCCAATGCCGCGATGAGTGCATATCCGAACACCGCGAATAGCGCCGCATAGGCGCTGCTGACTGCGAACGTCGCAACGTACAGGCGCCACCCGTCGGAGAGGGCGACAACGAGCGTGTCGATACGGTAGCGGGTGGGCAGCGGGCGTGGTGGCGCGGCCGGGTCGGAGTGGGCGTCGTTCATGGCGGATGGCTGGCTGTCGGGGCGACGTTCACCATCGCCGCGGAGACCTTGCCCTCGCCTTGATCCAGATCAGACCCACTGCCATCCAGCTGCATGCGGCGCTGCGACTTGCGTCAATTGCGGTTTTCGCGCATCGTGCGCAAGCGAGAACATAGAGGTGCCAAGCACGTGCGGCTGACGGGACTCAGTGCCCGGTCGCCCGCTCAGGCGCCCGCCATCGCGGGGGAGGAACAGCGTCCCTGGGGCGTGTGCAACCGTTCCGGCGATTCGCCGGGATGTCTGCAGCAGCATGCCCTGATCGGCCGGAGCCCGCCCGGCCCGATGTCGTTGGGGAGGCTCAATGGAGGCAAAGGGGTTTGGGTTCGCCCGTATCCGTGGCGACGTGTTCGGCGGGCTCACTGCCGGGGTGGTGGCGCTGCCGCTGGCGCTGGCGTTTGGCGTGGCATCGGGTGCGGGGGCTGCGGCCGGGCTGTACGGGGCCATCGCGCTCGGGCTGATTGCCGCGCTGTTCGGCGGTACCCGCATGCAGATTTCGGGCCCGACCGGCCCGATGACGGTGGTGTTCGCGTCCACGCTTGTGGTGGTGGCGGGTGACCTTGCCATGGCGATGGCGGCGGTGATGGTGGGCGGTCTGCTGCAGATCGCGCTGGGCGCGGCCAAGATCGGCGGCGTGGTGCGCTTCATCCCGTATCCGGTGGTGTCGGGCTTCATGAGCGGCATCGGCATCATCATCATCCTGCTGCAGATTGCACCATTGCTTGGTGTGGCACCCAAGTCCTCCCCGGTGGCGGCGGTTGCCGCGTTGCCCGCGGTGTTGTCGAACATCAACGGCCAGGCTTTCTTCCTTGCGTTCCTGACGCTGATCGTGGTGTTCCGCACGCCGATGTCGGTCAGCCGCCTGGTGCCGGCGCCGCTGGTGGCATTGATCGCAATGACGCTGCTAGCGACGGCTGCCGATTTCGAGGTGCCGGTAATCGGTGACATCCCGATGGGGCTGCCCGACCTGATGGTGCCCACGTTCTCGCTCGAAACCTGGACCACGGTGTTGGTGCTGGGGGCGACGCTGGCGGTGCTGGGCAGCATCGACAGCCTGCTGACCTCGCTGGTGGCCGATTCGGTGACGCGCACCCGGCACGACTCCAATCGCGAGCTGATCGGCCAGGGGGCAGGCAACCTGCTGTGTGCTTTCGTGGGTGGTCTGCCCGGCGCGGGCGCGACCATGCGCACCGTGGTGAATATCAAGGCGGGGGGGCGCACGCGCTTGTCCGGCACCATTCACGCGCTGTTCCTGCTTGCGCTGCTGCTGGGAGCGGCGCCGCTGGCGTCGCAGATTCCGCTGGCGGTGCTGGCCGGCATCCTGATCAAGGTCGGCGTGGATATCCTCGATTACCGGCTGCTGAAGCTGGTGCGCAGCGCGCCGCGGGTGGATGTGGCGATCATGGCGGCGGTGTTCCTCCTCACCGTGTTCGTCGATCTCATCGTCGCTGTCGGCGCGGGCGTGGTGTTGTCCATGGCGATGATCATCCACCAGTTGTCGCGCCAGGCGAATTTCCGCATCTGGCCCGCTGCGCAGGGCGAGGGCAGCAGTATGGAGGATGGCCTGCGGGTGCTGGAGATCGATGGGCCGTTCTTTTTCGGCTCGACCAGCCAGTTGCTGGACCGCGTCGATCTGGTGATGGGCACGCGTGCGGTGGTGTTCGATTGCACTCGGGTACCGTTCATGGACTTGTCGGCGCATTTTGCGCTGGAGGAGATGGTCGAGCGCCTGCGCGCGCAGTCCATTCCCGCCTTCGTCGCGGTGCGCCCGGAGCTGCGGGCACAACTGGTGCGGTTGAACGCGCCCTACCTGCCGGCTGCGATCTTCCACGACGACCTGCCCGCGGCGCTGTCGGCGGCACGCGCGGTCATGGCGTAAGGCGTCGGACAACGAAACGCGCGGGCGAGACGCGGCCGGTGTTCCACCCGCGCGGAGCGGGCCAGGGGACTACGCCCGCGCGACCGGTGATCTCCCGGCAGTCCTCCGGCGAATGCCGGTTTCACGTGGCCAGGATTTCGCGCAGCACGAAGGGCAGGATGCCGCCGTGACGGTAGTACTCGACCTCGATCGGGGTATCGATGCGGCACAGCACCGCCACCTGCTTTTCGCTGCCGTCGGCGCGATGAATGACCAGGGTCAGATCCTGCTGCGGGCGCAGGGCATCGTCCAGACCGAGGATGTCGAAGCGCTCGTCGCCAACCAGCTTGAGTTTCTGCCAGCTGTCGTCACCCTTGAACTGCAGGGGTAGCACGCCCATGCCGACGAGGTTCGAGCGGTGGATGCGCTCGAAGCTGCGCGCAACGACGGCACGGATGCCGAGCAACTGGGTACCCTTGGCTGCCCAGTCACGGCTGGAGCCCGTTCCATATTCCTCGCCGGCGAACACCATGGTGGGCGTGCCGCGCTTGAGGTAGGCGGTAGCAGCGTCGAACACGCTCGTCTGCTTGCCGTCCAGCAGGGTGTACCCACCTTCCACCCGGCTGCCGTCGCCGCGCGGGGGGAGCATCAGGTTCTTGATCCGCACGTTGGCGAAGGTGCCGCGCACCATCACGTGGTGGGTGCCGCGGCGCGACCCGTAGGAGTTGAAGTCGCGTGGCGCCACGCCCTGCGACACCAGCCACTGCCCCGCAGGGGTGCTGTCCTTGAACGAGCCGGCGGGGGAGATATGGTCGGTCGTCACCGAGTCCCCCAGCAACAGCAGCGCACGTGCGCCGCTGATGTCGCCGATGCGTCCATGCGTCATGTCGAAGTGTTCGAAGTAGGGCGGGTGGGCGATGTAGGTCGAGGCCGGCCACTCGTACACTTGGCCGGAAGCGGCGGGAATGGCGTTCCACAGGTCATGGTCGCGGGTAAAGTCGCCATACAGGCGTTCGAAGGTGGCCGGGTCTAGGGCGTAGGGCAGGACGGCGTTGATCTCCTCGGAGCTCGGCCAGATGTCGCGCAGATAGACGTGGTGGCCGTCACGGCCAATGCCCAGCGGTTCGTTTGCCAGATCGGTGTTGGCCCGCCCCGCGATCGCGAAGGCCACCACAAGCGGCGGCGAGGCCAGGAAGTTGGCGCGGATGTTGGGGTGGATGCGCGCTTCGAAGTTGCGGTTGCCCGACAGCACCGCGGCCGCCACGATACGATTGTCGGTGATCGCCTGGTTGAGCTCGGGCGCAAGATCGCCGGCATTGCCGATGCACGTGGTGCAGCCGTAGCCGGCCAGGGCGAAACCGAGTTCGGCCAGCGGCGCGAGCAGGCCCGCCTTGTCGAGGTAGTCGGTGACCACCCGCGAGCCGGGGGCGAGCGAGGTCTTGACGTGGGGTTTGACCGACAGGCCACGCGCCACCGCTTTTTTGGCCAGCAGGCCGGCGGCAATCATGACTGCCGGGTTGCTGGTGTTGGTGCAGGAGGTGATGGCGGCGATCAGCACGTCGCCGTGGCCCAGGGTGACGCCCGGCAAGTCGGTGGGAAAACGGGTGGACAAGGCGGCTTCGGGCACGCCGAAGCCGTCGTCGACTTCGGGCGTTTCGAGCAGGCGGTCGAACACCTCGGCCATGCGCGGTAGTTCGATGCGGTCCTGCGGCCGCTTGGGGCCGGCGAGCGACGGTACGATGGTGGCCAGGTCGAGCTTGAGCACCCGCGTGTAGTCGATTTCCCCCGCCCGGGGGATGCCGAACATGCCTTGTTCGCGGAAGTAGGCTTCGAACACGGCACAGGTCTGTTCGCTGCGTCCGGTGTCACGCATGTAGGCCACGGTTTTGTCGTCGACCGGGAAAAAGCCCATGGTCGCGCCGTACTCGGGGGCCATGTTGGCGATGGTGGCGCGGTCGGTCACCGACAGGCTGGCGGTGCCGTCGCCGAAGAACTCGACGAACTTGCCGACTACCTTCTCACGCCGCAGCATCTCGGTGACGGTCAGCACCAGATCGGTGGCGGTCACGCCTTCGGCGAGGCGGCCGGTGAGTTCGACGCCGATCACGTCGGGGGTGAGGAAATACACCGGTTGGCCGAGCATGCCCGCTTCGGCTTCGATGCCACCTACGCCCCAGCCGACCACGCCGACCCCGTTGATCATGGTGGTGTGCGAATCGGTGCCGACCAGGGTGTCGGGGAAGTACAGCTTGCCGTCGGCGGTGTTGTGGCCGCGCAGACCCTGGAACAGGTATTCCAGGTTTACCTGGTGCACGATGCCTATGCCCGGTGGCACGACCTTGAAGGTGTCAAAGGCCTGCATGCCCCATTTCATGAATTGATAGCGCTCGCGATTGCGCTCGAACTCGAGTTCCATGTTGCGCCGGAGTGCGATCGGCGATCGGTATTCGTCCACTTGTACGGAGTGGTCGACCACCAGGTCCACCGGCACCAGCGGTTCGATCAACTTGGGGTCGTGTCCCATGCGCTGAGCCACGTTGCGCATTGCCGCCAGGTCGCACAGCAGCGGCACGCCGGTGAAATCCTGCAGCACCACGCGTGCGACGATGAAGGGGATTTCGTCGTTGCGCTCGGCCTTGGGCGACCAGCGTGCCAGTTGCTCGACGTGAGCCGGGGTGATCTTGCGCCCGTCGCAATTGCGCAGCACCGCTTCGAGCACAATGCGGATGGACACGGGCAGGCGGGAGATGCGGGCGACGCCCGCGGCTTCGAGCGCGGGCAGGGAATGGAACAGGCCAGGGCCGACCCCGGGCGTAGTGAGGCGCCGCAGGGTATCGAAAGCATGTTGCGTCATGATCACCTCCATCGAGCGATTCGGTCGGGCGCTCGGACAGCGCGGCTTGGAAGCGTCGAACGGCCCGAGCATTCATGCTAGGAGAGTGTGTCGCCCTTCGCAATGTTCCTTGGTTGTATTCCTGCCCGCTCGATCGCGTGTGCTGGGGCTTCCAAGTCGTGGGGTGCGGAGTAGAATCGCGGTCGCGCCCAAGCCTTGGGGCCGCCCCGCCTGTCGGGTTGTGCAAAACCGTCGGTGAACGGAAAAGTTTACGATGTTGCGTTGCACCGCAAGTCTTATAAAAGACATATAATCTAGCCATTCGTCCGGGCGATCCCCGGACGCCCCAGCCCAGCCACCTCACGATGGAAGGAAATCGCCGTGCTTGAAGCCTACCGCGCACATGTCGCCGAGCGTGCCGCCCTCGGCATCCCGCCCCTGCCCCTGTCCAAGCAGCAGACCGCCGAACTGGTCGGCCTGCTCAAGAGTCCGCCTGCCGGCGAAGAGGCTTTTCTCGTCGAACTGATCACCTACCGGGTACCGGCCGGCGTGGATGACGCAGCCAAGGTGAAGGCCGAGTTCCTCGCCAAGCTCGCCAAGGGCGAGGAGGCCTGTGCGTTGATCTCGCGTGCAAAGGCCACCGAATTGCTGGGCACGATGCTGGGCGGGTTCAACATCAAGCCGATGATCGATCTGCTGAACGATGCCGAAGTCGGTAGCGTGGCCGCGGAAGGGCTGAAGAAGACCCTGCTGATGTTCGATTACTTCCACGACGTGAAGGAACTGGCTGAGAAAGGCAGCGCCAACGCCAAGGCCGTGATGCAGTCCTGGGCCGACGCCGAGTGGTTCACCAGCCGTCCGGAAGTGCCCGAGTCGATGAAGATCACCATCTTCAAAGTGACCGGCGAGACCAACACCGATGACCTGTCGCCGGCACCCGATGCGTGGAGCCGTCCGGACATTCCGCTGCACGCCCTGGCCATGCTGAAGAACCCGCGCCCGGGCATCACCCCGGAAGAGCCGGGTGTGCGCGGCCCGGTCAAGTTCGTCGAAGAGCTCAAGGCCAAGGGCAACCTGGTGGCCTACGTCGGCGACGTGGTCGGCACCGGCTCCTCGCGCAAGTCCGCCACCAACTCGGTGCTGTGGTTCACCGGTGAGGACATCCCCTTCGTACCGAACAAGCGCTTCGGCGGGGTGTGCCTGGGCAGCAAGATCGCGCCGATCTTCTTCAACACCATGGAAGATGCGGGCGCGCTGCCGATCGAGATCGATGTTGGCGAGATGGACATGGGTGACGAGGTCGAGCTCAGGATCGACCACGCCTCGGCCAAGATCACTGCGTTGAAGAATGGCAAGGTGATCGCCGAGAGCCAGCTCAAGACCCCGGTCATCCTCGACGAGGTGCGTGCCGGCGGCCGCATTCCGCTGATCATCGGTCGCGGTCTGACCACCAAGGCGCGCGAAGCGCTCGGCCTGCCGGTGACCACGCTGTTCCGTCTGCCGCAGGCACCGGTGGATTCCGGCAAGGGTTTCAGCCTCGCACAGAAGATGGTGGGCCGCGCCTGCGGACTGCCGGAAGGCCAGGGCATCCGTCCGGGTACCTATTGCGAACCCAAGATGACCACCGTCGGTTCGCAGGACACCACCGGCCCGATGACCCGCGACGAGCTCAAGGATCTGGCCTGCCTCGGCTTCTCGGCCGATCTGGTGATGCAGTCCTTCTGCCACACCGCCGCCTATCCCAAGCTGGTCGACGTGCGCATGCATCGCGAGCTGCCGAGCTTCATCAGTACCCGCGGTGGCGTATCGCTGCGTCCGGGCGATGGCGTGATCCACTCCTGGCTCAACCGCCTGCTGATGCCCGACACCGTCGGCACCGGTGGCGACTCGCACACCCGCTTCCCGATCGGCATCTCCTTCCCGGCGGGTTCCGGCCTGGTGGCCTTCGCCGCGGCGACCGGCGTCATGCCGCTCGACATGCCGGAGTCGGTGCTGGTCAAGTTCACCGGCAAGCTGCAGCCCGGCATCACGCTGCGTGACATGGTCAATGCGATTCCCTTGTACGCGATCAAGCAGGGGCTGCTGACCGTCGAGAAGAAAGGCAAGAAGAACATCTTCTCCGGCCGCATCCTCGAAATCGAAGGTTTGCCGCAACTCAAGGTCGAGCAGGCCTTCGAGCTGTCCGATGCCTCGGCCGAACGCTCCGCCGCCGGCTGCACGGTCAAGCTCGACAAGGAGCCGATCACCGAGTACATGCGCTCGAACATCACCCTGATGAAGTGGATGATCGCCGAGGGTTACGAGGATGCACGCACCCTCAAGCGCCGCATCAAGGCCATGGAGGACTGGATCGCCAACCCGCAACTGCTTGAGCGCGACGCAGACGCCGAGTACGCCGCGGTGATCGAGATCAACATGGACGACATCAAGGAGCCGATCGTCGCCTGCCCGAACGACCCGGATGACGTGAAGACCCTGTCCGAAGTCGCCGGTGACAAGATCGACGAAGTCTTCATCGGTTCGTGCATGACCAACATCGGCCACTTCCGTGCGGCCGGCAAGGTGCTCGAGGGCAAGTCGGACATTCCGACCCGTTTGTGGATCGCCCCGCCGACCAAGATGGACGCGATGATTCTGAACGAGGAAGGCTACTACAGCGTGCTCGGCAAGTCCGGTGCGCGTATGGAGATGCCGGGCTGCTCGCTGTGCATGGGCAACCAGGCGCAGATCCGCAAGGGCAGCACGGCGATGTCGACCTCCACGCGTAACTTCCCGAACCGTCTGGGCATCGACACCCGGGTTTATCTCGGTTCGGCAGAGCTGGCCGCCGTGTGCGCGCTGACTGGAAAGATCCCGACAGTCGAAGAGTACTTGCCGCTGGTGCAGTCGCTCGAGGCCAAGGGGGCTGAGGTCTACCGCTACATGAATTTCGACCAGATCGAGGAATTCCGTCGTGTTGCCGACACGGTCGAGGTTTAAGCTTTAAGTTGGTGGAGGAGAGCGGAGGGTCGAGGGCGCGCAAGTCGCCCCGGCCCCCGATATAAGAAGAGACGCCCCGTTCGGCCTGGCCGTTCGGGGCGTCAAGCATTTGGGCTGCAGGATTCCGCTGATACCGATCCGGTCAGCAGGTGCTGGCCGGATCGGCGGCTTTTTCGATAAAGGTGGGGGCTACACGCGTACGGGCGCGTACCCCCATCCCGTACAGCGTCTCTTGGGCTTACTCCGAGGGCGTGATCACGACCTCGACGCGGCGATTCACCGCTCGGCCTTCGCGGGTAGCGTTGCTTGCCAGCGGCTCCGTCTGCCCCTTGCCTTCGTAGGTCAGCTTGTCCTCGCGTACGCCGAGGCTGCCCAGATATTCCATCACTGCCAGCGCGCGCGCTTCGGACAAGGCCTGGTTGGCTTGCGCGCGGCCGACGTTGTCGGTGTGGCCGATCACGTGGATGTCCAGATGATCGTCGTGGCCGATCACCACCGAGGCGATGTGTTCCAGCGTTTCCTGCAGCATCGGATTCATCTCGGCCTGGCCGGTGGCGAACGAGTCGGCCGAACGGATCTGTACGTAGAGGATGCCGCCGTTCAGTTCCTGCACGCTCAGGTGGGCGTTCTTGCGCAGTTCCGCCATCAGCTCCTCGCGTACCAACGGCCATTCGAAGGCGGGTTCGGTGTACTGAACCGGTTGCGGGTCGGGCTCGGCCACCGGATTGGTGACACACGCCGTCATCAGGGCGGAGGCGATCAGGGGCAGGAGCAGGCGCTTGGGCATGGTGAAGTGCATGGTGAGATTTCCAGTCGTCGGGATGGTGGATAGAAACTACGTGCTGCGGGCTTCGTCGGGCCCGAAATCGATTCGTTGTGCCTGGAACATGGCCACAGGCTCGCCGTCGGCATGCCAGGTGCGCCGACCGCGACCGATCCAGCACCCGGCGGACGATTCCAGCCACTCGGTCCGGTCGCCGAGCAACAGGCCGTCGTCGGGCTGATCCTCGGAGCGCAACGGATAGCGTGCCGGCATGAAGGCAGAGCGCGCTGCGTGCCCCTTGAGCACGACGGTCACCGGGGCCCATACCAGATCAAGAAGCTGCGACGGCGCAGCCATGGTGATGTGCGATACCGCGTCCATTGGCACCCAGTAATAGCTGCCGCCGAAAATCAGTTCGAACACCGGTCCGAGCCGTTCGTCGCCGTCGGCAAGCCACTCGAACGCATCTTCATCCAGGCGTCCGGCGCAGGCAGGTGCCGATGCCAGGGCTTGTTCGCGCAAAGTGGCCGCTTCGGTATCGGATGCGCGCAGTGCGGCGAGCAACTGTTCCATCCACTCGGGCGCGGAAGCCACTACGTCTGGCAGGATTTTCCCGTCGAACACTGCGCTGCGCATCTGCTCCGCGCGCGTCAGCATGCGCACCAACTGGGCCTCGGGCGCGAGCAGCGGGTCGAGTTGCGATGCCGCCTGCAGCTGTTGCAGGGCGCGGGTGTGCTCGTTTGTGGTAACGCGCAAATGCGCGAGCGCGCGCCGATGGTCGGCCACCAGCGGATGCTTTCGGATCAGGTCACTGACCTGGGCGATGCGGTCGGCCAGCGGAATCTGGCGGGAAACAGAGGAAGGCTGGCTGGTGTCGGGTGTCATGCGCGTCGATGTTGGTCGGAACGGCGACCATAGTTCACGGAATTCGCGCATTATGCCATTCAATCACGCTATTTGGATACAGCAAGCGGAATGGAATCGGTGGGGTTGTCGCCCGGCGATCCGACGAGGTCGCCGACGGAACGGAGCAGAATCCGGCATCGGGTAGCATCTTGCAGGGGCAGATGTGCGCTCCACGGCAATCTAGGGGTCGGGCTTCCTGGATCGTGCCAGCGTGGCCAGCGCACGGACAAAAGAACAGCAGAACAGCACGAATCGCCTGATCGAGGAGGAGGCATGGCCGAGTTTCGTACCGACATCGAGATCGCCCGCGCGGCGAAGAAGCTGCCGATCCAGGAAATTGGCGATCGGCTCGGTATCCCGCGAGAACGTCTGCTGCCCTACGGGCACGACAAGGCCAAGGTGGATCAGGCCTTCATCCGCCAGCTTGCCGGGCGGCCCGACGGCAAGCTGATCCTGGTCACCGCCATCAATCCTACCCCCGCCGGTGAAGGCAAGACCACCACTACGGTAGGCTTGGGAGACGCACTCAACCGCATCGGCAAGAACGCTGTGGTGTGCATCCGCGAGGCATCGCTTGGGCCGAACTTCGGAATGAAGGGCGGTGCGGCCGGGGGCGGGTTCGCGCAGATCGTGCCGATGGAGGAGATGAACCTCCACTTTACCGGCGACTTCCACGCCGTCACATCGGCGCACAACCTGCTGGCGGCGATGATTGACAATCACGTTCACTGGGGCAACAGCTTGAGCATCGACGCGCGGCGCATCGTCTGGCGCCGCGCCCTGGACATGAACGACCGCTCGCTGCGGGACGTGGTCATCGGCCTCGGCGGCGTTGGCAACGGCTTTACCCGTCAGGCCGGCTTCGACATCACCGTCGCCTCCGAGGTGATGGCGATTCTATGTCTCGCCACCGATCTTGCCGATCTGCAGGCACGCCTTGGGAACATCGTCGTCGCTTACAAGTGGGACAAATCCCCCGTCTATTGCCGCGATCTGAAGGCCGAAGGGGCGATGACGGTATTGCTCAAGGATGCGCTGCAGCCCAACCTCGTGCAGACCCTGGAAAACACCCCTGCCTTTGTTCACGGCGGGCCGTTCGCCAACATCGCCCACGGCTGCAACTCGGTGATCGCCACCACGACGGCCCTCAAGCTGGCCGACTACGTCGTTACCGAAGCCGGTTTCGGTGCCGACCTGGGGGCGGAGAAGTTCTTCAACATCAAGTGCCGTAAGGCCGGCTTGACGCCCGCCGCCGCGGTGATCGTCGCCACCGTGCGCGCACTCAAGATGAATGGAGGCGTTGCCAAGGACGCACTCGGTACGCCCGACGTCGAGGCGTTGCGCAAAGGGTGCGCCAACCTTGGGCGGCACATCGCCAACGTCAAGAGCTTCGGGGTACCGGTGGTGGTGGCAATCAACCACTTCCATACCGACACCGAGGCGGAACTCGGGGCGCTGCGCGACTATGTCGCCACCCAGGGGGCGGAGGCGATCGTCAGCACCCACTGGGCGGAAGGGGGGAGCGGTGCGATGCAACTGGCTCGCAGGGTTGCACAACTCGCCGACAGTGGCGCGAGCATCTTCGCCCCGTTGTACCCGGACGATATGCCTTTGTTCGAGAAAATCGAAACCATCGCCCAGCGCATCTACCACGCCAACGAAGTGATGGCGAACAAGTCGGTGCGTGATCAACTGCATGCATGGGAACGCGCCGGCTATGGCCAGCTACCCATCTGCATGGCCAAGACGCAGTACAGCTTCTCCACCGACCCCGAGCTGCGCGGCGCACCCACCCACCACTCCGTCCCCATCCGCGAGGTACGTCTCGCCGCAGGCGCCGGTTTCATCGTCGTCGTCTGCGGCGACATCATGACCATGCCCGGCTTGCCGCGCGTACCCACGGCCGAGACCATTAGGGTGAACGAACAGGGCTTGGTCGAGGGGCTTTTCTGAGCGTTTGGTCTGCTGGCACGATGATGAGTCTGCGGGCAGCGGACTGGTCGCGATCCGGGCCGGTTCGCTCAACGCGCCGTCACGGATTTTAGATTTAATCTCATTTGAATTATCAAATGGCCCGGCAGTCATCCTGTCGCGCAGATCGGTATCAACGCGAGGACGGGACTTGTGCGCACGTCGGTATCAGTCCTCTGCAGCGCTCAGCAAGGTCTGATATTCCTTAAGAGTAACCAAAGGCGCGTCGTGCTGGTAGCGCGTCAGTTGATACAAACGGCTGGCGTAATAACTTCCCCCGGCAACACGGTCCTCTACCAGCAAGAGCAGATCTTCGATTCCATCGTTGTTGAAGTCGCCTCTCCCCAAGATCGTCATGGTTTGCACTCCACCTGTTGCGTCATAGAACTCGCTCTTGTAGAAGTCCATTTGCGCTACCCGTTCGATGCCGGAAACATCATGTAGTGTCTTCGTTTCGTCCCGGGTCCGCCGCTCATACTCCATGCTCGAGATGATGAGCGCCAGTTTCCCCGGCAAAAACTGTGGTGCGCTTCCGTCCAGTTGAAATGCCTGAACGTAAGACCGCTCGGACCGCTTTGCGTCGACCATCGTGGCAACGGCATGGCACAAGGTAAGCCGCGCCATATAGGCCGAAGTTTCGGGTGTCGTGATAGGCCAGAGGGCCGCATTCTTGCCGTCGAGGGCGTCCCGGCAAGTCTGAATCGTCGTTGGATTCTCTAGCGTCATCGGATGCGCGACGATGATCGACTCTTCCCACTCACCGGTGAGCTGATGTCGCAAGCGCTCTAGCGAGATGCTGGCCACGGGCGGATTGAGGTAACCACCCAAATCCAGTCCGGGTGTCCAACTCGGAGAGAGCGACGAAACTGGCTGACGTTCGCTCCTAAGGTCCATGCCAACGGAGCAGGCACCGAGAGAAACGAGGCAAGAAAGCGTCGTGAGTAAGAACGAGGAGATGGAAAGATTGAACGCTGACGGCATCGTGCAGTACGTCTTGGTGGCTCGGCGTTAGAGTCACTCAGGGCGGAAAGAGATCAAATACACGTGGATGGTCACAACGAAAAACCGGGGTACGCATTTCAGTCTGCCGTCATCAATAATGGCTGGGGTTCGGATACATGGGCTTCCCGCAACATCCATGGGGAAACCGAAAATGCAGCAGTGCGGCATGTTTCTACGAGCGTCTTTCAGAAGACTCATAACAGGCGATCAGCCATTACCGGCATGAGACCTGGATGTTGGTTGTCATTCGCCGGTGATTCTTGCTTGCAATCGTCCGGCACTGCTTCACGTCGTCTGGCAGTCGTTTTACCGAATACCATCGTGCCATGGTGACAGCCGCCACTTCTCATCGGAATCCGACCATTGATCCCTGGTTGTGGTGAGGGTGTTTGCGTCGTAACGCGATCACTTGAGCGTTTCGTTCAACGTGGGACCGTACATGAACTGTACTGAGTCGAGTGGAAATCGCCTGTGCGACGGCGCGCACTCGCCACCATCCCGAAATGCTGGGTCTGGGAGTTTCAACTCCAGGGCTGGCAGGCGCGTGGGGCATGGATATTCTGTGGAGGCGGTCCATGGATCGTCTGCCCTGGCGCTTGCGGCGGATCCTAGCGCGATGATCATCGCCAGTGGGAGTAGGCATCCGATTGCAGGCGTCGACATGCGTGTCTTCCGATGGTTGATCACGGTTGCGCATCTGCGGGTAAGTCCAGGACTGTTCCGAAACAAACGGTACGCAAAGTCGTGGGCTTACCCGCAGTGCGTTGATGGCTAGAGCAAACCCTCCAGCTTGGTACGGATTGCGCTGGCGTAGTTCGCCGGAAGTGGTGCCTCGCAGTCGAAGATGAGGGCAAGCGACGACGCCTCGCGGACCATCTCCAGTTGCGCGTCGGTCGTGGTTCTGACTTCGATCGCGTTTCCGGCCGTGGCAAGGGCTTGGAGACCCATTGTGTCCCGGCCGGCGTCGGAAACCGCAGAGGCAAGCGCAGAGAGCACCTTGTCGGCGTAGAAGCGGCAAGTGCCGCTCTCGATCTGGCGGTCGGAGAAGGTGGTCGCGATGCGCACCGGTTTGCCGGAATCCAGTTCGGCGATCAAGCGGCGGAAGGCGAGCGGGGTAGGGGGCGCATCGGTCGCTTCCATGAAGATCCGGTTGCCCTGGAAGGCGATACGGGCAGCGCCCGGATCGATCACCGTGACGGACGCGATTTGGTCCAGTCTGGCGACGGAGGTGCTGCCATCCCGATGCGCAAGCACCACGCTTGCCTTGTCGGAGGGCGC
Source organism: Rhodocyclaceae bacterium (assembly GCA_046295975.1). GTDB lineage: Bacteria > Pseudomonadota > Gammaproteobacteria > Burkholderiales > Rhodocyclaceae > UBA2357. The sequence goes on from JBKBMG010000072.1 coordinate 21,395, forward strand.
GGCCCGCACTGCGCCCTCAAGACTGCCGCCCCCGCGCAACAACAGGCGAACCCTGGTATCGGCTTCCGGATTGGCCGCCGCGATCGCCAGCGTCTCGGAAACCGAGAGGGTCGCGACGAAACGCTGCACGCCCTCATCTGCCAGGGCAGGTGAGCAGGTACCGGCCGAAACCAGCAGTGCGGCAACGGAAGCAAGCAGTCTTGCGCGCACTTTAGAGGTTCTCCTCGAGCACCTTGAGAATGGCGGCCTTGCGCTCGTCGATGTGATTGACGTTGGACCATGGTGCAAAATTGATCGTGAGCACGCCGTTGGCCAAGGTAACGCCGTTCTCGTAGGCGCTGGCCGGCGCGGTCGCCGCATCATAGGTCATCTTCACTTCCTTGACCCCCTCCTTCAACGCGGTCTTGCCCATGTCATCCACCGCGACATCCTTTAGCGCGAGGATGAGCGGGCGGAAGAAGATGTCGGTGAAAAATCCGTCGTTGGAGTAATTCGAGGCCTGGCCCGGCAAGGCCAGCTTGTCCCAGTCAACCCTTACCGGCAGATCGAAGCCGGCTGCGGCTTGAATCTCGGCATTCAGTTCCTTGAACTGGTTCTCTTCATACTCCTTGATGGCACGACGTTCGGCGAGGCTTTGGGCGCAGGTTGGCGCGCTGGAGACGGCGAGGGCAACAGCAAGAGCGACGAGCGATACAGTACGTTTCATGGTTGATATCTCATTTAAGTGAGCAAGGAATGGCTTGAAGCCACGGTAGAAATTTGAGCTTCGCCAGGAGGGACTATTCAACTAGATGCATCCTGAATCCGTGTTCTCTTCAGCACGTACCCGCTCCTCGAGTCCCAGCGCATGAGTTTTCCGCTGTCTGACCCGCAATATCGACCTACCGCAGCCCCCAGCGCCGTCCTTTCACGGCCCGG
>JBKBMG010000073.1:0-21902 GCA_046295975.1 Rhodocyclaceae bacterium
TGATGCAGTTCATGACGCAACGCCTCAACCCACAACCGATAGACTCTGGGTAACCTCCACAGCCCGTACCAAATTAAATCCCCACATACTTCAACCTGATTTTGAAATGAGAACTGCTGGCAATTTGCGTTGCAGCGCATGCTTGGGCGCCGCCAGCGCCTTGCTGGGATTGCCGCCGAGTTCCTGGGCGACCGATGCCTGGTCGGCCTGCACGACCAGCTCGCCGAGCGTGCCGGCGTGCTCGTACTGGCCGGCCAGCACGTACAGCAGCGCGGCCCAAAGGTCGGGATAGCCGCTGAGCCAGTCGAAGATGTCCCGATCGAGAAGGCGCGCGTAGAGCAGCCCGGTGGCGGCGCTGTGCAGGCGGTACTCACGCTCCTTTCGGTAACGGAAGCGGTAGGGCTTTCGCAGTGGGCCGTGCCAGGGATGCCAGACGCTGCCGTCGGCATGCTCGACGTGCAGATCGACCGCAATCTTGCCGATGTCGTGCAGCAGGGCCGCGTAAGCCGTGCCTGCGGTCCAGGCTTCGGCCTGGGCCGCCTGTGCCTCCGGCGTGACGCCCGCAGGCAGCAGGTATGACTGCCGCAATTTCAGCGCGTAGGCGACGATCTCCAGGCCGTGGTCCAGCATGCCGCCCGGATAGGCGTGGTGGTGGCTTTCGGACGCAGGGAACTGCTGGACCAGTTCGGCGTAGCGTTCTAGCGGCGTTAGGTACAGCGTGGCGAATTGCCCGCGCGACAGCGAGGTGCGCTGCCAGATGTGTTCCAGCAGTTTCTGCCGGCGCGGTGTTGCCAGCAGCGATGCGGCCGACTCGGGCCGCGTCAGCCCTTTGGGTGTCTCGATGGAGGGAGTGGATGGTGCGCCGGAGGCCGGCAGCATCCGTTTGCGAAACAGCGAGAGCATGGCGAACCTCGGATGAGGGGCTGCTCAGGGGTGCCTTTTGGCCTTTTCGGGTAGGGCCTTTCCCCTTGGCCCCATTCCCTTGCCCCTTCCCAGCCCTTGCGGCCTTCTCGGAAGCCTTTGGGTATAGGGGCAGCGCGTGTCGCGTGCCGCAATCAATGCGGCATGGGGCAACCCCGGCAAGCCGGGAATACTGCTGTCGCCGCGTCAGATCTGGCCCAGGCCGGCATCGAGCGCAGCGGCTTGCGCGGCGAAGTCCTTGGGGCGCTTCTTGCGAAAGGTCTCCAGGTTGTTGAGCTTCCAGCGCAGTGCCGGCAGTTGCGCGGCGTGCTGGCATTGCACCAGCGACCAGTCCGGTTCTGCGCGTACCAGGCCGCTCAGGAACCGCCTGTGCGCCTTCGTCAGCCGTTGCTGCAACTCGCGTCGCAACTGCGCGCGAGCGTCCAGCAGCGTGTCCAAGGGGCAGTCCACTTCGGCCATACCGACAAAGGCCCGTTCGTACTCGCCGGCGATGTCCTTGTCATTGCCGAACAGCACTTCGTGGGGCGGCCGATTGTGGCCCGCCAGATAGATCACGAAGCACTCGACCATGCCGTCGCTGATCTCGCCCGATTCGTAGAGCTGCCACACGTCGAACAGGTCGCGGGGGTGCTGCCGATCCAGCGCGGCCACCAGCTTGCTGGCGTACAGCTCGTCCGGTGCCAGAACCGGCAGCTCGAACTCGACGCCGAACAGATCGCGGGTCTTGGCGCTCAGTGGCCGCCGCTCGACGGGCAGCACGCTGCCGCGGAACACGATGTTGACCTCGACCTTCACCTGACCGACGTCGTTCTCGACGATCAGCTTGGTGTCTCCCAGGTCCTTGGCGCGAACCAGGCGTGTCTTCACGCCCAGTGGTGCAACGCGCGTGGCGATGGCGGCCAGCTCCTGGTTGATGGCTTGCAGCGATTCGTCGCGCGGCGTCTGCCACGGGAGGTACCCCACGTCGATGCCCACCGACAGGCGTGGCATGTCCTGCACGAAGAGATTGATGGCCGTGCCGCCCTTCATGGCGAAGATGCCATTCGCGAAAACATCGGGCGCGACGGCCAGCAGCAGGCGAACGGTGTCCGCGTAGGTCTTATCCATGAGGTCTCAGGCTCAGCAAGGTGCCGTCATCGAGCCGGCTCATCCAGCGCGTGTTGCTGCCGGTGCGAACCGGGTACTGCTCCAGCAGGGCATCGACATCCACGATGCTGGACTCGCGCGCCCAGGTGAGGAACAGGCGCACGGCCTTCACGCTGGCGCAGCAGGACAGCAGTTGCCCGAGCAAGTCCTTGCGGGGGGAACGCAGTCCATCGAAGAGGTTGCGGGCCTCTTCGAGGCCCTGCTTGACGCCGGCTTCGTACAGCAGCTCCAGAACGGCACGCTCGGGGGCTGCCACCCGCAGATCCTCGGGCAGGCCAGGTGGCGTGGTCAGGGTCTTGCTGGCCAGCGCCGTGTCCGGCCAGTCGAACAGACGGGCGTGGACGTAGCGGGCCGGAAAGCGCGAGGTGAACCAGGCCGGCAACGCGAAACGACCGTCGCCCCACAGCACCAGCGTCTCCCGGCTGCCCAGGTTGTGCCGCACGCCCTGCAGGGCCAAGGCGCTCTTGCCGCCGACGTGCAGGCCGGGCACGTGCTGTTGCAGGAACTTCAGCGCCCCATAGACCCCGAATTCATCGTTCGGGAAGGCGTAGACGCCATGGGCCAGGCGCACGAGCCACCCGCCGTCGGCATAGTGGGCGGCGAGCTGGGGCGACACCCCGAACTGGCTCAGGGTGGCAAGGTCGAACGGCGCCCCGCGGGGGAGCCCCGCTTGCAGCCGCTTGATTACCTGGTGCCTAGAATTTCCATCCATGCTATAAAAATAGCACGAAATCCAATCAACCCTTAGAGGTATCGCAAGAATTCGCAGGGAAAGTAGCATAAGGTTTGATTTACAATGCAAAATCTAATCATCTTGGCGGCCCCGAGCCAGCCCGGCTCTTCCAGCCGCAACCCGCCCTCCTGATCGCGGTCTATGCTGGAGGGCGAGCCACAACCGGCCGCTCCTGAGGTGAGGCACCACTGAAACCGAGGCACATGAGCATGACCACCAACACGCACAACGGGCGCTGGAGCCACCGGCTGGGCCGGGGGGCTGGCCGTGCCTGGCGTGGATACCTGCGCCGCGAGCAGCGTGTCGCCGGCTGGCTGATGACGCGCGGGGTGCCAGCGGGCGCGGCGACGGCGGTGCTCTGGATCGTCAAGCTGGCCGTGCTTGGCATGCTGCTCTACACCGTATCCTGGCTCGTCCTGCTGCTGGCCTTTGCGGTAGTCGCGGCATGGCTCGCGCGGAATGCCGATGCGGATGAGGAGAACCAGCCAGAGTGGCGTGAAGGACACTCTGGCCATGGTCTGTACGACAAGAACGAGTGGCGCCACGACATGGGCGACTCTGACGAGTCGTAGCTGCCCCATTCGGTGCGAAAGGATGCGTCTTACTTCGCACCGCCTTTCGATGCAGCCGTCATCGCAAGGCGAGAGCCACTACCTCCAGCCGCCTTTGCGTCGCCGGTAGCAACGGTAAGCGCTCCAAGGATATTGCCTGCCCGTACACCAGCCCAGGCCAGTGCCATCACCCAAAACGTCGGCAGCACGATGAACATCATCGCCATGACGAAGTTCAGCAGCATGTCACCGAACGCATTGTTCAGGCCGATCAATGGGTCGAAGTTGGCGTGCGGCCTGTCCGCGCCAAACCCCCAGCCGTAGAGCGCGTCCAGGATCGTGCTGTCGATCCAACGCGCGAGCTGGAACCAGAAATCCACGAAGAACAGCGCGAACTGGACGCAGCTCACCGTCACCACCGTCTTCAGGTCGTAGGTGCCGATCAGCAGCACCAGCGGGATGCAGATGACGAGCGCCATCTTGAGCATCGTCAGCACCATCGGCAGCGCCTGGCGCACCACGTCCATCGCCGGAAAGAAGCCCAACGAGCCGACGGTCAGCCCCAGGTCGCTCGCGCCGCGCGTGATGACGTTCGGCAGCGTCTTGTCGATCTGGCCGCCGTAGTCGGTGTAGACGGCGCCCTGGTTCATCTTCTGCTGCCGCGGTGAGACGACGGCGCGGATCACCGAGTCATTGACCTCGCTCTGCGACAGGAAGCCCGCCCAGCGCCCGATGCGGGTCAGCAGGTCCGGGGCGACCTGTGCCAGCAGCCGGCTGCGCAGTCCCTGGCCGCCATCGGCCCACCACTGTCGGCAGGACGGATAGCCGCCGCCGCTGTCCACCTGTGCCAGCCCTGCATCGCGGGTCGCGTCGTAGGGCCAGGCCGTGCGTGGAGTCTTGGAGCGATAGGTGTCATAGAAGCCGGGCGTGTCGAGGAAGTAACTCGACCCGATCCAGGTGACGTCGTTCATCTGCTCGTCGGAGAGCGTCGGTCGGTTCATGAACAGCTTGGCGCGCGACGGCCCGTAGCAGTCGTGCGTGAAATCGGCGACCTCCTGTGCCAGCACCGGATCGTCGATGCGCGTGGCATCGACATCCATGCGGATCTGACGCAGGTCCGTGCCGCAGGGAATCGCCGCCACCGCGGCGCCCGTCACGGCTTTCGACAGCGCGTGCATGAAGAACCACCACACCGGCACCAGCGCGCTCTGATCGTTGAGCGCGGTGTAGACGTTGGACCAGCCCGTGTCGTTGGGCAGCGGGACGTTGACCTGGCATTGCGCGGAGCGCGTGGTGTCGAACTTGATCGTGGCGAGATCCACCGGGATGAACGGGATGCCGGCGAACAGGATGACCACGATCGCCACCCACACCCGGTTCTCGATGCGCATCGACGACAGCACGCCCTTGTTGCCTTCGTCCGCGCCTTCGCTGCGGGCCTTGAGCCATTCCTGGATCACGATGGCCACGAACGGCAGCGCGAACACGCCGCTGGCCACGAGGATGCTCCAGATGCCGTTGTTGACCACCCAAGCCACCAGGGTCAGGTAATACTCCAGATAATCCGTGGTGTAGAGCGTCATGCCTGCCTCCCGGTCTCAGCCGTGCCGCAACAGTTGGCTGGCTTCCAGCGCGACCAAGGCGATCACGGCCGCGATCTCCGTGCGCAGCAGGCGCTGATGCGTCTCGCGGGAGGGCTCCCGCCGCAACAGGCGCCGACGCATCCACCACCAGCCGTAAGCCGTCGCTCCGTAGAGGCACAGCCGCCACACGAAGAAGTGGCCAGCGTGCGCCTGCAGCCAGTGCTGCCAGCCCTCGACGCCGCCGACCACGTGGATGCCGGCGATGTTCACCGCCACCGCGGCGGCGGCCACCAGCAAGGTCCACAGCAGCGCCACGCCGACGCGGCGGTTGAACAGCCATGGCAGCCGCAGCCAGGCCAGCCGGCTCATGGCGTACCGCTCCGCGGCTTCTGGACTTCCCGCAGACGGTCGCGTGTGGTGTCGCCCTCGAAGACGCCGCGCGAACCGGCAGCGCGGGTGCTGTGGCGCTGGATGATCGCCATCGCCGAGTTGCCGGCCAGCGTGCGGCGCAGCTCCAGTTCGGTCTTGAGGTTGTTGATCTCCTGCTCCAGCGCGCTGTTCTCCTGGTCGACCGCCTGCACGGCCAGCTCGTTGGCAGCGACGTTCGGCTCCTTCTTGCCGGTCAGCAACGTGCGTTGCAGCAGCAGGGCCTTCTCCAGCACGCTGGACAGCGCTGCCTCGGACGCGAGGCGCCGGCCCAGCACGTCCTGGTCAGGTTCGTCACGCAGGGCCTCGATCACGCCGCGGGTGATCGGCAGCGAGCTGCTGCCGGCCGCGTCGAGATTGGCCAGCGTCGTCGGCCGGGCGCCCGTCACCAGTTCCTGCAGCGCCTGCAGCTTGGTCTCGTACTCTTCCTGGATCACTGGCGTGAGCCCGACGCCAGGCGTGGTCTGGGTCTTCGTGCAGTTTTCGCAGGTGCGCTGCTCACGTTCGCCCAACACGCGGGTCGCCCAGTCCGCGGCCGTCTGGGGCGAGGACCAGGTTTGGCAGGTCAGGCGGTTGCCGCAGGCGTTGCGCGCGATTGACGAGGTATCGGTGGCGCTGCGCCCGTTGAGCAGGTTGTAGCCCGCGCGCGTCACGTCGCCGACCACCTTGATCGAACTCTGACCGGAGCCGCCCGCGTTGCCGCCGCCGACCCATGGCACGCCGTTGTTTCCTTTGTTGGACTCGGCCTGCTCGATGGCGGAGACGGCATCGGTGCTGCTGACCGCATCCCGCAGCGCCATCCCCTCGGCGAGCTGGTCCCAGCCGGCCTGGCCGCCGGCCATATCCGCCATGCGATTGGCGATGGCCCGGCAGGTCATCTTCGAGCGGTCGAAATCGAGGCGCGCCTGCAGGATGCCGTTGGTGAGCAGGTTGTACAGGCCCGGGTCGGCGCGCTGGATGATCAGGGCCGGCAGCGAGGCCACGGCGCTGGTGGCGTTCTGGATCACGTTGCTCATGATCGTCTGGAAGCCGTTGGTGATGCCGTTGAGCTGGTTCTGCAGCGTCGTGGTGATGCTCATGTCGCCGCAGATCAGGTTGCTGTTCCAGCCGATCCCCACGCCGATGCTCTGCATGTTCCCGGCACCACCCATCGACACGGCCCGGCCGCCGCCGATGCTGTAGAGCACATCGTCGCCGATCACGCTGCCGCTGACGGTCACGCCATTGGGGTCGATGCGGGTCTGCGCCCAGGCGGCGCCGACGACCAGCGTGATGGCCGCCACGAGCAGCGTGGCCCGCAGGGGCGACTTCGCGCGGTGCAGGAAGTCAGGGAGGGAGGCGTTCATCGTGGGTTCCTCACATGAAATCGACGCTGCCGAGGAAGACCTGGCCACGGCGCCGGCAGCAGGAGTACGGCCGCCACAAGGCCCAGGCGTAGTCGCCCTGCTGGGCCTGCACGCGGGTGCGGCTGTGCGGGAAGACCACGCAACTGTTCGAGAGCGTGGGCGTCAGCTCCTGCCACTTGCCCGTCGAGGCGTCGGTCTCCATCAACGCGCCGGCCGGCCAGTACCCGTCGCGGGCGTTGGCCAGCAGGGGCTGGTACACGTGAATCTGGTTGCGGCGCGTCACGATGTCGCCCGCGCGCTGCGCGACCACGGCGCCGCTCTTGTGATCGTCGGTCTGGTGCAGGAAACCACCGCGGGGATACACGTTGCCCCAGAGGTTCAGGCCGGTGCGCGTACCGATTTCGCGCCGGCCGGGGATGAGCGCTTCGGGGTAGAACGCTTCCGGGATGTTGTAGCGCCAGGCGATCGTGTCGAGCGTGCTCAGCAGATACGGCATGAAGGCCGTGCCCGCACCTTCGCAGGTGTAGCCGGAGGCGCTGGCGAACTGGCTGAACACCATCCCGGCCGGATGGCCGATGACATCGGCGTTCTTGAACTTGGCGAGATTGTTCTCGTTGTCGTGATTGGTCGTGCCGTCACCGCCAGCCTTGGCGCTCGGGTTGGGCATGCTCATCGCCCTGACTTCCAGCCACGGGTTTTCGCCGGTGTTCGAGTAGCTCGACACCACCGCATCGGGGACGTAGTGGCGCACCTTGACGGAGGTGCGCACCGAGCAGCCGAACGGCGTGCAATACAGCCAGTAGCAGATTCCGACCACGCGGTATTCGAGGCAGTCGGGGGACAGCGCCGACGAGACGATGGTGGCGGTGTCCAGGGCGAACGTCGACGTGGCCGCGCCCAGCAGCAGCGAGGCGGCGGTGGCGCGCAGGCGCCGGCGTGCCAGCAGGAGACTCATGGCTGCGTGCTCCGGTAGGCGTTGATGCGCGCGACGGCGCGGGGCACGTCGGGCTCGCCGTAGACCACGTAGCGTCGATCGACCACCACGGCGGGAATCTTGGCGATGCCCAGTCCCCAGGCATCCGCGACACCTTGATAGGCATGGCCGATGCGGCGCTGCAGCGCCTCGCCGCCGTCATGCAACCGCTGCCGCACCACGGCTGCGGCCTGTTGCGGGTCGGCCGGCAGGTGCGCGGCGAGTTCGACCTCGATGCGCGTGGCCTGGTCCAGCTCGATGATCCGCACGCCGGCCGGGGCCTGCACCGGATGACGGCTGTCGGTGACGATGAGCACATCGGCGGCCGCCGCGATGGGACCGAGCAGCGCGGCGCACAGTCCAGCGGCCAGCCGGGCGGCCAGGAGGCGCCGCGAGGCGGCAGGAAGGTTGAGGGAATGAGCCGGCATGTCGCGCCTCCGCGGAGTCGATGCAGACTCGTAGTCGAGCGCAACGCAGATCAGGGGACGACAAAGAAACCGAAACCGGTCAGTCCCGATTTCTCTGCGGGTCGGCGAAGGGAAACGGGAGCCAAGGGCTCCCGTGGTGATGACATGAATGCGCGTCGGCTGGTGCTGCTACAACAAGCCGGCTTCGGCGAACGAGTACGGGCTGCCCTTGCCGACGATGAAGTGATCCAGCACCCGGACATCGACGGTGGCCAGGGCGCTCTTCAGCCGCTCGGTGATCGCACGATCAGCGGCCGAGGGCTCGGTGTTCCCCGAGGGGTGCTGATGCGCCAGGATCAGCGCCGAAGCGTTGAGCGCCAGCGCATGCTGGACCACCACCCTCGGATACACCGAAGTCTGGTCGACCGTGCCCTTGAACAGCGGCTCGAATGCGAGCACCTGGTGCTGGTTGTCGAGAAACACGACGGCGAAGATTTCGTTCGGCTCCGCGACCAGTTTCAGGCGCAGGTAGTCGCGCACGGCGGCGGGACTGCCCAGCGCTGGACCGGCCTTGAACACGCGGTTCTCCAGCAAGGTGATGGCCTGCCGGATGATCCAGTCTTCGTGCTGGGCGGCGATCAGGGTGAGCGACTCCGGGCGGGAATCGGCGATGACAAGAGACATGGCGAACCTCCAATGGATGAGATCGGAGGGCGCCTGCCCCTGGAGGGCAAACCCTCCTGGGGACGATGGGGATGGAACAGGTGACGAGCGGGCATCCGCCACCGCGGATGCGGTGGCTGTTCGCGTCAAGGGATGCGATGCGAACGGGTTTCGATCAACGCGGACGAGCCGCGCCGCAGCCTTGAAGATCGATGGCTACCTGGGCATGTCACCGGCGACGCCGGCGGGCATGTCTGGGGAATGGGCGGGTTCGGCTGCGGTCGTGCTGCCGGCGGCGAGCAGGTCGATGGCCGACAGCAAGGCATCGCCTTCGACGGGACCGTGCAGCAGGAGGGTCTTGCCGGACGCGCGGTCGCGCAATTGCAGGGCCGGCGTGGCTGCGATGCCCTGCTGTGCGGCTTCCGCCGCCTGGGCACGGATCACGGCATCGGGGTGCTCGCTGTCGAGACAACCCTGCATGGCTGGCGTGAGGTCGGGATAGCGCAGGCCCTCCGGCAGGCCCTGGCCGTTGCCACGGGTGTTCGAGTAGAGCCATGCTACGGCCTGCCAGAACGAGGCATGTCCGCCAGTCTCGCCCGCGCACTCGGCCAGGCGCGCCCCGGCAGTCGCGGCCGGCTCGTGCGTGGACAGCGGCAGGTGGTGCCACTGCCAGTTCACCTCGGGATGGGCGTCGATCCAGCGCTTGAGCGCGGGGAAGTAGGCCCGGCAGTACGAACACTCCAGGTCGGCGTACCCGACCACCGTGAAGCGCGCATCGGCACGGCCATACAGCCAGGGCGGGTCGGCCGGTTTCGACGCTTCGGACCCGGCGACGGCCAGGGATACAGGCTCGGTTGCCGGATGCGGCGCGCGCAGCAGCATCCACGAGGCAACCCCAATCGTCGCCACGATCAACAGACCGATCCAGGGATGACGGCGGGCGAATGAAGGCATGCGCATCGTGTCGCTCCCGTCAGGCCAACGTGTCCAGCGCCAGGGGTTCGATGCCCCGCGCACGGTCGACCTTCTCGGCCACGCGGAAGGCGGCATCGAGTTCGCTGATGCCGTGCTGCTGCATCAACTGGAAGCGTTCGGCCTTCTCCTCGGGCTCGGTCATCGCCATCGCCAGGTAGAGGCTGGGCGGCACGGCGCGGAACAGCACCTCCATCGACTTGGACAGGATGACGCCCTCGCTGAACTTGCCGGCCTCCTTGCGGGCCGAGAGCATCAGCGCCTTCTGCGAAGCGTTGAGTTCGCGGAAGCGCGCGATCTTCTCGACTTCATCGGGCGGCATCGACAGGCAGATCCACCACTCGATCATGTTGAGCATGGGCTCGGCCGCTTTCGGCAGGTCGTCCAGGTTCTGCGTGGCAAGCCAGAACCAGGCGCCGAGCTTGCGCCACATCTTGGTGATCTTGACCACGTAGGGCGCGAGCAGCGGGTTCTTCGTGATGATGTGGCCTTCGTCCGTCACGTTGATGATCGGGCGGCCCAGGAACTGGTCGCGCTCGGCGATGTTGTTGACGGTGTTGATGAGCGAGATGTAGGCAATCGAGAGTTGGGCGTTGTAGCCCTCGCGCGCGAAGGTGGCCAGGTCCACGATGGTGATGTCCGCCTCGGGCCAGGGCGTGCCGGACCGGTCGAACATCTCGCCGTCCACGCCCTGGCAGAACATGTCCATGGCGTCGGCCATCTCCAGCAGCCGTGCGCGCCGCATCTCCGGCAGCGTGGCATCGCAGGCGCGCTCGCGCAGCGCGTCGCGCACATCGCGGGTCAGTACCGTGCGCTTCTCCGCTACGCAGTGCTGTGCCGCATCAAGAATGCACTGGCGGATCAGGCTGCGGTCGGCGCGGGTCATGCGCGCTTCTTCCTTGTCCTCGCCGCCGGTGATCATCAGCCGTGCAGTGATCTCCAGCTCGCCGAGCACGTCGCGCTGCTCATCGCCTTCCACGGCCATGCCGGCATCGGTCTGGTCTTCGTCGAGCGCATCGGCGTCCAGCGTCTGTACCTGGCTCGGCGTATCGACCAGGCGCCAGGCGTCGGCGAACGGCGCCAGACTGACGCCCGCGCCCGGCGCGAGCTTCACCCGATGCACGGTGAGGCCCAGCCGTGCCGCGAAGTCGCCGAACAGGCCGAAGCTGTTGCCAGCCTCGACGATGAACAGGCGCGGCCGGTAGATCGCCGTCACCTGATTCAGGATATTGTTGAGCGTCGCGCTCTTGCCCGAACCCGTCGGGCCGAACAGGAACAGATGCGCGTTCATCTGCCGGTCGAGGCGGTTCAACGGATCGAAGGTGATCGGACCGCCGCCGCGGTTGAAGAACGTGATGCCCGGATGCCCCGTGCCCTGGCTGCGGCCCCAGACCGGCGCCAGGTTCGCCGCATGTTGCGCGAACATGAGCTGGGTGTACCACTGGCGCTTGTCGGCAGCCGGATCGAACACGCACGGCAGCCAGCGCAGATAGCTGTTCAGCGGCGCCACCTCGTCCTCTTCGCGTACCGGCTGCAGGCCGGCGTTGAGCATCACGTTGACGAGCTGCAGGCCTCGCGCATCGAGCTGGGCCAGGTCGCGGCCGCGCAGGTAGAACGCCAGCGCGCCGCGGTAGAGCTTGTGCGCGCTGCCGATCAGGCCGCGCGCCTGCTGCACGTCCTGGCGGGTCTGCTCCGAGGCCAGGGTCTCGCCGACGGCCTTCCTGGCGAGGTGGTTGAGGTGCGCCTCCAGCACGTCCTGGGGCGTGGCGACCAGCGTCAGGCACATCACCGTGTCCTCGGGCATCTGGTCGAACAGCGCGTTCATGGCATCGCCGCCTTTGCGCGTCTCGCCCGTCAGATGGCCCGTCACGGGTGGCGTGCGCAGGCGATCCATCACGATCACCCGATGCGGCATGCCGTCGAAGAACCACAGGCCGTTGGGCACGTCCGAACGGGGCTGGCCGAAGAACAGGCGCTGCGCGAAATCGGTGCCGCTGGCGAGTTCGATCTCGCCCTCCTCCCGCTCTTCCGGGTAGCGGGTCAGCGCGTAGAAGCGCTCGCGGTCTTCGGCAGCGGCGCCGAGCAGGGTCGGATTCGGGTTGAACCAGCGCAGCAGCCAGGCGTGGATGTCCGCCGCGCCAAGACGCCGAGCCTTCACGCCGGCATTCGTCAGCCCGCCGACCAAGCGGTCGCAGATCGTGGTCAGCGCCTGCTCGGGCGACTGGCCGCGCCGCGAGGTCGGGGCCGCGGACGTGCGGCGGTAGACCACCATGCGCACGCGCCGGACCTGGCCGCGCCACGGCAGGCGCGTCACCGTGGTGTCTTCGAACAGGCCACCCGGCTTGGCGATGGCCCGCAGGTGATGGGCGAAGAAGCGCAGGTAGAAGTCGCTGAACGCGCTGCCCTGCGCACGCGGCTGCAGATAGTTCGCCAGTGAACGCAGATAGTTATCCCAGTCGGCCTCGTCCTGGGCGTAGAGCTGCACCACCCAGGGGTTGTCGTCCAACTCGTCGAAGGAGTCCTGCAGGGCGTTCTCCAGCGCATCGCGCGCCTGCCATAGCCAGGCCATCTCGCGGCCCTCGGTGCCGACCGGCGCCAGCTCGAAGAAGGCCGCCACCGACTGGCCATCTTCCAGCAACATGCACTTGGAACCGGGCAGGTACTCGACCCAGGGCAGCAAGTCCGCGAACGACGGCGCGACGCCATAGAGCGCATCGTGGTCGGCCTGGGTGGCCGGCCTGCGCCGGCCCCGGTCGAGCGCGCTGCCCGGCCCAGCGACACCCTGTGCCGCCAGGGCCGTTAGGTGCCGCGCCCAGGCATCATCGGTCGCATCTACGGCGTCAGCAGGCGATGCGTCGGGCTTGCGTGACCACGGCAGCGACCAGGCCATCAGTAGTCCTCCACGCGCTCGCCCGGCATCGCGTACTGCACGCGCTGGTAGAGTGGGAACACCGTGCTGTAGCCGGGCACCGGCACCGGGTCGGTACCCGCCAGGTGCGGGAACACGTACATCACCAAGTCAGGGTTCGGCAGGCGGTGGAACTGGCGGTAAACCTCGTTCTGCGCGGTTCGGATGTAGCGCGCCTGCACGCCGGGCGCCGCCTGCACATCGGCCAGGGCCAGCGGCCGGCGCAGGCCCTGGCGCGCATCGAGCAGTTGCCGCGCGGCCTGGCCGCCGCCCGCGCTGCCGCCGGTCTCCTGATGCCAGATGTCGAGCATGGTGCTGTCGCCGTGTGGCAGCAGCTTCTCCTTGCTGGTGGCGCAGCCGCCGAGCAGGGTGGCCGCCAGCAGGACGGCGGCCGCGTCAATCCAGATCCGAGGCATGGGCTTCTCCAGTGCGGTGGTGGACCCGACGCCCCTTGGCGTCGTAGTCGATGTCGAGCGGCTGCTCCAGATGCACGGCCACCCTGGCGCCGGGCGGCACGTAGACCGCTGCGAAGGCCTGGCCGTAGAGCTTGTTGACCCAATCGGCCATGTCGCGCACGCCGCCCGCGAGGATGCGGCCCATCGCTTCGTTGCCGCTGATGCCGACGGTGCCCAGCGAGCCGTTGTTGTTGGCGACCACGGCTACGCTGCCGTTGTCGGACTTGATGAGCGAGGCCGCGCCGGCGCCGGCTGCGGTGATGAGCGCCTGGCTGCCCAGGTACTGCTGGGCGTTGCTGCGCCGCTCGCCGCTGACGCAGGGAATGCCGTAGGGGTCGCTGATCCAGCCCAGGCCGCCCTGGATGCTGGCGCCGTTGTGACCCGAGTTGCCGCCGCTGCTACCCCCCTTGCTGCTGTCCTCCGGCACCGTGCGGATGGTGCCGTCCTGGAACACGAACGTGACCGAGCGGATTTGCCCGCGCACGCACGAGAGCGTCCAATCGCCCGAGGCCGTACCGCTGACCACGGCGCCGGCAACGTCGGGAATGTCGATGCCGTTGGCCGTTAGGTTGTCCGGGCCGATCAGCACCTTGAACGGATAGGGATCGTTGACGGTTCCATCGATCGGCACGCGCCCGATCAGCGCCGTCATGGCAATCGACCCCATGAGCGTCGAGTTCGACGGCACGGTGTAGACCGCCTTCGTGGATGCGCCCACCGCGCGGCTGCCGACGTCGGCGACGGATTCCGCCGCGGCCGACAGGCTTTTCTGGGCCGGCCCGAAGCTCAGGGGAAAGCTCGGCTCCTTGCTGGCGCTCCTGGCGTCGACCTTGGCATCGTCGGGCTCGACCCACTGCGTGCCACTGGTGCCGCGGTCGAAGCGCTTGCCGTCACCCTCTTCCAGCCCCAGCCCGACGGGCAGGTCGGACGGGCCACCCTTGCCGGAAAGGCCGTCCAGTTGCCGCTGCAGATCCTGCAGCAGCCCCTGGGTCTGCTGCCTGTCGCTGGCCACCTGGCTGCGTTCCTGCTCCAGGCGGTTGCGTTCGCCTTCCAGCGCGCTCTGGATGCGCTGGTCGATTGCGCTTTCCCGCGCACGCAGGCGCTCGTTCTCGGCCTTGTGCTGCTTGTTGTCGCCGAGCGCGCTCTGCAGCTCGGTGCGCAACTGCTTCACCTGGGCCACCAGCGTGGCGACGGTATCGCGCGGCGTGTCGCCGGCGATGCCCAGGGCCTTCATCTCCTCGGGCGTGAGCGTGCTGGCCGCGCCCTTGGGGGCGGGCTGGCCGCCGGGGGCGCCGGAGAACAGTTTGATGCCGACGAACACCAGCAGCAGCGCCATCGGGATCAGCAGCCACTTGAGCAGCGGATTACTCTTCATCGCGCGCTCCTCCGGTCGAGCCGGCCGTGGCGGCCGGCGGCAGGTTCACGCTGGCGTCGATCGGGCTCAGCGCCGGCAGCAGCGACTCGGCCAGGCCGTGGCCGCGCGTGACCAGGTAGAGCACCGTGATGTCGGACGGGGTGCCGGCCGGCCCCAGGTTCGGATGCTGGAAGGTCGCCGCCACGAAGTTCCCCTGCAGGGCGCGCGGGTCGAGGTCGAGCCAGCGCACCGAGGTATTGGTGAGACGCACGGCCGTCACCCACTGGTTCTCCAGGCGCCACGCGGCCAGCGCCCGCGCGCGTACCGGCAGCGTCGGCAGCAAGGTGTCCAGCGCGAGGTCGCGGCGCAGGCTTACGCGCCCGATGCCGGCGACCGGCTCGACGGTGCGCAGCGGCGCGTACAGGTTCTGTGCGGCATGGCGCGTCAGCACGACCGGTACCGGTGTTTCGCGCCGGGGAACGGATTTGTCTGCGGGCGTATCGGCCTGCTCGTCCGCGCCGCTTGCTGCACCGCCGCCGTAGCGCTTCGCGGGGGCTTCCGCTTCCACGATGCGCACTGGCTCCAGCGGCGCCTGGCCGTCCTTCGCCGGCTCGGCGGCGATGTCGAGCAGGATCAGCGCGCCGGATTCCACGTCCTGCAGTTGCAGCCGCGTGGGCGGAATCGGCTCGCTTGCCCGCAGGTAGATCGCGCCGCCCGCACTCTGCACGCGCAGGTAGTCGCCGACGCTGGCCGGCACGCCGACGCGCACATTGCGGTCGATGAAGACCACGCGCTCCTGACCGACCACCAGCGGCACCGGCAGGGGCAGGCGCTCCCAGCGCAGGATTTCCACGGCCTGGCTGGCCGGCACGAAACCGAAGGTCAGCAGGACGCCGGCCAGGGCCGACAAGGCAATGGGCTTCATGGGGAGTCTCCCTGCAGATGGCCGGAGGCCTTGGCGGGCGCGCCGGCCTGGGGCGGTGTCGGCGGCAGTTCGATGCGCTGGGGTGCGCCGGCGTAGCAGTCCAGCGCCAGGCCGAAGGGGTTGTGCTCGGGATCGATGTCCAGCCGGACGACCTTGATGGGGTAGCGCACCAGGGCGCGCTTGACCTGCTCGGAGCCGTAGTATTCGTCCGCGCTCACGTCGAGCGTGACGATCCAATCGCGATCGGAAACCGCCTTGACGCGCGTGGCCGGATCATCGCCGTAGCCGCGGCCGGGAATCTCGTAGATGCCGCGCACGCGCTGACGCAGCTCGCCACTGGCGCGCCGGTACTCGTAGTCCTGTTGCAGGAAGGCCCGGCAGCTCGGCGTCAGGTAGGCCGACAGCGCGCGCAGGTTGCGCGGATAGTCTTCTTCGCCGTTCGTGGGCCAGCGCTGTACCTGCTGCCAGATGTAGAACGAGAAGGCATACACGCTCTCGGGCGGCACGTCCCACCACTTGCGCGTGCTGCCCGAGCGCAGGTCCGGCGGCACATGGATGGTGAGACTCTTCGGCGCACTCCACCAACCGAAGCCGAGCAGCAGCGCCACCACGAACAGCGCGCCGGCCCCCAGGCGCAGCGTCTTCACGTGCGCCTGCAGGTGCGCAACCTCGTTCTTGAAACGGCTCATGGCGCCCCTCGATCGGTGTTGCGCCGGGTAGTCCAGTAGCCCGAGCGGGTGATGAGGCGCTGGCCGCCCAGGAGCGCTGCCAGCGCCGGATGCCGCAGGGCCAGCCGCCACTGGAGCTGCCGGTACAGCCAGGTGTCGGGCCGGCCACGCTTCTGCGCGCGCAGGAAGCCGCCGCCGACGAAGACGCCCAGCGCGATGCCGGCGACGATCAGCGTGGGCACCATGGCGATGCTGTGCGTGAGCCAGGCCAGCGGCAGGCCGAGCGCGAACCCGGCTGCGGCCGACAGGCCGGCGCAGATCCACAACTCGTCGGCGGTCAGCCCGCGCACGACCACGGGCAGGCGGTTCAGCCGGTGCGGCAGGAAGGTCACCAGCGTGTCGCGCGGGGTCTCCGAAGGGACGGCCATCGCTTGCCGCCCTTACAGCACGCCGGTGGCCTTGGTGAGCAGCCAGATGCCGACCACCAGCAGGATCGCGCCCACGGCGACCGTCAGGCCGAACTGGCCCCAGGTGGCGCGGCCGGTGTGGATCTCCGAGTAGCGCGTGTAGGCGTGATAGCAGACACCGACGAACATCGAGGCGACCACGAGCAGCGCGATCAGCAGCACGATGTCGTAGCCGTAGTTCTGCAACGTCTGCAGGATGCCGCTGCCCTGGCCGCGCGATGGATCTTCCATGGTCGGCAGGCCCTGCGCGAAGGCCGACAGCGGCAGGCCCGCGAGCGCCAGCGCCAGCGTCAGCGGCAGCAGCGGAGCGGCGATGCGGGACGGAATGCGATGGGATGTCGGTGGCGTGTTCATGGCGTATGGCCTTTCGTGACGGTCAGGAGAGGAGGAAGAAGGTCAGCACCAGGTACATCGCCACGAAGCGCACGACGACGGCGAGGAACTGACGTTCAGTGATGCGGTGCTCGGCCCAGCCGACGTAGGCGGTGCGCATGGCCCATACGCCCCACAGCAGCAACACGGCGAACACGAAAGCGAGCACCACGGCCGAGACAGCCGAGGGCGCAAAGCCGCCGTTGGCCTGGAAGGCAGCGACCTGATCGGCAGAGGGCGTCATGGCGACGGCTCCTCGTCGTCGGCGCGGTCGCGGCGGACGTAATCGCTGGCCAGCGGGACGGGATCGCGCGGCTGGGCGCGCTGGGGCACGAGGTAGTCCTGCAGGCCGGCCCGAACGCGGTTCAGGTCGGCACGCAGTCGGGCGTAGTCGAAGTGGTAGCTGGCGCGTTCCTGGGGAGCGGTATTGGCGGCGTGCTCGGCGAGGCGATCGATCAGGTCGAGCTGGCGGGCGAGCGCGGCGAGATGCTCACGCTCCGAGGCGAGGCTGTCGGCAGCAACGGCAGGCTGCAGCGCAGAGAACGACACAGCCAACACCACGGCAAGCGCAGGCCATGCGGATGTGCTGCGGTTGGTCTGTCCCATCGTGCCATTCCCCGTTGAAGCGGATGGCCAGATGCTGTGGCGCGCTCTCGCTTCGCGCCGCAGGGAATGGGAACTACGGCATGACCGGATTTCCCGGTCGGGCCGACGATCGACCCTGCAATGCTTCGCGGATCGCGGAGTTGGCCAGCGCCTACTGCGCCTGGGTAGAAACGGCTAAAGTTGGCAATCGAAATCTACGAAAGGCCAGATCGGATGGTTTTCGGATGACTGACGTGGAGAGCGAGATACTCACGCAGGATCTCGCGGCCTATCTCAAAGCCGGGAAACGGACGAACTATCGCGTTGCCCAGAATGGAGCGATCCCGGCGGAAAGCTCAATAAGTCCGTAAGCTGCTGCCGCATCGTTGGCAGCCGAGCGCCTGCGCCTGAACGAACCGGCAGACGGGTTTGACAGAGGCTTACGGTGATACAACAATCGCGCTGGCGAAATCCGCAAGTGAATCGCCGGGCCCCACCTGCGAGCGCCGGTGGAAAGAACAGACAACACTATTACACTCAGTTCTTTGGCTCCGTCACGAAACCTAGCTTGAGCAAGCCTGAGCGCTGCACGGCGGCCATCACGCGGGCCACATTTTCGTACTCGACCTTGCGGTCGCCTCGGATGAAAATCTCTGGCTGCGGCTGTTGTCGTGCCGCCGCTTCCAGGCGCGCATCCAATTGCGCCTCGTTGATCATCTCCTCGTTCCAGTGGATGGTGCCATCCACCGAGACCGACAGGTTCACCGTGTCGGGTTTTACTGGGTTGGGCGTGTTTTCCGCGCGCGGCAGGTCTAGTTTCACCGAATGCGTGAGCACCGGTACCGTGATGATAAAGATGATCAGCAACACCAGCATCACGTCCACCAGAGGCGTCATGTTGATCTCGCTTACCATGTCGTTACCGTCGTCGAGGCCACCTCCAAAAGCCATGGCGGTTCTCCTCAAGCGTGGGTGGTGGCGGCGCGTACGGGTCGAGTCCCGTTGCTCGGCAATGCCTTGCCATTGGCACGCGCCACCGGCGCGCCGGTCAGGAAGTAGGCATGCAGTTGCCGCGCAAAGCGGTTGAGCTTGCCCCGCATGCCCTTGTTGGCCTGCATTAACGCGTTGTAGCCCAGCACGGCGGGGATGGCGACGGCCAGGCCGAAGGCCGTCATGATCAGCGCCTCCCCCACCGGGCCGGCCACCTTGTCGATGCTGGCCTGCCCCGCGACACCGATGCCCACCAGCGCGTGATAAATTCCCCATACGGTGCCGAACAGGCCGATGAAGGGCGCGGTCGCACCCACCGAGGCCAGCACCGACAGGCCACTTTGCATGCGCTCGGTGCTTTCATCGATGGCGCCGCGCAAACTTTCGGTCAACCACTCGGCGAGGCTGATCTGGCCGTGCAAGTCTTCCTTGTTGGTGGCGTGATGGTCGATGGCGGCCTTGCCTTCTTCGGCCAAGTGGCGAAACGGGTTGCGGTCGCCGCCGCCATCAAGTCGGCGCAGCCCCTCACTCCAGTTGTGCGCATGCCAGAAGTCGGCCGCCGCGCGGGCCGAGCGCCGCAGCTTCACCACGCGCCAAGAGCGTGTAACGATGATGAACCAAGACGCGATGGACATCGCCAGCAGCAGCATGGCCACGATGCGGATGATGGGGTCACCGCCGCTCCATAACGCTGATAAACCATACGGGTTGTTTTCCATCATCTTGCGCACCTTTTCATTAATTGATTCGGTCAGTTGTCCAGCGAGAATGTGATGGGCTGGATATACCAATAGGCAATCGCCTCGCTGCCTCGGTGCGCGGGCACATATCGCCAGTTGCGCACGGTATCGACGGCGGCCTTGTCCAATCTCTCGTAACCACTGGTTTGCCGGAGTTCGATCTGCCCTACGCTGCCGTCCGCCAAGATGTAGACGTTGAGCAAGACACGCCCCTGCTCGCCAACGCGCCGCGACAGCGTCGGATACTCGGGAGGCGGGTTGTTGAGATGTGCAGCATCGGTACGCGGCGGGACGATGGGTAAGGACTCTGGCACCGCACGCGCGCCAGCTGCTGTGCTGACGGACATAGCGGGTAACGTCTGCGCATCTGTCGCCGCTGGTACTGGTAGATTTGATGTTGGCGCCGACACGGTAGCGGCATCCCCCAACTTGATCTCTCGCTGAGTCGGTGCCTCAACTGCAGACGGCATCTGCACATGCGGCGCCGTTTCAGGCACCGGTTTGGGTGGCGCGGGCGATGCTGTCGGTATTGTGGTAGGTGGCCGAAACTCGGGAGGCAGTTCTGCTGCCGGTGTCGGAGCGCTCAACAACATCCCAACGATGGCGGGTGATTTGGCGGGTACCTCAACCCGGTCGCCGTCAGCCGTGAACATCGCGGCAGCCAGCACGGCGACGTGGACGATCACCACCCCGACAAGCCAGAACTCCTCGCGGTCCAGCAAGGTCACACGGGATGTCGAAGCGGTATCGTTCGGTGCCGGAAGTAATTGTCTGACGATATCCATGCGCATTGAAATCACGACCTGCCGTCGGGCATCGGCCCCGGTTTCATCGCTCCACCCGAACGTGCTGCCCAGCGCAAGGCGAACACACTGCACAAGACCGCCACGATCTGTGCGCCCAGGGTTTGCAGCGTCGGGTAGATGCCCAGCAACGGTAACCGGACAAAACTGACCGCGTTGCTGCCGATCGAGCCGGCCTCCTGCAATGCTGCCACGCCCTGACCAGTAAAAATCACCGCCAGAATGACGAGCAGGATGCCCGAGGTGGAAAAGAACAGACGGATCGGCAGTTTCACGCTGGCACGCAAGATCGCCCAGGCCACGATGATCAGCAGTGCGGCGCCCAACGCGAGTCCGCCGAGCAGCGCTGAGTGCCCTTGCGGTCCCGCCTGCGCGGCCAGTGCCTGGTAAAACAACACCGTCTCGAACGCCTCGCGATAGACGGCGAGAAACGAGATCAGTCCCAGTGTCCACACGGTGCCGGCTGACAGCGTGTTGCTCACCTTGTCGCCGATGAACTTCTGCCACGCCTGGCTGTGCGATTTGCTGTGCAGCCAATACCCGACATAGAGCAACATCGCCGCCGCCACGAGTGCGGTCACCCCTTCGGTGATCTCGCGGCTGGCACCCGAGATCTCCACCAGATGACTGGAGACCAACCAGGTCACGACACCGAGGGCGAGCGCGGCAACCCAGCCGACGTGCACCCAACGGCTGGCATCCCTGCGTCCGGCGCGTCGGGTAAAGGCAAGGATTGCGGCCACGACCAGGATAGCCTCGGCCCCTTCGCGCAGCAGGATCACCAGCGCGCTGACGAAGGTCGTCACCGGTGATAGTTGCGTATCCGCCAGCGCAGCGCGCGCCTGCTCAAGCGAAGCCGTCACGATGCCGACTTCGTGTTCGATCTGGGCCAGCGGCGCGCCCGCCTGAAGCGCGCTGCGATAGGCCATCATCTCCCGCTCGATCCGGGCCATGAGCGCGGCATCAATGTTTTGCAGACTGGTTTCGACCAGTTCGAAACCTTCGAGATAGGCCTGAATCGCCAGTTGCAGGGCCTGATCCCGGTCGCCTTGACGGTAAGCATCGAGGCTCCCGGCGAGCGTGCCCACGGCGAAGTCGATGGGCGCAGGTTTGCCGACCCTCAGAGTTTGCGGTGAACTGCGCAGGAACGCCTGCAGCGCGACACTATCGTCACCGAATCGCTCCCTCACCTCGTTCGCGGAAAGTGTCGCCACGTTGGCCAGATCCGGGAACAGGTCGCGCCCCTTACCCTCGCGCCACAGCGCCTCACCTTTGGCGCGCACGTTCTCATCAACGGGGAAACTGGCGACGAAGAAGGCCAGCGCCCAGCGTTCGTCTTCGCTCAGTTGTCCAAAGGGCGCCATGGCCGTGCCGCCCACACCCAAGGTGATGGTGTTGTACAGGCCGTAGACGCTGCGTTGCGCCATGCGCCCCCGGTCATGGAAATCGGACGGCGCCGGATCGAGCCCCTTGGCCGCTGGGCCATCTCCCCGCCCTGCGGCCCCATGACAGGCCACGCACTGGGCGGCATACAGCGCCTTGCCCCGCGCCAGATCGGGTGCGCTCCTCGGCGCCACCTGCATGTCGTAGGCGCGAATGACCGCCCAGCGCAGTGCGCTGGCCTGTGCCGCAATCCTGGGCGCATCGGCTTTGGCCTCGATCTCTCTCGCCAGCGATGCCGCATCGGCGAGCAACGCCTGCTTTGTGGAGTTGTCCGGTAGGCCTTGCATGAGTGCTTGCACTTGCCCCGCAAACTCGCGCATCTCCTTGTATTCATCGGCGTTCGCGATCTTGCCCCCCGGCGGCCACTTCAAATTCCTCCATCTGTGGCCAGGTCAAATTCCCCCAGTGGGAGATGACAGGACGGGTGGTTTTTACTCGTTGTCTGAACCTTTCGCAAGCCGGCTGGCGGCC
>JBKBMG010000074.1:0-21387 GCA_046295975.1 Rhodocyclaceae bacterium
ACCCTACTCACGCAGACCCTCAAGCGTGGCCTCTGGGTGGCCGTTGCCGTGGGCACGGCGCTGGGCGTTGGGATTTCGACGGCCCAGGCGTTTCCGGACAAGCCGGTACGCATCGTGGTGCCGTTTGCCCCGGGTGGGGGTACGGACATCATCTCGCGGACGTTGGGGCATGAGATGGCGCTGGATCTGGGCCAGCCGGTGATCATCGAGAACAAGCCGGGGGCGGGCACGATCATCGGGACCGACGCGGTGGCCAAGAGCGCGGCCGATGGTTACACGCTGGTGATGTCGACGTTTGCGCACGCGGTCAATCCGAGCCTGATGGCGACACTGCCGTTTTCGGTGGAGAAGGACTTCGCGCCGGTGATTCTGGTGGGGCGTTCGCCGCTGGTGCTGGTGGTGCGTCCGGACAGTCCGTACCAGACGGTGCAGGACGTGCTGGCGGCGGCCAAGGCCGATCCGGGTCGGCTGACCTACGCCTCGCAGGGCAACGCGACCTCGGCGCACTTGGCCGGAGAGCTGTTCCAGCACCTGGGGGGCGTGGAACTGACGCACGTGCCGTACCGAGGCGCGGGCCCGGCGCTGACCGACGTGATGGGCGGTCAGGTGGATCTCATGTTCGGCACGGCGGCGGCGGTGGGCAGTTTCGTCGAGAGCGGCACGCTCAAGGCGGTGGCGGTGACGACCGAGGAGCGTGCGCCGGTACGCCCGGAGGTGCCGACGGTGGGCGAGAGCGGGGTGCCGGGCTTTGTGGTGGAGGCCTGGTACGGTCTGTACGCGCCGGCGGGCACGCCGCCGGAGGTGATCGCGCGGCTGAACGCGGCGGCGGCCAAGGCGGCCAACAGCGAGAGCTTTCTGCAGCGTGTGCAACCCGAGGGGCTGGTGATCAGCGCCGGCGCCCCCGAGGAGCTTGGCGAGTACGTCGGGCGTGAGGTCGAGCGTTGGGCCGAGATCATCAAGGCCGCAAATATCACCAACTGACGTATCGCAGGCGCCCGGGGAGGCCTCTGGTCCGCGCACGGCGGGCCGGGGCGACCCATGCCCAGCGCACTCGATCCATCCGATCCATTCGACCCATTCTTGAGGAGCGTTCAATTGGACACTCAGGCTCTTATCGATCTGCAGGTTCATGCCGGGATCGCAACGATTTATCTGAACCGACCCGAGAAGCGCAACGCCATGAGCGACGACATGCGCAGCCAGTTCATCGCCGCACTCGAGCATGTTGCGGCCGACAAGTCGATTCGTGCGCTGGTGCTCACCGGCAACGGCAAGGGCTTTTGCGCCGGGGGCGACGTGGCCGGCATGGAGCGGCGCATGCAGGCGCCGACCGGCGAGGTCGCGTTCAACGGCTGGCACCGCCAGCAGCGCGTGCATCACACCCAGACCCTGCTTCACACCATGCCCAAGCCGACCATTGCCGCGGTCAACGGCGCGGCCTCGGGTCTCGGTGCCGACACTGCGCTGGCCTGCGACTTCATCATCGCCGCAGAGCCCGCGAGCTTCACCTGGTCGTACATCAACCGCGGGATCATCCCCGATGGCGGCGGCATGTATTTTCTGCCACGTCGGGTCGGGCTGGCCAAGGCCAAGGAGCTCATCTTCAGCGGACGCAAGGTCGAGCTCGATGAGGCGCATGACCTGGGCATCGTCGATCGCAAAGCGTCCGCCGACACCCTGGTGGCCGACGCTCAGGCCTGGGCGGCGGAGCTGAGCAAGGGCTCGGCGACCGCGCTCGCCCTGGGCAAGACCATTCTGAACCAGAGCTTCGAGCTGTCGGCCGCGCAGGTCTTCGCGCAGGGCAGCCAGGCGCAGGGCATTTGCTACACGAGCACTGAGCATCGCGAGTCGGTCATGGCGTTTCTCGCCAAGAGTGCCGAGCGCAAGGCTCAAGCCGGAAAAAAGGACTGAGACATGGAAGCAATCTCCCGACTTCTCAAGCCGCGCAGCGTTGCGGTGATCGGTGCCTCTGCCGATGCGAACAAGACCGCCGGCCGGCCGGTGGCCTATCTGCGCAAGCATGGTTTCACCGGCGACATCTACCCGGTCAATCCGCGTGCCGACAACATCGACGGCTTGCGCTGCTACCCGGATGTGGCGTCGCTGCCCGCGGTGCCCGATGTCGGCATCGTGTTGCTGGGCGCGGAACGGGCTCACCTTGCGGTGCGCGATCTGGCCGCACGCGGTTCGGCTGCGGCCATCGTCCTGGCCAGTGGCTACACCGAAACCGGAGAGCAGGGCGCGCAGCGCCAGAAGCAGCTGATCGAAGCGGCCGGTTCGATGCGCATACTCGGCCCGAACACCATCGGGCTGGTCAACCTCACCGACAACATTCCGCTGTCGGCCAGCGGTGCGCTGGAGATGGACCATTTTCCGGTTGGCTCGATCGGCGTGGTGTCGCAAAGCGGCGGCATTCTCGGCGCCTTGCTGTCGCGTGCCGCGGCGCGTGGCATCGGGTTGTCCAAGCTGATCTCGACGAGCAACGAGGTCGATCTCGAACTGGCCGACTTCATCGATCATCTGGTCGAGGATGAGGCGACCTCGGTGATCGCGCTGTACGTCGAAACCGTGCGCAATCCGGAAAAGTTCCGGGCCGCCGCGCTCAAGGCCGCGCGGGCGGGCAAGCCGGTGGTGGCGTTCAAGATCGGGCGCTCGGAGGCCGGTGCCCAGGCGGCGGTGTCGCACACCGGCGCGCTGGCCGGTGCCGACCGGATGTATGACGCCTTGTTCAAACAGGTCGGCGTCATTCGTGCGCAGACCTTCGGCGACCTGCTCGACATCCCGGCCGCGTTGTCCACCAGCCGCGTGCTGCGCGGCAACCGGGTGGCGATCCTCACCTCCACCGGTGGTGCCGGCACCCTGGTGTCCGACAGCCTCGGAGTGTCGGGATTCGATACGCCGGCGCCCGATGCGGACACCGCCGAGCGCCTGCGTGCGCTGCAGACCGGGGATCATGCGGCGCTCGATCGCAACCCCATCGACGTCACGCTGGCGGGCCTGCAGCCCGACCTGCTGCGTGGTGCGATCAACACCTTGCTCGACAGCCCGAGCTACGACGCGCTGACGATCATCGTCGGTTCGTCCAGCCTCGCCATGCCCGAGCTGATGGTCGGGGCGATCAAGGATTGCCTGCCGAACAGCGACAAACCGGTGATTGCGTACGTGAGTCCGCATGCCCCGGAACTCGCCTCGCTGTTGAATCAGCGGGGGGTGCCTGCCTTCACCGCACCCGAGAGTTGCACCGTCGCGCTCGACGCGATGCTGCAGGTCAGCCGCTGGACGGCGCCCCCGCAGGCCGGGGCCGCGCGTTTGGAGGTCGATGTTTCCGACTTTCCCGCGGGCTCGCTGGACGAAGCGCAGGCCAAGCAGTTGTTCGCACGCTTCGGGCTGCCTTGCGTTCGCGAACACATTGTCACGTCGGCGGCCGAGGCCGAGCGCGCCGCGCGCGAGCTGGGTGAGCGTGTCGTGCTAAAGATCCTGTCCGGCGAGATCACCCACAAGAGCGACATTGGCGGCGTGGCCGTCGGCGTCACCCCGGACCAGATCGGCGCGCGGCTTGCCCGCATGGCCGAGGATGTCGAAGCCGCCACGGGCGTCGCGCCCGAGCGTTTTCTGGTGCAGGAGATGGTGAGCGGCGGCACCGAGATCATTCTCGGCATGCACCGCGACCCGCTCGGCACCGCCGTGCTGCTGGGCATGGGCGGGATTACCGCCGAGCTCTTCAAGGACACCACGATGCGCCTGTTGCCGGCCGAAGGCGGGCTCAGCCGCGATGAGGCGCTCGATCTTGCCCAACAGCTCAAGACCTGGCCGCTGCTCGATGGTTTCCGTGGCCGCCCCAAGGCCGACGTCGAGGCACTGGTCTCGGCCATCGTGGCGTTCTCGCAGATGGCGGCGCAAATGGGCGATAGCCTGATCGAGGCGGAGATCAACCCGGTGTTCGTCCTGCCCGAGGGGCAGGGGGTGCGCGCCGCGGACGGTGTCGTCGTGCTGGCGCCGTAACGGATACGAGCCGGCTGCCGGCGTGTGGCGCGGGCGAGCCGCGTTGGCGCCGCGACTGCCGTCGGACATCACGCCCCCTGGAGACAAAACGACAATGAGTGCACAAGTGCGCATGGAGCGGGACGGCGACGTCGCCGTTCTGGTCATCGACAATCCGCCGATCAACGCCGGGTCGGCCGCAGTGCGGCGCGGCCTGCTCGAGTGCATCGACGCATTCGCGGCTGACCCCCGACTGCAGGCGGCGGTGATCATCGGTGCGGGTTCGACCTTCGTCGCCGGGTCGGACCTGCGGGAGTTCGGCAAGCCGCTCGACGAGCCGCAGTTGCCCACCGTGATCACGGCGATCGAGGATTGCGGCAAGCCGGTGGTGGCGGCCCTGCACGGCGCCGCCCTCGGCGGCGGATTCGAGCTGGCGCTGGGCTGCGACGCTCGCATCGCGACGCCTGGCACCGTGGTCGGCCTGCCCGAGGTCACGCTTGGCATCATTCCCGGGGCGGGCGGTACTCAACGTCTACCGCGCGTGGTTGGCGCGCCCGCGGCGATCGAGATGATTTGCAGCGGCGCGCGGGTCAAGGCCGAGGCGGCATTGGCGCAGGGCCTGATCGATGCGGTGGCCGACGGTGACCTGCGTGCAGCGGCGGTTGCTCATGCGCGCGGACTGCAGGGTGTCAAACAGCGCCTGCGTGACCGTGCGGTGCCCCCGGCCGATGAGGCCGAGCTCGAGGCGACCAGCCGCAGTGCGCTGCGCAAGGGCCGCTCGCGCCCGGCCGTGCGCGCCGCGATCGATGCGGTGACAGCAAGCCTGAGTTTGCCTATGAACGAGGCGCTGGCCGGCGAGCGCGCCGCCTTTCAGCGCTTGCGTGTCGAACGCGATGCGCTGGCACTGCGCCATCTCTTCTTTGCCGAGCGCGAGGCGCCGAAGCAACCCGGCTTGCAGGGCGTCGGACCGCGGGCGGTGCGGCGCATCGCGGTGATTGGAGCTGGCACGATGGGTTCCGGCATCGCAATTGCCGCGCTCGATGCCGGATACGAGGTGCTGCTGCTCGAACAGGACGAGGCCGCGTTGGCACGTGGGCGCGAGCGCATCGAGAGCCACTACACCGGGCGGGTTCGCGCCGACAAGATGGACGCGGCGGTGGCCGAGGCCAGCCAGGGCCGCCTGCAAACCAGTCTGGACTGGGCACGCGTTGCCGAAGCCGACCTGGTGATCGAAGCGGTGTTCGAGGACCTCGGCGTCAAGCAGGAGGTGTTTCGCCGTCTGGATGCCCTGGCGCGTCCCGATGCGGTGCTCGCCACCAACACTTCCTATCTCGATCTGGACGCGATCGCTGCCGCCACCGCGCGTCCGCAGGACGTGATCGGCCTGCACTTCTTCAGCCCGGCCAACGTCATGCGTCTGCTCGAAGTCGTGCGCGGCGCGAACACCGCGCCCGAGGTGCTCGCCACCGGCCTCGAGGTGGGAAAGCGCCTGAAGAAGCAGCTGGTGGTCACCGCCAACGCCTTCGGTTTCATCGGCAATCGCATCTACTCCGCCTACCGTCGTCAGTGCGAGTTCATGATCGAGGAGGGTGCCTACCCCGAGGACGTCGACGCCGCGCTCGAAGCCTGGGGGTTCGCGATGGGGCCGTTCGCGGTGGCCGACATGTCCGGTCTGGACATCGCCTGGCGCATGCGCCAGAGCCAGGCCGCGAGCCGTGATCCGAGTGCGCGCTATGTCCGGATTCCCGATCGTCTGTGCGAGGCCGGCCGGCTCGGGCGCAAGACCGGTGCCGGCTATTACCGTTACTCGGCCGACGGCAAGGCGCGCACGCCCGATCCGGACGTGCGCGCCATCATCGACGAAGAAAGCGCGGCAAAGCGAATCGTTCGGCGCACCATGAGTGCCGAGGAGATCCAGCGCCGTGCGCTGCTGGCGATGGCCAACGAAACCGCCCTGTTGCTTGCCGAGGGCGTTGCCCAGCGCGCAGGCGACGTCGATGTGGTGCTGGCCAATGGCTACGGCTTCCCGCGCTGGGAAGGCGGGCCGGTATTCTGGGCGCGCGAGCGCGGGGCGGTGGCACTGGAGCAGGATCTCGACGAACTCGAGCGGCTCAGCGGCCCCGGTTTCGTGCGCGGCGACGTGCGCCATCTCATCGAGGAGTGAAACAATCATGCATGCGACCGAAGTCTTCGGCGAATTCGCCGCCTCCTGGCGTGATAAGCCACTCCCCGTCGAGGTGACCCATCACGCCAGGCGCGCGGTGATCGACTGGTATGCCTCGCTGTATCCGGGCCTCGCCACCGAGCCGGTGCGCCTGCTCGAAGCGACGCTGGAAGATGAGCTCGACCAGGGCGATGCCCGGCTGGCGCAGGGGCGTCGCGCGAGCCCGCGAACCGCTGCACTGTATAACGGCGCAGCGGCTCATGCGGCGGAGGTGGACGACAGCTTTCGCGATGCGATGTATCACCCCGGCGCGGCGACGATTGCGGCGGCGCTCGCGGTCGGCCAGGCGACCGGGGCGAACGGTGCGGACTTCTTGCGCGCGGTGGTCATGGGCTACGAGGTGTCGACGCGGATCGGCGTCGTCATGGGGCGGCCCCACTACCAGTACTGGCACAGCACGGGCACCGTCGGCACGCTGGGAGCGGCCGCGGCCGCGGCGGCGATGTACGGACTCGATGCACGCGCGTTCGCCCATGCCCTGGCGACCGCAGGCACCTTTGCCGCCGGTCTGCAGCAGGCGTTCCGAATGGATTCGATGTCCAAGCCGCTGCACGCCGGCCGGGCTGCCGAGGGCGGCGTGCTGGCCGCACAGCTCGCGCGCCGTGGCGTGACCGGCTCACTCGACGTGCTCGACGGCGAGGGCGGGTTCGGCCGGGCGATGAGCAATGGGCCCAGCTGGGCCGGGGCCGGTGCGACGCTGGGGCAGGATTTCCACATCACCCGGTTGACCTTCAAGAACCACATCGGCTGCGGCCACACCTTCGCCGCCATCGACGGTGCGCTGGCGCTGCAACGCCGGGAAGGCATCCGTGCCGAGGACATCCGGCAGGTCAGCATCGGCACCTACAGCCCGGCACTGGAGATCGCCTGCTACGAACGCCCGACCACGGCCAACGAGGCACGTTTCAGCCTCAAGTACGTGGTGGCCTCGGCGCTGGCGCACGGCAGCGTCCGCCTGGCAGCCTATGAACCCGAGCGGCTCGACGACCCGGTCACGCGCGCGCTGATGGAGCGCATCGAGGCCGCGGTCGACCCCGAGCTCGACGCGGCCTTTCCCGGCAAGCGGGCGGCCCGAATCGAGATCGAGACTACCGACGGCCGCCGGTTCAGCTACCTCCAGCCCAACCGCAAGGGCGATCCGGAAGAGCCACTCAGCGACGCCGAACTCGAGGACAAGCTGCTCGAACTGGCGACCCCGGTGATCGGCGCCGAGGCGGCGACAAAGCTGCTGGAACGCCTGCGTACCCTCGAGTCGTCGCCGCGCCTGGACTGGTAAGCGGCAAACCGTCGGCGAGTCATCGCCGCGCCTGGACAATCAGCAAAGGAAACGACCATGTCTCAACATGCTTTCATCTGCGATGCAATCCGTACGCCCTTTGGCCGCTACGGCGGCGCGCTCTCGTCAGTGCGTGCCGACGACCTCGGCGCGATCCCGCTCGCCGCGTTGATGCAGCGCAATCCGGATGTCGACTGGCAGGCCGTCACCGACGTCATCTACGGCTGCGCCAACCAGGCGGGTGAGGACAACCGCAACGTCGCGCGCATGAGCGCGCTGCTGGCCGGCCTGCCGCTGGAGGTGCCGGGTTCGACCGTCAACCGGCTGTGCGGCTCGGGTCTCGACGCCCTGGGTACGGCCGCGCGGGCAATCAAGAGTGGCGAGGCCGGGTTGATGATCGCCGGTGGCGTGGAGAGCATGAGCCGCGCGCCCTTCGTCGTGCCCAAGGCGGAATCGGCCTACTCGCGCGCCAACGCCATCCAGGACACCACCATCGGCTGGCGCTTTGTAAACAAACTGATGAAAGAGCGCTACGGCGTCGATTCGATGCCCGAGACCGCCGAGAACGTCGCCACCGACTTCGGCATCGACCGGGCCTCACAGGATCGCATGGCGCTGGCGTCACAGCGCAAGACGCTCGCCGCCCAGCAGCGCGGCTTCTTCGACGCCGAGATCACACCGGTGAGCGTGCCGCAGCGCAAGGGCGATCCTATTCTCGTTACGGCCGACGAACACCCGCGCGACACCAGCCTGGAAGCCCTCGCACGGCTCAAGGGTGTGGTGCGTCCTGACGGCACGGTGACGGCGGGCAACGCATCCGGCGTCAACGATGGCGCCTGCGCACTGCTGCTGGCCGACGAGGCGCACGCCGCGCGCCATGGCCTGACCCCGCGTGCCCGGGTCGTGGCGATGGCCACGGCCGGTGTGCCGCCGCGCATCATGGGCATCGGCCCGGCCCCGGCGACGCGCAAGGTGCTGGCGCTGGCGGGGCTCACGCTCGAGCAGATGGACGTGATCGAGCTCAACGAGGCCTTTGCGGCGCAGGGGCTGGCGGTGCTGCGCGACCTTGGCCTGGCGGACGACGACCCCCGGGTCAATCCCAACGGCGGCGCGATCGCCCTGGGTCATCCTTTGGGCGCGTCTGGTGCGCGCCTGGCGACGACTGCGGTCAATCAGCTGCACGCGACCCAGGGGCGTTACGCGTTGTGCACCATGTGCATCGGCGTGGGGCAGGGGATCGCGGTGATTCTGGAGCGCGTCTGAGCGGTCGCCGGGTTTGCGCCATGGCCTCGCGTTCCATTCAGACGCCTGGCGTCCAGGCGAGCAGCTGCGGCTGACAAGCACACGTAATCGGCAGGTTTGGTCAAGACTTCGCGGCGGTGAGCGGCGGCAGGTCGCCGTCGACGACCCTCGTGAGGTTCCTCTTTGTGGAGCGCACATGTACAAGAATCTCTTTGTTCCTGTCGACGGTGGAGAGTTGTCCGCTCGGGCAATGGATGGCAGCCTGGAGCTGGCGGCCCAACTGGGTGCGCGGGTCACCGGTTTCGTGGTCGAACCCGATTTGCCGCTGTCCGTCACGACCGATGATGCGGCGACCTTTGCCGAGCGGGTGAGCAGCCATCAGGCCAGCAATGCGTCGCACGCCAGGGCCTTGCTTGAGGAATTCGAGTCGCGTGCGGCGAAGGCCGGGGTGGAATTCACCGGCATTTCCGTGACCGGCTATTCAATCGATGGCGCCATCGCCAACGAGGCCGCCAGGCACGGCTGCGACATGATCGTGATCGTGACCCATGGTCGCGGCCCCCTGGGCGAGCTGGTCTTCGGCTCCCACACGAAGAAGGTCATCTCGCGTACCCGCTTGCCGGTTCTGGTGTTGCACTGAGATCGGTTGTCCGACTCCACAGCTTGAGCAAGGCACCGCCGAGGGGGCCAACGCAGCGATTCCGGGGCAGCGCTTGTGCTCACCCCATCATCAGGCAAAGGCCATCGAAATCGCATTCGCCCGGTCCAGGCTCTACCAAAGACAGGAGATCGGTGCAGCGAAAAGACGTTCGCCGAACGGCACCGTCCTGTCCTGATCGTAGAGCACGAGACCGCAGGCGAACTTCTCACCGCAAGCCTCCTCGAGCCGTCTGAGCCCTTTGAAATCCGCCGCAGACACGGTGGCCGCCGCCTTGACCTCGATGCCGATGACCCGTCCGCGGATATCCTCGATGACGATATCCACCTCGTTCGCCTCCTTGTCGCGGAAATGCGAGAACGTCAGACGCTCATCGGACCAGCTTGCCAGTTTCAGCAGCTCGGCGAACACGTAGCTTTCCAGCACCGACCCGAACGTGCTCCGGTCCAGTTTTA
This sequence comes from Rhodocyclaceae bacterium, assembly GCA_046295975.1. Classification (GTDB taxonomy): domain Bacteria; phylum Pseudomonadota; class Gammaproteobacteria; order Burkholderiales; family Rhodocyclaceae; genus UBA2357. The sequence continues at coordinate 9,837 of JBKBMG010000074.1, forward strand.
CGCGTTCCGGCGTCAGCCCGCGCAGGGCGGCAAGCAGGCCGGAATCGAGGAAATGCAGTTTGGGCGATTTGATCAGGCGTTTGAGCCGGTTCGTATGCCAAGCTTGAAGGGTACGAAGGAGAAACAGGTTTTCGAATACGCCAAGATACTTGCGCGTCGTGACATGGCTGATGCCGATGCCTGCTCCGAGCGTAGAGTAATTGACGAGCCCGCCTGCGTGCTCGGCCATAAGCGCCATCAACTTCGGCATCCGCGTCATGTCCTCGATCTGTGCAATGTCGCGGACGTCGCGGCTCAAGATGGCGTCGAGATAGTCCAGGTGCCAGTGTTGTCGACGTGACCAGCTTGAACGTGCGAGCGCTTCGGGATAGCCGCCCGTAAGTACGGCTTCGACCAGCGCGTCGGCGACGACCGCCTCGCCGCAGGACGGGGGCTCGCCGTCCAGGATGGGGCCGAAGAAGTCCGTCTTTCGCCCCTTCAGTTCGCTCATAGCGAGCGGAAACAAGCGAACGATTTCCATCCGTCCGGCCAGGCTGTCGGCCACGCGCGGCAGGGTCATCAGGTTGGCGGATCCGGTGAGCAGAAAGCGGCCTGGTCTGCTGTCGGCATCGACGCTTTCCTTGAGGGCAAGGATCAGCTCCGGTGCCCGCTGGATTTCATCGATGACGGCGCGGTCGAGCCCTCGGACGAAACCGACCGGATCGCTCCGCGCGGCTGCGAGCGTTGTCGGGTTGTCGAGACTGAGGAACGCAAGCCGTTCGTCGCGTGCGATGCTCTCCGCCAGAGTGGTCTTGCCCGCCTGACGCGGCCCCGCGATCAGGACGACACGTGTATCAGCAAAGGCCGTTGCGATGCGATGGAAGGCATGGCGCTGGTAGACGGGCATGGTGAGAGGTTGTTTGGCGGTTGACTTATTGAAAGCATACGTGCGACAGATTGAAAGTCAACGACCGTTAGATTGAAAACAGAAATCCGACCAATTGAAAGTCAAAGATCGACCGATTGAAGGTCAACGATCACCCAGTTGAAGATATAGGGGTATCGAATTGAAAGGCGCTGGTCGATCGTTTGAGGTCCCACTCGAGCATCAACATGAGCGAAACCCCGTAATCGATGCAAACGCATCGATTACGGGGTTTTTCACGACGTCCGTCGTTGCTTCGTTGCGGCCCGCGATTCAGTCGGCTGCCTGAACGCTGTCCAGAAACTGACGAAGGGCCCGGTTGAACTGCGCCGGCTGCTCGACGCAGGTCATGTGGGCGGCGTCCGATATGACGACCAGGGTCGATGCGGTGAGGTGGCGCTGCAGGTCGAGGGCCGCCGCCAGGGGTGTGCCGATGTCGTGCTCGCCGACGATCACCAGCGCGGGGCACGGGATCTCGTGCAGTCGCGCGGTGGTGTCGATGTCAGCGATGGCCGCGCAGCAGCCGCACCAGCCGTCCACCGAGGTCGAGCGGATCATCGACGCGATGCGCTCGGTTTCCTTCGGGTCGGCGTGACGGAAGCCTTCGGTGAACCAGCGCGAGATCGCCGGTTGCACGAGCGGCGCGATGCCTTGCTCGCGCGCAACCCGGATGCGCTCGGCCCACATCGAGTGGGGGGTGCTGGTATGCGCACTGGTGGTGTCGGCCAGCACGATGGAGTGCAGGCGCTCGGGGTGTTTGAGCGCGAACACCTGGCCGATCATCCCGCCCATGGAAAAGCCCACCCAGTGCGCCCTGTCGATGCCGAGGTGGTCCATCAGCGCGAGCGCGTCGTCGGCCAGCAGATCAAGGGAGTAGGGCGGCGCCGACGCGCCGCTGGCACCGTGCCCGCGGGTGTCGTAGCGCAGCAGCCTGTACTGCCCCTTGAGCGCATCGAGCTGATGATCCCACATGGCCTGGTCGCAACCCAGTGAGTGGGACATGATCACCCAGGGGCCCTGCTCGCCGTCGATGGCGTAGTCGATGTCGATGCCGTTGATGAAGGTACGCATGAGTGGGTCCCTTTCTTACTGTGGCTGAATGTCGGCAGCGTCGGCGATGCGCTTGAACTTGGCGACTTCAGCCTCGATCAGCTCGCCGAACGCTTCCGGGGTGCTGGCCGCGACGATGACGCCCATCTGGTTGAGGCGCTCCTGTACCTCGGGCTGGTTCAGAATGGCGACGGTTTCCTGGTTCAGGCGCTGCACGGTTTCGTCCGGGGTCTTCGACGACACCAGCAGTCCGTACCAGAAGGTCCATTCGTAGCCCGGAACACCGGCCTCGGCGACGGTCGGCACGTCGGGCAGATCGGCGAGGCGGCTGGTGCCGGCCACGCCCAGGGCGCGCACCCGGCCGGCCCTGACGAGCTCGGAAGCGGTCACGTAAGGGGCCAGCGTAAAGTCCACGCGACCCGCGACCACTTCGGTCAGGGCTTCGGTGACGCCGCGGTAGGGTACGTGGAGCACCTCGATGTCGGCACTCTGCTTGAGGAGTTCCGCACCGAAATGCGTGCTGCTGCCTACGCCGGCGGACGAATAGCTCAGGCTTCCAGGGCTCGCCCTGGCGCTGGCCAGCAACTCCTCCACCGAGTTGAACTTCGAATCGCTGGGGACGACGAGCAGCGCCGGGCCATCGCCGATGAGCGTCACGGGGGTGAAATCGGCCAGCGTGTCGTAGCGCATCTCGCGATAAACGGCCGGCGAGGTTGCGTGGGCCGGCGTTACGCTGAGTATGGTCGTGCCGTCCGGGGCCGCAGCCAGAACGTCGAGCGCGGCCAGGGTGCCGCCGACACCGGGCTTGTTGATCACGATTGCCGGCTTGCCCTGGCGCTTGGACAGTTCGTCCGCGATCAGCCGGGCACCCAGATCCGGGATGCCACCGGCTCCAAAGCCCACCATGAAGCGGTAGGTGGACGCGTCCGGGTTGATGATGGTTGGCTCCGCAGCCACTGCGTTCAGTGTGACTGCGCCGCTTGCGGCCAGCATGCAACTCAGGACTGCGGTCCGCAGCGTCGAGCGCATCGTGCGATGTGTCTTGGTATTCATGGTTGTCTCCACCACGATAGGTTTGTAAGTTTTCGAGCAATGCCCGTCATTTCATTGTTGAACCGTACGTTGCGCAGTGAAAGTCCTTAATTCCAATAAGTGGAATTGTATGACTGGTCTTGCCGGATCTGCCCTGGCACGCTCAGTCGCGAATCGGCTGCCCGATCAGATTCACGAGCTCGGTGCGTGTCAGGCCGTCGACGAGGTCGATGAGATGCAGGCCTTGCGGCGTGCACTCGAGGGTGGCCATGTCGCCATAGATGCGCTTGACGCAGGCGACCGCGGTCAGCGGAAAGGTGCACTCACGCACCACCTTGCTCTCGCCGCTCTTGCTCAGGAGATCCATCATGACCCAGGTCTGCTTTGCGCCGACGGCCAGGTCCATCGCGCCGCCCACGGCGGGGATCGAGTCGCGCTGGCCGGTGTGCCAGTTGGCCAGGTCGCCGGTGGTCGATACCTGAAAGGCACCCAGCACGCAGATGTCGAGGTGGCCGCCGCGCATCATCGCGAAGCTGTCGGCATGATGGAAGAACGAGCCGCCGGGGAGCAGGGTCACCGGCTGCTTTCCGGCGTTGATCAGATCGTAGTCTTCCTCGCCCGGCGTGGGGGCAGGTCCCATTCCGAGGATTCCGTTTTCGCTGTGGAGGATGACTTCACGGCCGACCGGGATGTGGTTGGCGACCAGCGTGGGCATGCCGATGCCCAGGTTGACGCAGGCGCCGTCATGGATGTCGCGTGCGACCCGCCGGGCCAGATCGTCCTTGCTGCGTCTTTGGAGGGTGTTCATGTGTCGGGTCCTCGGTGCTCAGGCGGCTTGCTTGAAGCCGCCCGGTCGGGTGGCGACGCGGTCGATCCGGACGACCGCACTGACGTAGATGCCCGGCGTGACGATGCATTCGGGATCGAGCGCGCCGAGTTCGACGATGTCATGAACCGTCGCGATGGTGCGACGTGCCGCCGCGGCCATTACCGGGCCGAAGTTGCGCGCGGCCTTGCGATACTGGAGGTTTCCCCAGCGGTCGCCACGCTCGGCCTTGATGAGGGCGACGTCACCATGAATGGGCTGTTCGAGCACGTACTGGCGTCCGTCGATGACGCGTGTTTCCTTCGGTGTGCCATCGCCGAGCAGGGCGAGTTCGGTGCCGAAACCGGTGGGCGTGAAGAAGGCGCCGATGCCGGCACCGGCGGCGCGAAGGCGTTCGGCCAGGTTGCCCTGCGGCACCAGCTCCAGCTCGATCTTTCCGGCTCGGTACAAGGCGTCGAAGACGTGGCTGTCGGCCTGGCGCGGGAAGCTGCAGATGATCTTGCGAACCCGTCCGGTGGCCAGCAAGGCGGCCACGCCGACGTCGCCGTTGCCGGCATTGTTGTTGACGATGGTCAGGTCCCGGGCGCCTTGTGCGATCAGGCCGTCGATGAGTTCGTCGGGGATGCCGGCGGTGCCGAAGCCGCCGATCAGGACGGTGGCGCCGTCCTGGGTGCCGCGTAGTGCCTCCTCGATCGAGGCTGCGCGTTTGTCGATCATTTCCTGGTCTCCATTGGTTCTGCGCATGAGATGTTATCCCTGCATGGAGGCGCTTGAAGCATAGGAAAAACACATAGCAGCTATAGGAGGGGGGCTCTAACCGGTTGGAACTCGGGTGGCCATACTTCGTTGCCATGAACCGCCTACTTCCGCCCAGTGCATGCAATGCACACTGTCACGTCTTTGGTCCGCGAACGGTCTTCCCGTACGCAGCCAATGCAAACTTCATCCCGGAGCAGGATGCGCCCAAGGCCGCCCTGTACGAACTGAATGACCGTTTCGGCCTGCAGCGATGCGTGGTGGTTCAGTCGAGCTGTCATGGTTTCGACAATCGCGCTACCGAGGACGCGATCGCTGGCCGTCCCGACAGCTACCGAGGCATTGCGCTGTTGTCGACCGACGTCCCGGATGCCGAACTCAGACGTCTCGACGCGGCCGGGTTTCGCGGCGTCCGGTTCAACTACATGAACCACTTGGGAAGCCATACACCGATCGACGACGTGCTCGCGCTCGCAGCCCGGCTGGTGCCGCTCGGCTGGCATCTGCAAATTCACGGCGCGCCCAGTCTACTGACCGAACTGGCACCGGGCTTGAGGCGTTCGCCGGTGCCTGTGGTCATCGATCACATCGGGCGTATCGACGCATCACTCGGCCTGCAGCAGCCGGATTTTCGAGCCTTGCTGGCCTTGATGGATGACGAGCGTTTCTGGGTGAAGCTCAGCGGAATGGACCGGATCACGCGTCTCGGACCGCCCTATGTCGATGCGCAGCCGTTCGCCATCAAGCTGATCACCGAGTTCGGTGACCGCGTGCTGTGGGGCAACGACTGGCCGCACCCCAATCACGCCGGACCGATTCCCGACGAGGATCAACTCGTTCAACTCATTGCCCGGATTGCCCCGCAGGACGACCAGCGTCAACGCCTGATGGTCGATAACCCGCAACGACTGTACCGATTTGGAGACAACGCATGAAACCAAGATTCGAGAACAAGGTGGCCATCGTCACCGGCGCGGGCTGCGTCGGCGAGGGATGGGGAAACGGGCGGGCGATCGCGGTCGGCATCGCACAGGAGGGCGGGCGCGTGTTTGCTGTCGATCGCGACCTCGAGTGGGTACAGCAAACGATCGCGTTGGCTGGCGAGGCCGCCGAGCGGATCACGCCGTGGGCCTGCGACGTCACCCGTAGCGACAGCGTGGCCGCCATGGTCGCTGCGTGCATCGAAACCTACGGAACCGTTGACGTCCTGGTGAACAACGTCGGAGGGTCGGCTGCCGGAGGACCGGTCGAGTTGGCCGAAGCGGTGTGGGACGCCCAGATTGACGTCAACCTGAAGAGCGTATTCCTGACCTGCAAGCATGTCCTGCCGACGATGCTCGAAAAGCGCCACGGAGCCATTGTCAATATCGCCTCGACCTCGGGCATGCGCTGGACCGGAAGCGCCCAGGTCGCCTATGCGGCGACCAAGGCGGGTGTGATTCAGCTCTCGCGCGTGGTCGCGGTGCAGCACGCGTCCCAGGGGATTCGCGTGAATACCGTCGTGCCCGGACAACTGCATACGCCGATGGTCGAGGTGCGCTTGGCCAAGCAGCGCACTGGCGGCGACGTGGACGCGCTGCTTGCACAGCGCTTGAGTCGAATTCCAATGGGCTTCATGGGCGATGGCCGGGACACCGCGAACGCAGTCCTGTTCCTCGCCAGCGATGACGCACGGTTCGTCACCGGAACCGAGCTCGTGGTGGACGGTGGCATGACGGCACGCTGCGATTGAATGGCCGGTTCCCATAACAATCAGGAGACAGAATAGATGAGCAAGCTGAGCATGTTCAGGCGTATCGGTGTGGCTTCGGCGCTGTGTCTTGCCGCAACGACGGTGTCGGCCCAGGCGGACACGCTCCGGATCGTCGTCAGTTTCAACCCCGGAGGGCCGGTCGATTTTGTCGCGCGTGTCCTGGGCGAGCAACTCGGGAAAGAGCTCGGGCGACCCGTGGTGGTCGTGAATCGGCCGGGTGCCAACGGCACCATCGGTGCGATGGACGTCGCCCGATCTGTGCCGGACGGGAGTTCGCTGTGGATTACCAGCGTGGGTGCGGCAGCGATCAATCCGTCGTTGTACTCGAACTTGCCTTACGACACTCAGCGCGATTTCGTCCCGATATCCGTGGTTGTGAACAACGTCGAGCTTCTGGTGGCGAACGAGAACGATCCCGCCAACGATGCGGCCGAGTTCGTTGCCGCGGCACGCGCCAGCGCGCGCCCGACGCCAATGGCTTCGTCCGGTATCGGCAGTATTCCCCATCTCGCGATCGAGCAGTTCGCGGAAGCGAGCGGGGTGAATTTCATGCATGTTCCATACAGTGGTGCGGCACCCGCGATCACTGACCTGATGGGGGGTCAGGTGAGCGGCTTCTTCGGTGATGTCGCCGGGCTGCTTGGTCATGTCAAGTCAGGTCGCCTGAAGGCGCTCGGGATTGCGGCCGACGAACGCCATCCGCTGCTGCCGGAAGTCAGGACGCTGGCGGAGCAGGGGATCGAGGGTGTCGATACGATCAACTGGTACGCACTGTTCGCACCCGCCGGGACGCCTGCCGAAACGGTTGCGGTGCTCAACAAGGCAGTGGTCGCGGCGCTCGAGACGCCAGCGGTGCGCGAGCGGCTGAGCGCCTCCGGCGCCGATCCCGCGTCCTCGACACCGGAGGAGCTTGCCAAAATCCTGGCGCGCGATACCGAGAAGTGGGCCGCGTTGATTCAGGCCAAGGGCATCAGGGCGGAATGATGAGCGAAAAAACCATTCGCGTACCCTTGGTTGAGCCAGGAACCCTGGCAGAACTGGCCGAGATCGAGGCCAGGATCATGGCCGAGCGGGGGCGGGTGTCCCTGCTTTACCAGGTGTTGCTCAACAGCGGCCCGATCGCGTCCGGCTGGGAGCGCATGCTGACCGCGGTGCGCAACCAGACCGGGATTCCGGCGGATCTGCGTGAGCTGATCATTCTGCGGGTCGCGGTGTTGAATGGCGCCCGGTTCGAGTTCGACGCGCATGTTCCGCATGCCGAGCGTGCCGGTGTGGCGGCCAGCAAGATCGCCGCGATCAGGGAGTTGTCCCTGTCGGAGCTCTTCGACCCCGAGGAACGACTCGTACTCGAACTGACCGATGCGATGACACGCGACATCGTCGTGCCGGATGCGCTGATGCAGAGGGTGAGCGCCCGGTTCGATGCGAAGGGCGTCGTCGAACTGGTTGCGACAGTGGCCGCATACAACATGGTGTCGCGCTTTCTGGTCGCGCTGAATGTCGAACACTGACGAGGCCGCGGGTTCGGCGCTGTGGCTGGTCAAGTTCGAGCGCCGGTCACGTGAAGCCGGCGAGGGTGCCCGCCGCCTGGTTGAAGCCCACGTCGCGCGGTGCTGGAGGTCGACGGACGGCGCGCTCGACTATGTCTATCTGCCGGGCGATCGTCCTGCGCCGGAAGTGGGATCACCATGCCGGCTCGAGCTGTTGCTTGCGCAGGTCGGCGCTTCACATCGTGCCCTCGCGACGTGTCATTACGTCGTCGAAACCGATGTCGAGCACGCGCATGAGGATGACTTCAACACCTGGTACGACCAGGAACATCTTCCTGGTCTGGCCGCTGTGGACGGCACGGTTTGCGCGGCCCGCTACCGGGCCGAGGGCGGTTCGCCGCGCTATTACGCTTGCTACGACCTCGTCGCCCCCGAGGTGCTTGCAAGCCCGGCCTGGCTGGCGGTCCGGGCCACGGCCTGGAGCGAGCGGGTGCGGCCGATGTTCAGGAATACGCGCAGGACGATGTTCCTCAAGCCTGCATGGTGAGATGTCTGTTATTTCCACTTGGTGGAATCGGCCGATTGCCCCGTCATAGTTGCTCATCCACAGTGGTTCTACCCCCGTGCGGCGCGGGTTCGCACCGGTGGGTGCCGGCGGTCTTGCCGGAAGACCATTCAAAACAGAGGAGACATGCAATGTTCGGAAAGCTGAAGAGAACAGTGAGGAGGGCTGGTGGCCATGTGGTTCTGGCCGCAGCCTTGTGCGGCTTGGGTGCGCCGGTAGCGAGTGCGACCTTTCCCGACAAGCCGATCCGCATCGTGGTGCCCTTCGCGCCCGGCGGCGGGACCGATGTGATGGCGCGCACGCTGTCGGGCGAAATGTCCAAGGATCTGGGTGTTCCGGTCATGGTTGAAAGCAGGCCCGGGGCGGGGACGGTCATCGGTAACGACACTGTTGCCAAGAGCGATCCGGATGGGTACACGCTGCTGCTGACCACGAGTGCGTTCGTCATCGTGCCCAGCTTTGTCGACCGACTTCCGTATGACGGTGTCGATGCCTTTGCCCCGGTGGCCATGCTCGGACGTGGGCCGAACGTGGTTGTGGTGCGTGCGGAGAGCTCGATTCAGTCCATGGAGGAGTTGATCGAGCGGGCGAGGGCGAACCCCGGGGCCTTGTCCTACGGTTCGCCGGGGGCGGGAACGTCGGTTCATCTGTCTGCCGAACTGCTCAAGAGCATGGCGGAGCTTTCGATCGTACATGTGCCTTATCGCGGTGCCGGGCCTCAGATCACCGATGTGCTGGGTGGCGCGATCGATTTTGCGATGGCGAGCGTACCGGCTTCTTCGGCTCTGATCTCGGCCGGCCGCCTTCGTGCCTTGGCTGTAACAACTGCCGAGCGTTCGTCAGCATGGCCAGACGTGCCCACGGTCGCGGAGTCGGGCGTGCCCGGGTACGCGGCGGATGTGTGGTATGGCGTTTTTGCACCCGGTGGAACGCCACCGCATATCGTGGAGCGTTTGAACCAGGCGCTGAGGAAGGCCGCACAAGGCAGCGAGTTCAAGGAGCGAATCGAGGGCGAAGGTGTGGTGGTTTCGGTGAGCACGCCCGAGGAGCTCGAGCGACTGGCGCGTTCAGAGACCGAGCGCTGGAGAGCTTTCGTCGCCGAGCAGGGGATCACGCGGGACTGAGACGAATTTCAAAATTCCATCTATTGGAATTGTGGTGGTGTGTGTGTGGGTCGTGGTGCCTAAACTGCAACCAACCAAGAAGAACGAAATGCCTCGTTGGTTGGGCGGGGCAGCACGATTCGATCGTCACATACCAGGAGACATACGATGAAGAACATACTCAGTCATACCCTCAAGCGTGGCCTCTGGGTGGCCGTTGCCGTGGGCACGGCGCTGGGCGTTGGGATTTCGACGGCCCAGGCGTTTCCGGACAAGCCGGTACGCATCGTGGTGCCGTTTGCCCCGGGTGGGGGTACGGACATCATCTCGCGGACGTTGGGGCATGAGATGGCGCTGGATCTGGGCCAGCCGGTGATCATCGAGAACAAGCCGGGGGCGGGCACGATCATCGGGACCGACGCGGTGGCCAAGAGCGCGGCCGATGGTTACACGCTGGTGATGTCGACGTTTGCGCACGCGGTCAATCCGAGCCTGATGGCGACACTGCCGTTTTCGGTGGAGAAGGACTTCGCGCCGGTGATTCTGGTGGGGCGTTCGCCGCTGGTGCTGGTGGTGCGTCCGGACAGTCCGTACCAGACGGTGCAGGACGTGCTGGCGGCGGCCAAGGCCGATCCGGGTCGGCTGACCTACGCCTCGCAGGGCAACGCGACCTCGGCGCACTTGGCCGGAGAGCTGTTCCAGCACCTGGGGGGCGTGGAACTGACGCACGTGCCGTACCGAGGCGCGGGCCCGGCGCTGACCGACGTGATGGGCGGTCAGGTGGATCTCATGTTCGGCACGGCGGCGGCGGTGGGCAGTTTCGTCGAGAGCGGCACGCTCAAGGCGGTGGCGGTGACGACCGAGGAGCGTGCGCCGGTACGCCCGGAGGTGCCGACGGTGGGCGAGAGCGGGGTGCCGGGCTTTGTGGTGGAGGCCTGGTACGGTCTGTACGCGCCGGCGGGCACGCCGCCGGAGGTGATCGCGCGGCTGAACGCGGCGGCGGCCAAGGCGGCCAACAGCGAGAGCTTTCTGCAGCGTGTGCAACCCGAGGGGCTGGTGATCAGCGCCGGCGCCCCCGAGGAACTCGGCCAGTACGTCGGGCGTGAGGTCGAGCGTTGGGCCGAGATCATCAAGGCAGCAAATATCACCAACTGACGGACGTCGAGACGTCATCATCCATCGCGTGCGATCGGGCGAGATTGCCAAGCATTCACATTCTGCCCGGTCGGTCCTGCGGTTCCGAAATCAACAACAGCTGCACGTCCGGGTGCGTGCTCCTGGCTGGCGAGCATGCGCGGGCTGGATGCTCTCGGAGTATCCGGTTCCGCTCGGGAAGGAGGAGAGAATGAGTGGAAGCATAAACAAGGCCGAGACGGCTGCGGCACTGGTCGTTGTTGCGCTAGGGGTTTTCGTCATTGCGGTGGGTCAGAGCTATCCGATGGGGACATTGGCCCGCATGGGACCGGGGTACTTTCCCGTTCTCCTGGGAAGCGCATTGACGCTGATTGGCATAGGGCTGGTCTTCGAAGTGCTGCGCAGCAGCCCGGTGAAGTTGAGCTTCTCGCTTCGTCCGTTCGTGGCGCTGACTGCCGGCATCGTCGCGTTCGCAGTGCTCGTCGAGCGCGCGGGACTGGTGCCTGCGATCTGGGCACTGGTCTTTCTGAGCGTAATGGGCGAGCAGCCCGTGCGCATCAAGAACGCCGTGGGTATCAGCGTTGTGATGTCGCTTATCGGTGTGTTCGTGTTCATCAAGGGGCTCGGCATCCCGCTTTCAATGTTCTGGTGGTGAAACCATGGACCTCTTTTCGAACATTATGCTGGGCCTGCAAACGGCCCTGAGTCCGACAACCCTGATGTTCTGCTTCATCGGGGTAACGGTGGGTACCTTTGTCGGTGTCTTGCCGGGAGTCGGTGCATTGGCTGCGATTTCCCTCGCGCTTCCGATGACCTACTACCCATCCCATTCCACACAACTCTTTCGTCATAAACAGCTCGCCCGCTGGGCGCCCGAATAACCATACACTTTAGTCTGGTATACCTTGTGCTTGCTCCATGCCATTTTATCTACCAAG
>JBKBMG010000075.1:0-19658 GCA_046295975.1 Rhodocyclaceae bacterium
TCGCCCCCTCAGCCCGTCCACCGCGGCAAGCTCGAAACGGCCGCCCCTTCCAGCCCGACCGGCCGCCCCCCCGCACCGCCCACCGCCCCGTCCACCACACCGCCCGCCGAAGCGAACGCCGGCGACACCGGCGTCCACCTCATCCCCTACACCTTGGACCGCCTCGAGCGCGCCAGCGGCTACGCCGCCGGCATGCCGTCGCCCGGCTACTACCAGGCCGTATGGCAGGCCTGGGAACACGGCGCCGCACACCCCGACGGCAGCGCCTGGCCACGCCTGGCCGCGCGGCTGACGACCTCGCTGCGCGACACCGGCCTGCCCGCCACCCTGCCGGACGCCGCCGAGGCGCTGCGCCTGGCCCACGGCCTCGCCGCCCTGCGTGCATGCCACGGCGGCCGTACCGAATTGACCGAGGCCTTGCGCAGCGCATTGCTCAAGCATCCCGGGGACGAGGCGCTGTTCGAGCGCTGTCGCCAGACGCTCTTTGCCGGCAACGGGCTCGGCCGCCTGCCGCCGAACGCCCCAGTGTCCCCCCTGCTGCGCGACGTCCAGGCCTTCTGCACCCGCCATCGCCTGCCGCTGCAGCCCTCGGCGCCGCAGACGAAGACGCTGGACCGCTATCGCCGCGCGCGCCAGCGGGAATGCTCGCAGGGCCTGCACCGCCTGCGCTACCTCGACGTGCCCTACGCCACGCTGGAGGCCGGTCCCGACTTCGTACACGGCACCGACCTGACCCGCGTGCGCGAGATCTGGCGCCTGCGCTGGGAGGTCGAGACCGCCGTGGCCCTCACCGAGGCCTTGCGCTACGGCGCCAGCCTGGAGGAAGCCGCGGTCAACCGCCTGCTCGAACACCTCCGGCAAGGCGTCGCCGGCCAGCCGGCCAGGCACGTGCTGGAAGTGCTGGTAATGGGGCTGGAGCGGATCGCCACCCCGGTGCTCGACGCGGTGGACGCCTGGCTGGACCACAGCCACGACGCGCTGGCCCTGGCCCAGGCATGCGGTCAACTGGCCCAGGCCTACGAGGCCCGCCATGCACTCGGCGCGGTCGGCTGGACACGCCTGCCCCCCATGCTGGCGCGCTGCTTCGCCCAGGCCTGCCTGCGCCTGCCGTGGCTGGGCCAAAGCGACGAGGCCCGCCAGCACGCCACCCTGGATGCGCTTGCCGACCTGCATGGCATGGTGCGCCGTGCCGCCCCCTGGGCCGATGGCCACGCCTTCCACGACGCCTGCGAGGCCTTGCACGCCGCCGACACGCCGGCCCGGGTGCGCGGCGCCGCCGCCGGCATCCTCGGCATGAGCGGCCGCTGGCAATCGGCGCAAAGCGAGGCCGCGCTGCGCGACACCCTGGCGCTGGCCGAGGCGGACCCGGTATGCATGGGCGAATACCTGCAGGGCTGGCTGCGCGTCGGCCGCGGATGGCTGCTCGGCCACCCTCCTGCCCTGCGCATGCTCAGCAACGGCGTCGCGCGCTGGTCGGAGGACGCCTTTCTGAACGGCCTGCCGGCGCTGCGCCTGGCGTTCGCACAGTTGAGCCGGGCCGAACTGAAGCGACTCGCACAGGCACTGATCGGCACCCCCGACGCCGCCCGCACGCGGGTGCGAGTGCCCTCCGACGAGACGCTGGAACACAGCCGCAGCCTCGCCGCGCAGGTCGCCGCCGCGCTCGCCCCCTGGGGGCTGACATGAGCGACTGGCCCCCCGACCCCGCCACCCAGCGGCGCTGGCGGCTGATCCTCGGCGCGGACGCCGACGCGACCCTGTCCGGCGCCGGCCGGCTCTCGCCCGAAGACCAGCGTCGCGACGACGCGCTGGACTACCTCTACCGGCGCGAGTATCTCGCCCGACAGCTTGGTGCGCATGGCGAGACAGACACCGAGCACGACCTCCTGGCCCAGTTCGAGGCCTGGCTTCACGGCGGCGAAGCCGACGCGGAAGACGACAGGGAAGACGAGTCTGACCGAGGTGACGGCGAGGGCAGGGGCGACGAGTCTGACGAGCGCAACGAGCGCGACGACCGCGGCGAAGCGAAGCACCTGCCCCACGCCCGCCGGGGTGGCGTCGACAAGCCCATGCCCGAGGCGGTGCGCTGGCTGGGGGAGGTGCGGCAGCTCTTTCCCGGCACCGCAGCCGAGATCCTCCAGCGCGACGCGCTGTCGCGCTACGGGCTCAACGACGTGTTCGCAGACCCGCAGGTGCTCGCGGAGCTGCCCCCCAGCCTGGAAATCGTCGCCACCTTGATGGCGATCCGCGCCAGCCTGCCTCCGGCCGTCCACGCCGCCGCCCAACGCTTGATCGCGCGCGTGGTGGCGCAGCTCGAAGCCCGCCTCGCCCCGCGCATCCGGGCCGCCTTCTCCCCCCGTCGCCTGCGCCGCGGTGGCCGGGGCCGCCCGCGCCTGTCCGATCTCGACTGGCCGCGCACCCTCCGCCACAACCTGCGCCACTACCAGCCGGCGGAGCAGACCCTGGTTCTGGAGCGCCTGTTCTTTCACGCCCGCGAAGCCCGCCGCCTGCCCTGGGAGCTGTGGCTGGTGGTCGACCAGAGCGGTTCGATGTACGAGTCGGTAATCCACAGCGCGGTCATGGGCAGCATCTTCGCCCGGGTGAAAGCGCTGCAGACCCGCCTGTTGCTGTTCTCCGACGAGGTCGTGGACGCCTCCTCGCAACTGCACGCCCCGGAAGCCCTGCTGATGGGCGCGCAACTGGGCGGCGGCACAGACATCGGCGGCGCGCTGCAGTACGTTGCCGGACGGCTCGCCACGCCCCACCGCGCGGTAGTCGTTCTGATCAGCGATCTCTACGAGGGCCGTGACGAAGGCAAGGTGTTGCAGGAAACCACCCGCCTGGTCGCCAGCGGTGCGCGGGTGCTCGCGCTCGCCGCGCTGGACCGCCACGCCCATCCCGACTACGACCGCGACCTCGCCGCTCGCATGGTCGCCTGCGGCGCCGAGGTCGCGGCGATGACGCCGGATCACCTCGTGGATTGGCTCGCCAGCGCCCTGTGGAGGCCGACCCGATGATGTGGGAATGGCTGCGCACGCTCGACGACGACGCCATCGTCGACTGGGCCAACAGGGGCTTGCTCAGGCGCGGCGCCAAGACCCTTGCCGCCACCGACCCCGGTGGCTGGACGCTGACAGCGGATCACGCCGAGGCCCACATCGAGTCGCACACCCAGACGCTGGGCGGCACCGGTTTCGCCGCCCTGCACTGCGACTGCCCGGCCTACGGCCCCTGCCACCACCTGTGTGCCTTTGTGCTCGGCTTGCGCGCCCGTGCCGCCGCGGTCACCGAGCCGGGCGACGCCCCTGTGGAAAGCGCCACCGCCACGCCCTGGCTGGACGGTGCCGCCGACAGCGTGGCAAACGCCTTCGGCACCCCCGCCGTGCGCAAGGCCTTGCACTGGCTGGCCCAGGGTTTCGAAGCTGCGCTGAACGAAAGCGACGGCGCCCTGATCGCCGAACTGAGCGATCCGGACGAGGTCACCGTGCGCATCCCCCGCGCCGGCGGCCTGACGGCGGCCGGTTGCAGTTGCAAGGCGGCGACCTGCGCCCACCGCGCGCTGGCCGCCCTGCAGGCGCGTCGCGCAGCCGGCGTCGCGACGCCGCCGCTGCCCGAAACCGTGCTGGACGACACCGCCCTCGCCTGCCTGTCGCAGACCCGGCAGTGGCTCACCGCGCTCACCCTGCAGGGCACGACCGGCATCGGCCCCGCCTTTCTCGACCAGGGCGAGGCCCTCGCCACCGAACTGCGCCAGGCCGACCTCCCCCGCCCCGGCGCCTTGCTCGCCACCCTCACCGTCAACCTGCGCGACGACCGCCTCGGCCGGGGCGGCGCAGCCGAACGCATCGCAGACAAGCTCGCGGCGATATGGATGTGCGTGCGCGGCCTGGCCCAGCACCCCTTGCCACGCCCCTTCCACGAGCTGGCCGGGGTGCATCGGCAGACCTACCGCCGCCAGAGCGACCTCGTCCTGCACGGCATCGCGGCCGAGATCTGGCACACCGGCAGCGGTCAGCGTGGCTTCTCGCTGCATTTCCAGGACGCCGGCAGCGGGCGCTACCTGCGCTGGTCGGAATCACGTCGGCACGGCTTCGACCCCGACTGGTCGCCGGAAGCCGCGCTCGCACGCGCAAGCCTGGGCGAGCGCCCGGTACAGCGCCTGCTGGCATCGCCACACCGCTTGCTGCGTGGCTGGATCAGCGACGATGGGCGTCTGTCCGCCCGCGAAGGCACCCAGCTGGCTGACGTGCCAACGCCCTCGCCACTGCCACCCCCCGACGACCCCGCCGCACTGCTGCACGAACACGCCGCAAGCCTGCAGGCCGACCCGTGGCGCCCCCTGCCACCGCGTTTTGCCCGGCTGGCGGTCATCGGCTGCGGCATGCCGGAAAACGATGCCGTGGTTCAGCACTGGACGCTGCAGGTTCAGGGCGACGGCATGGATTTCGCACTGCGAGGCGAGTTGCACGGCGCTCACCGAGACATCCGACAAGCCCTGCAAGGTGCCCTGACACACGGCAACCGCCCCGCCGAGTTGTTCGGACGGATCGACATCGTCGATGGAGCACTGCTCATGACGCCCATCGGCATACGCTGGCAAGCTACCGCCGGCTTCGACTCCCCGGCCACAGGATGGCATGAAGCAATCGACCGGAAAGATCCTGTACACACTGGACAAAAGGAACGAGATGGACGATGCGGGGCCCCTGCGATGCGCTCCTGCTCGGACAACGCATCCGTCGCACTCGCGCAGTGGCTCGCCCGCGGCGACGCCTGGCTTGCCGAGATCCAGATTTCCGGACTGGCGGATCTCACTGAATCGGTGCGCAATCGGGGTCGCAACTGGTCCGACGAAGCAACCCTGCTGGGCTGGACGAGCGTCGCTGCCCTGGTGGATCGCTGCCTGGACGCCCAGCTTGCGCCGCACGAGGGGGGCCATGCACTGCTGGATGTCACCGCATGGGTGGCCACCGCACGCCGTTTGCGATCCGTCGCTCCACACCCCCTGCCGACCGCTGGCGGCGAAACTCAGACCTGACGCTGCTCAACGGAAGGATGGAGGGCTGCACCCGGAGCACGGCTGCACACCCGCTACCCATTCCGGATCGATGACAGCCGGCCGGCTATCGGCCCGGTTCTGCGCAGGACGGCGCGTCAAGCAAGGTGATCATCGGCCAGCCGCGTTCGGCAGCGGCCTGCGCCAGCCTGGCGTCGGGATCGACGGCCACCGGCCGGCCCACATGCTCCAGCAGCGGCAGATCATTGGCCGAGTCGCTGTAGAACCATGCCTCCGCGAGCGCATCGGCGGCGGTGCCTCGGCGTGCCAGCCAGTCCTGTACGCGGTCGATCTTGCGTTCGCGAAAGCAAGGTATCCCGGCAACGCGCCCGGAGAATCGTCCGTCGACAATCTCGATCTCGGTACAAATCAGCTCATCGATCCCCACCTGCTGCGCTGACGGCTCCACCAGAAAGCGGTGCGTTGCGGACACGATCGCACAGGTGTCGCCATTGGCCCGGTGGCGCGCCACGAGCGCGGGCGCTGCGGGGGCGATGCGCGGGGCAAGATACTCGGCCGCGAACTGCGCCCGCAGGGGCAACAGGCTCTCCACGCGTTTTCCCGCCAGCGGTTCGAGTTGGAACGCCATGTAGGCCAGGATGTCCAGACGCCCGCCCACGTAGTCGGCCAGATAGCGAGCCTGACGCGCCAGTACATCGGGGCCGTCGATCAAGCCCTCGCTGGCGAGCAAGGCCAACCACAGCTCGTTGGTATCCGCGGCAAGCAGGGTGTGGTCCAGATCGAACAGGGCAAGCACCGGCCGGTCGGCGGGCACGGTTTGAACGGGGAGCGGATTGGCGTGCATGGATTGGCGGATCGGATGAAAACGAATGAAAAAGGGGCGAGCATGCCACAAACGCGACCAAGCAGCGGCGCACGCGTTGCCGCAAGAAAAAAGTCCGATCCGGACCGATCCGGATCGGACAAGGATTGCGCCGCACGAAGCACGATCGACCGAAGCGACTGGGCCCCGGTCTTCGCCCACGCCCGAGGGGGCGCGGGCTCACTGCCCGGTCACGGGGTATCGACGAAGACCTGGGTGCTGAATGCCGAGGTTGCCGGCCTGGCCAGCGCCGGGTTCTCTCGCGCGTATTGAAGGAAGGAGTCGGCGTAGGCGAGGAAGGTATCCACACGACGTTCGCCGGTGACCGTTCCGAGCGTGGTGTAGCCATCCTGACCATCGGCGATGAAGTCGTTGGTGATCACGCTGTACGTTGCCGCCGGATCGAGGGCCACCCACGTGCCGGCGGCGGTGCGCAGTTCCAGGCTGCTCACCCGGTTGCCCGCCGGCTGGCCAAGATTGACTTGCCAGCGCAATCCACCCGCATACGGATAGGAGCCGGTATTGCCGTTGGCGACCGAGGTCATCGCATCCTCAATCGCGGACTTGACCTCGGCGCCGGTCATGGTCAGACGCACCAGCGTGTTGCGGAACGGCAGCACGGTGTAGATGTCGCCGACGGTGACCGGGCCAGCACGCAGGTCGACCCGCACACCGCCGCCGTTCTGGATCGACAGATCCGCGCCGCCAAACCGCTGACCTTGGCGCAGGAACGCCTCGGCGACGAGTTGCTGCACGTCGCCGCCGTGGGCAATCACGTGCGGATCGTCGTTGCAGCCGGCAAGCTGCGAGCGCGACCCGTCGCGTTTGGTGCCGGGCACCCGGCGCAGGCAGAGATTGGTGGCGGCACTTGCCACCTGCTCCTTGCCGAACTCCACCAGCCGCGACCGGAACGGCTCGAGCGCGGCAAGCGCCTGAGCGGATTCTGCAGTCACCCGGAGTTCCGGCCGCGACGCGATATCCGCGCGGATCGCGCTCAATTCCTCCGGCGTGCGGTTGCCGAAGCTGTCTCCGATCAGCACATGCGGCTGGCCGCCGCAGTCGCTCACCCGACCGTCTCGATCAAACTTGACGTTCAGTTCCCCCACCACCGCGCTGTACTGCCAGGCCTGCACCACGCACACCTGATCGCCATCCTTGTTGCGGACCACGGTCGGGTACGGGCCGACCGGCGCCAGGCCATAGGTCTTGAGTCCATCGTCGCCCAACAGCGTGTGCGAGTCCCCGCCGACGATCACATCCACCCCGGACAAGGCACTCGCCAGGGCGAGCTCCTGCTGATAGCCGACGTGCGAGAGCAACACGATCTTGTGGATACCCTGCTGCTTGAGCGCGTCGATTTCGGCCTGCGCCGACGCCAGTTCCGGCAGCAGGCGGGTGCCCGCATCCGGCCGCGAGGAATTCTGCGTCTTGTCGGCGATGGTGAGGCCGACGATGCCGATCTTGCGCCCCTCGCGCTCGATCACGACCGAGGGCCTGACGGTGGTGGTCCCCAGGGGCGAACCCGCGCGCGGAGCAAGATTGGCCGACAGCAGCGGCGTGCGGCACGTCGGGTGCGACCACAGAAAGTCGGCGAAGGTCTTGAGCCCCGCGTCGCCCGCGTCGAACTCGTGGTTGCCCACCGCCATCGCGTCGAAACAGACCGTGTTCATCAGCGCCGCATCGGCCTGACCTTCCTCCAGCGTGTAATAGAGCGTGCCGGTGATCGCGTCACCGCCATGCAGCTTGAGCACGTTGTTGCGCCCCGCGGCAAGCGATTCGATCGCGCTCGTCACCCGCGCGAACCCGCCCATGCTGACAGTGACATTCTCGCGCGCGTCGGTCGTGCCGGTGCGCAACTGCAGGGTCGCGCTCACCGCGTCTAGGTTCGAATGATGGTCATTGATGTGGAGTATCTTCAGTTCATACTCCCCGCCACCACTCGAGCCGCCGCATCCGGCCAGTACCGCCAGACTCAGACCGGCCAGGGTGGCCGGAGAAATCACTTTGCGCATCACGCCTTCATCCTCATCATGGGAAGCAAAGTCCCGAGTATGGGCAGAGGATGTTAATCGCCGGTTACAGTTCGTAGCCTGGCGCATCGGTCCCAGCCCGGAAGCTCGTCCGCTATCAGGCCCGCAATCGAATACCGTTCGGGCCACCTCTGTCGAAGCCCGATCGAAGGCTTTGCCATAAATGCCCTTCGACGAAATCAGCGCGAACGGTATGGCGTATCTGGTGTATCGGGCGTATCCGGATTGCCGGGGCAGCAACGGGGACGGACGCACCGCCCGACACAGCACCAACGGTGCACCCTGATCACACAACACGTCATTGCACACAACACCTCATTTCCGATACCCGTCATGCCCGCTCCCTCGCACTCCGACGCCACCGCCCTGGGCCCTGGTGCCCGCACCGCCCTCCTCACCGTCCTCGCCTTGCTCGCGTTCGCCGGCAACTCGGTGTTGTGCCGGATGGCGCTGGGCGACGCGGCCATCGATGCATCGTCGTTCACCGCCTTGCGGTTGTTTTCCGGCGCAGTCGCGCTGTACCTGCTGCACCGATTCTTCGCTCGCCAGCGCGACGGAGGGCGCCGCCCGCGCCCGGGTAGCTGGGTGGCAGCAATCATGCTGTTCACCTATGCGGCGGCGTTCTCCTTCGCCTACCTGGGGCTGGATACCGGTACCGGTGCGCTGATCCTGTTCGGCATGGTGCAGCTCACCATGGTCGCCGCCGCGTTGCGATCCGGCAGCCGCCCGGGGACGCTGGAATGGCTGGGCTGGTTGGCGGCCTGCGCGGGTCTGCTGGTCCTGGTGGCGCCCGGACTGACCGCACCACCGCTGACGAATGCGCTGCTGATGGCAGCTGCGGGAATCGCCTGGGGCGTGTATTCGCTGAAAGGCCGGGGTGAATCCGATCCGCTGGGCAGCACCACCTTCAACTTCGTGCGCGCATCCCCGCTGGCGCTGGGGCTGGTGCTGGTGGGACTCTCCGATCCGCTGCTCAGCGCATCGGGCGTGGTGCTCGCGGTGGTCTCCGGCGCGATCACGTCGGGGGCGGGCTACGCCATCTGGTACGCGGCCCTGCGCGACCTGAGCACCTTTCGTGCGGCCATGGTGCAGTTGTCGGTGCCGGCCATCGCCGCCGTCGGTGGCGTGATGCTGCTTGATGAAAGCCTCTCGCCCAGGCTGCTGGCGTCGGCAACGCTGGTGCTCGGCGGCATCGCCCTGGCGATCGCGGGGCGAAGAACGGACTCGCGCTGAGGCAAGGAGTACGACCGACGCCGGGCGGTGCAGCACGACGGTTTCGGGGACGAGCAGACCGGCGGGGCCACGGATCGGGTAAGAATTGGGTAATATTGCGACTTGAGTGCCCGACCGGGCTCAACTCCCTCTTCTTGGCGCACGCAGCCCGCCCCTCCTCGATGAACGACCACACGACCCTCAGCTTCGCGCAGCTTGAGCTGCGCCCCGCATTGCTTCAGGCCTTGTCCGAAGTGGGCTATGAAACGCCCTCTCCGATTCAGGCGGCCTGCATTCCCCATCTGCTCGCAGGCCACGACCTCCTGGGCGAGGCACAGACCGGAACCGGCAAGACGGCCGCCTTCGCGCTGCCCCTGCTCGAGCGCATCGACACCAAGGTGCGCCGACCACAGTTGCTGGTGCTCACACCGACCCGCGAACTGGCCATCCAGGTGGCCGAGGCCTTCCAGCGCTACGCCAAGTACCTGCCCGATTTCCACGTGCTGCCGGTGTATGGCGGGCAAAGCATGGTGGTGCAGTTGCGCCAGCTCGATCGCGGGGTTCACGTGGTTGTCGGCACACCGGGCCGCATCATGGACCACATCGAGCGCAAGAGCCTGGATTTGCGCGACCTGCGCGCGCTGGTGCTGGACGAAGCGGACGAGATGCTGCGCATGGGGTTCATCGACGACGTCGAATGGATACTCGAGCACACGCCGGCCGAGCGGCAGACGGCGCTGTTCTCCGCGACCATGCCCGAGCCGATCCGCCGGGTCGCGCATCGCTACCTGCGCGATCCGCGCGAAGTGAAGATCAAGGCCAGCACGACCACCGTTGCAACCATCCGCCAGCGCTACTGCCAGCTCAACGTCCAGCACAAGCTCGACGCGCTGACGCGGATTCTCGAGGTGGAAGAGGACTTTGATGCCGCGATCATCTTCGTGCGCACCAAGACTGCCACCGTGGAGCTCGCCGAGAAGCTGGAGGCGCGCGGCTATGCCGCCGCCGCACTGAACGGTGACATGACGCAGCAGCTGCGCGAGCGCGTGGTCGAGCAGCTCAAGCGCAACACGCTCGACATCGTGGTGGCGACCGATGTCGCCGCGCGCGGCCTCGACGTGCCGCGCATCACCCATGTGATCAACTACGACATTCCGTACGACACCGAGGCCTACGTTCACCGCATCGGCCGCACCGGGCGCGCCGGTCGTACCGGAACAGCCATCTTGTTCGTCACCGCACGTGAGCTGCGCATGCTCAAGGTGATCGAGCGTGCGACCCGCCAACCCATCGAAGTATTGCCGCTTCCGTCGCGGCAGGCCGTCGCCGACCGACGTGTGGCTCAGTTCCGCGAGCAGATCGAGCAGGTGCTCGCAGCCGAGGAGCTGGATTTCTTCCGCGACGTCGTCGCTGACCTCGCCCAGGACGCCGCCGCCGATCCGCTGGACATCGCCGCCGCGCTCGCCTTCCTCGCCCAGCGCGAACGCCCGCTGCAACTCCCGCCGCAACCCGGGCGCGACATCGCCGACGAGGTCCGCGGCTATGCCGACCGCGGCGCGCGCGGGCCTCGCGACGAGCGCAATGAACGCCATGAGCGTAGCGAACGTGGTCCGCGGGAACCCCGCCCAGCGCGCGACAACCGCGCCGAGATCCTGGAGAAACGCCGCGACTTCGCCGAAGGCCGGATGGAGCGCTACCGCATCGACGTCGGCCGCGATCACAGTGTCCAGCCCAAGGACATCGTCGGCGCAATCGCCAACGAAGCCGGCATCGAAAGCCGCTACATCGGCCAGATCAATCTCTACGAAGACTACTCCACCGTCGAGTTGCCGGTCGGCATGCCCAAGGAATTGCTCACCGTGCTGCGCAAGACGCGCGTACGCCAGCAACCCCTCAACATCCGCCTCGCCAGCGACGCCGAGGCCGATCGCCCGCGCATGCGCGCCGACCCCAGCAAGCCTTATCCGTCACGCGCCCCCCGCGACGCCAACGAGCGCCCGCCGCGCAAACCGGCAAAGCCCGGCACGCACCGCCCGGATACCAAGGGCAAACCATTCAAGCCCCGCAAACCATCGTAAACAAGCGCGATGCGCTCTGGGCACGGCTTCCGTGCCGGGGTAGAATGCGCGTCCCCGGCGGCAAGCCTGCCGCCGTCTGGCCGGGGTGGTGAAACTGGTAAACACAGCGGACTTAAAATCCGCCGCTTTACAGCTTACGGGTTCGAGTCCCGTCCTCGGCACCATGAATCGTCCCGCTTTTTCAAGGACCTGCCGGATTAGCGTGCGGTCAACCGACTCGCGCTGCAGCCGCTCCGACCCACCGGCAGGGCTCAAGCCGGCGTCCCTGAGCGGGTTTCATCGTCGTGCCCCCTGCGTGGCAGCGTCCCATGCCCTTCCCCAAGGCAGCCCACATCGCGGCCCCGGTCACACCGGGTGTATGCCCGCCTCACCCCGTTCGGGTGGCGCCCTGAACTGGCCTTCCTCCATTGCCAGCACTTGATCGGCGATGTCGAACCATCGGTCGTCGTGGGTGACGCAGATCACCATCCGTCCCTGCGCGCGCAGGTCGGGCAGCAACTGCTCGTAGAAGATCCGGCGGAAATGCGGATCCTGGTCGGCAGCCCATTCATCCAGGATCAGCACCGGCTTGTCCTCCAGCATCGCCGCAATCAACGCCAGCCGCTTGCGCTGGCCCGACGACAGGCTGACGGTGCTGAAGCCACGCCCGTCGAAGCTGACCTTGTCGTCCATCTCCAGCAAGGCCAGTAGATCGGGCACGCGCGCAAGAGACGCCGGGGGCACGCCGTAGAGGGTCGCGAACAGGTGATAGTCGGAAAACACCGCGGCGATGCAGTCGCGCCAGGCCTGTGCCTGGTGCGCCTGGACCTCGACACCGTCCACCAGCAGGCGTCCAGCCTGTGGGCGCGCCAGCCCCGTCACCAGTTGCAGCATGGTCGACTTCCCCGAACCGTTGCCGCCGGTGATGAAGCTGATCTCGCCGGCGCGAAAGCTGACGTCAAGCGGCCCGACACCAAAACCGGGCTCACCGCGCACGCTCCGGTACTGGAAGCAGGCACCTTCGAGACGCAGCTCGCGCACACCGCGGAAATCCGTCTCAGCCGCCGCTTGGGCGGTGGCGCCCGTCCCACCGTCGTCCTCGTCTGGCTGGCCAGCCACCTCATGCGAGGCGGCCGAACCCCGCGCAGCGTCGCCTTGCAGTTCGCTGCCACCCGCCGTCAGGCGGTGCTGCACCGAGCGGATCGCCGCCAGCGCGCGCTCGGCATCATCGACCACCGGCACCGCCGTAGCCACGGTACCGATGGGGCCGATCAGGAACAAGGCGGCCATCACGCCGGCGAGCGCGACTTCATGAAAATCCTCGGTCAGCAGCGGCACCGCGAACACCATCAGACCGACCAGCAGATAGAAGGCCAGCTGGATCAACGCAAACTCCCGCCCCCAGCGCTTCTTGATGTCGCCCTTGGCCGCGCACGCCTCGGCTCCGATGACATGTAGTTCATCGAGCAGCGCGTCGGCGCGGGCACGACGCATGCGCACGCTGGCCATGCCGTGAAGCAGCCCGCTCAGGCCGTCGAACAACCGCCCCTCGTCCTCCACCGCGCGCCCGGTGGCAATCCCCAGCGCCTTCATCCTGTATAGGTGCAGCCGCACCGCGCCGAGGCTGAACGCTGCCGCGAACAGAAAGGCGGTGAGCGACAGCGTGGCCAGATACAGGCAGATGAACACCACCAGCACGAACTGCTGCAGGCCGATCACCAGCAGCGGCAGATTGCGCGAAATCGTCTGCGTGTCCTGGGTGATCGCAGCGAACAGCGGCGCCCGGCCGATCTCGCGCACGACGTCCGGTTCGGCCACCCGAATCGCCGTGAACAACTCGTTGCGCAAGCGGTGGATCATGGCCTCGACGCGCTCGGCGAAGCCGAACATCAAGGTGTTCTGCACCAACGCATACAAGGCGGTGGCGATGATCACCAGGCCCGCCAGGCGCAGACTCACTTCTCCGCGCGAGGCCAGCTCGGCGCCCGCGCTGACGCAGGCGATCACCGCCACGGTGGCCAGCGCCGAAGCGACGGTGAGCACCAGCCACAGAGTCGGGCGCGCACCGGGTTCGCGGCGCAGCAGGTCGAGCAGCGCGAGCTTCATGGATGGGCCCCGACGTCGAGCTCGTGCAGCTTGCCGAACTCGAAATGCAGCCGCCGGTCGGCGACGTCGAAATACTGGTCGTCGTGGGTGACCGCGACGATGGTGATGCCGCGCGCCTTGAGTTCGGGCACGATCTGGCGATAGAACTTGCGCCGGAAGTGCGGATCCTGGTCGGCCGCCCACTCGTCGAGCACCAGCAGCGGACGGTGCTCCAGCAAGGCCGCGGCGAGCTGGATGCGCTTGCGCTGCCCCGACGAGTAGTCGGTACGCGCGAGCCGGTCGCCGTCGATCTGCACGATGCGCTCGATTTCCAGCCAGTCGAGCAACTCGGACAATTCCTTGCGGTCGATGTCGGGCAAGCCATACAGGCGCGGCAACAGGCGCTGGTCGGCAAACACCACTGCGAACAGCTCGCGGAAGGCGCGGCGGTTGTCGGCCTCCATCGGCCAGCCATCGACGCGGATACTGCCCCGCTCGGGCCGATACAGACCGATCAGCATCTTGATGAAGGAGGACTTGCCCGAGCCGTTGCCGCCGGTCACGAACACCACCTCGCCGCGCCGGATCGTGAGATCGACCGGACCGACCTCGAACGGCGTCTCCCCACCCGCAGCCGGATAGGCGAAGCTCGCGCCGCGCACCTCGATGCACTCGAAGCCTTCGGAAAACGCATCCACGACGCCGGTGTCACCGGGTTCGACCATGTCCTTCAACTCGCGCTCGAGATCGAACATGCGCCGCACCGCGGCATCGGCGGACGCCATCACCGTCACCGCCTGGATCACACCGCCCAATGGGCCGATCATGAATACCACCGCGGCGCTGATCTTGACGATGTCGGCGTTGATGTCGGTGACGTAGGTTGGCACGACGAACACCACCACGGCGAGCAGGAAGAAGAAGGCAACGTGGCCGAAGATCAGTTTCTGGAAGGATCGTCCCTGGACCTCGACGCGGATGCCGGTGGACTGGGCCGAAACCCGTTCGAAATCGTGCAGCAGGTCGCGGCTGCGCGCGCTCGACAGGCGTACCTCGCGGAAGCCGTCGAGCAGATCGGACACCGCCTGAAACAACCGACCCTCGACGTTCATCATCCGTCCGTAGCGCACGCGCAACTGCTCGCCGAGGCGGTAATACATCATGCCCACACCAATGGTGCCGGCAAGCACGACCCAGAACGCCGTCACGGACAGGGTCAGGATGTAGAGCATGACCATTGCCGTGAGCATCGCCGACCGCACGGACAGCGCGATGAACTGCGAATTCTGCGACAGCGCATGCGCATGCTGGGTGATGTTCTCGTACAAGGGGGTGGCGCCGAAACGCTCGAGGCGCACGAAATCGGCCTGGCGCACACCTTCGAGCAGGCGCTTGCGCACGCGCTCCACGGCACGTTCCATGGCCGCCCCGATCTGCGTGATCAGGTCGCTTTCGGTGAAGAAGTAGGTCACCGCCGCGATGACGAAAGCCCCCGCCAGCAGCCAGTCTATGCCGTCCTCATGACGGGTGGCGAGTTGCTCCGCAGCGAGGTTGATCAGCAGCAGCAGCGCAACGCTGGAGGCGCTCGCGAGAAACGCGCCCACTGCCAGCCGGTAAGGGTTGGCGCGCCCTTCCTCGACGACGAACCTCAGCAGCAGCATGCACGGACTCCAGCCCGGGGCGAGGAAGGCAGGCACACGGTGTTCGATCTCACTCGCACACGCCGGGCCCTTCGCTGCTGATCAACAACACCCGGCTGTTCGCATCCAGCCCGAGTCGGGCACGACAATCGGGATCTTCCGCGGCCACGCACAAGGCCGCGACACCGGCAATGCCGGTGTCGCCGGCGTGGAGCGGCGGATCACCGTCCACCCCACTGGCAAGCAGCGCCTGAACGCGCATCGCGCTGGCCTCATCCACTGTCATTGCCGCAAACACGGTCTCGCACAGAATCTCCCATGCCAGCACCGACGGCCGGCCGCAGGCCAGCCCGATCATGCGTGTCTGCAAATCGCCTTCGATCTGCACCGGCCGACCGGCATCGAGACTGGCCAGCATCGACGCCGCACGCTCGGGTTCAACCGCGACCACCTTGGGCAAGCACCCGCTGCCATGCTGCAGCCCGGCGACAATCGCCGCGGCCACGCCGCCGACCCCGCATTGCAGGAACACGTGGGTCAAGCGGGCAACCTCGGTCTGGGCGCAGAGTTCCTGCGCAAGCACGCTGTAGCCCGCCATGATGGCGCGCGTCACCGAAACATCCCCGACGTAGTCGGTATCGGTGATCAGCAGCGCACCGGGCGCGTTGGCCGCCAGTTCGGCCGCCGCAACCGCGTCGTCATAGGTGCCATCGATGACCACGACCTCGGCGCCGCAGTCGGCGATACGTGCCACGCGCGGCCGATCCACCGCCGAGCCGACGAAGATGCGCGCCTGGCATCCCAGCTCACGCGCCGCCCACGCCAGTGCCAGGCCATGGTTGCCATCGGTGGCGGCGATCGCGGTAATCTCATCCGGTGGCAAGCCCAGGCGGTCGAGTTCGGTCCACAGCCCGTAGGGCGCTCCCAGCGCCTTCACGCCGCCCAGGCCGAAACGTTGTGACTCATCCTTGATCAGCACCGCACCCAGCCCGAGCCGACCGGCCAGTCCGGGCATTTCCCTGAGCGGCGTGGGCGTATAGTCGGCAAGCTGGCGAATCCGCTCGAAGGCACGCGTCATCTCCTCCGCGCTCAGTACGCCGCGCCCGACCGTGACGGGGGCGGCGTCACGCTGCGCGGTCGCGTCACTCGGTGGTGGGATTTCGGTTCCGGATTCAACGCAAGCCGCAGATGACTCACGCAAAAGCAAGCGCCGCACGGGGATCGGATCGAAATTCGGCATGGGGCATGGTTGGCGAATCGGCCCGTATGTTCGTCCCGGAAGCTCGGACGTCGGCGCGCGGGTTGTATGGTGCGCCCTGCGGTTCGGCAGGGCGGCTTATGTTAGCATGGCCCCGCCCCCCAACTCATGCGCGCCCCACTTGTCATCGACTCTCACGACGTTCTGCCGCAACGTGTTCGCTCGAGGACGAATCGGGCTGGCCGTGCTTGCGCTGGGCATGCTTGCCCCCCAGGCCGCTCGCTCCGTCGAATTCAGACCGGACGGCATCCCCGCGCAGCAGGTCAGCCGTGACCCGGCCGACCCGAACGCCCCCAGTCAGTATTTCATGGGGATATACAGCGGCAGCACGCACGGCGTCTACTACTACGCCGCCAGTGCGATCTGCGAGGCGATGCGCGCCCGCTACGACGAGCACCGCATCCGCTGCGCACCGTTTCGCTCTCGCGGCGTTTCGAGCAATCGCTCGCTGATGAACCAGGGGCGCGCCCAGTTCGCGATCGTTCAGTCGGACACCAACTACTACGCCGCGACCGGCGAAGCGCCCATTCTTGGCGCCCGCTCGGTGCTGTCACTGCACGATGAAACCGGCTTGCTGATCACCGGCCCATCCACCCCCTTTTCCGGGCCGGATGACCTCGGTCAGCGCCCCTTGCGGCTCAATCTCGCGCCGGACGGCAGCGCCGCCAACACGCTGTGGATTCACTACCTCGAATCGCTGGATCTCACCCCAGCCGCGCTCGGCACGGTCTATGGCTTCGCGCAGGATCTCAACTACGAGGGCTTGTGCACCAACTTCATCGACGTCTTCGCGATCTGGAGCGGACACCCGGTGCCCGCCCTCGAACGCGCCGTCGAACGCTGCGGCGCGAGGCTGTTCGGGCTCTGGCACACCCGGCTCGACTCACTGCTCGCCAACAGACCGTACTATTACGACAGCGAACTGCCCGCCGGCACCTACCCCGGCCAGGCCACACCGCTTCGCTCCTATGGCGTGAAGGCCTCGCTGATCGCGCATGAGCAGACCGACCCCTACATCGTCTATTGGGTAACGCGGGTGTTGATCGAGAACGTGGACTTCTTGCGTAGCCGCCACCCGTCGCTGGCCACACTCGACCCGCTGAAAATGTTCGAGCATGGCAACTTCCTGCCGTTTCACGAAGGCGCGTTGTACTACTGGAATCAACTTGGCTGGGAACCACCGACACCGCCCCCGGCGGTGCGCGAAGCCCTGGAGCGCGAGGCCCAGGGACAGGAAGCCATCGAGCATGGGGCGACACTGCTGCCGCCACCCGCGCGCTGACCACCGTCATTCGCTTCGTCGTGACCGACGGCGCAGAGATGACGTAGTCGACGGCCGGGATCAATAAGTACCTTGACCACCTTCCTTTGCAGGCGCGCTATCGTCGAGTGGCGCGAACAGAACCCGGTGCCCCGACTCATCCAGCGTCCAGCCCCGCCAACCCTGTGCGAGCAGCGTTTGCTGGCGGACCAGGTCGGCGACCTCCAGCCACTGCCCACCCTCAGCGGGGCGTTCGGCCAAGCTCGCGTCGGTTGCCAGCATGTAGCGCCAGCCACCAAACTTGACCCGCAGGCCACGAATCTGCAGACCGCTCGCCAGCATGTTGTGAACACTCTGCCGATTCCCCGGCGCGGCCGTCGACATGGCAAGGGTACGCCCCATGCGCGTCGCCAGCGCAAGCCGCCAACGCGAGAGCGCACACTGCAAGCCGTTCCCCCTGAAATCCGGTAGCACGCCTACCCCGTCGAGATGGGCCACGCGTGCCAGATCTTCCGCCCCAAGGTCGAGATCGGTGCCGAAGTTCGGATCACCCGCGCCGGGCAGGCCGAGTACCGCGTAGGCGATCAGCCGCGTACCCGACACGACCCCACACAGACGACCGGCCCGCGCCACGTGATCGACGAAGAAGGCCAGGGTTTCCGACGCCACGAGTTCGCTACCCATGCCATGGATCGCCTCCCGATGCAGCGCATACACCGCGTCGACGTCGTCCGCTTCGAGCAGCCGCGCGGAACAGGCCACCTCGCTCCCGCCTCGCGCGCGAATCCGGCGAGGAAAATCGTCCGGCAGGCAGTCGGTCGTCATCCCGGCCTTCCTCACTCGATGACTTCGGCGTAGCGCAGCAAGGGCAAGGGCGGATACAGACCGAGTTGTCGCGCAACGCCGAGCCGGATCAGATAGGCGAATCGCTCCAGCGTTTCCACCGGGATCTCGTCCGGGCGCTTGCCAGACACCAGAATGTCGCGCACCTTGGCAGCGGTAAACCGCCCCACCGTTTCATAACGGCTGACGAGGCCAAACATCGCCCCGCCATCGCGCAATTCAAGTTCGGTGGCGGTGAACGCCGGCACCCCATGCGCCATGCCGGCCGCAGTCAACGCCTCGCGATGATTGCCGACGAAGTTGTCCGGACCGATGTACAACACCTGCGCACCGCGCGCCGTCAGTCCCGCCACCAGCTCGGGAATCGCAGCAGGATCGGGCGCACCGTCCGCCCCCGCCGGAACCGGCGCCTCGAGCACTTCGAACTGCATGCGCCTGCCGTGGGCATGCAGCTCCTCGACGTTGCTCACGGAATTCGCCTCCAGCGGATTGAACACCACGCCGACCCGGCTCACCGGCAGGTATGAACGCATTGCGTTGATCTGCGCCGCGAGCGGGGCAAGGTGCGAGACGCCGGTTACCCATGGCCGTGGCGGCGCTTCGTGTGGTGCCGCGATTCCGGTCTTGTACGGTGAGGCCACCATGGTGAACAC
This sequence comes from Rhodocyclaceae bacterium, assembly GCA_046295975.1. Lineage (GTDB taxonomy): Bacteria > Pseudomonadota > Gammaproteobacteria > Burkholderiales > Rhodocyclaceae > UBA2357. Next base: position 18,919 of record JBKBMG010000075.1, read on the forward strand.
CACCGGAATCCCGCCCAGCGGCGTCTGCTCGTCGTCCCAGCGACCGGCCACCCCCAGGGTTACGCCGGTACCCCACGTGTACACCACGTCGGGCGGGTCGGCGCGCAACCGTTCGATGATCGCGGGCAGACGTTTCAGGTCGCGCGCCACGTCGTGGACTTCGATGCGTGCATCGATGCCGTAATCCGCCAGGGCCGCGCGAAAGCCCAACTCCACCTCGGTTTCGCCGCGCCACAACACCATTGCGATGTGCGGTTGAACTTGTCGCTCAGCTTGCGACGTGCCCGATGGCGACGCAATCGCGGACGGCACAGCCCCCGCCAGCCACATCGCGCACAGCAGCATGGCCAGCCGCATGCGCATGCGCGCCCGGCGACCAACCGCGGTGCCGGACAGGCCTGCCGTAGCGACCACCCCAGCCATGAAGACGCAAAGGCTTAGACCACATCCGGCGATCATTTCGCTTCCTCCGGCGCAGGCGCGCGCAGGCCAAGGCGCATCCACAGAATGGCGGCGCACGTCAGCGCATACACCCCCAGCAGCCCCATCGCGCCCTGTATCCCGAGCGCCGTAGTCAGCAAGGCCGCGCAGATCGGCCCGAACGCACCGCCAAGACGTTCGATCAGCCGCAGCACCCCCGGCCTGCCTGCACCGGCGGACAGGCGACGGTGCCCCACGAGCAGAAGACGCAGCAGTCGCCCGGCTTCGGCCGCAGCGTGGTGTCGCAGGCGGTGCAGCGA
>JBKBMG010000076.1:0-19562 GCA_046295975.1 Rhodocyclaceae bacterium
TTGGGGCCTGAAAGGCCTCGAAATGCAGCGGTAGAAGCGGAAAAATCGATCATCGGAATCGGTGATTACGGCTGACTTGGGTGAGTGAGCTCAAAACATCAATTGATCAGGGGTTCCTTAATAACTGCAACTATATCCACGAGTCCTTCCTTCAAGATTTTTGACAATGATGACACCCGCAGGCCGCGGAATCGGGGTATGCGAGGGACTTCCCTGCGCTAACGTGAGGTGAGGGGCGACGAGCCGGCATCGCAAGCGCGGCGTCCCAGCGGCAAAGCCGCGCCTCGACCGTATGGTTAGGCTTCATCATTCGGGATAGAAAATGCGATTGTTTTCAGAAACAGCGATGTGACGCTTTCTCAGTAACTCCGAGAACAGTTTTTCTTTGTCGGCGTCGGAGATACCTCCCTGGAACTGGAACATTGCCCCGATGGAGTTAAACAGACCATCCTTTTTTCCAGGCTTCAGCTTCTTAAGGCGGCCGGCTACATATTGGACGAGCTCTGGGTCCGAAGGAGCAGAGGCGGATGCCGTCTTTCTCTTTTCGGGGTTTTGCTCTTCCTCTTCTTTGCGTGCAAGTTGAATGAGCAGTTGGGCCAAGCGAAGCTTGTCGCGATAGCCTAGTTGCTCCACTTTCTTCGAAATTTCGTCGTAGGTCATAGCGTGTTCTATCGTGGCAAACGGAAAAGCCTAACGAGTTCTAGCCCGCAGCCTTGCAGACTCGTCCAGATCGCTGAGGTATAAACGAGCAGAACCCGCAGCATGAAAGGTTCGTTGTTGCTGAGATTTCGCTCATATACTGTATTTATAGACGGTTATAACGAAACAGGGAAGCCCGCCGGCGCACGTACGACACCCCGTTCCACACAACTCATCCGCCACTTCCGGAACAGGGACACCGGGCTCGAAGAGCGGCGCTGCAATTACAATGCTGACAACGGCCAATCCAATGCTCCCGACAAACCGACCTTTCCACTGTGCGACACTGCGCCCGTAGTGCGGTTTCTGAACAGCCTATTGAGCAAAGCGCCCACGAACGCCTGCCAAACAAAGGCAAGACTCGACAGTGCCAAAGGAGCACTCATTCGGTTATCCCCGCAGGTATCGCGTGTAATGATCCGACAATATCCCGCCGGTGTGTGTGAAACATTTCACGGGGAGCGCGGCATTGCACCGGCCACCCTTGCCGCCCCGCCTCCCAGCACGAACTGCCCGATCTGGATGGTCACGGGTGGCGTATTGCTATGTCGGCTTTTTTGATCCGCCTTCAGGCGGCCCGATGTTTACCGGACCGCTTGCCTCCCCCTGGATCATTGGCCGATCGTCCCCACGCTGATATTGATGTTTGAAGCGCCTAGGCGAATAGCCTGCAGCCTGCGCCAGCATGCACGCCTGGGCTTCTCCGCCCATTGCACGATAGCCAGCAACGACGGCCAGCGGTTCGTTCCCGGGGGCATGGCGGCAAGCGCCGCGGCTCAACTATGCGGGAGTTGAGGATCTGTGGACTGTGGAGGGGATTTTCGACGCGATCGTGCTGTTGCACGCGGGCGTGGCGGCGGTGTGTTCGATCAGTTGCAGCCACTACCCGGGCAAGGCGCTGGCGGCCCTGGCCGGGCAGTATCCGGAAAGGCGGCCCCGACGGGTGTTCGCCTGCGACGGCGACAAGGCCGGGCGACTTTTGCGGTAAGGCACGTGCGGCGCGCACGCGAGCAGAGTTGGGAGGCAACGGCGGCACGAAGCCCGAACAGCCGCCACGCCAGGAAGCTGGACTAGGAGAAAAGTCCCCCAGAACTTCCAAAAAAGTCCCCACCAAAAGGAAAGGGGTCAGACGCTGCAACGTCTAACCCCTTGAATTTCTTGGCGCGCTCGGCAGGATTCGAACCCACGACCCCCTGGTTCGTAGCCAGGTACTCTATCCAACTGAGCTACGAGCGCGCTGCGAAGAAACAGAATTATAGCAGCCGTTTTTTTGGCGTCAACACCCCGATCAAACTTCTTTTTCCAGTTCGGCCGGCGCACGCTGTGGCCGGCCAAGCGATCAGATGCGGAAGCTCTCCACCGATCCCTTGAGTGCCCGTGCAAGTTCGTTGAGGTGATGAGCGTCGGTGACGACCTCGCGCACGGCGGAGGTGTTTTCGTCGTTCATGCGCGCCACTTGCTCGACGTTGCGGGAAATGACCTCGCTCGCCGAGCGCTGTTCGCTGAGCGCGAGCGAAATTTCGCCGACCGCGGCCACCACCCTGCCCGTCTGATCGTGCATGAGCTCCATGCTCTCCCCCGCCTCGATCGCCAGGGTCACGCTTTCGTTCACCCGCGATGCGCCGGACTCGATCTCGGCGACGGCGCGCGTGGTGCCCTGCTGCATGGTCGCGATCATGCTGCCGATCTCGCGGGTGGAGGTGGAGGTACGCTCGGCAAGTTTGCGTACTTCGTCGGCGACCACGGCGAAACCGCGGCCGAGTTCACCGGCGCGGGCGGCCTCGATGGCGGCATTAAGCGCCAGCAGGTTGGTCTGGTCGGCAATGTCCTTGATGACGTCGACGATCTTGGAGATTTCGTTGGAGGCGTCGCCCAGCGCGCGGATGGAATTGACCGAGTCATTCACCGCGACGGCGGACGAGCGCATGTCCCCCACCGCGCGTCCGACGACGGCACAGCCGGTCTCCGACGCGCCGCCGGCGGCCTCCGCCAGTTCGCGGGCAATGCCGGCATTGTCGGTGACGTGGCCGATGCTGACGGTGATCTGCTCCAGGGTGGAGGCGATCGACGAGGTCGCGTCGTTCTGATGAGAGACGCCCTCGAGCACGCGATCCGACATCGCCCCCAGCTTGTCGGACGCGCCCTCCAGCGCCGACACGCTTTGCAGGATGCGGGCGACGATGGTGCGCAGGCTGTCCTGCATGCGGCTCATGGCGGCCAGCATGCTGTCGTCGCCTCCCAGCGTGGGTCGGATCGGCACGGTCAGGTCACCGGACGCAATGCGCACCGCCGAGCTGGCGGCGAGGGATGGCTCGCCGCCCAGGGGAGCGAGCACCAGCACGCGCAGCAGCACCGCCATGAGACCAATCAGCAGCACACAGCCGGCGACCCCCACGCCCATGATGCCAAACATGCGCACGCGTCCGATTGCACGGGCTTCCGCTTCCGGAAACGCTGCAACCACCTCGAAGCGCCAGGCATCAAAGGTCTGTCGCTGCACGACCCAGTCGCGCCCACGCTCCAGCACTTCGGCAACGCGCTCCGGAGTGACGTGGGACGAGTTGAATCGCACCTTCCCGGTTTGATCCATCAAGGCGACGAAGCCGCTTTCCAGCAGCCGGCTGCTTTCGATGGTGCGCTTGAGGACGTCCATGTCCACTTTGTAGCCGACATACCAGATACCGACGGTATCGCCGCGACTGTCGCGGATCGGCTCGTAGCCGGTAATGAACGGGTTGCCGAGAATATCCACCACGCCGTAGAAAGCCCTGCCCTCGCGGATCGCCGCAATCGCCCGGCCGCGCGGATCGAGCACGGTGCCGATGGCGCGCTGGCCGTTGGTCATGACATTGGTCGACACCCGCACGAAGTCGTCGCCACTTTTCACGAACAGCGTTGCCGTGCCGCCCATTACCTCGGTAACGCCGTCCACCAGTGCGAAATCGTTCGCCTGCGCTGCGTCGCCAAAGTGCAACCCGGGCACTCGTCGCTCTCCCACGCTCACCTGACCGCCCAGCGACGCCGCCCCCAGGGCGGCGCCCCGCTGCATCAGCAGGCGCATGGAAGCATGGGTCTGATTGAGCATCAGCGTGTCGATGACTTCCAGCGTCGCGACGATGTCGGCCTTCTGTTGATCCGCCTCGGCGGCGATCTCGCCGTGGATGCGCTGGTTCTCCAGCAAGGAGAAGACAAAGGCCGCGCTCATCACAAGCACGAACACGAAGATCGACACGGGCAGGATGAAGCGCACCTGCAAAGACTGGTTTTTCATCGGAGGCGATACCTTTCGTTGGGGTGGTTGCCGAAAGCGCTCATGGGCGCCCGGTCGTTGGTGACGGCGCCGGCCGTGCAGTCTGGTCGGCGTCAGTGGCGGCGCAGCGTGCCGGGAGCCGTCATGAGCTCACGACCAGGCTATGCAGACTGCACCATACCGCTTGGGAATTGTACGGCCTGCTGCGACGCAGCAAATGCGGAATAGTGCGCATTTCGCGCCAGTTATCCTCAGCCGTGCCGATGAGACCAGAAACATACTTGGTTATACTGCCGCGCATGATCAGCCGCCTTCCTGCGATTGCGCTTCTTGCCGCACTATATGCCCTCGTCGGATGGGCGGCGCTCTTTCTGGCGATTCCGCCGGGCTACTCCGTTCCGGTGTTTCCCGCCGCGGGCATTGCCTTGTGCACCCTGCTGGTGCTCGGCCGCAGTCTGTGGCCCGGGGTCTTCCTGGGCTCACTCGCCGTGCATCTGCTGGCCATGCACAACACCGGAGCGCTCGACGACGGCGCCTGGGCCGCCCTCGTGCCGGCGGCCGGTGCGGCCCTCCAGGCGGTGATCGGCGCGACCGCGGCGAAGCGCTGGATCGGCATACCCAACCGGCTGGACGCCCCCGGCCCCATTCTCCGCCTGCTGGCGGTGGTCGCACCGCTCAGCTCCCTGATCAGCCCCAGCATCGGCATTGCCTCGCTGGCTTTCGCGGGTGTGATGCCCCGCGGCGACCTCGGATTCAACTGGTGGAACTGGTGGATAGGCGACACCCTGGGTGTGATCCTCGTCGTACCGGTGTTCCTCGCCCTGTTCGGCCAGCCTCGCTCCGACTGGGCTTCGCGCCGGGTGGGCATTCTGGTGCCGATGGGGCTCGCGCTCGTGCTCGTCTCGGTGGCGTTCAACCAGGTGCGCAACTGGGAAGCGCTGCGGGTCAGCACGCAGCTCGGGCGAGATGCCCAGCACATAGGCGAGATGGTGCGCAAGCGCCTGGATGTGCAGGTGGACATGATGCGGGCCATCGAGCGCCTGTTCCTGGTCAGCGACCTGGTCACGCGACGCGAGTACCGCGACTTCGTCATGCCGTGGCTGGACCGCTACCCGGGCACCCAGAACTTCGGCTGGAGCCCTCTGGTGAACCGCGCCGAACGCAACGCCCACGAGCGCGCCATGCGCGCCAACGGCTGGCCGGACTTCGAGTTCCTGACCCGTGACCCCCAGGGCCACACAGTGCGCGCACCGCTTGCCGACGAATACCTGCCGATCACCTATGTGGAGCCACTGCTCACCAACCTTAGCGTACTCGGCCTCAACCCACTGTCGTTTCCAGCCACCGCGGAGGCGATAGCACGTACCCGCGTCGACGGCCAACCCGCAGTATCGGAAGCCTTTCGGCTGGTGCAGGAAACCGGCGAGCAGCGCGGCGTAGTGGTCTATCTCGCGGTCCACGGCCGTGTAGACCACCCGGAACAGGCACAGCGGCTGCTTGGTGTTGTTTCCGGCGTATTCCGCATGGACGACACCATGGCGGCGGCCCACCAGCTCGCACAGGGTACCGGCCTGTGGCTGTGCCTGGTGGACCTCGACGCCGCCCCAGGCAACCGCCGACTGTCGGGCCCGGCCGACTGTGATGGCGACGCCTGGGCGGACGGCCTGGGTGGACGCCGGCTCCCCCTGGACTATGCCGGTCGCAGCTGGGAACTGCGGCTGCACGCGCAGCAGCGCTATCTGAACGAACTCCGCAGTTGGGCCGCGTGGAGTACCGCAGCGGTGGGGCTGCTGGCGGTAGGCATGCTTGGCGCATTCCTGCTGATCACCACCGGCAACACCCGCCGCATTGCCGCGCTGGTGGACGAACGCACGCAGGCGCTGGAGCAAGCCTCCAACGCACTGCGCAGCCAGCAACAAGCCCTGGAGGATGCGCAACGCCTTGCCCGCATGGGCAGCTGGCAAGCCCAGGAAGGCATGCACGGCATTCTGGTTTCCGACCAGTTGTGCGCGGTGCTTGCGCGCGACCGCCACACCCTGACCGGCATCGACGACCTGCTCGAAACCCTCGCAAGTGCCGACCGCGAACGCCTGGCCGCGGCGATTGCGGACCTGCGCCGCCACCCCGCGCAGGCCACGCTGGACTGCGTGCTGCGCGACGCCCCCCACCGGGCGTTGCAGTTCCACGTCGAGAGCGAATGGCACGATGGCCAACTGCACCGCCTGCGCGGCACGGTGCAGGATGTAACTGCCGAGCGCGAGGCCGAGGCACACATCCACTACCTCGCTCATTTCGACCCACTCACCGGTCTGCCCAACCGTAGTGCCTGGATCACCCAAGCCCACAACGCACTACAGAGCGCCCATCGCCACGGCGAACGGATCGGCATACTGTTTCTCGATCTGGATCACTTCAAGAACGTGAATGACTCGCTCGGCCACTCGGTCGGCGACCGCTTGCTTGGCGCCGCGGCACGCCGCCTGGCCGGCAGTCTGCGCGAAGAGGATCTGCTCGCCCGCCTCGGCGGAGACGAGTTCGTCGCCCTGCTGCCGCGACTGCATCGCATGGACGACGCCGCGGTGGTCGCGCGCAAGCTGCTCGCCGCACTGGCCCACCCCATCGATCTGGACGGCCACGAAATTGCGCCGTCGGTGAGCATCGGCATTGCGCTCTACCCGGAAGACGGCGAGGACGTAGACACCTTGCTCAAGCACGCCGACACCGCCATGTATGGCGCCAAGGCCGCCGGACGCAACAGCTTCCAGTTCTTCGTACCGGAGATGAACGCCCGCGCGCTGGAACGCCTGATGCTGGAAACCGCCTTGCGCAAGGCGATCGAGCGCGACCAACTGGTTTTGCACTACCAGCCTCAGATCGATGCGCGATCGGGCCTGTTGAGCGGCTGCGAGGCGCTGGTACGCTGGCGCCACCCGGAACTGGGCGAAGTCCTGCCGGCGCAGTTCATTCCGGTGGCGGAGGATTCCGGGCTCATCGTCGCGCTGGGCGAGTGGGTGCTGCGCGCGGCCTGCATCCAGGCCAGGCTGTGGGCCGATACCCCGCTGGCCGGGCTGACCGTGTCGGTGAACATTTCCGCACTGCAGTTCCGCCAACCGGACTTCCCCGAGCGCGTCCGCGAGATCATTGCAGATACCGGCGCCTGCGCCCAACGCATCGAACTGGAAATCACCGAAAGCGCGCTGATGCAGCCAAGCGAAAGCCTGGGCCTGCGGCTTGAGGCATTGCGCGCGGCAGGCCTGCGCCTGGCGCTGGATGACTTCGGCACCGGCTACTCCAGCCTGTCCTACCTGAAACGCCTGCCGATCAACCGCTTGAAGATCGACCGCGGTTTTGTTCGCGACCTGCCGGGCAAGACCGAAGATGCCGCCATCGCCTCGGCCACGCTGTCGCTGGGGCGTGACCTCGGCATCGAAATCGTCGCCGAAGGCGTGGAGACGGAAGCGCAGCGCGACTACCTGGTGAGCAACGGCTGCGACGCGCTGCAAGGCTATCTCTTCGCCCGCCCGCTGCCGGCTGCCGATTTCGAACGCTGGGCCCACGCCTGGAACAACCCGTCCGCCACCCTCCCCGCGCCGCACGCGGGATAGGGCCGCGAGCCGGCGCGCCCCCCAGCCCCGTCAGGCGCGCAACCCGGCGCCCAGGGCGAGTGTCGCCGCCACCTGCCGCGCGGCGGCCTCGACGTTGAGCGCCGCTTCGCGCAAGGCCTCTTCCAGCGTGCATGGCTTGCTCAACACGCTGAACACCGCATTGATGCCGTGCGCCGACAAGGCTTCCACCCCCGGGCCCAGGCTGCCGGCAATGCCGATCACCGGCTTGCCATGGCGCTGGGCCACGCGCGCGACCCCGACCGGCGTCTTGCCATGCGCGGTTTGCGCATCCATCCGGCCTTCTCCGGTGATCACGAGATCGGCATCCGCCACCTCCTTGGCCAGCCCCACCGCCTCCACCACGATGTCTATGCCCGGGCGCAGGCTCGCCCCGGTAAACGCCATCAGCGCCGCGCCCATGCCCCCGGCCGCACCGGCACCGGCGCGCCCGGCCACCGCCACCCCCATGTCGCGTTCGACGATCTGCGCGAAGCGGGCCAGCGCCGCATCCAGCACCTCGACCATCCGCGGCGTCGCCCCCTTCTGCGGGCCGAACACCGCCGACGCACCGGTCGGGCCAAGCAGCGGGTTATCCACGTCGCACGCCACTTCGATGCGACACGCCGCAAGACGGGGGTCGAGCCCGGTGGTGTCGATACGCGCGAGCCGGGCGAGCGCGGCCCCACCAGGCGCGAGCACTTCACCCGCCTCGTCCAGCAGGCGTACCCCCAGCGCCTGCAACATGCCGGCACCCGCATCATTGGTGGCACTGCCGCCAATTCCGACGATCAAGTGGCGTATGCCCGCATCCAGCACGGCGAGTATCAGTTCACCCGTTCCACGCGAGGTCGTGACGCATGGATCACGCCGGGCCGGTGGCACCAAGCCCAGGCCGCTCGCCGCCGCCATTTCCACGATGGCGGTGGCGCCGTCGCCGGTCACGCCGTAACCGGCCTCGACCGTTTCGCCGAGCGGTCCGGTGACCTGCACCGCCCGCCGATGCCCACCGGTCGCCGCCACCATCGCTTCCACCGTGCCCTCGCCGCCGTCGGCGACCGGCAGCAGACGGTAAATGGCGTCCGGAAAGACCGCGCGAAAGCCGCGCGCCACCGCCTCGGCCACTTCCAGCGCCGACAGACTTTCCTTGTACGAGTCCGGTGCGATCACGATCTTCATCCATGCCTCCTGCAGTCGCTACGGTCCGCTCGGGAGCGGCAGACCTAACACGAGCATAAATCGAATCGCCGCGCCGATCTTCGTGCATATGCACTGATTCATCACACGATATCGATCGATATCAGTAAATAATCACAACTCCATCCAGCCTTTGTCCGCGCCTGCTCCGCCAGACCTTCCATCGCTCAGTGCCGCCGCAGCTGCATGCCAACGTACAGATACACGATGTCGTCCAGGCAATCGAGGTCCAGACCGGTGATCTCCGCCACGCGGGCGAGCCGATAATCCAGGGTGTTGCGGTGGATGCCGAGCGCACGCGCGGTATCACCAGCTCGCAGGCCATGCGCAAACCACGCGGCCAGCGTACGCTCGAGTTCCCCCCGGCCGTCTCGGGCCGCCAGTCGCGCATAGGGACGGGACAACTCCTCGCCCCGCCACCCCTCGGCCAGATCGGCAAGGAGTATCGGCAACGGACGATCGCGATAGGCCACCACCGCTCCACCATCGCCGGTCGCATGACGGCCACGCAGCGCCAGGCGGGCACTGCGGAGCGAATGCATCAACCCGCCTTCGCCACCAAACGCACCACCAATCGCCGCACGCCAGGGCAGCGGCTGCGCCGCCAGCAACTCGGTGAGCGCGCCATGCAGGCGGGTGTAGGCGCCCGGGCCATCCTCCCACTCGCACAGTCCGACCAGTTCGCACAAGCTTGGAGCGGCCACCAGCCCGGCCACCCCGGGCAGGTCGGCAAAGCGGCTCCGGCAGCGCTGCTGGGTCGCCAGCATGGTATCGGCAGGTGCCTGCGTTTCGGTTTGAGTCAGGACAATCACCACACGCGGCCGCGCCAGATCGACCCCCAGCCGTTCGGCCAGCGCCACGGTGGCTGGCGAGCGGCCCGCCTCGCTGACCAGACCCACCACCAATTCCTCGCGCAACCGCACATCGCTGGCCAGCAAGGCGTCCAGCCGCGCCTGCTCGATCATGGTTTCGGCGGCCATGCGCACCAGTTCGGCGAACGGCCGGACCGCATCCGGTTCGCCGCTCACACCGACCACGCCGACCACGCGTCCCTCGCTGCGCAAGGGCAGATTGATGCCCGGCCGCACGTCGTGCAGGCTGCTGCCGGCGGCCTCGCCAATCTCCACCACCCGCTCCCGCGCCAGCACGATAAGCGCGCCTTCGTGCCGCTCACCTATGCGCGCCCGCTCGCCACTGGCGATGATTCGCCCCGCCTCGTCCATCACATTGACGTTGCTGCGGATGATCTCCATCGTCCGGTCGACGATGCGTTGCGCGAGGGCGGGGGACAGGAGCGGCATGGTCGATAGGTGGCGGAAGTGCGCGACGCGCCTATCCTGCCCGCCATGGATGATCGGAACAAGCCCACGGTGCCGGTTGCACCGACGAACAGGCATCGGGAGGGGGATGCAGAAGTCCTGCCGGCTGGAAGGGTCGGAAGCGCGTGTTGTGCTGCAGACGGCCACCACCGCGCCAGGCAAAGGAGCGATCGATCCGATTCGGTGGCCGGGTTGCAGGTCGGCTGGCTGCAGGTCGGCTGCGTAGTGTCGCAGCGCATCGTCGACAACCAGAGCGCCAAGCGCGAGGAGCGCTACTACATCAGCTCAAGGAAATGCAGCGCCACCGTAACACCACGGGTAGTCAAATTGCCTCCCGTCGCCCAAGTCGCTGATCACCCCGCCAGCGCCCGCAGCACATGCTCCGGATCGTTGTGGATCGCGCGCAGCAAGGCCTTGGCCGGCCCTGTGGGCTCTCGGCGCCCTTGCTCCCAATTGCGCAGGGTGCCCACCTGTACATCAATCACCCTGGCAAAGCGCGCCTGTGAAAGCCCGGTTGCCTTTCGGATTTCCTTGACCTGCAGCGCATCGATGGCGAACTCGCGGGACGGCTGACGCTCGCCGCGGCGAATTTCGTCCATCTGCTGCACGCTCTCCATCAGATCATCGAAAAGCTTTCCCATAGTGCTCACCCCCATGTTTCAACGATGCGCCGGAGCGCCTTGCGTTCATCGCCGCTCAGGTCGTCCTTCTCGTTCTTCGGGTAGATCAGCAGCAGCGCGATCTGTGATGCCGAAACGAAGTGGTAATAGATGACCCGAGAGCCTCCCCGCTTACCGCGCCCGCTGCCCGCGACCCTCACCTTGCGAATACCGCCTGTTCCCTCGATCACATCTCCGATGTCGGGCCGCTCGGCCAGCAAACGCTGAAAGTCCGCATAGCTGTCGTCATCCAGCAGTTCGCGCAGGCGCCGGGTGAAGACCGGGGTCTCGATGAATATCATAGTGGGGAATGTACGTCAATGACGCACCCACTGCAACACATCTCCGCTGCTCGGCGTCGATGTGATTGCGCGTGACAGTCCCGCATCATCGGCCTCCTCAGCACGCGTCCGCAAACAACGGGCACCGGCTTGGCAAGCGGGGATGGTCATTTCGTGAATGCAAGAAAAAAGCGGCTCGAAAGCCGCTTTTTCCATAGATATCTGGCGGAGAGGGGGGGATTCGAACCCCCGTGCCAACTTTCGCTGACCATCCGATTTCGAGTCGGCGCCGTTATGACCGCTTCGGTACCTCTCCGCATCCCGCAGCGTGGCCGCCACAGGAGGGCGCATTATACGCACAAGATTTGTGCCGGGCAAACCCCCGATCGCACGGAATTTAGCGCCTCAGGCGGGTTCCGCGGCGGACGCGGAAACACTGGTGAACTCCTCGTAGGCGCGGACCGCCTCGGCTGCGTACATCAGGACCGGCCCGCCCCCCATATACGTACACACCGCCAGGGTTTCCAGCAACTGCTCACGCGTCACACCCAGCCGAATGAGCGCCTTGACGTGAAACCCGATGCACGCATCGCAGCGCGACGCCACGCCAATGGCCAGCGCGATCAACTCCTTGTCGAGTTCGGACAGGACACCGGGCTTGAGTGCCGCCTTGGACAAGGCGCCAAACCCCTGCATCACCTCCGGCACTTCCTTGTGCATGGTACGCAGCGCCCTGGAGACATCTCCGGTGATCTGGGTGAAGGACTTTCCTGACATGTCTTGAGCTCCATCAATAAATAATGAAACTCTAATTTACCAGACAATCCACAGCTCAGACCTGATCGGGATCAATCAAATGCCTCGTCGCCCCTACGCGGCCATTTGCTGCCCCGGTATCGGGGCGGCAAATGGCCGCGTGGACCGGTATGTCGGCAGCGTCCCGACCAAGAGCCGGTCACGCCGCCCTACCTACCGTTCAGCGAGCGGGTTCGAGCACCTCCACGCCGCCCATGTACGCCTGCAGCGCCTGCGGCACGCGCACCGAACCGTCGGCCTGCTGGTAGTTCTCCAGCACCGCAACCAGCGTGCGCCCGACCGCCAGGCCAGAGCCATTGAGCGTATGCAGGAACTCGTTCTTGCCCTGGGCGTTCTTGAAGCGGGCCTGCATGCGCCGCGCCTGGAAGTCGCCGCAGTTCGAGCATGAGGAGATCTCGCGATACGTGTTCTGAGCCGGCAGCCAGACCTCCAGGTCGTAGGTCTTGGCGGCGGAAAAACCCATGTCGCCGGTGCACAGCACGATCTTGCGGTACGGCAGTTCGAGCTTGCGCAGAATTGCCTCGGCATGGCTAGAGAGCTCCTCCAACGCCGCCCAGGACTGCTCCGGATGCTCGATGCGCACCAACTCGACCTTGTCGAACTGGTGCTGGCGGATCATGCCACGGGTATCGCGACCATAGCTGCCGGCCTCCGAACGGAAGCACGGCGTATGGCCGACGAACTTCATCGGCAAGCCCTCCGCTGCCACCGTTTCGCCGCGCACGATGTTGGTCACCGGCACTTCGGAGGTTGGAATCAGGTAGAAGCGGTCGCCCTCACCGCGCGGCACCTGGAACAGGTCTTCTTCGAACTTGGGCAGTTGCCCGGTTCCGAACATTGACGCCGCGTTTACCAGGTAGGGCACGTAGACCTCGGTGTAGCCGTGCTCGCGGGTATGGACATCGATCATGAACTGCGCCAGCGCCCGATGCAGGCGGGCGATGCCGCCACGCATCACGGCGAAACGCGAGCCTGAAAGCTTGGCGGCCAACTCGAAATCCAGCCCACCCAGCCCGGCGCCGATATCGACGTGATCGCGCGGCTCGAAATCGAACGTCCGCGGCGTGCCCCAACGCAACACCTCGACGTTGTCCTGCTCGTCACGCCCGCGCGGCACGGACTCGTGCGGCAGGTTGGGTAGCCCGGCGAGCAACGCATTGATGCGTTCGAGCAACTCGCCCAATGCCTGTTCATTGGCCTTGAGTTCATCGCCCAGGCCACCGACCTCGGCCATGACCGCCGAGGCATCCTCGCCCTTGCCCTTGAGCACGCCAATCTGCTTGGACAGCGCGTTGCGCCGTGCCTGCAGTTCCTGGGTGCGGGTCTGGAGTTGCTTGCGCTCGGCCTCGAGCGACTGAAAGGCGGCCGGGTCGAACTGCATGCCGCGGCTGGCGAGGGCGGCGACGACGAGGTCGATGTTGCCGCGCAGAAGTTGGATGTCGAGCATGATGAATTTGAATGTTTCAACGAATCAGTTTGTTAGGCGAATGAACTCAATCCGTATCTGGGATCGGCTCGCCAAGGGGCTCTATTGTCGTCGTTTTCCCGGCCACGTCCAAATTTCTCGCAGCGCACAATTAAATTAACAATATCAATTGCTTGAAAACTATCCATGCGCAGGTTCAACTGGCATTCCCGCCTGCCCCGGGTACACTGGTAAGCATGAATGGCGACGTCAGATCGCCATGCCCACGAGCCGGCCCTGCCCCGCCAAGCATGACCGGCGCGCAAGGACATGCGCTCGGAGCGCGAGCTCCACCGTCTCGTGGCGAGACACTCCGGCCACCGGCCGAAGCGACTCACAGCATCAAAGGAGAACCGCATGCTCTCGATTCGCGACTGCCTGGACTACTGCGACCTGACCGACGATGAAGTGGCATTGATTGCCGAACACGAAGACATTCCCGATGCCGCCGCAGCCCAACTGGTGTGTGGACTCGTCCAGACACCGGAAGGGGTGGTGTTGTTAACCCGTTACATGCAGGAACTGATCGACCGCGCCTATCAGCGGGGCGATCACCAGAAAGCCTACAGGGCCATGCAGGTGTGCGCACGCTTCATGGTCGATCATCCCGTGACCCACTGATCACCCGCCCGTCGCACGACCTGCGACGGGCGCGCTTCCCTCCTCCACCACCTGCCGGGACCAAACCGCGTACCGGCAGGCGGACCACCGCTCGCCACCGTGGCAGCGCGCAAGGGCGCTCAGCGCTTGTGAGTGAATCTACTGCGCGTACCGATTGCGGCGTCGCTCGCTCAGTCTTCGGCCTGTCCCTGCTGCGGCCGGTCGCCCTCACCCTCCCGAGCCACACGGTCCAGCGTGCGGAGGCGTTCGAGCTTGGCGGCAATCTGCTGCTCCATGCCGCGATCGACGGGTCGATACCAGGTTTGTGGCGCCAGGCCGTCCGGCCAGTACGATTCACCCGCCGCATACCCTTCCGTCTCGTCGTGAGCATAACGGTAGGCCTTGCCGTAGCCGAGATTCTTCATCAGCTTGGTGGGCGCATTGCGCAGATGCAGTGGCACCGGGCGCGAATCGTCGTTCGCGACGAAGGCGCGCGCCGTGTTGTAGGCCTTGTACACCGCATTCGACTTCGCCGCACACGCCAGGAATACCGTGGCCTGCGCCAGCGCCAGTTCCCCCTCAGGCGAACCCAGGCGCTCGTACGTGGCACAGGCGTTGAGCGCGATGTCCAGCGCCCGCGGATCGGCGAGGCCGACGTCCTCGATCGCCATGCGCACCAGCCGGCGACCCAGGTAGAGCGGGTCGGCACCCCCGTCGAGCATGCGGCACAACCAGTACAGGGCTGCATCCGGACTGGATCCCCGCACCGCCTTGTGCAGGGCAGATATCTGGTCGTAAAAGGCCTCCCCACCCTTGTCGAAGCGCCGCAACTTGCTCGCCAGCGCCTCGTCCAGAAACGCGGGGGTCACCGGATTCACGCCGGCCGTCTCCGCAGCAACCTGGACCTGCTCCACCAGGTTGATCAATCGCCGCGCATCACCATCAGCAAAGCCGATCAGCCGCTCGCGTGCAGTCGCCTCGATCTCCAGGTCGGGACACGCGGTCTGGCGGGCGCGCTCGAACAACTCGAGCATTGCCGCCTCATCCAGCGGCTCCAGCACATAGACCGCGGCACGCGACAACAGCGCGGAATTGACTTCGAAGGAGGGATTCTCGGTGGTTGCGCCGATGAACGTCACCAGCCCCTGCTCGACAAAGGGCAGAAACGCGTCCTGCTGCGCCTTGTTGAAGCGATGCACTTCGTCGACGAACAGAATGGTCTTGCGCCCTCGCGTCTGGGCGGCGCGCGCCTGGGCAATCGCCTCGCGGATGTCCTTGACGCCGGAAAACACCGCCGACAGCGCAATGAACTCGGCATCAAAGGCAGCGGCAGTGAGACGCGCCAGGGTGGTCTTGCCGACCCCCGGTGGCCCCCAAAGAATCATGGAATGCAGACGCCCGGATGCAAAGGCGAGGCTGAGCGGCTTGCCCGGGCCGACGAGATGACGCTGCCCCGCCACCTCGGCCAGCGTGCGCGGCCGCAAACGCTCGGCCAGGGGCATGGAGGTCACGTTGAGATCGGAGGGGGCTTCCGGCGTGTTGCCACCCGCATGCGCGGGCGGCTCGCCGTCGTCGAACAAGTCGGCCATGATCGAAGGCAGGAAGGCTTAACGGCTGAAATGAAAGCCCGGAAACGGATCACCGGGCGGAAACGGGCGCTGCGACGGCACACCAGAAGCGCGCAACGCGCACTTCAGTTCTGGATCACGTCAGCCCCGGGCGGAGGGACGAAGTCGAAGGCGTCCGCCGACGGATTCACGCTGGCATCGAAACCGGAGAAGTCGATGACCGTGCGCTGGCCGAAGTTGTCGCGCATCTCCATGCGCCGCAGCACGTTGTCCGACAATCCCAGCCGAACCGACTCGAACATGCTGTCCGTCTGGCGCGGTGTTGCCAGCACCCACTCCAGACCATCCGAACTGCCCGCTTCGACCAGTTCGAAACTGCGTTCCAGGTCGCCGTCGCCGGCGATCACCGCGGCTGGCGTGTTGCCCAAAGCATCTCCCAGGGCCTGCACGGTAACCTGATTCAAATCCTCGTCCCAGGACCACAGGCGCCGGCCGTCGCTCACCAGCAGCTGCGCATAGGGCGTCTCGTACTGCCAACGGAACTTGCCGGGGCGGGCAAACACGAAGCTGCCGCTGGCCGTCTGGGGCCTGCGACCGGAGGCGGCCTCCACCGTCTGCTCGAACGCACCCGAGGCGTGGCGGGTATGCTCGATGAAGCGCTGCAACTGCGCCACCCCGCTGCCCTGCGCCTGGGCGGCCGCCGCCCACAGCAACAGCGTCGCCATCCCCAGGCTGGCCATCAGGCGGCCCGTGACACCTCTCAAAATCTTCATTCTCCATCCTTCGCAGGCACGATGACCTCGCGATTACCGTTGCTACCCATCGACGACACCAGGCCCGAGCGCTCCATCTGCTCGATGAGGCGCGCCGCGCGGTTGTAGCCGATGCGCAGATGACGCTGCACCAGTGAAATCGACGGACGGCGGGTCTTCAGCACCACCTCGACCGCCTGGTCGTAGAGCGGATCGGCCTCGTCGTCGCCCCCGTCGCCACCGCCGCCGCCCGCCGCGTCCATGTCGTCCTCGGCCGCGGAGAGAATGCCTTCGACGTAGTCCGGTGGGCCGAGCTTCTTGAGGTGATCGACCACCTTGTGCACTTCCTCGTCGGCCACAAAAGCACCGTGCACCCGGGTCGGCACGCCCGTGCCCGGGGCGAGATAAAGCATGTCACCCATGCCGAGCAGGGTTTCCGCCCCCATCTGGTCGAGGATGGTGCGCGAGTCGATCTTGCTCGATACCTGGAAGGCGATACGCGTGGGCACGTTGGCCTTGATCAGGCCGGTGATCACGTCCACCGACGGGCGCTGCGTGGCCAGAATCAGGTGGATGCCGGCGGCCCGCGCCTTCTGGGCAAGCCGCGCGATCAGCTCCTCGACCTTCTTGCCCACCACCATCATCATGTCGGCCAGTTCGTCGACGATGACCACGATGTGCGGCAGCGGTTCCAGCGGCTCCGGGTTATCGGGGTTGATCGCAAAGGGGTTGGTGAGCGGCGCCTCCGCCTTTTGCGCTTCGGTCACCGCCTTGTTGAAGCTCGCCAGGTTGCGCACGCCGACCGCTGCCATCAGCTTGTAGCGCTTGTCCATTTCCACCACGCACCAGTTGAGCGCGTTGGCGGCGTGTTTCATGTCGGTGACCACCGGCGCGAGCAGGTGTGGAATGCCCTCGTAGATCGACAGTTCGAGCATCTTGGGGTCGACCATGATCAGGCGCACCTTGGACGGCTCGGACTTGTAGAGCAGGGACAGAATCATCGCGTTGATTCCGACCGACTTGCCCGAGCCGGTCGTGCCCGCGACCAGCAGATGCGGCATCTTGCCGAGGTCGGCGACCACCGGCTGACCGCCGATGTCCTTGCCCAGGGCCACGGTCAGGGCCGACCCCATGGCGTGGTAGGCCTTGGAACCGAGAATCTCGGACAGACGCACCGTTTGCCGCTTCGGATTGGGCAGTTCGAACGCCATGCACGACTTGCCGGGCACGGTCTCGACCACCCGGATGGACACCAGTGACAAAGCGCGTGCCAGATCCTTGCCAAGGTTCACCACCTGACTGCCCTTGACCCCGGTGGCCGGCTCGATCTCGTAACGCGTCACCACCGGCCCCGGGTAGGCGGCCACCACCTTGACCTCCACGCCGAAGTCGCCCAGCTTGGTTTCGATCAAGCGCGAGGTGAACTCCAGCGTCTCGGTGGAGGGCGGCTCGATGTCGTTGGACGGAGGGTCCAGCAGCGCCAAGGGCGGCAACCCGCCCTCACCCATGTCCATGAACAAGGTCTGCTGGCGCTCCTTCTCGACACGCTCGGACCTGGGCACCGCCACGGCTGCCGGTTCGATACGCAAGGGTTTGGGCGGCGCAGCCTCGGTCTTGCGACGCTTGGTCTCCACCACCGCCTCGCGCTGCTGCGCGATCTGCCGCCCGGCGCGGCGGTCCTGCCACTTGTACCAGGCGCCGACGACGCCCAGCCAAAGCCCTTCCAGCCAGCCCCCCACCCGTTCCACCACCGACAGCCAGGAAATGCCGGAAAACAAGCTGATCCCGGAAGCCAGCAAGGCCAGCAGCAGCAGCGTGCCGCCGGTGAAGCCCAGATAGCGCTGGACGATCTGGCCAAGCTCGACCCCCAGCAGGCCGCCGGGCGCCAGCGGCACGCTTGCGCCGTGACTGTGGAAGCGCAAGGCCTCGAGCGCGCAACTTGACAGCAGCACGACGACGAAACCAGAGAGAATGATGAAGAAGCTGCGCCGGTCGGCGTTCAGCTCATGGCGCAGGCGACGGAAACCCCACGCCAGCCCGTAGCCGAGAAACACCACCCACCACCACGCCGAAAGTCCGAAGAGATAGAACAGCAAGTCGGCCAGCCATGCGCCGAAACGCCCACCGGGGTTGCTCACCCGCGCGACCTCGGCGGCGTGGGACCAGCCAGGATCGGACTGGCTGTAGCCTAGCAGCACCAGACCGACATACAGGGACATGACCCCCAGAATCAACCATCTCGCTTCCTGGAGCAGTAGCGAGATACGCTCCGGAAGCGGCTTGGAACGGGGCAGGACTAGCTTGGATGACTTCGACACGCGGTCACGGGACTCGAAAAAACGTTCGGGTGCAAATTATATGCGATCACCCCGATATCGACCGGCGCCTCTTGCGACAGGTAACAAAGGGAAGCGGTCCGCACCCGCGCGGCCCGCCCCTCACCTGGTTACACGCTTCACAACTCTCCCAGGCGCTGGGTCAGCACGATGCCGTGGTCGGTCTCGTCGATCAGGCCCTGGGTACTGAGATCCTTCATCACGCGGCTGACCATCTCGCGCGAGGCGCCGATCATCT
Source organism: Rhodocyclaceae bacterium (assembly GCA_046295975.1). GTDB lineage: Bacteria > Pseudomonadota > Gammaproteobacteria > Burkholderiales > Rhodocyclaceae > UBA2357. The sequence continues at coordinate 18,783 of JBKBMG010000076.1, forward strand.
TGGCGATGTCCTGCTTGGTGATCTTGCGCACGACCAGGGTCTCGCCATTGATCTCCTCGGACATTTCCAGCAGCAGCCGCGCCACCCTGCCGTAGACGTCCATCAACGCAAGGCTCTCGATCTTGCGGTCGGCGTTGCGCAGGCGATCGGCCAGATTGCACATCATGCGCCAGGCCACCTCGAAGTGATCATGCATCAGCAGACGGAAATCCTGCTTGGCGATCACCACCAGGTCGGACGGCACCACCGCCACCACCGAGGCCGAGCGCGGCTGCTCGCCGAAGATGCCCATCTCGCCGAACAGTTCGCCCTGGCCGAGAATGCTCAGGATGACCTCGCGACCATCCTCGTCGCTGACCACGACTTTCAGGCTTCCGGTGAGCACAAAGTACACATAATCGGTACGATCGCCGGCGAGCACCACTGCCTGCCCGCGTGGAATACGCCGCATCATCGCGGTGCGCGCGACCTCGCCCAGCGTCTCGTCCGTCAATCCCTGGAACAACGGGAAGGTCTTGAGCGCAGTAATCGAAACGGCAGCAGGCTGGTTCATTCGACCTCCCATCGGGCATCGGGACTGACAATTGGAGCGGATCCCGGCGCTATCCCAGTCGCTTCGCGCCGTCAATGAAATATCTCACAAAGCGCATGCGATTGTAAGGGAACCCCTGATCAATTGATGTTTTGAGCTCACTCACCCAAGTCAGCCGTAATCACCGATTCCGATGATCGATTTTTCCGCTTCTACCGCTGCATTTCGAGGCCTTTCAGGCCCCAAGC
>JBKBMG010000077.1:0-17837 GCA_046295975.1 Rhodocyclaceae bacterium
TTGCACGACAATTAAACGACCGCCCTCGAAAGTGTCTCGGATTTGAAACACCTGCTGAAGTCTTTGCACGGGAAATCATGAACTTACAACCCGGTGTTGCACTTCAGACTTGAAACCGCCAGGCTTAAGTAGTCAAGCGACATAGGCAACTCTGCGAGTACGGTTGATGGTATTCGACCAACTGTAGGGACTCAATGTCTTTGGCAGCGGTTTATGCTGTTCGCCGGAAAGTTACGCAGGTTAGAGAACTGCAGAATCCAGTCAACCCCTAGGGCTACTGCAAGAACGCGCACTTCGAGCGACTCCACGTGAGTACGCTGCAACGCTGCTTGCGCCCATAACTGTATATCTCTACAGGACTTCATCCCGATCCGCCGATCAGGATGTCCATGCCCACCGCTGTCGCGTGCGCCACGTCGCGCGCCGCCGCCTATCGTCGCCTCCAGCCCGAACGCACCGTGCTCTACCGCACCGTGCAGTCTCACCTGGCCACCTGGCTCGAACTGGCGCAGGACGAATCGGGGGGCACGGCGTCTGCCCGTCGTGCAATACCCGTCGCATGGTCGAAACTGCCGCCCACCTGGCCGAGCACGTCCTCCCGCGCCTGCCGGTTCGGCAATGGGTGCTTTCAGTGCCCAAGCGGTTGCGCCACTTCCTTCAGACCGACCCCGCCATCCAGAACCTGGCCTTGCACATCTTTCTCTCGGCAGTGGAACAGGGACTGCGGGCCGCCTGCCCGGTGGACAGCCCGACGGCGCGCATCGGCGCAGTCGTGTTCATCCATCGCTTCGGCGCCCTGCTCAATCCCCATGTGCATTTTCTCTGCGTCGTCGTCGATGGCGTGTTCGAGGCGGCCACAGATGCCGAGGCCGTGCGCTTTCACGAAACGCCGACGCTGACTTCGGCGCAACTCGCCGACATCCAGTGCAACATCCGCCGCCGCCTGTTACGCGCACTCACCCGACGCGGCCTGCTCGAACCGGACGCTGCCGCTGAGATGGCGTCCTGGGACCACGGCGGCGGTTTCAGCCTCGATGCCGGCGTGCGCATCGCGGCGTGCGCATCGCGGCGGACGATCGATCCGGCCTTGAGCGCTTGCTGCGCTACTGCGCCCGTCCGGTCTTCGCGCTCGAACGACTGCGCCAGATCGATTCCGAGCATTTGGTCTACGAGAGCCTCAAGCCCGGCCCCGGCGGCAGTGTCAGCCTGCTGCTGACGCCGCTCGAACTGATCGAGCGTCTGGCGGCCCTGATTCCGCCGCCGCGCCGCCATCGACATCGCTACTTCGGGGTGCTCGCGCCCAATGCGCCGCTGCGGGCGGCGGTGACGGCGCTGGCTGAAACGAAAGAGGGGCGCCCCTGCCGAGCGCGATGGCTGAAGCGGTGTCGGCACCCGAATCGGGCGCGAGCGTACCGAACACGCCCGACGAATTAGAGCCGACGAGCCAGCCCATCGCATGGCCGCGCGCTACGTGTGGGCGCTCTTGCTGGCGCGCGCTCCGCCGCTATGGGAGTTGCCGGGGACCGAACAGGCCGAGCGGGAAACCGACCCGCAGGCCCAACCAGCGCCAGACTACGAATTCGATCAGCGCGTCGCCTGGTAGACGCCGGGGACGCGACGGAAGACAACGCTTTCGCCTTGTCGCGGGGCAACTCGCGCCGATACTTGCCTTGGGGGCGTTGAATTTCCTATCCTTTGGCCGCCAGCACTGGCGGCATCGCCGTCCCGGAGTCCATCCGCCAGGACGCCCTGGCCGAACTGAACCGGGTTTTCCCGCAGGACATCCTCGATGAAGCGCAGGCCCGGCTCGACGCCAACCAGGGCATCAGCGGCAGCAGCAGCGCCACGCCCGGTCTCGGCAACCTGCCCCTGTTGCCGGAGAACGAGGCGCTGATCGCCCAGATCAAGAGCGAAATGCGCGCCACACACGCCGCCAATACGGAAGGCATGACCAACCTGACGCCCTACGTCCGCCTCATCAACGCGGTCCAGCAAGAAGGCTGGAAAGCGCCGATGAGCATGGAAGACGCGCAGCGCGAAGTCGACATCTCGCTGGCCATGGCCAGGCTGACACCGGCCGCGAGCGAAGAACCCCTGAGCGCTGCCGAACAGCAGCAAAAGGACAAGGCGACGATGGCGCGATTCGAGCAGGAACTGGCCGGGGAAGTCCCCGATACATTGAAGCAGCGCTGGCAAGAAGCCGGCCTGAGCATGCCGGAGTCCGCCACCACGATCTTCCCGCAATCGATCTGGCTCGGCCTGGCCAAGGCCGCCGGGATAAGTGAGGACGAGTTCCTCGGCAAGGCACGTGAGATGGCCGCCAACTACACGGGCAACAGCTTCCTGCAGGAAATCGAGAAATTCGTCAGCGAGCGCTACGCCGCCAGTTCGGGCACAACCCAGACCCGTTGAGTTGGTGCCTGTGGCAATTTGCCGGTGCTGGCACCTACGGGGCGCTGCAAACCGTGTGGGGCGAAGCCGCAAAATTCAGAGGATCCGCCGCAATTCTTTCTGCGAGCAGTCCGCCGTTGATCGGATGAGAGAGCCGTAGCGATCAAAACTCCGAGCGCTCTTGCAGCATCTCGACAAAAGCCTTGAGCCCGGCCGGCATCAGCTTGCGGCTCGGGTAGTACAGGTAAAAGCCGGGAATTTCCGGGCACCAGTCGTCCAGCACCGTTTGCAGGCGGCCGTCTGCGACCGGTGCCGCCGCGTATTGGGCATAAACGTAGGCGAGCCCGAGACCTTGTTCCGCCGCCGCGATCATCAGCGGCATCTGGCCGACACCGACCGGTCCGTCGACTTCGATTTCGAACTGCTCGCTGCCGCGGGCGAATTCCCAGCGATAGAAACTGCCGTTGGGGAAACGGATGCGGATGCAGCGGTGCTGCTGTAGTTCGCGCGGGCATCCGGGTATGCCGTGCGCCGCCAGATAGTCGGGCGAGGCGACTACGACAAAGCGCTGGGGCGGGCCGAGTGGGACGGCCACCATGTCCTGCTGCAAGCTTTCGCCGAAACGGACGCCGGCATCGAAGCCGGTGGCGACGATATCGACGAAGGCATCGTCGGCCACCAGTTCGATGCGCATGCCCGGGTTGGTCTGCAGAAAGCGCCCGAGCAGCGGCGCCAGCACCAGTTCGCACGCCGCCTGTGGCGCGTTGATGCGCAGCGTGCCGAGCGGCGTATCGCGGAAGGCATTGACTTCGTCGAGCGCGCCGAGGATCTCCTGCAGGGCCGGCGAGAGGCGGTCGAGCAGGCGCTCGCCAGCCTCGGTCGGCGCCACGCTGCGCGTCGTCCGGTTGAGCAGGCGGACACCGAGCCGGGCCTCCAGGCCGCGCAGGGCGTGACTCAGGGCCGACGGTGAAACGCCAAGTTCGGCGGCCGCCTGGCGAAAGCTGCGCAGGCGGGCGACGGCGGCAAACGACTGGAGATCGGCAAGGCTGGCGGGATTCATGATTGATGAAAATTACTCAACAGCTAATCAAGAAATATGCGGATTGTTGCACAGTTGGCCAGGGCGTAGCCTGTTTTCCGTTCTATCCCCAACCCCCCTCAATGGAAAACAACATGCAGAACATTCTGGCCGATCTGTCGGGTAAGACCATCCTCGTTACTGGCGCCTCGTCCGGCATCGGCGCCGCCACCGCCCTGGCGCTTGGCCGGGCCGGGGCCAGGGTGGCGCTCGCCGCCCGCCGTCTGGTGGCGCTGGAAGACCTGGTGGCGCAGATTCGCGCTGGCGGCGGCGAAGCGATCGCGATCAAGACCGACGTGGCCGTCGAAGCCGATGTCGCGAACGCCGTGGCGCAGACCGTCGCCCACTTCGGCCGCCTCGACGGCGCCTTCAACAACGCCGGCGTGCTGGGCAAGGTGGCGCCAATTCATGAACTGAGCAGCGCCGATTTCGCCGAGGTCATGCAGGCCAACGTCCATGGCGTGTTCTGGTCGCTCAAGCACGAAATGGCGGCGATGCTGAAGACGGGCGGCGGCGCCATCGTCAACACGGCTTCCGTCGTCGCCCAGATCGGCTTTGCCAACTTCGCGGCCTATACGGCCAGCAAGCATGCCGTGCTCGGCCTGACCCGCAGCGCCGCGCTCGAAGGCTTCCAGCAGGGCATCCGGGTCAACGCGGTGAATCCCGGACCGATCGTCACGCCGATGGCCGAGATCGGTTTCGGCGGCCTGGAGAATCTCGAAGCCTCGCTCAAGGGCAGTCCGGCCGGTCGCCCCGGGCAGCCGGAGGAAGTCGCCGGGCCAGTGCTCTTCCTGCTTTCTTCGGCGGCCAGCTACATCAACGGCCAGGGCTTCGCCATCGACGGCGGCTACACCGTTCAGTAAAGGACCATCAACATGCAAACACGCCTTCTTGGTCAGCAACAGCAACCGGTCTCCGCCATCGGTCTCGGCTGCATGGGGATGAGCGAATTCTACGGCGCCAGCGACGATGCCGAATCCCTGCGCACGCTGGCCCGGGCGCTCGAGCTCGGGATCAATTTCCTCGACAGCGCCGATACCTACGGTCATGGCCACAACGAAAGCCTGCTCGGCCGCTTCCTCAGGGAAGGCGGCCCGGCGCGCCGGCAGCAGGTGGTGATCGCCAGCAAGTTCGGCATCGTCCGCGAGCCCGGCAGGTACGAGCGACGCATCGACAACAGCCCGGCCTACATCCGCCAGGCCTGCGAGGCCTCGCTGCGCCGTCTCGGTGTCGAGCAGATCGACCTCTATTACTGCCATCGCCGCAACCCGGAAGTGCCCATCGAGGAGATGATGGGGGCGTTGGCGCAACTGGTCGCTGCCGGCAAGGTCCGCCAGATCGGTCTTTCCGAAGTGTCGGCCACGACCTTGCGGCAAGCCGGCGCGGTGCATCCGGTGGCCGCCGTGCAAAGCGAATATTCGCTCTGGACGCGCGAGGCCGAGCGCGAAATGCTCGCCGCCTGCGCCGAGCTGGGCACGACCTTTGTCGCCTACAGTCCGCTCGGCCGCGCCTTCCTGACCGGTGCCGTGCTCTCCGAGCAACTGGCCGAGGGCGATTTCCGCAAGCACAACCCGCGCTTCGTCGGCGCGGCGGAAAAGATCAACGCCCAGCTGGTTGCCGAACTCGGCCGCTTCGCCGCTGCCCGCGGCCTGAGCAACGCCCAGGTGGCACTCGCCTGGCTGCTCGGCAAGCAGCCGCATGTCGTGCCGATTCCCGGTACCCGACGGATTGCCTATCTCGAACAGAATGCCGGCGCCGTCGATGTGACGCTGAATGAGGCGGAAATCGCCGAACTCGACCGGATGTTTTCCCCTGAGCGGGTGGCCGGGGCGCGTTATCCCGAGGCTGGCATGGCGGGCATCGATTACGGCGTCTGGGGGAGGGGGCGCAAGACGCCCTTGCCGGTTTGATGCGACCGCTGCTTGTGGCCGTCAGAAAAAGCCCCCGTCGGAGTCGGAAGCCTTTGGGTACAGGGCCGCTGCTGCGCGGCTGCCACGATGAATCGGGCATGGGGCAATCCCGGCATTGGGGCGCTGCGGGATGTTCGTCAGCTCTGGCCCAAGCCGGTGTCGAGGGCGGCGAATTGCGCTGCGAAGTCGTCGGGACGGCGCTTGCGGAAGATTTCGAGATTGGCGAGCTTCCAGCGCAGTGCCGGCAGTTGCGCGGCGTGCTGGCATGCTACCCGCGACCAGTCCGGTTCTGCGCGCGCCAGCCCGCTCAGAAACTGCTTGTGCGCGGTACTCAGTCGCTGTGGCAACTCGCGCCGCAGCCTGGCGCGAGCATCGAGCAGCATCTCCAGGGAGCAGTCCACTTCCGTCATGCCGACAAAGGCCCGCTCGTACTCGCCGGCGATGTCCTTGTCGTTGCCGAACAGCACTTCGTGGGGCGGCCGGTTGTGGCCCGCCAGATAGATCACGAAGCACTCGACCATGCCGTCCGATGTCCACCGACAGGCGCGGCATGTCCCGCACGAAGAGGTTGATGGCCGTGCCGCCCTTCATGGCGAAGATGTCGTTGGCGAACACGTCGGGCGCGACGGCCAGCAGCAGGCGAACGGTGTCCGCGTAGGTCTTATCCATGAGGTCTCAGGCTCAGCAAGGTGCCGTCATCGAGCCGGCTCATCCAGCGCGTGTTGCTGCTGCCGGTGCGAACCGGGTACTGCTCCAGCAGGGCATCGACATCCACGACGCTGGTCTCGCGCGCCCAGGTGAGGAACAGGCGCACGGCCTTCACGCTGGTGCAGCAGGACAGCAGTTGTCCGAGCAAGTCCTTGCGGGGGAAACGCAGTCCATCAAAGAGGTTGCGGGCCTCTTCGAGGCTCTGCTTGACGCCGGCTTCGTACAGCAGCTCCAGCACGGCACGCTCGGAGGCAGCCACCCGCAGAGCCTCGGGCAGGCCAGGCGGCGTGGTCAGGGTCTTGCCGGCCAGCGCTGTGTCCGGCCAGTCGAACAGGCGGGCGTGGACATAGCGGGCCGGAAAGCGCGAAGTGAACCAGGCCGGCAACGCGAAGCGAGCGTCGCCCCACAGCACCAGCGCCTCCCGGCTGCCCAGGTTGTGCCGCACCCCCTGCAGGGCCAGGGCGCTCTTGCCGCCGACGTGCAGGCCGGGCACGCGCCGTTGCAGGAACATCAGCGCACCGTAGACCCCGAATTCATCGTTCGGGAAGGCATAGACGCCATGGGCCAGGCGCACGAGCCACCCGCCGTCGGCATAGTGAGCGGCGAGCTGGGGCGACACCCCGAACTGGCTCAGGGCGGCAAGGTCGAACGGCGCCCCGCGGGGAAGTCCCGCCTGCAGTCGCTTGATTACCTGATACCTTGAGTTTCTATCCATAATACAAAACTAGCACATAATCCAATCATTCTTTAGAGCTATCGCAGTAGCTGTCATGGAAAGTAGTGCTGTGTTTGATTTATGGAGCAGAATTTAATCGACCTGTGAGCTAATGTTCGACTGATGCCTACATTCGCGCTCACTGGTCGTCAGACCATCGCGCTGCCTACCGTTGATCTCCTCGCTCCTGACCCATTCATGCAGGGGACAAGGTACGCCGCCGATCTTGGGATCTATCGATTCAATCACCACCCACAGAGAGGGGTACTCTCCTCGGCGCAACTGCACCATGGTGCCCGGCGTGCACGCAGTTCCGACCGATGCAGGGTGCTACCTCACCCTGCAGTTCGGCCAGCGTCACGGCGAGACGTCGAGTACGTTCGAGAGCACTGCACCCCGTCCGGGTGGTCAATGCCTCAAGTATGGCTGTAGACGCGTCGGCCGCGGCGCATGAAGATCTGATAGAGCAGAGGCACGAGGAACAGCGTCAGGGCGGTCGAGAAGACCAGCCCCCAGACGATGCTGGCGGCCACCGGGCCCCACAGCAGGCTGTTGCCGCCGATGCCGAACGCGAGTGCGAACAGGCCGCCGATGGTGGTGGTGGTCGTGATCAGGATCGGAACCACGCGCCGACGGCTCGCCTGCACGACGGCATGGACGGTTCCCATGCCCTGGCCCCGTCGCTGGTTGGCCGCGTCGATCAGCACGATGGCGGCGTTCACGGCGATGCCGGTCAGCGCAATCACGCCGTAGAGCGCATACAGGGACAAGGGGTTGCCCGAGACGGCCATCCCGAAGACCACCCCCGTGAATGCCAGCGGCACGGTCACCAGGATCATCATGGGTTGCCAATAGCTGCGGAACTGGGCCGCCAGGATCAGGTAGATCAGGCCCACACCCAGCAGGAACAGGGCGCGCATGGAAGCCAGTGCCTCGTCGATGTGTTCGAGCTCACCGGTCAGGTCGATGTCCACGCCCGGATGGGCCGCCCGGATGCCTTCCCACCGGGCCTTGATGATGTCGTTGGCGACCCGGGTGTCGGTAAGGTCCTTGTCCAGGTTGGCCTCGACCGTCACCGTGCGCCTGAGGTTGTAGTGCCGGATGAAGCCACGACCCGGCGCGGTTTCGGCCTGCAGCAGGCTGCCCAGCCGGGTCACCTGCCCATGGGGCAATGCCACCGGTTCATCCAGCAGCACACCCGGATCGATGCGCAGATCGTCCGTGCCGCGCAAGGCCTGGCTGGAGCGCACGCGCAGGTCGATCTTGTCGCCTTCATCGCGGGTGAACGCCACCACCTCGCCGTCCACCGCCAGCCGGACCAGGCGGGTGACCTGGCCCGCGCCCAGACCCGCCTCGCTCAGGGCGTGGTGGTCCAGCCGCAACTGGAGCTGAGGGCGGCCCGGCAGGTTGTCGTCCTGGATGTCCCTGGCACCGGGGATGGCCGCGACGATGCGCTTGATGTCGTCGGCAGCGCGTTGGATCTGGCCGAAATCATCGCCCCGCACCTTGACGCTGATGGCTTTGCCCGCCGGCGGGCCGCCCGAGAGGATGGTGAAGCTCTTGCGCCCCGGGCCCGGCATCGATTCGACGTCGCGGCGCATGTCCTGCACCACCTGCTGCACCTCGCGTGCCCCGTTCGCACGCGGGTTGAGCGACACGAACACCTGGCCATAGGGGTCTCCGTAGACAGGCTCGGTCTCGGTGAACTTCAGGCCCGCGGTGCTGGTGACTGCGCGCGCCTCGGCGGCGTCGCCGACGCCCCGCAGGCGATGGCGAACGGCTGCCTCCACGCGTTGGGTCTCGGCCAGCGTGTCCTCCAGCGAGGCGTCCTCGGGCATGTCCACGTTCACATAGAAGGCCCGGACCGGGTCGGAGGCGAAGAACTGCACCCTCACCGCCCCGGTGACGATCAGGGCAGTCGCCACCGCCATCGATGCCACGCCGAGCAGGCCGGACCAGGCCGGACGCCGAAGCACATACGCCAGCGCCTGCCCATAGCGCAGACGGATCATCCGCGTGAAGTGGTCCCTCCATCGCTGGGCACGCGATGGCCGGTCGAAGCGCACGCCGATGGTCGACACGTGCACCGGCATCATCCAGAAGGCCTCGATCAGGGAAATCAGCAGGGCCAGCGTGACGACGAACGGAATCACGAACAAGAACTTGCCAGCCACGCCGGGCAGCAGCATCAAGGGCAGGAACGCGGCCATGGTGGTCGCCACCGAGGCAAGCACCGGCTTCCACAGCTCTGCGATCGCCCCGAGGCTGGCCTCCAGCGCCGCCTGCCCGCGCGCCATGCGGTAGTAGATGGCTTCCACCAGCACCACCGCATCGTCGACCAGCATGCCCAGGGCGATCACGACGCCCAGCAGCACCGAGACGTTCACGGTGTAGCCCATGGTGTCGAGCAGGCCGAAGGTGCCCAGCAGGGAGAACGGTATGCCCAGGGCCACCAGCACGCCCATGCGCCAGCCCAGGAAGAGCCAGCACACGGCCAGCACCATCGCGATGCCGTACAGCGCGTTGGTCTGCATGACGGCGATGGCCTCGCGGGTGGGCACGGTCTGGTCGTCGGTCAGCACCAGCCGAAGACCGTCGCTGGACAGCACCGCGTTCTGACGGTCGATGTAGGCCTGGAGCCGTTCGACCAGCTCCAGGGTGTTGGTGCCGGACTTCTTGCTCACCGTCAGCGCGACCGCGCGTTGCCCGTCCATGCTGGCGTACTGTGCGGCGGGCGCGCGGGCACGCTCGATGCGCGCCACCTCGCCGAGCGGGGCCGAGGCACCCGGACGGTTGGACGATCTCACCGGCAGCAGGGCCAGTTGCTGCGGGTCGGTGTTCACGCCCCTGAGGCTGACCGACCACGAGCCGCCTTGTGTCTGCAGCGTGCCGCCGCTCGTATCGCGCCACCAGGCGGCCAGCGTGTCCGCCACGTCCGATGCGAGCAGGCCGCGGGCCGCCAGGGCCGCGGCGTCGGTGCTGACGAGGATCTCCGGGTCGCGCAGGCCCGAGGCGTGGACCTGGTCCACGCCACCCAGGCGTTCCAGGTCTTCCTTGATGCGGCGCGCGTTCAGGCGCAGGCTCTCGTCGTCGGCCTGTCCGATGAGCATCAAGGCAGCGGCTGGGAACCCGCCGCTGCTGTTGGCGACTTCGATGATCCGGGGGTCCCGGGCCTCCCTGGGCAGCTCGCTGGAGGCCTTGTTCTGGATCTCGCGCCGCAGGTCCGCTGCGAGCTTCTGAAACGTCCGGTCGCTGATCTCGCGAAAGCGAATCAGCATGCTCGAGACGTTCTCGCGCGAGTTGGAGCTCACTGAGCGCACGTCGGCCAGGCCCTTGATGGCGTCCTCCAGCGGGTTGGTGACCAGGCGTTCGACCTCCTGCGCGCTCGCGCCCGGCAGCACGGTGGTCACCATCACCCAGTTGAACGTGATCTCCGGGTCCTGCTCGCGTGGCATGGACAGGTAGCCCAGCAGGCCCATGAGCGTCACCACCACGAAGGTGATGTTGGCCAGCGGATGGTTGGTCAGCAGCGATCGCATCAGACCCATGGTCGGCGCCTTGCCTCAGCGGCCCGCCGGCCGTGCGTCCACCGCCTGGCCGTCCTGGAGCGCGGCCTGGCTGCGCACGACCAGTTGCAGCGACGGGCTCCAGCCGGCAGGGACCACCGGCGCACGGCCTTCCTGGGCGCCGGGCAGGGGCTGAAAGCGTGCCACCGCTGTGCTGCCCTGCCCGTCGATCACGAAGACGCCGAGCTGGCCGTCGCGCCGCACCAGCAGCGAGGGCGAAAGATGAGGGCGCCCTTCCTGCCAGCGCAGGGTGCCGGCGGTGCCCGCGGCCGGGGTGGCCGTCTCGGTGGCAAAGGCCAGTCGTGCAGTTCGCGTACGCGCCGGCTCGCTGAGCGTGGTGCCGATGCGCAGCAGGCGCACCGGATGGGACTGGCCGTCGGCCTCGAAATGCAGCCGGCGGGCCTGAGGCAGGGCGGATGCATCCTGCGGGGTCAGCGTGGCATCCAGCTCGACCGCTGTCCGCTCGGCCAGCACATACAGGAGGCCGCCGGCCGCCACCGACTCACCCGTCTGCGCGAGACGTTCCATGACCTCGCCGTCGAAAGGTGCCCGCAGCACGGTCTTGTCGAGTTGCCGTTGCGCGATGGCCAGCTGGGCGCGGTTGGCCTCGGTTTCGGCCAGCAACAGCGCGACCTCGGTGTCGCGCTGGGCCAGCGCTTCGGTGGAGAAGAAGCCCTGGGCGGTCAGCGCCCGGGCGCGTTCCAGCTGGGCCTGGGCCAGGCGCAGCCGGGCCTGACTGGCTTCGAGCGCGGCACTGCCCTGCTGTACGGCCAGTGCCGCGTCGCGCGGATCGATGCGTGCGAGCACCTCACCACGGCGGACGCTGGCACCGACGTCGACGGTCCACTGCTGCAAGGTTCCGCCGACCTGTGCCGCCAGTCGGGAAACATTGCGCGCACGCACCCGTGCGGCGGCTTCCCGATCCGGAAACACCTGGCTCGCTTCCAGGCTGGCGGTCTGCACCGACGATGACGCCACAGCCTGGGCCGCAGCACCAGCCGGGTTCTCCTGCGCAGACACCGGGACCGCGATCAGCAGGGTGCAGGTCAGTACCAGGCACAGCCTCCCCCAACGGTAGGCGGCGTGCCGATGGCCGGGCCTGAGCTGACGTGTCATCGGATATCAGCCTCGATGGTCTCAGCGAAGGGCACGGCTGAAGCGGCGCGCACCTCGACGAGCGCCAACTCGGGTTTGGTCGACACAGGCGTAGTGTGCAGTCCGGTGATCAAGGCAATCTCCATCGGTGGCTGAACAGCAAATTAGTTCGTACTACGCACTTATTATTGATACGCAATGCGAACAATGTCAAACTGAAATAACCATGAAAACCGGAAAACCCATCGAGCAACCACCCCCATCCAGCGAGGGCCTGGCCGATGCGCTTGTGACGACCGCCTTTGTCACAATGGCCGTCATCAACAGGATAGGCGCCGAGAACGACCTGTCCCTGTCATTGATCCGCGTCCTGGGCATCCTGTGGGATCGACGCCCGCGCATGACCGAGCTCGCCGACTATCTCGGGCTCGAGAAGCAGACGATGTCGGGGCTTATCGCCCGCGCAGAAACACGGGGGTTGGTGGCACGAGCTCCGAATCAGGATGATCGACGAGCAACGGACGTCTTCTTGACGAATGAGGGGACCAAGCTTGTCAAGCGCTTGCGCGTGCAGGGCCAGCAGGCGCTGGCGCCCATTTTCGAACAACTCAGTACGTCGGAGCGGCGCCAGCTTCAGGGACTGCTCAAGCGCATGCTGGATGGCCGAAGGCGCTAGACCGGGTCCTTCGTGAAGACCCATCGGCTACTCGCCGCCCTCGACAACCAGCAATGCGTCGATGTCGTACAGCCGTGACAGGCTGGCCAACCCGGGGGGTAGACCGCGAACCGAAAGCACGTGCCCGGCCGATCGCGCGCAACGCGTCCATTCAAGCAGCAAGGCGAGCGCCGACGAATCGGCCACGCTGACGGCAGAGAAATCGACGACGAGATCACTCGCTGCGGCCATCCGCCGCCCCGCTTCGAGCTGCGCGGTCGCCGACTGCATGCTCAGCTCACCGCCGGGCGCGAACACGCGCGCCGCTGTCGCCCGACTCATGAGCCACCTCCAGCTCCCGCGGGCGCCAGCCCCTGCTCGGTGGCCAGCGCATTGTTGCGGGACTCGAGCGCGCGGATCAGCCCGTCGATGCCGCCATTGCGGACCTCCTGGCTGAAGCTGCTGCGGTAGTTGGTCACCAGGCTGACGCCGGCGACCACCACATCGAACACCTTCCAGCCCTTCTCGCCCTTCTCGAGCATGTAGTCGATGCCGATCGGTTGCGCGCCGGGGCTCACAACCTCGGTGCGAATCTGCACCCGGGTATCGGCTGCGGCAAAGCGCGACGGCGGGAACACCACACGCTCGTCGCGGTACTGGGTCAAGGCATTGGCATAGGTACGCACGAGCAGAGTACGGAAGGCCTCGATCAGGCGTGCCTGCTGTTCGGGAGAGGCATCACGCCAGTCGCGTCCCACTGCAAGCATGGTCATGCGACGGAAGTCGAAGTGCGGCAGCACTAGCGCCTCGGCCAGTTCGACCACACGCCGGATGTCACCCGAGCGAACCGCGGTATCGGTGCGCACGACCTCGAGGACTTCGTTGGTGACGTCGCGGATGAGCGCGTCGGGGGCATTCGGCTCCGCTGCAGCGGCCACGCCCGGCAGCAAACCAGCGAAGAGGAAACATAAGTGGCTGATAAATTTCTTCATGTGCTTGTTTTACCGGATATCAGTTGGGAACAAGGCTGGCACACCGAGCGCGGCAAACCGGACACGGCAAGGAAGGCGCGGCCACGATGGCCGGGAACCGGTCTCGAACGCATTGTTGCTTTCTCACGAACGGTGTTTGCTTACTGCACCGGCGCATCAGCCGCGCGGTCGAAGAGGAACTGGCCGATGAGCTTTTCGAGCACGACGGCCGACTGGGTGATCAGGACGCGGCTGCCGTCCTTGAGCATCTCGACGTCAGCCCCAGCCTCCAGGCCCACATACTGTTCGCCAAGCAGGCCGGAGGTCAGGATTGCGGCCGTCGTGTCAGCAGGAAAGGGGTAGCGCGGGTCGAGTTCGAGAACCACAACGGCGCGGTAGATCTCGGTATCGAAGCGGATGCCCGCGACACGACCGACGAGAACGCCGGAACTCTTGACCGGCGCACGCACCTTGAGCCCGCCGATGTTGTCGAAGGGTGCCTCAACGCGATAGGCCGATGAAGAATCGAACCCGGAGTAGTTTGCCACCCGCATCGCGAGGAAGATCAGCGCTGCAAAACCCAGCGCCACGAAAATACCGACCCACAGGTCGAGCGTCATACGACTCATCATAGACCCCGGAACATGAATGAAGTGAGGACGAAGTCCAGTGCCAGAATGGCCAGTGCAGAGGTCACGACCGTGCGGGTAATGGCGCGCGAGACACCCTCGGCCGTGGGCTGGCAGTCGTAACCCTCGAACACCGCGATCAACGACACCACCGCGCCGAACACGAAGGACTTGATCACGCCGTTGAGCACGTCATGGCGAAACTCGACGGTTGCCTGCATCTGCGACCAGAAGGCGCCGTCGTCGACACCAATGACCACGACGGTGATCAGCCAGCCACCGAAAATGCCCATGGCCGAGAACAGCGCAGCGAGCAGTGGCATCGACAGCACCCCGCCCCAGAAGCGCGGCGCCACCACGCGGGCGATCGGGTTGACCGCCATCATGTCCATCGCCTTGAGCTGCTCGGTGGTCTTCATCAGGCCGATCTCGGCGGCGATCGCCGAACCTGCCCGGCTCGCGAACAGCAGGCCGGCGATCACCGGCCCCAGCTCGCGCAGCAGCGACAGCGCCACCATCACCCCGACCGCATCGGCCGATCCGAAGCGCTGCAGGATGTCGTAACCCTGCAGCCCCAGCACCAGACCGACGAAGAAGCCCGACACCGCGATGATCAGCAGCGACAGCACGCCGCTGAAATAGAGTTCGCGGATGGTGAGATGCAGGCGCCGGATCGACTGCCCGGACGCGAGCAACACGGCGAGCATGACGCGAGCTGCAAGACCGAGCCGCCAGATGCCGCCAATGGTGAGCGCGCCGATGTGGCGCAGGCCGCTGGCCAGTGCGGCGGCGAGCGTGCCGTTCATGCGCCGCTCCCGCCGAGCAGGCTTTCCATCGGCGGCGCCGGGTAGTGGAAGGGCACCGGACCGTCGGCCTCGGCGTTCACGAACTGATGCACGAACGGGTCGCAGGAAGCACGTATCTCGTCCGGCGTTCCGTGCGCGACGATGCGGCCGGCGGAGACGAAGTAGACGTAGTCCACGATCTCGAGCGACTCGTGCACATCGTGAGTGACCATCACGGAACTTGCACCCAGCGCGTCGTTGAGGCGCCGTATGAGCTGGCCGATGATGCCCAGCGAGATCGGATCGAGGCCTGCGAAAGGTTCGTCATACAGGATCAGCATCGGATCAAGCGCCACTGCCCGCGCCAGCGCCACGCGGCGTGCCATGCCACCCGACAACTCGCCTGGAGTGAGCGCCGCCGCGCCGCGCAGCCCAACGGCCTGCAGCTTCATCATGACCAGATCGCGGATCATGCCCGTGGGCAGGCTGGTGTGTTCGCGCATCGGAAAGGCGACGTTGTCAAACACGCTCATGTCGGTGAACAACGCACCAAACTGGAACAGCATGCCCATGCGCCGGCGCAGCGCATACAGCTCCGCCGCCGAGAGACTCGCCATGTTGCGCCCTTCGACCTCGACCGTGCCCGAGGAGGCGCACAGTTGCCCGCCGATCAGTCGCAGCAGCGTGGTCTTGCCACATCCGCTGCCCCCCATGATGGCCACCACCTGGCCGCGATGCACGCTCAGATCGATACCGCGCAGGACTTCGCGCTCGCGGTAGGAAAAGCGCACGTCGCGCAGCGAAACCAGGGGGGCGGGGTAATCGGAGGGAAGGGTCACGAGAGGTGGATGGGGCTGAAAGTGGCGATGCATCGGGGTCAGTGGAAGCGACTGGTCTGGGTGTGCGTACATCACACGATCAGGGGTTTCCTTATGCGCGGGCAGGCGTTTGAACACGTTCTTGAGGCGGCACTACCGAATCCTGCCGACCTGGTATCGACGACTGTCGGCCAGCGGCAAGGCGGTGATTGGCAAGGTGGCCTGCAGGCGAACCATTACGTCGGGACGAGCAGCTATGTAGATCGAGGTTTCCGTCTTGGCGGCCAATGCAAGCAGTTCTTCGCTCGAGATGAGCAAGGCCTGCCCGCGCGAGTAGTAGCGGGCAGAGAACGATCTGCTATCGACGAACCACAATGGGGTGCCCGAGGGCGCAACGGACCGCACATGATGGATGAGTTCTTTCTCGGTCTTGACCGATCCTGGATCGATGCACACCAGCATAGTCGCGACCAGCATGGCAACCGGGACAATCAGTGCTGGAGCCATAATGGCGACGTGCAACGCTCGCGATCCGCCTGGCTTCAGCCACAGCTTGACGATGACCAGAGCACGACCCAACAAGATGGAGAAGGCAGGCAGCGCAGGAAGTACATAGGTCCAGAGGATGTTGCTGGAAAACGTGAAGAACAGCGGAGCAAACAGCGCCCACGCGATCAGGTAGCCTGTCATCGGCCTGCGGATGGCACGCTGCAAGGCCGCGCGGCCCCGGGGGTGTCGCAGCGACAGCGTGAGCAGCACCAGTGCCAGAGGCCCCCACGGCAGCGTGGCGACCAACCAGTCCAGCCAGATACGCCCCAGCGGGCGCTGATGAGCATTTCCATACAGGTCTCCGGACCATCCGGGCTCCAGGAATCGCTCCAGGAGCTCCCCGAGCAGAAAGTAGTTCCCGAATCCCGGTGTCTTGTTCTCTGCCAGGACATACCACGGCACGACCAGAGTGACCACCAACACCAAACCGATCAGCCATCCACGCAACGATATGGCAGGCCATGCCGGGCGACGGTAAATCAGCAAATACATGACCGCTGAGCCCGCAACGATGATCAGTGCCAGCGGACCTTTTGCGAGGAGGCCTGTTGCCAGCCCTACGGCAGCCAACAGGCGCCAGTGCCACTGAGGCAGTACCAGCCCGGCCATGAACAGTGTTGTACCCAATGCCAGAAAGGGATCGGTAAGTACCGCTCCGGCCATCACGTAGGGCAGCGCGCAGGTCACATGAATGAGGACAGCCGCGCTGGCAGCTCGGCGCCCCGCCCACGCCTGTGCCAGCGCATGAACGGGCCACAAGGTCACTGCGACTGCCATCCATGCAGGGAACCGGGCCACCCACTCCGACAGGCCGAAAAGCTTCATCGACAGCGCCTGCAACCAGAACGAAAGTGGCGGCTTGCCCCAGAACGGAACGCCTGGCTCGAACCACGGCGTGATCCAGTCACCGCTTTCCGCCATCAGTCTCGCGATTTCCGCATAGCGTGGCTCGGTCGTATCGATGTAAGGCACCCACGCCATGCTGACAAGCCGCAACCCCAGCATGCCCAGAGCGATGATGAGCATGCTGCATGCGGAGCTACGCAGATCAAGGCCCGACATTCGAATGCTCCTGGCTGGTTTCCCGGCAAGATGCAGCCTTGCCGACGGCTTCACTGAGATCACGAACCAGATAGCGAGGACGCTGCTTGGATTCGATATATATCCGGCCGACGTACTCGCCAAGCAAACCGACGGACAAGAGCTGGATGCCGCCGAGAAACGTCATCATCGCAATGGAGGACGGATAACCAGAGGGGGCAGGCTGTCCCTGGAGTGTCTTGACGACGATCCAAAGACCAAAGGCAGCGCCCGCGACCGCGGTGATCAGTCCTAAACCGGTTACCCAGCGCAAAGGCGCCGCAGAGAACGATGTCACCCCATCCAGAGCCAGCCGAACGAGCCCGAGGAGCCCCCACTTGCTGTGCCCTGCCGCGCGCGGGGCACGGTCGTACACGATCTCGTACGTGGGGAAACCGACCCAAGCGAACAGACCCTTCATGTAGCGGCTGCGCTCGGGCATGCGGTTGATCGAATCCACCGCTTTTCGGCTGAGCAGCCTGAAATCCCCCGTGTCTTCCGGAATCGGGAATTCGCTCAGTCGGCTCAAGATGCGATAGAACACGTGTGCACAAGCGCGCTTGAACCAGCTCTCCCCGGTCCGGGAGCGCCGCCGCATGGCAATGACATCCGCACCCGTGTTTCTCCACGCGGCAACCATGTCGGGAATCAGCTCGGGCGGATCTTGCAAGTCCGCATCGATCAGCACTACAGCCTCCCCATGGGCGTGGTCCAGGCCCGCCGTAATGGCTGCCTCCTTGCCGAAGTTGCGGCTCAGCCGAATCACGGTAAGCGTCCGACGCCCCCACCTTCCGCGCCCCCTCACGCGAGCGGACACTTCGCCGTCATCACAACGGAGGAGGCCCTCAGATGGGAACGAGACAGGAGCAGGCCAGTCAGTGGCTGGG
>JBKBMG010000078.1:0-17613 GCA_046295975.1 Rhodocyclaceae bacterium
ACTCAACGTCCAGAAGTTCGTCCCCGAACGCCATCGACCTCGAACCCCGCGCAACAAGCCTCACAAGTTCCATGCTTACAAGCCTGCTGTATGATCAATGCCTAAGTTGAGAGGATTGGGGGGCGATCGGGCGACGAGGACGACGCAGGCGATCGGGGCGGCAGTGGCTACGATGTGCTGTTGTTCGCCTACGACCTGGCCGATCAGAATGGTCTGGACCTGGCGCGCAGCTTGCGGGTGGAATATGGCAACCGCTTGCCCATGGTGCTGGTAACCCGCAGTGGCAGCGAGGCCTTGGCGGCCAGGGCCTTGTATTTCGGACTGGACGCCTACCTCTCTCGGCACGAGGGCTATCTCTACGAACTCGCCCCCACGCTGGAAAATGTCCATAAGCAGGCCCGCCTGATACGCGAGGAGCGCCGCCTGCGCGAGACCACGGCACGTCTCGGCCACTTGCTGGCGACCAGCCCCACTTTGCTGTATACGCTCGCGATCGAGGCGGGCCACAAGACCGCCACCTGGACCAGCGACAACATTGAGCGGCTGCTCGGGTTCTCGGCGCAGGAAACGCTGGTGCCGGCGTGGTGGCCCTCGCACATCCATCCCGGTGACCTGCTGTTGACCGAGCAGTTCAGCGCCCGCATCCTGCGGGGTGAGGCATGTTGGTGCGAGTATCGTTTTGCCGACTGCGACGGGCGTTATCACTGGGTGCGCGACGAGGTGCGGGCGAGCGGCGACGTGGCGTCGGGGCGGTTCGAGGTGGTTGGGTCATGGACCGACATCACCCCCTTGAAGCTCGCCGAAACCATTCGGCAGGCGCGCGCCACGGTACTCGACCAACTGGTCGCACAGCGCCCGCTCAAGGCCATCCTGGAGCACATCGTGCGCCAGTTGCAGGCCATCGAACCGGGCATGCGGGTGTCGGTACTGTTGATCGACCCGATTTCCGGCCTGCTCACCACCGGCGCGGCCCCCGATTTGCCGGCTTTCTACAACACCGCGGCGGCGGCGGGCGAGATGGTGATCGTCGAGGACGTAATGACCCACCCTCACTGGGCGGCTTATCGCGAGCTGGCGGTCGAGGCCGGTTTCCGCGCCTGTTGGTCGGTGCCCTTCCGCGACGACAGCGGCAAGGTGGTGGGCACCTTCGGGGTTTATCACGACGTACCCAAATCGCCCGACGAGCGCGAACTGGCGCTGCTGACCGAGTTTGTGAGCATTACCGCGCTGGCGGTGCAGAAGTCGCGCTCGGCCGAGGCCTTGCGTCAGGCCGCGGCGGTGTTCGAGAGCACGCGCGACGGCGTGGTGATCACCGCGCTGGACGGGCGCATCGTCGCGGTCAACCGTGCCTACACCGAAATCACTGGCTACACCGCCGATGAAGTGGTGGGTCGGAACCCGTCCATTTCGCGCTCCGGCCGCCATGACCGCTCCTTTTACCAGGCGATGTGGAACAGCCTCCAGACCAGTGGCCACTGGCAGGGGGAAGTCTGGAACCGGCGCAGGAACGGCGAGGTGTATCCGCAGTGGCTCACGATCAGCACCGTGCGCGACGAACACGGCGACAAGACGCATTACGTCGGGGTGATGACCGACCTCACCCAGCTCAAGCGCTCGGAGGCACAACTCGAGCACCTGTCCCACTACGATCCGCTCACCGACCTGCCCAACCGGCTGCTGGTCAAGTCGCGGCTCGAGCATGCGCTGGAGCAGGCGCGCCGTCATGGGCATCGGGTGGGGGTGTTGTATATCGATCTGGATCGCTTCAAGAACGTCAATGACAGCCTCGGCCACCCCGCCGGCGACGCGGTGCTGGTGGAGATCGCCACTCGTCTGCGCGCCGGCGTCCGGCGCGAGGACACACTGGCACGGCTGGGCGGCGACGAGTTTCTGGTCATCGTCGATGATTTGCCCGCGATCGACGATGCGGCGCTGCTCGCGCACAAGCTCATCGCCACCGTGGAACGCCCGGTTGCGGTGGGGAGTGGGGTGGTCGATGGGGGGCGGCGGATGTGGGCGTGGAGGTCGCCTGCAGCGCCAGCGTGGGCATCAGCGTGTTTCCGGACGACGGCGACTCCGCCACCGAACTGATCAAGCATGCCGACGCGGCGCTGTATCGCGCCAAGGATCAGGGGCGTGGTACGGCGCAGTTCTACCTGAGCGAATTCACCGCCGCGGCCAACGACCGCCTCGCCATGGAAATGCAGTTGCGCAAGGCGCTGGAGCGCGGCGAATTCCGCGTGTTCTACCAACCGGTGCTGGCGCTCGATCCCGCTTCCTGCCACGTAGGGGCGGAGGCCTTGCTCCGCTGGCAGAGGGCTGACGGCACGCTGGTGGGGCCGGACCGCTTCATTCCGCTGGCCGAGGAAACCGGCTTGATCGTGCCGATCGGCGAATGGGTGCTGCGCCAGGCCTGCCGCCAGGCACGTGCATGGCTGGACCGGGGAATGCCGCTGGAGCGCATCGCGGTCAATCTGTCGGCGCGCCAGTTCCGCCTGGCCGGCATAGACCGGCTGGTGGCCGAGGTGCTGACCGAAACCGGCCTGGCACCATCGCGGCTGGCGCTGGAGATCACGGAATCGGCGTTGATGAGCGATCTGGAGGAAAGCGTGCGACGGCTCGATGCCTTGCGTGCGCTTGGCGTGTCGCTGGCGATAGACGATTTCGGAACCGGCTACTCTTCGCTCGCCTACCTCAACCGTCTGTCGCTGGACAAGCTCAAGATCGATCAGAGCTTCGTCCGCGGCCTGGGCCAGGGGGCCAACGAAACCGCCATCGTGCGTGCCACCGTCGCCATGGCCCACAGCCTGGGCCTGAGCACCATCGCCGAGGGGGTCGAGACCGAGACCCAACTGGAAACGGTGCGTGCCCTCGGTTGCGACGCCTACCAGGGCTACATCGTCAGTCGGCCGGTACCGCCCGAACAGTTCGAACGCCTGCCGCTGTTTGACCGCCTGACGACCTGATCGGGTTCAGGCCGCCCGCCGGTGCCTGCATCGCCGTCCGCAAACCTACTTGACCACCCCCCAGTCGCGCAGCCGGGTGATGGAATACTGTGCTGCCTCGCCCTGCTGGGTCAGGCGCAGGTAATCCACATAGTGCCGGGCGGCCGCCTGGCGGTTGCCCATGCCTTCCAGCGATACGCCCTTGAGAAAGGTCACGCCCGGATCGCCGGGCAACATCCGGTCGAAACGGTCGAGCGCGTCGAAGGCGGCGCCCGGGTCGCGCAGGCCCAGCGCCAGCACGCCGGTGAGCTTGTGGGCCTGAGCCTCCTGCGGATACACACGCCGGGCCGTCTCGGCGTAGCGCAGCGCCTGCTGCTCCCGCCCCTGCGCCTGCAGGCACTGTGCCATGCGGATGTTGGATGCGTAGTCCTCGGGGGTGCGTGCCAGCGCCGCCTCGAAGCGCCCCTGGGCATTGCGCAAGTCCTTGCGCGCCATCGCGGTCTCGCCATCCTTGCAGGCGTCTATGGTCGGCTTGATGCGGCGCAGCCCGGCGGTGCTGTCCATGAAGCGTTCCCGCCGCCCCGGCGCCGCCGCGCTGCCGGCGTAGCGGGTGGCGGCGAGTTGGCGGGCGGTGTCACGTCGCTCGGCACTCATGGGGTGCGACGAGAACATGGTTTGCAGCAGGCTGGGCGCCTGCCGTTCCTGGTCTATCAGCACCTGATGCAGCGCCGTCATGCCGGTGGCGGGATAGCCGGCACGCACCATGTAGTCCTGGCCGAGCGCGTCGGCCTCGCGTTCGTTGTCGCGGGAATAGCTGGCGAGCAGCGCGCTGGCGCCGATCTGGCCGCCCAGCCCGGCGAGCGCGCCCCATTGCGAATCCTGCGCCGCCATGTTGAGGCCGGCCAGCGCCGCCTGCGCCACCAACGCCTGGCCTTGGCGCTGGGCGGCGTGACGCGCATTGACGTGGCCGAGTTCATGGCCGAGCAGGGCGGCAAGCTGGGCCTCGTCGTCAAGTTCGGTCAGGATGCCGCGGGTCACTCCCATCGCGCCGCCGGGAAACGTGTAGGCATTCACGTAGTTGGCGTTCAGCACCCGGTAGGAGTAGGGCATGTCGGGCCGGTGGCTCAGGGCGTGGATGTCGCGCCCGACCGCGCTCACGTAGTGGTTGACGGTGGCGTCCTGGATGGCGCCGAGGTCCTGGGAGAACTGGTGGGGCGCCACCTGGGCGTCGATCGCACGCTCCTGGGCCTCGCTCATGCCCACCAGAATGGTCTGCCCGGTAACGGGCGAGGTGGCGCAACCCTGCAGCGACGCCATTCCGGCGCCGACTGCGCCGGCGCCGAGCAGCCACAGTGCCTGGCGGCGGGTGATGCGGTTGCGCGTCAGGCTGCGCGCGAGATCATCGGCAAAGCTCATGAACTGTTCTCCTCATCGGCGGTCAAGCGTTCGCGTTGGATTCGTATGAGTCGTCCGAGTTGCGCGAGCGGCGGGCATCCCGGACGCAGGGCACACAAGCCGTGCCGGCCGGCCGGCTGGCTGCATCTGCATCGGCAGCTTGCAAGGGCAATCGCCGGTCAGGCGCTTCGCGCGCGGGTCCGGCTGCGATTAGAATGCCGCCTCGGCCTTTCGCGCACAGCGCGCCGTTGCCTTGCCTTGCTCGGAACCGGCAACAACGCGCGCTACGCCGTTCGGCCTTCGACAAGCTCATAACAAACGGCCTTCCAAAGTCATACATGGTGCCTGTCTTCAAAGCCCTGCCACGGATCGAACCGAGCCTGCCCATGCCCGCTCGAAGGCACTGCCAGCTGGCGCCCTTCGACCGATTCAGGGCGAGCGGGTAGCGGCTTCTGCCGCGCCATCTGAGAAGCGTGCTTCGCGCGGCCCGAACAAAACGCGATCGCCGGGTCAATGAATGCCCAGGGGGCGCGTCTGCATCAAATCCCTCGCGCCCACGGGCGATGTTCAAGGAAGTTTACTGTGTCGGATCAACTCTCGCTCGGACTGCTGGACGTCGCTTCGCTCGGCCAGGTCTTCACCTCCGAGCCGGTGGTGCACGCGATGCTCGCGCTGCGCCGCAACCGCGGGCGGGTACTGGAGCCTGCCTGCGGCGACGGCGCCTTTCTCGCCCACCTGGAGGACACGGCGGTGGGGATCGAGCTCGATCCCGGGCACTGTCCGCCGGGGGCGCGCAACATGGACTTCTTCGCTTACCCCGACCACGAGCGCTTCGACACCATCATCGGCAATCCGCCCTACGTGCGCTTTCAGGACATACCGGCGCGCACCCGCAAACGCCTGCACGCCGCCCATTTCGACGCACGCTCCAACCTCTATCTGTTCTTCATCGAGAAATGCCTGCGCCACCTGGCGCCCGGCGGCGAACTGATCTTCATCACCCCGCGTGACTTTCTCAAGGCCACCTCGGCGCTGCGGCTCAACCGCCTGTTGTTCGAAAGCGGCACGATCACCGACGCGATCGACCTGGGTGACGCGCGGGTGTTCGACGGCGCGCTGCCCAACTGCCTGATCTGGCGGTTCGAGAAGGACTGTTTCGATCGCCACATGCGCTACGCGACGCTGGGGGTGAGAGACCGCGTCGTTGATGCACTGGCCGCGCCACAGTGGATGCCGCGCCATTTCGTCGAAAGCGCCGGGCACCTGATGTTCACCCGTGGTGACTATCCGCTGCACCTGTCCGAGGTCGCCTATGTGAAGGTCGGGGCCGTTTCGGGCGCGGACGAAATCTATGCTGACGAGGCTGCCGGCAACCGTGACTTTGTCTATTCGGCGACCGTGGCCTCCGGCCAGACCCGCCGCATGATCTGGTGCGAGCCGGGCGAACCGCCGCCGGCTGCGCTGGAACGCCATCGTGCGCGCCTGATCGCCCGCCGCATCCGGCCCTTCGACGAGCGCAACTGGTGGGAGTGGGGGCGTGGCTACCACCAGTCCGAACGGCCGCGGGTCTATGTGAACGGCAAGACTCGCGCGACCGCACCGTTTTTCGTCCACCCCTGTCGGCACTACGATGGCGCGGTGCTGGCGGTGTTTCCGCTGCGCGACGATGTCGATCCGGCGGCGTTTCGCGATGCGCTCAACGCCGTGGACTGGGCGGACCTCGGCTTCGTTTGCGACGGGCGCTATCTGTTTACCCAGCGCAGCCTGGAAAATTCCCCATTGCCAGAAGGGTTTGCGCGCTTTCGGCCGGACTGAGCGCGCCCCACCCAGTGGTGTAATATTGGCGGAAAACAATGACCTCCGGCATGCCGGTCCCACCTGATTCCTGCGAGAACAGCACAATGGTCCCTCATCTCACCACCGCGCTCACCGGCCCCCTGCTGGAGCTCGAGCGGCGCTTCCTGGATTCCGCGACGCGGATCGAACACTGGATGCGGGCTCAGTGGCAGGATCACATGCCGCCCTTTTACGGCTCCACCGATCTGCGCAACTCCGGCTTCAAGCTCGCACCGGTCGATCTCAACCTGTTTCCCGGCGGCTTCAACAACCTCAACGATGCCTTCATGCCGCTGTGCGTGCAGGCCGCGCAGGCGGCGGTCGAGCGCATCTGCCCGGACGCGCGCAACCTGTTGCTCATCCCCGAGAACCACACCCGCAACCAGTTCTACCTGCAGAACGTCGCCCGACTGGTCTCCATCCTCAAGCTTGCCGGGCTGAACGTGCGTTTGGGCAGCCTGCTGCCCGACATCACCGAGCCAACCACGCTGGAGTTGGCCAACGGCGCCACGCTGACGCTGGAGCCACTGGTGCGCAAGGGCGGCAGGGTGGGGGTGGCGGGGTTCGACACCTGCGCGGTCCTGCTCAACAACGACTTGTCGGCGGGGGTGCCAGAGGTGCTCAAGGGGCTGGACGAACAATGGCTCATCCCGCCGCTGCACGCGGGCTGGCACGTGCGCCGCAAGTCGCGCCACGCCGCCGCCTACGATCGTGTCGCGCGCGAGTTCGCCGACGTGATCGGCATCGATCCGTGGCGGATCAACCCCGAGTTTGGCGTATGTGGCCAGATCAACTTCCAGGAACGCACGGGCGAGGAATGCCTCGCCGCGCAGGTCGACAGCCTGCTTACCCGCATCCGCGAGAAGTACAAGGAGTACGGTGTTTCCGAGACGCCCTTCGTCGTCGTCAAGGCTGATGCCGGCACTTACGGCATGGGGGTGATGACGGTCAAGGACGCTTCCGAGGTGATCGGCCTGAATCGTCGCCAGCGCAACAAGATGGCGGTGGTGAAGGAAGGCCTGCAGGTGCATGAGGTGATCATCCAGGAAGGCGTGCATACCTTCGAGACGCTGGACGGCGCCGTCGCCGAGCCGGTGGTGTACATGATGGATCACTACGTCGTGGGCGGGTTCTACCGGGTGCACACCGAGCGCGGGCGCGACGAGAACCTGAATGCCCCGGGCATGCACTTCGAACCGCTGGCCTTCGAGACCTGCTGCAGCCTGCCCGACCTCGAGCAGGCGCCGGATGCGCCACCCAACCGCTTCTACGCCTACGGCGTGGTCGCCCGGCTGGCGCTGCTGGCGGCGGCGGTGGAGATCGAGGAGACCGCGCCGGAAAGCGTGGACGAGGATGTCGACGCCGGGATTCCCGCGTGAGCCCCGACGCATGACCGACTCCCTCAAGCTCGCCTTCATCCTTGACCCGCTTGACGGGCTCAAGGCCTATAAGGATTCCAGCATTGCGATGATGCGTGAGGCGGCACGGCGCGGCCACGCGGTGTTCGCCATCCGGCGCGAGGCCCTGAGCTGGCGCGATGGCGTGGTGGCGGCGCGGGCGCTGGCATTGACGGTGCACGCCGACGACCATCGCTGGTACGAACCCGGCCAGTCCGCCGACCTGTCGCTGACCGCCTTCGATGCCGTGGTGATGCGCCAGGATCCGCCCTTCGATTTCGAGTACGTCACCGCCACCTGGCTGCTGGAGCGTGCGGTGCGCGGCGGCGCGCGGGTGTTCAACGACCCGCGGGCGATCCGCGACCATTCCGAGAAGCTCGCGATCACCGAGTTCGCCCGCTTCACCGCCACCACGCTGGTGGCCCGCGATCCGGCCGAGGTCCAGGCCTTCATCGGCGAGTTGCGCGACGTCGTGCTCAAGCCGCTGGATGGCATGGGTGGCAGCCAGATCTTTCGTGTGCGCGCCGATGACCCCAACCGCAACGTCATCGTCGAGACGCTGACCCACGGCGGCACGCGCACCATCATGGCGCAGCGCTATCTGCCCGAGATTGCCGAAGGCGACAAGCGGGTGCTCATCATCGGCGGCCAGGTTGTGCCCTATGCACTGGCACGCATCCCGATGGCCGGCGAGACCCGCGGCAACCTCGCCGCCGGTGGGCGTGGCGTGGCCATGCCGCTGACCGAACGCGAGCGCGAAATCGCCGAGACGCTGGCGCCGCTGCTGTGGGCGCGTGGGCTGATGGTGGTGGGCCTGGACGTGATCGGCGGCCACCTCACCGAGGTCAACGTCACCAGTCCCACCTGCTTCGTCGAGATCGGCGCGCAAACCGGCTTTTCGGTCGCCGCGCTGTTCGTCGACGTACTCGAGAACGCCTGCGCATGATGTCGTCCCTGTCCGCGCGCCGCCTGCTGGCGGCGCTGCTGTGCTTTTGCCTGGTCGGTCTGAGCGCCTGCTCCCGCCCCCAGCTGTTCCATCAGGAGGCCTACGTTTTTGGCACGCGCGTCGATCTCACCGTCTATGGTGAGTCCGAGCAGCAGGCCAGCGACGCCATGGCGGCGGTGCTGCAGGAGTTCGACCGCCTGCACCACGCTTTTCACGCCTGGAAGCCGTCGGAGCTCAGTGAGCTGAACGAATCCATCGCCCGCGGCGAGGCGATCGAGGTGTCTGACGAATTGGCCGAGCGTCTGCGCGACGCGCAGCGCATTGCCGCCACCGGTGACCATTTGTTCGACCCCGGCATGGGAGCGCTGATCGCGTTGTGGGGGTTTCACGCCGACGAGTTCGAACCGCAGCGCCCCGACCCCGAGGCGGTGCGCGCGCTGGTCGAGGCCCGGCCGTCGATTGCCGACCTCGACATCGACGGCCGGCGCGTGCGCAGCCGCAACCCCCTGGTGCGCATCGACCTCGGCGGCTACGCCAAGGGCTACGCGCTGGACCGCGCCGCCGCGGTGCTGCGTGAGCGTGGCGTCGACAATGCCCTGATCAACATCGGCGGCAACGTCATGGCGCTCGGCGCCAAGGGCAAGACGCCGTGGCGGCTGGGCATCCAGCACCCACGCGAACCGCGCCCGCTCGCCACGCTACCCTTGTACGACGGCGAGGCGATTGGCACCTCGGGGGACTACCAGCGCTTCTTCGAGCTCGACGGCGAGCGCTTTTCCCACCTGCTCGACCCGCGCACCGGCAGTCCGGCGCACGGCACCCAGTCGCTCACCATTCTGGTGACGCCGCGCGACGAGGCCGGAACCTGGTCGGACGCACCAAGCAAGCCTGCCTTCATCGCCGGCGACGATTGGCTGGACTATGTGCGCCTCTACGGTATCGAGCATGCGCTGCGGGTGGACGACGAGGGTCGCATCGAAGTCACCCGGGCACTGCGCGCACGACTGCAGATACCGTCCGGCGTCGGGCCGGTCAGCGTAGTCGATCAGTAACCGGCCACGCCGGACGCCGCGCCGCCCGCGACGCGCGCAGCACACCGCACCGCCCCTGTATCCAGGAGTCAGCATGCCGCAGCAACACGCCGAACTCGACCGCGTCGCCGTCATCACCATGGTGGTGATGTGCGCGATTCTTGGCATGCAGAACGTGGTGGTGAAGATCGGCAACGAGGGCATCTCGCCGATCTGGCAGTCCGGGCTGCGCTCCCTCGGCGCCACTGTCCTGGTGTGGGCGTGGGCGAAACTGCGGGGCATCCGCCTGTGGGAGGCGGACGGCAGCCTGTGGCCGGGCATGCTCGCCGGGGTGTTGTTCGCCGCCGAGTTCGGCCTGATCTTCAGCGCACTGCTGTACACCGACGCCTCGCGCGGCGTCATCTTCCTGTACACCGCGCCCTTCTTCGTCGCCCTCGGCGCCTTGTGGCTGCTGCCCAACGAGCGCATGCGCCGGGCGCAATGGACGGGTATGGCGCTGGCCTTCGGCGGGGTGTTGCTGCTGTTCGGCGACAACTTGTTGCGCCCGGTCGGGCGGGCCTGGATCGGCGATTTGATGATGCTCGTCGCCGCACTCTTCTGGGCGGCCACCACGCTCACCGTGAAGGCGACGGCGATGGCGCGCATCGCGCCGGAGAAGACCCTGATTTACCAACTGGGTATCTCGGCGCTGGTGCTGCCGCTGCTCTCGCTCGCCTTCGGCGAGCGCGGCGTGTTCGCACCGTCCGCCCTGGTCTGGGCATCGCTGTTCTATCAGACCGTGGTCGTCGCCACCGGCGCGTACCTGGCCTGGTTCTGGCTGATCCGCCGCTACCCCGCCACCCGCATCTCGTCGTTTTCCTTCCTGACGCCGGTCATGGGCGTGTTGGCCGGCATCCTCTTCCTCGGCGAGCCACTCACCTTCACCATCGTCGTGGCCATGGGCCTGGTCGGCGCCGGGATCTGGGTGGCAAACCGGGTCGAAGGGCGCGCCGGCCGTTCGCGCTGAGCGAAGCAAGCCCCGCCGCGGCGTGGCAGAGCAGACGCAGGAAACGGGTACTCCGTTCGCCCTGAGCCTGTCGAAGGGCACTTGATGGCAGTGCCTTCGAACGGGCTTCGACAGGCCCGTCCTGAGCAGCGCCGAAGGGCTCAGCCCGAACGGGAGTGGGGCCTTGCGCGCCTTCCGGGCAATGACAATCGAAAGCTGTTTCTTGAGAGGCGCTGTCCGCCCGCAGGCAGCCGCTCACCGGGCGCGGGGGTGGCGCGGCGGCCGGTTGCCCGTGTCGTCTGGCTCGTCTTGCAATAGCCGGGCGGCGATGGCTGGTGCATAATTCTGGATGCCTCGGTTGACCGCTTGTTGCGTGTCCGGGTAGTGCATCAATGCACACATTGTGTTCCAGATCCGGGGCCTATCGCCCCCTTTCATCCCCCTTCATCCCCTCCTTCGTACCGTCCTGCCATGACCGAAGCCCTGAATGCCGTGCCCCATCCCTCTGTTGTCGATCAGGCCGGCGGGCCCACCCGCCGGGACGCCCCCCCGCTGCGTCTGTGGCGTTGGGTGGTGGAAGGCGGGCGCACGATGGTGTTAATGCGTCCGCGTTGGGAGCGCCTGCATGCCGGCCCGGGCAGCCTGCTGGCGTTGCTGTTGTTGAGTCTCGGTCTGTCGGTCGGCATGCAGCGACTGTGGGTGGAGGGGCCGGCCGACTTCCATGCCGAAGCCTTGTTCGCCGGTTGGCTGACGCTGTGCGCCAGTGCGTGGCTGTGCCACGCCTTGCTGCCGCGCTAACGCGTAGACCCACGCCGCTCGCCCGGTGCAGCCTGGCTGTTCGAACTGTCGGTGGCGCAAGGGGTCTGGCTGGCACTGGTGTATTTCGGGCTGATGCTGTTGTCCAGCCGGTGGGACGCGTCGCAGATCGGGTACTACGTGTGGTGGGGCATCTCGGCGGGTGCGCTGTTGATCGGCACGCTGGCGTATGCGGTGATGCTGGCACGCGGCAGCGGCCGGCCGTTGTGGGCGGCGTTGGGCGCCTTGCTGGTGCTGGGGGTGAGTGTTCTGGAGTCCTACTACAACCATCGGGCGGCGTGGAGCGCGCGCGAGCCGGACGTTGCGGAGGCGCCGGCGCCCGAATGGCTGCAGCTGACCCAGTCGCTGATGGAGCGCCAGCCACGCTTGCTCAACGACCGTCTGGAAGCGCTCGCAGCGCAGCGCCCCGGGGTGGTGGACCTGTATGCGCTGACCTTCGCCCCCTATGCGCACGAGGACGTGTTCCGACGTGAAAGCGCGATGGTGGCCGAGGTGATGGCGCAGCGCTTCGGCACTGCCGAACGCACGCTGCAACTGGTGAACCATCTGGAGACGCTGGAGCAGTGGCCATGGGCGACGCCGCTCAACCTCGGGCGCAGCATCCACCACGTGGCACGCGTGATGGACCGGGAGGAGGACATCCTGTTCATCCACCTCACCTCGCACGGTGCCGCCGACGGCGAGTTGTCGGCAAGCTTCTGGCCGATGAGCGTGGAAACCGTGACCCCGGAGCGGCTCAAGGCCTGGCTGGACGAGGCCGGCGTCCGCTATCGCGTGATCTCGGTGTCGGCGTGCTACTCGGGCAGCTGGATCGCCCCGCTGGCCGACGAGTACACTCTGGTGATGACCGCCGCAGATGCCGACAACACCTCCTATGGTTGCGGCCGGCTGTCCGAACTCACCTTCTTCGGCCGTGCGGTGTTCGACGAACAGTTGCGCAACGAAACCCGTTCCTTCGAGGCGGCGCATGCCGCCGCCCGCCCCATCATCGACCGTCGCGAGCGTGAGGCGGGCAAGGACGACGGCTATTCCAACCCCCAGATTCACGTCGGCGAGCGCATCCGTGAGCGGCTCGAGGTTCTGGAGCAGGGGTTGGCGGCCGGCGGTGCCCATTGACCCGGCCTTTAAAGTCACGGACTACCGCTCGGGCTGAGCGAAGCAGGCCCCCTGCGGGCGTGGCAAAGCGAGCCTTTGAAACTGCCACAAGCGTTCGCCCTGGGCGAAGCAAGCCCCGCGTGGGCGTGGCAAAGCGAACCTTTGAAACAGGCACATCCGCTCTCCCTGAGCCGGTCGAAGGGCGCTTGCGGCAACACCTTCGACCGGCTCTGTCCTGAGCGGAGCCGAGAGGCCGAGCCCGAACGGTAGTGGATTGCCGGGTTAACAGTCAGGCCGCGAGTGAATCCTTTGCCGCTGCGGCGGTGGCCGGCTGCAGGCGGTTCACGCCGCTGAGGATGGCCTTGATCGACGCGGTGACAATGTTGCCGTCGATACCCACACCGTAGCAATCGCCGCTGCTGCCGTCCTCCGGTGTGAGCTCCATGAAGGCGCAGGCCTGGGCGTTGCCGCCGTCCTCGCTGGGGGCGGTCGAACGCTCCTCGTAGCTGCGCACCTGCACGTGGATGTCGGCGCTGCGCAGGGCATGGACCGCGGCGTCGATCGGGCCGTTGCCCTCACCCACGAGTAGATGGCGGGTGCCTGCGATCTCCACCACCAGGCGGATGCCCTGGGCGTCGCCATGTTCGAACAAGTGATGTTCGACGTAATGGACTGGTGCGACGGTGTCGAGATAGGTGCGACGGAACAACTGCCAGATGTCGGCCGCACTCATTTCCGCGCCGGTGGCATCGGTGACCTTCTGCACCTCGCGGGAGAACTCCACCTGCAGTCGGCGCGGCATCACGACGCCGTACTCGGTCTCCAGCAGGTAGGCGATGCCGCCCTTGCCCGACTGACTGTTCACCCGGATCACCGAATCGTAGTTGCGGCCGACGTCGGCCGGATCGATCGGGAGATAGGGTACGTTCCACGGAGCGCCAGCCTTTTGAGCGGCGAAACCCTTCTTGATCGCGTCCTGGTGGGACCCGGAAAAGGCCGTGAATACGAGATCCCCCACATAGGGGTGGCGGGGGTGGATGGGTAACTGGTTGCAGTACTCGACCGTGCGTGCCACGGCGTTGATGTCGGAGAAATCGAGCCCGGGGTGGATGCCCTGGGTGTACAGGTTGAGCGCGAGGGTGACGATGTCCACGTTGCCGGTGCGCTCACCGTTGCCGAACAAACAGCCTTCCACCCGGTCGGCACCGGCCATCATGCCGAGTTCCGCGGCGGCCACGCCGGTGCCGCGGTCGTTGTGCGGGTGGAGCGAGAGCACCACGCTGTCGCGGCGTGCCAGATTGCGGTGCATCCACTCGATCTGATCGGCATAGATGTTGGGGGTGGATACCTCGACCGTGGCCGGGAGGTTGAGAATGACCTTGTTGTGCGGCGTGGCGCCCCATTCGGCGGTGACCGCGTCGCACACTTCCCTGGCGAACTCGAGCTCGGTGGCGGAGAAGGTCTCCGGGCTGTATTCGAGGGCGATCTCGGTGCCGCAGTCGGCGCGCATCTCTTCGCCGATCTGTTTGATCAGACGCACCGCCGATACCGCCAGCGCCACCACCTGCGGCTTGTCCATGTTGAACACCACCTCGCGGAAGGTCGGCGAGGTGGCGTTATAGACGTGCACGATGGCGCGGCGCGCGCCGCGCACCGATTCCATGGTGCGGCGGATGAGATCCTCACGCGCCTGGGTGAGCACCTGGATGGTGACATCTTCCGGAATGTGGCCGTCCTCGATGAGGTGGCGAACGAAATCGAAGTCGGTCTGCGAGGCGGAGGGGAAGCCGACTTCGATCTCCTTGAAGCCGATCTCGCACACCGTGCGGAACATACGCATCTTGCGTTCCACGTTCATCGGCTCGAACAGTGCCTGGTTGCCGTCGCGCAGGTCCGTGCTCATCCAGATCGGCGGGTGGGTGATCACCCGGTTGGGCCACTGCCGGTCGGCAAGGGCGATCGGGGCGAAGGGGCGGTACTTGGCGGCGGGGTTGGGCAACATGGCAAGGCGTCCTGTGCGGTTGACTTGGGCTGGATGGCGAGCAATGCAAACATGTTACGCAGCGGCCGAGACAGGCGATTGCAAATTCGGGGTCGATTCGCGCCAGTTTTTGCAGAAAATTGCGCAACGTGTACGATAAGAAGAATATTCGGTTTGTAGGGGACATTTCATGCAGAATATCTTGCAGATTGATCGTTACGATCGCGAGATTCTCGCGGTGCTGCAGCGCGATGGCCGCATCAGCAATCAGGATCTGGCTGAAAAGGTGAGCCTGTCGCCCTCGGCCTGCCTGCGGCGCACCCGCGCGCTGGAAGAGGCGGGGCTGGTGGTGGGATACAAGGCCGTGCTGGACGCACGCAAGCTGGGCCTCAGTCTGATGGCGTTGATCCACATTTCCATGGACCGTCACACGCCCGAGCGTTTCGACCGCTTCGATGCCGAGGTGGCCGCCATTCCCCAGGTGCAGGAGTGTTTGCTGATCACCGGGCAGGACGCCGACTACCAGTTGAAGGTGGTGGTGGCGGACATGGACGCCTATCAGGAGCTGCTGCTACAGCGCATCACGCGCATTCCCGGGGTGACCGGGGTGCATTCGAGCTTCGTGTTGCGACGGGTGATAGACGGGGGCGTACTGCCGGTGTGAGGGTGTGCCAGGCGTTCGACACCGATCCGGTGGGCGCGCCCGCCAGGGAAACACGGATGGGATCCGTTCGCCCTGAGCCCTTCGGCTGCGCTCAGGACAGGCTTGCCGAAGGGTATTCCTCAGAACATCACAGGGGCCTCGACAGGCTCGAACGATGGGGAATGAATCAGCGCTTAGCGCCTCCCCAGGTTCACTCGGCCGGTTTGGCGGGTGCCGCGGGGCTGTCGCTGGGGCTTTCGTCACGGGCGGCGTCCGGCGCTGCCTTTTGCAGGGCGGCTTCCCGTTCCTGGATGCGGCGCTCGTAGCGTTCGCGGTCGCGTTCCGCGCGGGTGGCGCGCTCTGCCGCGGCCGCTTCCGCCCGGGCGCGCTCGGCAGCCCGCTCGGCATCGCGTGCCATGCGGGCCGCCTCGGCCTGGGTCGCGGCGCGCTGGGCCTCGGCCTCGCGTGCGGCGCGGATCGCCTCGGCCGAGCGATCGGCCGGCATGTCCGGCAGCGGCATGGGTTGGGGCAGCGTATCCGGCGGCGCCAGCGCTTCGGGGTCCTGCCCGTGGCGGGTTTCGAAGGCTTGTTGTTTGCGCGCAAGTTCAAGTTTGCTGGCTTCGGTTTCGAGTGCTCGAGCCTCGGCAATTTTCGCCAGCCGGGCGTCCCGCGCCTGATCCAGGCAGCGGTTCACCAGAAAGCGCTCGTAGCACCGCGGTTCGTCGGCGCGGTAGCGCACCTCCGCTTCGGCACGCAGCGCACGGGCCTGCTCGCGCAGGGCGTCGGGGCTGGCGGCCGCCTCGGCAATGACGGACACCGCAGCGCTGGCTTCCGACGAACCCGCGTCCGCAGGGGTGTCGGCATACACCGCTGCGCTGGCCAGGATCAGGCAGAACATCGACAGCAGGCACACGGGACGGAGGCGGTTAGGCATGGCAGGGCGGGAAGGATGAGGAGGTGAAGGGCTGCGGCGCACAGGACCGGGATTGGCGCCGCAACGAGCGGCTACGGTTGTGGAAGGTGGTGGCGAGTGCGCATCGGGGCGACAGGATACGAGACGGCGTATGGCTTGTTCGCATGCGCGCACGGGCCAAGGCCTTAGTGTTGCGTAGAATACCGGTTTTGTCGAACCAAACACCGCAGTGATCCAGTTCCGCAACCTGCGCCTCGCCCGGGGCGCCAAAATCCTCGTCGAGTCGGCCTCGCTCCAGATCCACCCCGGCTGGAAAGTCGGCCTGACCGGTGCCAACGGGTCGGGCAAGTCCAGCCTGTTCGCACTGCTGCGCGGCGAACTCCACCAGGACCAGGGCGATCTGGACATGCCGCCGGCCTGGGTGATCGCCCACGTCGCGCAGGAAACGCCGGGGATCGCCCGCCCGGCCATCGATTACGTGCTCGACGGCGACGCCGAGCTGCGCGACGTAGAAGGCGCGCTTGCCGCTGCCGAAGCCGCCCACGATGGCGCGCGCATTGGCGAGTTGCACGCACGCCTGGGCGAGATCGACGGCTATGCCGCGCGCGCGCGCGCGGCGGCGTTGCTGGATGGGCTGGGCTTCGCGCCGGCGGACATCGAACGCCCGGTGGCGGATTTTTCCGGGGGCTGGCGCATGCGCCTGAACCTCGCCCAGGCCTTGATGTGCCGGTCCGATCTGCTGCTACTGGACGAGCCCACCAACCACCTCGACCTCGATGCGGTGATGTGGCTGGAGCAGTGGCTGCGTGACTATCGCGGCACGCTGGTGCTGATCTCCCACGACCGCGAGTTTCTCGACGCCTGCGTGACCCATGTCGCCCACGTCGAACAGCAACGCCTCACCCTGTACACCGGCGGCTACTCCGACTTCGAACGCCAGCGTGCCGAACGGCTTGCCCAGCAACAGGCCTTGTTCGAGCGTCAGCAGCGCGAGGTTGCCCATATCGAGGACTACATCCGCCGCTTCCGCGCCAAGGCCACCAAGGCCCGCCAGGCGCAAAGCCGCATCAAGGCGCTGGAGCGGATGGAACGCATTGCCGCCGCCCATGTGGACACCCCCTTTTCGTTCGCCTTCCGGGCCTGCCCGGCCGCGCCCGATCCGCTGCTGCAGATCGAGGACGGCGCGGCCGGCTATCCGGGCCGGACCATTCTCGACGGCATCGGCCTCACCTTGCGGCCGGGCGAGCGCATCGGCCTGCTCGGGCGCAACGGGGCGGGCAAGTCCACCCTCATCAAGCTCCTCGCCCACGAACTGCTGCTGAGCGCCGGCAGCCGGACCGAAGGCAAGGGGCTGGTCACCGGCTACTTTGCCCAGCACCAACTCGAAAGCCTGCGGCCGGAGGAGTCACCGCTGCAGCACATGCAGCGCCTGGATCCGCAGGCGCGCGAGCAAACCCTGCGCGATTACCTTGGCGGCTTCGATTTTCGCGGCGAGACCGTGGGCGAGGGGGCGGCCAACGGCGCACTCACCCCCTGCGGCCACTTCTCGGGCGGGGAAAAGTCGCGGCTGGCGCTGGCCTTGCTGATCTGGCGCCAGCCCAACCTGTTGCTGCTGGACGAACCGACCAAC
>JBKBMG010000079.1:0-16778 GCA_046295975.1 Rhodocyclaceae bacterium
GGCGCACGGGCGGCGCATTCTGACGCGAAACCGACGCGGCGTCGCGGCTTTCGCCGCCCGATCACACGCCCCCGCGGGGTGGGCCGGCCCCGCGCCCGGGGGACTATATCACCGGCATCGCACAGGCCCAAGCGGCAGGTAAGTGTCGCTGCCGACCGAGGGCGCGCGCCAGTCGCTGCGCCGGGTACGGGCTTCGCGCAGCCCGAGCGCTCGGGTAGACTCCCGGCTTGGACGGAGATTGCCATGACCAGCCACACCACCACCCAGACCGATGCCGCCGCCGATCATTCGGATGCCCGCTTCATGCGCTTCGCCCTCGAGCAGGCGCGGCTGGCGGGCGCCTGCGAGGAGGTGCCGGTGGGGGCGGTCGTGGTGTTGAACGGTGAAGTGGTGGGGCGCGGCTTCAACCAACCCATTCGCAGCCACGACCCGACCGCCCACGCCGAAGTCATGGCCTTGCGCGACGCCGCCGCCCGCCTGGGCAACTACCGGCTGCCGGGGTGTGAGTTGTACGTCACGCTGGAGCCATGCGCGATGTGCTCCGGGGCGATCATGCACGCCCGCATCGCCCGCGTTGTGTTCGGTGCCCGCGATCCCAAGACCGGCGTGGCCGGCAGCGTGATCGACCTGTTCGGCGAGGCCCGCCTCAATCACCATGCGGGCGTCGTTGGTGGGGTGTTGGCGGACGAATGCGGCGGCCTGTTGTCGTCCTTCTTCGCCGCGCGGCGCGGTCGTACCTTGACCGCGTGATCCGGGGGCAGTCTGGCATGCGTATCCTGATCCAGCTCGACGTCCAGCGGCTCAGCCTGTTTGCCGAAGATGGCGCGTGTATCCGCCGCTACCCGGTGTCGACCGCGCTCAACGGACCGGGAGAGCGCCAGGACTCCGGCTGCACACCGCGCGGCCGTCACCTCGTGCGCGCACGCATCGGCGCCGGCGCGCCTTATGCGACGGTGTTCCGGGGGCGCCGTCCCACCGGCGAGATCTGGACGCCCGAACTGGCCGCGGCCCACCCCGAGCGCGACTGGATTCTGTCGCGCATCCTGTGGCTGAGCGGTTGTGAGCCTGGCTGGAACCGCCTGGGGCGCGTCGACAGCATGCGCCGCTTCATCTACATCCACGGTACCGGCGACGACCAGCCCATGGGGGTGGCGCGTTCGCACGGCTGCATACGCATGCGCAATCGCGACGTAATCGAGTTGTTCGATCTGGTGCCGGCGGGAACGCGGATCGATATCGAGGAATAGGCGGCGGTCGTGCATCGAACTGCGGTCGTTTCGATGACTGCGTTGTGCGCAGTCATCGGAGCGTTCGCGACGATGACTTCAACAACGCACTGACTGGAGAAACACGAAATGGAAGACACGCGTGCCGCCATTGGAGGTGCCGCACTGGGGCCCAACCTGCTCTGGGTGACGGACTGGGGGCGGGCGGAACAGTGGGTGATGCCGTTGCGCATCGCGGTGTTCGTTGTGGAACAAGGGGTGCCGGCGGAGATCGAGCGCGACGCCTTCGATCCGCTCAGCCTGCACGCGGTGGCCACAGGAACCGACGGGCAGGTGGTCGGCACTGGCCGCTTGTTGCCCGACGGCCATATCGGTCGCATGGCAGTTGCCGCCAGCCAGCGCGGTAGCGGGCTGGGTGGGCGGATTCTGGAACTGCTCGTCGATGAGGCCCGTTCCAGGGGGTTTCCGGAGGTAGTGCTCAACGCCCAGGTGCGCGCCGAGGCGTTCTACCGCAAGCATGGCTTCGAAGCCGAAGGCGAAGTCTTCATGGAAGCCGGGATCGAG
The DNA here is from genome assembly GCA_046295975.1 of Rhodocyclaceae bacterium. Taxonomy (GTDB): domain Bacteria; phylum Pseudomonadota; class Gammaproteobacteria; order Burkholderiales; family Rhodocyclaceae; genus UBA2357. Next base: position 1,791 of record JBKBMG010000079.1, read on the forward strand.
CATCGCACCATGCGGCGGCGGCTCGCATGAGGGTCACGTGGATGGTCTGGCGATGATGGATGCCGCCTGCTCTGGCAGGGGCCTGTCATCACCGAAGGTGATGCTCACGTCCCGACCGCGGGGTTCGTTGCGGCTCGCATAGTGCCAGCCGAGCCTGCGTGTCAGCTGCTCGGTGAGTTGCAGCCCCAGGCCGAAGCCCAGGTCGTCGGCACCGTCGCCACTTTCGCCATCGTCGCTGGTTTCGACCTCCCGGTTGATGATGTGGACGCCGTTCTTGTCCTGGCGGATCGTCACCGTTCCGCTCCAGGTGTGCTGGAACGCATTGCGTATCAGGTTGGACAGCACGATGCGGGTGACGGCCTCGGGCAGGGCCGCGGAGCAGGGCGTCAGCGCCAGGTCCAGGTGCACGGATTTGCCGTGCAGCAGGTAGCGCAGCTCATCGACCAGGGTCTCGATCATGAGGTCCAGCCACAGCTCGGCGCTCGGCAGGGCGTCGGTGTCCTCCCGGCTCAGCCACAGCAGCGTTTCGGTAAGCTGTTTCATGGTCAGGCCGGCGCGATCGAGGCGCTCGACGATGGCCTGTTCGCGTGCGTCCGTCGGTTCGGTGCGCATCGCGTGCAGTTTGCGCAGCAACTCGATGTTGCTGCGGATCACCCCGATCGGGGTGCGCAGCTCGTGGCTGGCGTAGCGCAGAAAGCGTTGTTCGCGCTCCATTCCGGCGTGTGCGGCCAGCAGGCTGCTGCGGATCAGTGCGGCGAAGTCGTTGAGATCGCGATAGCCGAAATCGGGTATCGGCCGGGCCAGGGCGGTTTCGTCGAGCCCGCGCGCCCACTCGCCCAGGGCGCCGACCGGGCGCGACACCCGGCGCAGTACCCACCAGACGATGGCGGCCAGCGCGACCAGGGTGGCGAGCCCGATCAGCAGCAGCAGCACCAGGCTTTGGGCGGCGTTGCGGCGGACCAGCTCGGAGACGTGCTCACGCGACATCTCCAGGCTGACGAAGCGCGCTTCGCCGTCGACTTCGAGGCGCATCGCGAACACCACGGTGTCGGGTGGCCTGCCTCCCTTGCTCAGTTGCTCGACCCCGCTCGGCGGCTCGGGAATGGCACTGCGTACCGCGTGCGGCTGATCCTCCCAGCGCGGTGATACCGCGAAACCGGGGGGCGGGCGCGGGTCGTCCGGTTCGATCGGCTGGGCCAGGCGCGCGACGCGTATGAGATTGTCGGCGGTGACGGTGTCCATGCCCAGCAGGAAGTAGCGCGCCGCGAGCAGCGAGTAGCCGGCGATCAACACCAGGACCAGCATGAGCATGGCCTGGACGAGGGCACGCTTGAGGCTAAGCGGGCGTCTCATGTCCATCGTCCCGGAGAGAGAAGCCGAAGCCGCTCACGGTGTGCAGCAGGGTCACCGGATAGTCGCCATCGATGGCCTTGCGCAGGCCGTGCATGTGCACCTTCAGGCTGTTGCTGGGCGGCACCTCGTCGCCCCAGGCGGCCTGTTCCAGCCGCTCGCGCGCTACCGCCGCGGGTGATTCGCGCAGCAGCAGTTCGAGCAGCTTCCAGCCGATCGGCGAGACCTTGAGGACTTGCCCGCTGCGACGCACGACGCGGCGGGTGAGGTCCATCTCCAGGTCCGCGCAGCGCAGCAGGCGCGCCTGGCCGCTGCGTCGGCGGGTGAGGGCGCGGACCCGCACCACCAGTTCCTCGAGTTCGAAGGGTTTGACCAGAAAGTCGTCGGTGCCGGCGCGGAAACCGTCGAGCTTGTCCTGCAGGCGGTCGCGGGCGGTGAGCATCAGCACCGGGGTGTCGTCGCCGCGTTCGCGGATGCGCTCGCACAGCGACAGGCCGTCCAGCCGCGGCAGGTTGAGGTCCAGCAGCAGGGCGTCGTAGCTGTCGGCGGCCATGCGCTGCAGGCCGCTGACGCCGTTGCTGGCGTAGTCGCAGCGCACGCCTTCAAGTTCCAGGTACTGGACGATGGTCTCGGCCAGGTCGCGGTCGTCCTCGACCAGCAGCACGTTCAGCATCACGGCTGCTCCGGCACGGCATGGGGACGCAGGACGGCGCGCTTGCACCATCCGGCGATGTCTTCCTGAATCATGACCAGGGCGGGGATCAGGATGAGTGTGACCACGGTTGCGAACAGAATGCCATAACCGAGCGACACCGCAGCGGGGATCAGGAACTGGGCCTGGAAGGAGGTCTCGGTCAGCAATGGGGCCAGCCCTGCGAAGGTGGTGACGGAGGTCAGCAGCACGGCCCGCAGGCGGCTGGTGCAGGCCTCGGCGACGGCTTCGAGGCGTGACGCGGCCTTGTGCTTGATCTCGTTGTAGCGACTGACCAGCAGCAGGCTGTCGTTCACCACGACGCCGGAGAGCGCGATGATGCCGTTGAGCGAGAGGATGCTGAGGGCGATGTCGTTCATCCAGTGGCCGAGTATCGCACCGACCACGCCGAACGGGATCGCGCACATGATCAGCACCGGCTGGATGTAGGACTTGAGCGGAATGGCGAGGAGCAGGTAGATCACCAGCATCGCCAGCAGAAACAAGGACACCATCGACGAAGCGGTCTCGGCCTGCTGTTCGGCTTCGCCGCCGAAGTGGATGTCCAGCCCCGGATACTCGCGCTGCAGCTCGCGCGCCAGCGTGGTGCGCAGGTTCTCGACCAGTTCGGTGACCGACTGCTGGTCCTTGTCCACGTCGGCGCTCAGATAGGCGGCGCGCTTGCCGTCGATGCGGGTAATGGTGTCGCGGGTGAAGCCCTGGGTGACGGTGGCCACGCTGGATACCGGAACCACCGCGCCATCCGGGGTGCGGACCCGTGCGTTGAGCACGTTGGCAGCGCCCCGGCGCTCGGCCTCGGGGTAGCGCACGCGCACCTCGATCTCGTCACTGTTGCGCTGATAGCGTTGCACGACCTGTCCGTTGAAGGCTTGATACAGCTGGCTTGCGAGGCTGTCGGTGGTCATCCCCAGCGCGCGCCCCTGGTCGGTCAGCTCGATGAGCAACTGCGGCAGCCCCGGGCTGAGGTTGTCGCTGATGCCGCTGACCGCCGGCAAGGCCTCGAGTCGGGCGCGGACCTGCTCGCCGGCGCGGCTCAATACCTCGTCGTCGCTTGCGCGCAGCTCGATACGCAGCGCGTCGACCATGCGCGGCGCGCTCTGGATGCTGAGCGTGCGCACGCCTTCCGGCCATCCCGCGGATTCGCGCCAGCGGCGGGTGAAGGTGTTGATGTCGTAGGGGGCGTCGCCGTGCAGCTCGATCGTGACCTGGCCGCTCCGGTCAGCCTCGGCCAGCACCTGCAGGTTGGCGATGCCGGTCTGCATGGCGGTGGCGCCGTGCTCGTCGAGCAAGGCCTGGTCGGTGGCCCGGGCCCGGCGCTCGAGGTGGGTCAGGGCGAGGTGGGTCTGGCCGTAGCTGGCGTCGTCGAGCATCGTCACCTCGCCGCGCACGTTGTCGCCCGGCACGTCCGGGAAGAAACTCACCCGCACCATGCCGTTGAACGGCATCGCCACGACCAGCACCAACAGCGCGACAGCGGTCACGACGACGGCGTAGCGATGGGTCAGCGCCACGCCGATCAGCGGCCGGTAGATGCGCCGGCTGAAGAAGTCCAGGCCCGCGTCGGCGCCGTTCTGAAGCGCCTGCCAGAGGCGCGACAAGGGGTTGCGCGAGGGCTTGCGGCGGTGGGTGTCGAGGTGTGCCAGATGCGATGGCAGGATGAGCTTGGATTCGACCACCGACAGCAGCAGGCAGATCGTCACTACGATCGCGAACTGCGCATAGACCTGGCCGAGCATGCCGGACAGCTGCGACAGCGCCGCGAATGCGGCGACCGTGGTGAACACCCCGAACAGCGTCGGCACCGCCACCCGCAAGGTGCCACGGATGGTGCTGGCCATCGTGTCGCCTTCGCGCGCGCGGGTGGTGTAGATGCTCTCGCCGACCACCACCGCGTCGTCGACCACGATGCCAAGGGCCATGATGAAGCCGAAGGTGGTGAACTCGTTGAGTGACAGCCCGGCGTAGCTTTCGCCCATGAAGAACAGCGCGCCGAAGAAGATGAACGGCAGCCCCATCGCAACCCAGAAGGCCACCCTCAGGTTGAGGAACAGGGCGAGCAGGAGAAAGACCAGCGCGATGCCGGTGATCGCGTTGTTCACCAACAGCGACAGGCGGCCGCTGATGTTCTCGCTGGCGTCGCGCCAGGCCGAGATCTCCACGCCGCTCGGCAGGCGCCCGCCGTCCACCCATTCGGCAATCACCCGTTGGGTGCTGGTGACGGTGGTGGTGACGTCGTCGAGCCCGGTGCTGAGCACCTCGAGCGCAACGCTGGCGTGGCCGTTGAAGCGCGAGAGCACGGCGGAGTTGTCGTCGAAGGTGTCGCGGATCACCGCGACCTCGCCCAGTTGCACGCGACGGCCGTCGGTGGTGGTCTTGAGCGGGATGGCGGCGAACTGTTGCTTGAAGTAGGCCTGCTGCGAGGTCTTGAGCTGCAGGTAGAGCCGCTCGTGGCGCAGGATGGCGGTCGCGGTGCTGGACGAAGACTGGTTGATCGCCGTCTCGACGTCGGAGAGTGACAGCCCCAGCGCCTGCAAGCGGGCCTCGTCGATTTCGATCGACATCATCGGATCGAGCCAGCCGCGATAGCTCACCGAGCTGATGTTGCTGTCGGCGAGCAGGTCCGAACGCAGGGCCTGCGCCAGCTGCTGCAGGGTTTGCCGGTCGGCGTCGCCGTGGAGCTGCAGCCAGATTGCTTCTGCCTCGCGCCGGGCCTTTTCGATGACCGGCTTCTTCGCGTCGGTGGGGAGGTCGGAAATCGCGTCGACCTTGACCTTCACGTCGGTGAGCAGGGTGTCGAGGTCGTAGCCGGAGCGGCGTTCGATGCTTACCGTCACGCCGTTGGCGGTGGAGCTGCTGGTGACGGTCTTGATTCCGGTCACGTCTTCCAGCGCGTCCTCGATCTTGATCGCCAGCCCTTCTTCCGACTGCACCGCCGAGCCGCTCTGATAGCTGACCGACACGGTCACCTGTTCGGGGTCCAGGGCCGGAAAGGCTTCCTTGCGCAGCGAACCCATGCTGAACAGGCCAGCCAGGATCACCAGCAGCATCAGGAGGTTGGCCGCCACCGGGTTGACCGCGAACCACGGGATGATGCCCTTGAAGCGCGTCGTGTTACTCATCGTCGTCTGCTCCCACCGGGGTCGCGGCCATGCCTTCGGTGTAGCTCGACAGCGGCTGCAGCACGACCGTCTGCGATGTTGCCGCGAGTGCTTCAGGAGGCTTCACATAAACCGCGTCGGCATCGGCGAAAAGCGGTTCGACCGCGAGACGGGTGAGCGTGTGGTCGGCGCCCACCACCCAGATCTCGCCGCGCTGGGTCAAGGCGCTGGCGGGGAGCTTCCACACCCCTTCGACCTGACGGCCGGGGACGCTTGCTTCGACGAACGTGCCGGGCAACAGCGCGGGGGTCTGCGCCAACGGCGCGTCCACCGCCACGATCAAGGCGCGCTGCCGGGTCGCGCTTTCGAGATTGCGCTCGGCCCGAACCACGGTCGCGCTCCATTGCGCGTGGGCGGTATCCACCTGGCGCAAGGTGACCGTCCAGCCGTCACGGATCATGGTGTCGGCGTCCGGCAGCTTCGCCCAGTCGGAGGCGGAGAGGGCGATGGCGATCTCCACGCGGTCAGTGCTCATCAAGCGCCCGATTTCGGCACCGGCCTGCACATAGCTGCCCGGCGCGATCGAGCGCGTCACCACCAGCGCCTCGAAGGGGGCGCGGATGTGTGTGCCGGCAAGGTTTTCATTGGCCTCGGCGAGCGCGGCTTCGGCGCTGTCCACCGCGGCCTGGGCGGCGGCCAGTTGCGGATCGCGCAACACCAGTGCGGATTCCGGTTCGCCCGCCATGCCGGAGGCGCGCCACTCTGCCTGGGCCTGCAGGCGTTCGCGTTGCTCCTGCAGGTAGTCCACCCGCGCACTGGCCAGGGTGTTCGCCGCGGCAGCGGCTGCGGCGCGGTAGGCGCTGTCTTCGAGTGTGGCCAGTTGCGCACCGCGCGAAACGATGCGGCCGGGTTCGAAGTCCTCGGCGACGACCTTGACCGGGCCGCTGACCCGCGCAGTGAGTGCCAGCTCATAGCGTGGTTCGGCGCTGCCGAAGCCTTGCAGCACGGCGCCGTGGGGTTCGGCGCTGACGGCTACGACCGCGACCGACGGCGGCGTGCGCAGCGGCGCAGCCGGTGGCAGGGACGCCATCGACTCGGCATGGGCCTGCGCACGCAGGTGGTTGTAGCCGAAGGCTGCCGCCAGCATGGCGCAGGCGGCGACAAGTACGAGAAACTGGCGGATGCGTCGGCTCATTCTGAGGCTCCCAGTCCCAGCGCAAGCGCCAGGGTGACCCGGTTGGCGAGTCGGTCGTGGATCAGCGCATCGAGTTGCGCTTCAAGGTCATAGGTTTCGCGTTGCACCGACAGCAGCTCGAGAATCGTCGCGCCGCCGCTGCGGTATTTCTGCTGGTAACGGGCGAGGTTGCTGCGCTGGTGCTGCAGGGCAAGCTCGAGGTGCTGCTGTTGTTCGGCCAGTGCTTTTTCCCGGCCGAGCCCGTCGCGTATCTCGCCGATCGCGGCGAGCAGGGTTTCGCGATAGGTCTGGTAGGCCTGAGCGGTGTTCAGTTCCTGGCGCTGCGCCTCGGCCTTCAGCCGCCCGCCGTTGAACAGCGGCGCGGTCAACTGCCCCAGCAGCGACCATGCCGGGTCGGTCAGCAGCGCCTGCGCGGGCGAACTGGCGATGTCTTCCAGCATCGCGCTGAGACTGAGGCTGGGCAGCAGATCCTTGTAGGCTGCACGCGTGCGCAGGTCCGCGGCGACGATGGCGTGATAGGCGGCGCGCAGGTCGGGCCGGCGGGCGAGGGTCTGCTCGGGCAGGTTTGCAAGCGGAACGACAACGTCCGGATAAGCGGCAGGAAGCGCGACGGGCTCGTCGCTTAGCCGTCCGAGCAGGATGAGCAGGCTGCGTTGTCGGCGTGCCACCGCTTCGCCGCCGGCAACGACCGTCGCCCGGCTGCTGTGCTCCGCACTGCGGGCGCTGTCGAGGTCTTCGAGCGTGCCCAGGCCGCTGCGATAGCGCTGCAGGATCAGCGCAGTGTTCAGCTCCAGCGTCGCCAGGCGCGCTGTCTCGACGGCTAGCGCGCGCTGCTCGCCGATCAGACCCAGCCATCCAAGCATGACCTCGGCGGCGAGCGAGTCGCGCGCACCGTCGAGCAAAGCTTGTTGCTGCGCGACGTCGCGCTCGGCGGCACGCACGCCGTCGGCCAGCTTGCGCCACAGATCGACTTGCCAGCTGACCGATACCGAACCGGTGTAGCGCGTGGCAGCGTCCTCGGTACGGTCGACGGCCAGGCCCGCCGATGCTTCCGGCAGCCGGTTCGAGTCGGTGATCTGCAGGTCGATGCGGCTCTTCTCCAGCGTCAGCAGGGTCTGCTGCAGGCCGGGGTTGTTGGCGAACGCTTCGCGAACGAGCGCCTCGAGTTCGGGGCTACCGATCAGGTCGGTCAGCATCCCCACGGGTTCCCCCGACACCGAGGTGTCCCAGTGGGGCACCTGGGTCGCCTGATGCTCGGCCTGCGCGGCGAAATCGCTCCGGGGGGCGAATCCGGTGCACGCCGAAAGCAGCATTGCGCCTGCAAGCGGGATGACGAAGCGTATGAATGGCATTGGCTGGGTGTCCGTCGCGGCCTTGGGATGGCCTTGCGGCCTTAGGGCGGGCTTGCCCGGCGGCCGATGCGGAAACCTTAGCGGGGGGTGGGTTATGGACGGGTTAAGCGGGGGGCGCGGAGCGGAGCATGCGCCGCCGCTATGGCCGTGAGCCCTGACCTGAAGGGTTGGCGCTATCTCCGATCGGAGATCGTGAAGCAGTGAATGCTCTCCGAGCTTGCTTGACCGGCGTCGTCCCAACTCCACTCCCGCAGTCGCGTCGTGCCGTCATTCTGCAGCAGCGCGAGGGTGGAGGCGCGGGTGCCGTAGCCGGGAGCACGGATGAAGGCGGGTGACAGCCAGCGTTCCCATTCGAGGCTGATGCCGGTGTCGGGCAGGTGGGCATCCCCGGCAGGGGTGTCGTCACGCAATAGTGCGAGCAGGGCGGATTCGTCGGGCAGTGCGCGAATCGCCTCGGCAAAGCGCTTGCGGGCGAGCGCAACCTTGGGCCAGGGGGTGTCGAGGAGGTGGTTGGACAGTCCGTAGATGCCCGGCTTGAGCGGCGTGACACGGGACCGCGTGCTCTCCAGGATGGCGAGCGTGCGGCCGTCACCGACGAAGAGGTTGAAACCCGCGTAGTCACCGGCGCGTTGGGCGATGTCGCGCAGGGTGGTGACCGCGTCGGCACCGCTCAGCAAGGCGTCCCGCACCAGCACGCCGCGGGATGGGGCGTCCGGCCGCCGGGCGGATGGATCGCGGTAGTTGGTGAGTGCGGCGAAACGCCCGCTGCGGGTGACGCCCATCCACGTGCCGCCGGCCTCCAGGTCGCGGCCGGCGAGCAGTTGCGGCAAGTCGGTCCACCAGTGCGCGGGCGCGCTCGGGCGGGCGAAGAATTCGTCACGATTGGCGGCAACGATCAGCGGATAGTCGGGGTGGGCGTGCCAGCCCACGACGATCAGGCACATTCGACAAAGCGCTCCACGTGGCGCACGGTCGCCGGTTCCAGCCAGGTCTCGAAGCCCGCCGCGCGGGTTTCCTCTTCGAGCGCGGCGTCGAAGGCCTCGGCATCGATTACGTCCGGGTAGATCTCCATCCAGGTATGGCCGTCGTCGCGGCGCACCATCAGCCGGCCGCTCACCCCGGTGCGCGCCAGCATGCGACTCTGCAAGCTGCGCACCGCTTCACGGGCGTCGGCATGGTTGCGCTCCGGCGACAGTCGGTAGTAGATGTAGTAGTCAAGCTTCATGGCATCCCTCCATTCCAACCGCTTTCGGTGCGTGCGATTCAATGCACTGCGCGGTGCCCCGGGCGCCGGGGCACCGCGCGCCCCTTGTCGGGCGGCTTGCTACGATCGCTTCACACGCTCTCACGGCAAGGCATAGGGCAGGGGCTCGAAACGCACGGGCGGGCCGTCGGGCGCGCCGATGTGGGCTTCGCCGGCCTCGGCGCAGCTCATCTGCATGACCGCGAGGGCCTCGAAGCCGCCGGCCGGGCCGGGGGCGACGTTCACCAGCTTGCCGGCCGATTGCTCGCCAAAGCCGGGGGTGTAGATGTCGGTACCGGCCATTGGTGCGGCCGGGGCATCGAAGCCGACGCGATACATGCGCTTCTTGAGCTTGCCCAGGTATTGGGTGCGCGCAACGATCTCCTGGCCGGGGTAGCACCCCTTGTTGAAGCTCACCCCGCCGATCAGTTCGTAGTTGAGCATCTGCGCAACGAACTCGTCCTGTGTCGCCGCGGTGATCAACGGCAGGCCGGCGCGGATCATCGCCAGTTGCCAGGCGGCTGTTGCCGCGGGCTGGGCGCCCGCGTCGCGCATCGCGGCAAAGCGGGCGGGCGCGGCGTCGGCAGGCAGGGCGAGGATGAAGGCCGGCGATGCTTCGTCGCCGATACGGATGCAGTGGCCGCCGTCCGCGGGCAGGACGCGCATCGCCTGATCCGGCGCCGGCAGGCCGGCCGCGGCAAGAATCCGTGTCGCGTTGGCGCCGGCGACGCCGATGAGCACGTGCCCGGTGGAGGCGTCGCTCAGTTTCACCTTGCTGCGCAACACGTACATCGAGAGTTTCTTGTGCAGCGCCGGTACGATGTCTTGCGAACTCATCAGCCAGTGCGCCTCGGCCGTGCCCCACAGCAGGAAGTTGGCCAGCATGCGGCCCTTGGGCGAGTTGAAACTGTTCCACTGCGCCGCGTCGGCGGCGAGCTTCTTCACGTCATTGGAGAACAGATTGTGCAGAAACGGCGCGGAATCGGCGCCGTTGCTGTGGATCAGGCCGAGATGAACGAGCGGCACGACGATCGTCGTGAGCGCCGGATCGACAACATCATCCGATCCGGCAGCGGGGAAGTTCACGCCCTGTTCGCTCAGGACTGCACCTTGTTGAGTCAGAAACGCGTTCCAGTCGGGGTTCATTTGATTAGCTCGGTTTGCACGGGTTGAATGGGCGATGAAGTATTATAAGCGGCCACGCTTTGACACGCGCTTGCCCGCCTGGGTGCCGACCCTGCGCCTTCTGGTGCAATCCGACGCCATGCGGGGGCTCCGCGGGGCGGGCCGAGCGCTCAGCAGAATCGATGAAGGCCATACTGATCAAACTCCTGCTCTACCCTTTGTTCATCGCCGCGGCCCTCGCTGCCGCGGCGGTTTGGTACGCCCAGCGTCCGCTGCCATTGCCCGCCGAGGAAGTCGATGTGACGGTGCAGCGCGGCTTCAACATGCGTCAGGCCGCGCGGGCGATCGCAGAGGCGGGCGTCGGCGTCCACCCCGAAGCGCTGTACTGGATCGCGCGCATCCAGGGCAAGGCCGGGCGCATTGTGGCTGGCAGCTACGTGATTCCGCAGGGGGCGTCGGCGCTCGAAGTGGTCGACATGCTTGTACGCGGCGAGGTCACGCGTGCGGAGTTGTTGCTCGTGGAGGGCTGGAGTTTCCGCCAGGTTCGCGCAGCCATCGAGCAGCACCCCTATCTCGCACGCGATACCGTGGGCTTGAGCGACCGTGAGTTGCTGGAACGCATTGGTGCGAGCGAAACGCACCCGGAGGGGCTGTTCTTTCCCGATACCTATCTGTTCGATCGCCACGCCAGCGCGCTTGTGGTCTTCAAGCAGGCCTACGATGCCATGCAGTCGCGGCTTGCCCAGGTTTGGGAGGCGCGCGATCCGGGCGTGCCGCTTGGCTCGGCCTACGAGGCGCTGATTCTCGCCTCCATCATCGAGAAGGAGACCGGCCAACGGAACGAGCGCGATCTGGTCGCGTCGGTGTTCGCCAACCGCCTGCGTATCGGCATGCGGCTCCAGACCGATCCGACGGTGATCTACGGTTTCGGTGAGCAGTTCGAGGGGCGGCTGCGCCGCCGCCACCTTGAGACCGATCACGAGTACAACACTTACACCCGCGCCGGATTGCCACCGACCCCCATCGCAATGCCGGGCCTGGCTTCGCTGCAGGCGGCGGTTCGTCCGGCCGAGAGCGAGTATTTCTATTTCGTTGCGCGCGGCGACGGCACCAGCCAGTTCTCGCGCAACCTTGCCGATCACAATCGTGCGGTCAACCGTTTCATCCGGGGTGGTTCGTGAGCGCCACCCCCTTCATGCGGCCGGCCCGCTCGTCGGGGCGCGGTCGTTTCATCAGCTTCGAGGGTATCGACGGGGCGGGCAAGAGCAGCCAGATCGCCACTGTGGTCGCGCTGCTGCGTGCGCACGGTCTGGACGTCGTCGAGACCCGTGAGCCCGGCGGCACCGATCTGGGCGAGAAGCTGCGCGCCTTGCTGCTTCACGAGCCCATGCATCTCGAGACCGAGGCCATGCTGATGTTCGCCGCACGCCGGGAGCACTTGGCCGCGCGCATCTGGCCGGCGCTGGAAGCGGGGCAGTGGGTGGTGTCGGATCGCTTCTCGGACGCCACCTACGCCTACCAGGTGGGCGGACGCGGCCTGGCGGAAGACAAATTCGCCGCCCTGGAGGCCTGGGTGCATCCGGGCTTCCAGCCCGATCTCACGCTGTTGTTCGATCTGCCGCCGGATGTGGCGGCATCGCGCGTCGCCCGGACCGGTGCCGCGCCCGACCGCTTCGAGCGCGAGCAGCGCGCCTTCTTCGAGCGGGTGCGCAACGCCTATCTTGCGCGTGCCCGCCGCGCCGAAGGCCGCATCCAGGTGATCTCGGCCGAGCATTCGGTCGAGGTGATTCGTGCCGATGTCGAGGCGCGGGTTCAGGCGCGCTTCTTCGCATGAGCCTGCATACCTGGCTTATCCCGGCCTGGGACCGACTTGTGGGGCTGGGTGCGCGTCTGCCGCACGCACTGCTTCTGGTCGGGCCGGCAGGCCTGGGCAAGCGCGACCTGGCCGAGGCCTTTGCGGCACGACTGCTGTGCCAGCGTCCGCGCGAGGACGGTCACGCCTGCGGTGAGTGCGCCGCCTGCGCGTTGCGCTTGTCGGGCAACCATCCCGACCTGCTGCGGCTGGTACCCGCCTCCGAGCTGCAGGACGAGGCCGAGGCGGGTGGGGCCGATGAGGGCAGCACGAGTAAGGCCAAATCGTCCCAGATCGTCATCGACCAGGTTCGCGCCTTGCAGCGCACCCTCGCCGTCACCGGCCACCAGAGCAGCCGCCGGGCGGTGGTGGTCGATCCGGCTGACGCGATGAACCCCTTCACCGCCAACGCCCTCCTCAAACTCCTGGAAGAGCCGCCGCAAGGTTGTGTATTCCTGCTGGTGTGCTCCGCACCGCGGCGCCTGCTGCCTACGATTCGCAGTCGTTGCCAGCAGTGGCGCTTTTCCCGGCCGGACGGGGCGGCGCTGGTGGCGTGGGCGGACGGGCTGGATCGCCATGGCCGTGCCTTGCTCGCCGTGGGCGGCGGCATGCCGCTGGCGGCCACGCGCAGCGCCGAGCGGGGCATCGGGCCGCTGCTCGAACGCTTCGTCCGGGATCTGGCCAGCCTGCCCGGCGCCGATCCGTTGCGAACCGCCGGGCAATGGGATAATTGGTTGAAATCCAAGGAGGCCGCAGCGGCCGGATTCGGCATGGTCCAGCTCGCCGACTGGATGCTGCGCTGGGTGACCGACCTGGCGATGCTGCGCCTGGGGGGGCGGGTGCGCTATTTCCCTGCGGAGGAATCGACGCTGTCGGCGCTGGCTGCAGGTTCGAGTCTTGCCGGGGTGACGAACTGTTACAATGAGTTCATCCGCATCCGGCGGGTGGCGCAGCATCCGCTGAATGCCAGGTTGATGATTGAAGACATGCTGCTGCGCTACGTGCGCGCTGTTTCCGGAGCCCGAAGATGAGCGATGTACAGAAGGCGCCCATGGCACGCCCGAGCGTGCTGTCGCTGAACATCAATTCCAAGTCGGCCTTGTATGCCGCTTACATGCCGTTCCTCGCCAACGGCGGTATTTTCGTGCCCACGCCCAAGAGCTACGCGTTGGGCGACGAGGTCTTCATGCTGCTGCAGCTGATGGACGATCCCACCAAGCATCCGGTGGCAGCCAAGGTGGTGTGGGTGACGCCCAACGGTGCCCAGGGCGCCAAGACCGTAGGCGTTGGCCTGCAGTTCAGTGGCGACGATTCCGGCAAGGCCTTGCGTGGCCGGATCGAGACCGTGCTCGCTGGCCTGCTTGGTTCGAGCCGGCCCACCCATACGCTGTGATGCCAGTGCCCCCGTTCCGCACCGCCTGGCGTGACGCATGTGGGTTGGGCGCACATCCGTTCTCACGTCCGTCTCTTCCCGCTTGCACCTTGCCTGCCCGATGTACTTCTTCTGATGTTCGTTGATTCCCACTGTCATCTCGACTTTCCTCATCTGGCGGAGCGCGAAGAGGCGGTCGCCGAGGCCATGGCCGCCAATCGCGTCACACATGCTTTGTGCATCAGCGTCAAGCTTGAGGATTTTCCGCGCGTGCTGGCACTCGCCGAGCGCCACGAGGGCTACTTCGCGACCGTGGGGGTGCACCCCGACAATGCCGAGGTCGACGAGCCTGATGTAGACCGCCTGGTGACGCTGGCTCGCCACCCCAAGATCGTGGGCATTGGCGAAACCGGGCTGGATTACCACTGGCACAAGGACGAACCCGAATGGCAGCGTGCACGTTTCCGGACCCACATCCGTGCCGCCCGTGAATGCGACAAGCCGCTGGTGGTGCATACCCGTTCGGCGGCGACCGACACCTTGCGGCTGATGCGCGAGGAGGGCGCAGGTGAGGTCGGCGGCGTGATGCACTGCTTCACCGAAACGCGCGAGGTCGCGGAAGCGGCCCTAGACCTGGGTTTCTACATCTCCTTCTCGGGAATCGTGACATTCCGTAACGCCGCCGATCTCAAGGCGGTGGCACAATTCGTGCCCCTGGACAGGATGCTGATCGAGACCGACTCGCCGTATCTCGCGCCAGTGCCGCATCGCGGCAAGACCAATGAACCTGCCTGGGTCGTGCATGTCGCAGAGGAGATCGCGCGGCTTCGCGGCGAGACCGTCGAGCGCATCGCCGAGGCCACTACCGACAACTTTTTCACGCTATTCAAACATGCGCACAGGCACTGAGTTCCCTATCCGCACTTTCCGTCACTTCATCGCGCTGGCGCTTGCCTGTTGCCTGATCGGGGTGGCTCACGCCGACAGCTACGAGGACTCCCTCAGTTCCGCCCGTCTTGGCGACACCCGTCAACTGGTGAATCTGCTCAACCGCGGCATTGACCCCAATACCGTCGACGACCAGGGCAATACCTTGCTGATGCTGGCGGTCCGTGACGGGCATGTGCGTACCGTCGAGGCCATCCTGCAATACCGTCCCAATGTCGCACACCGCAACATCCACGGCGATTCTGCGCTGATGGTGGCGGCGCTGCGCGGCGATGTGGCGATGGCGGAGATGCTGCTTGCGGGCGGTGCGGAACTCGATCACGAAGGCTGGACACCGCTGATGTATGCCGCCTTCGAGGGGCACGCAGAGCTGGTCGATCGGTTCATCGAACTCGGCGCGAACGTGAATGCCGAGGCTCCCAACGGCGGCGACGCGTTGATGTTTGCCGCGCGCAATGGCCACATCCAGGTGGTGCGGCGCTTGTTGACGACTGACGTCGACCTGGATCGCCAGAACGATCGTGGTTTCACCGCCGAGACTTGGGCGCTGTCCAACGCCAACACCGACATCGCCGACCTGATCAACCGCGAGCGGGCGCGCCGTGGTGGCCGCCCCAGTACGCTGACGATAGAAATCGAGTGAGTCCTGCCCGGGCGCTCATGAACTGAGAGCTTGTGAAGAAATCGTCGCGAGCAGAGCCGAGTGCAAGGCGCGAGCGAGCGAACGACGAGACATAGCAA
>JBKBMG010000080.1:0-16701 GCA_046295975.1 Rhodocyclaceae bacterium
TGCAAGATATTGCGCCTAACATGCCGAAAGTCAAGAGTCAACATCCAGCGACCTGCTGGCCGATTGATGTGACTCAATCGTAAGCAGCCAGGAAACAAATGTTGGCTGCCACCGCGATGGTGCTCCCCAAGTCATCAATCTGCAGCCATGTGAAAGGGGAAGTCCATGAACGAGATTGCCCGAGTCGGGGTGGATCTGGCCAAGCGGGTTATCTAGGTGCATGCGGTGGATGCGCGCGTGGTGGTTGCCAAGGCGCTGGCCGCTGACAAGTTTGCGGCCTGGTGCGCGCAGCTGCCTCCCGGCTGCCTGGTGGCCCTGGAGGCCTGCGGCGGTGCGCATCACTGGGCACGCAAGCTGCGCGGCTATGGGCTGGATGCGCGGCTGATTGCAGGCCACTTCGTCACGCCCTACCGCATGGCCGGCAAGGGACGCAAGAACGGTGCGGCCGATGCCGCAGCGATCTGCGAGGCGGCAACCCGCCCGCACATGCGCTTCGTGCCGGTGAAGCCGCCGGCGCAGACGCTGCTGACCAGCCATCAGCTACGCAAACCTCCCGATTCACTCACGCAGCTGATTCCTGCTTGCCTAGGGACGACCATGTAAGCGGCAGATGGTCGGAGTCCTTTGCGACCAGCACCTACGCGAGCAGCCCGGAGGTGGGGATGCCCTTGGCGATGATCTCCGCCGGGACCGGCGCCTGGGTCAGCGTTCGGCACCTGTGCGCAGGTCCACTTGCCGCGGATGTGGCACTCGACCGTGAACACGCCCGGCGTGTAGTCCAGCTTCTCGCTGATGCGCTTGAGCGCACAGCCGCACGCGCAGAGGGTGTTCTCGGGCTCGTGGTGGCAGTCCACGCGCGGCAGGTCCGCCGGCAAGGCGGTGCGCTTAGGCATCGCGCCAGGCGTAGCCGGCGGCTTCTTCTTGCCCAGCAGTTCCTGGAGCTGCGCCTCAGCCGCGGCAAGGTCGGCGTCCAGAGCCTCGTCGAACAGCGCGCGTTGTTCGGCATCGAGCTGCTCGCTCTTCTTGCCGAACTTCAGGCGTCGCAGCTGGGCGATCTCGAAAGAGAGCTTCGCCGTAGGCGCTGACATGGGCGAAAAGCATCCGAGCATCACCCCCCAGGATGGCTCTCATCTCGATACAGAGGTGAATCCTCCGCACTATTCGGCTCCCTACGATGATATGGACTGATCACATCGGTAGGGAGAAAGCATGAACTTACGCCATCTTCGCTGCTTCATCGCCGTAGCCGAGGAACTGCACTTCGGCCGGGCTGCTCGACGGCTGCACATCGAACAGTCTCCACTGTCGCGCACGATCCGCCAGATGGAGGCGGATTTAGGGGTGCCGCTGCTCAACCGCTTGCCACGCAGTGTTCGTCTCACACCGGCGGGACAGGTCTTCCTCGAAGAAGCCCGGCGCGTACTGCTGGCCTTCGAGCAAGCGCAGACCAAGGCACGCGCCGCAGCGAACCAGCGGAACACGCTGCGCATCGCACTATCTGGTGACATGGGGCAGGCCCGCTTGTCGGCGTTGCTTGCGCTTTGCCGCGAGGAGGCACCACAGGTCGGCATTCGGATATTTGAAACGCCACTGGCGCAGTTGGTGACTGGACTGCGCAACGACTTGTATGACGCAGGTTTTGCATTGGCTGGTGAAATGGACGCCGGCATCGTCGCCATGCCGGTGTGGCGAGACCCGCTGGTGGTGGCTTTGCCCGCTAGGCATCCGCTGCTGGCTTTCAAGGAAGTGCCGCTGGAGGAAGTGGCGAGCTATCCGCTGGTGCTGTGCGATTCCCAGGTCTGCGAAGGTTGCAGCCGGCAGCGCGAACGGCTGCTCCGCACGGTGGATGCGCAGCCGACGGTAGCCGAGTACGTCAAGACCCATTCGCTGATGCTGGCCCTCGTGGCCGCCGGCTACGGCGTGGGCTTTTCGAGCGCGGCGCATCTGGCGGGTTGCCATCAGGCCGATGTCGTCGTGCGGCCGCTGGCCGACGAGACCGCTTCGCTGACGACCTATCTACTGCGACCCGAAGGCGAAATCATGGAGCCGCTGCGGCAGTTCATCGACCGCGTGGAGCGTGTCGGACGCCCGCAAGGCACCGATCAACGCCCGATGTGACGCGGGGATTTTGGACGGTACGATTCCCTTTCGGTCTGGACCTTGACCCGCATTGCATCGGCGGCCGACCTTTTGCGTCACGGGCATGGATGGCGAATCGGGCCTATCCACTCGGTATCAAGCAAGGCACCTTCAAGCTGTCGAGGTCACTGCAGTGACGCAGAACGCATGAGCCCTTGCTGGATGCAAACCGGCTCAGCCGGAAGTCGCATTGGCGCTTTACCCCGCCCGTATTCCTACGAAAACTTTGCCCTGGTTTTCCGGTAAAGCGCGGCATCCCTTCCTGATCGAACTTGGATGCGCGGCTTTTCAGACCGTTGCGCCGGTAACAAGATTTTTCGCAGGTGCATTATGGTTGAGGTGTAGCGGGCACCGCAAGGAGGTTTGCCCCCTGCGTAACGCTCGGCGACATCGCCGCACCCAACGTCCACCACGATGCCGACCGGCTCGCGCTTCATCGGGTTCTTTGGGCAATCGCTGCGCCCATGTGGGCCGCGCGCGCTTGCCATGTGTCGATCCGACGATGGGAAGAGCGCGATATGCCGAAATCGAGCAGCCACGCCTTTGGCGCAAAGACGTACTACCGACCGATCGAGGCGGCCGTCCGCTGGTGCGGTCTCCTGCGCTTCGAGCAGCGTATTCTGGAAGCGCTGGAGCAGCGTGCCATGCCGGAGCCCGGCGAATTCCCGCGCTGGCCGCTGCTGCGCCTGTATGCCGAGCGCATCTTCGACGCGCTGACGCATGGCGAATTGCCCGGTGGCAAGGCCGGCATCGTGCTGGACTCGCAGCGGCCGGCGCTCGACGACCCCGAGTTGACCGTGCGCCACGTGGACTTGAAAGCGTGGATGTCGCAGTTCTACCCCGGCGATCGGCCGGGGTTTTTGTTTGACGGCATCGAACGCGCGGTGCATCCGGCGGTGAGCGTGGACACGCTCAACATTCTGCTGGCCGATCGCGAAGCAGCGAAGTCGCAACTTGCCGAACTTGCCCTGGTGCATGAAACGCTGCGCACCGCGCACGAAGCACTGGCGAAGGAACATGCCACGCGCGCGGCCAACGACGAACAGGCGCGCGAGCCTGGCCTGCGCAGCGAGACGACTTACCTCAACATCATCGGCGGACTGCTGACGCTGCTGCTGGGCAATTCGCCGTCAGGCGCGGCCTATTCGTCGTTCCGCAGCATGGATGCCGTGGTCAGCGCGCTGATCGCACACCATGAGGGGCGGCCGGGTCTCAGCGAGCGGACGCTGTGGAGCAAGCTCGCGCAGGCGCGGCGCCACCTGGAGGCGTCGCGCTGACGACGCGGCCAGCATGATGCCGATGCGGCGCACTGCAATTGCAGTCGCTGCTTCTGCAATTGCAGTGATTTCGGCGACCGCGGTGTATTGAATACGAGGCACTTTCCGAACAGCGCCAGTGAGCGTCAAGGAGTGTCTCTCATGTCTTCGCAGACCACCGCGCCGGCAGTGCCGGCCGAGCACCGCATCCTGCGTCGCGCCGAAGTCGAGGCCAAAACCGGCTTCAAGCGCGCGCACATCTACAGCCTGATGAAAGAAGGCAAGTTCCCCAAGGCGCTGCGCTTGGGCGTGCGCGCCGTGGGCTGGGACTCGGCGGAGGTCGAGCAATGGATCGCCGATCGCCTCAATGAGCGCGCCTGACGCTTTTCCTCGGTACATGCCATTCAACCGGGAGAAGCCCATGCAGGTGGTGTCCATCATTTCGACCAAGGGCGGCGTCGGCAAGACCACGACGGCGGCCAACCTGGGCGGCTTCGCAGCCGACGCCGGGCTGCGCGTGCTGCTGCTGGACCTGGACGTGCAGCCCACGCTGTCGAGCTACTTCACGCTGGCCGAGCGCGCGCCGGCCGGCATCTACGAGATGCTGGCCTACAACGAGCAGCGCGCCGAGCAACTGGTGTCGCGCACCGCGATCGAGCGGCTTGACCTGGTGCTCTCGAACGACGACCGCGGCGAGCTGAACACGCTGCTGCTGCACGCGCCCGATGGCAGATTGCGGCTGCGCCACCTGCTGCCCACGCTGGCGCCGCACTACGACCTGCTGCTGATCGACACCCAGGGCGCGCGCAGCGTGCTGCTGGAGATGGCGGTGCTGGCCTCGAACTTGGCGCTTTCGCCGGTGACGCCGGAAATCCTCGCGGCGCGCGAGCTGCGGCGCGGCACGCTGCAACTCATCGAGGACATCGCGCCGTACCGCCACCTCGGCATCGAGCCGCCGCCGCTGCACCTGCTCATCAACCGCGTGCATCCGGTGTCGTCAAATGCGCGGCTGATCCAGCAGGCGCTGCGTCAGGTATTCCAGGAGCAGCCTGGCGTGCGCGTGCTGGACACCGACGTGCCGGCGATTGAAGCCTATCCGCGCGCCGCGACGCGCGGCCTGCCGGTGCATCGGGTGGAATACCGCCAGCCGGCGGGCCGCACGGCACCTGCCGCATTGGAGACCATGCGCGCGCTGGCTGGCGAGCTGTTCCCCGCGTGGCGGGAGCGCTTCGCGCTGGTCACCGGCCGGGCCAATGCGGGAGGGGCCGACCATGGCGAGCGTGCATGAACTGGCGCGCGGCCGTGAACGGCTGCGCGCGTTGATCGAGTTCGCGCTGGGCGAAGGTTGGCGCGTGGTGCGCACGTCCGGCGGGCACCTGAAATTCACGAAACAAGGCTGCGCGTCGATCTACACCAGCTCGACTCCGAGCGACCACCGTGCCGACCGCAATGCCCGCGCGCAACTTCGCCGCGCCGACCGGCAGGCGCAGGAGAACGGCCGTGGCTGAGCTGACGTCGCAGGACATGGCTGCCAAGCTGCTGGCCACCGGCTTCGAGCGCAGCGGCCCTTCGGCCGCGACCTTGAGCGACCCCATCGCCGACACGCCGATGGTGGTGACCCTGGACCAGTTGCGGCCCTACGACCACGACCCGCGCGTGACCCGCAACCCGGCCTATGCGGAGATCAAGGCGTCCATCCGCGAACGCGGGCTGGACGCGTCCCCCGCGATCACGCGCAGACCGGGCGAGGCGCACTACATCATTCGCAACGGCGGCAACACGCGGCTGGCAATCCTGCGCGAGTTGTGGAGCGAGACCAAGGAGGAACGCTTCTTCCGCATTGCGTGCCTGTTCCGCCCATGGCCGGCGCGCGGCGAAATCGTGGCGCTGACCGGGCACCTGGCCGAGAACGAGCTGCGCGGCGGGCTGACCTTCATCGAGCGTGCCTTGGGCATCGAGAAGGCGCGCGAGTTCTACGAGCAAGAAAGCGGCCAGGCGCTGTCGCAGAGCGAACTCGCGCGGCGGCTGACTTCCGACGGCTATCCGGTGCCGCAGTCACACATCAGCCGCATGAACGATGCGGTGCGCTATCTGCTGCCGGCGATCCCGACTCTGTTGTACGGCGGATTGGGTCGGCATCAGGTGGACCGGCTCGCGGTGCTGCGCAAGGCGTGCGAGCGCACCTGGGAGCGGCGTGCGCTCGGCCGCACCGTGGCCGTGGACTTCGCCACCTTGTTTCAGGACGTGCTGACGCAGTTCGACACACAGCCGGACGACTTCTCGCCGCAGCGGGTGCAGGACGAGCTGGTGGGGCAGATGGCCGAGCTGCTGGAGGCGGACTACGACACGCTGGCTCTGGAGATCAACGACAGCGAAGGCCGCCAGCGTGCGCTGACCAGCGAACCGGCGGCTCCGACGCCACCGGTAGCGCCTGTCGTGCCTGCTGCTCCTCCCCCGCCGGTCTCCGCGCCTCAGCAGCCATCCGCCCCGTCTGTGCCGCGCGACACCACGCCGGTCGCGCCTCCGGCGCCAGCAGCGACACCGCCTGCATCGCCCGAAGCGCCGGAGGATCAGCGCGGGCAACGCGACGAGCGCCTGCAAGGGCACATCGTGACACCGGCACCGACCACCGAGCGCCTGCAGTCCATCCAGCGGATGGTCGCGGACCAGCTCGGCGACAAGCTGCCCGACTTCGAGGCCGATGCGCTGCGGGCGATCCCCGTGCAGGCCGGCGGGCTCTATCCCATCTCGGATGTCTGGTACATCGAGCCCGGCCTCGACGTACCGGATCGCCTGCGCGCGCATATCGCGCAGTTCGCGCGCGAGATCGCCGAGGAAGCGGCGGTGGCCGACCACATAGAAGCAAGCGACGGCGGCATCGGCTTCGTCTGCGTGGCGCCAGCCGTAGGCCAGGCGAAGGAGCTGCCGGCGTTCGCGCACGCGGTGCTGACCCTGCTGCAGGCGCTGAGCGCCGCACAGGCACCCGCGACTGGGCAGGATCGGGCGCGGCTGACCGATGACCTTGGGCCGCTGCTGCACGGTCATGGCGGCCTTGGCGCGCGCCTGAGCGATGCCGGGCTGGTGAAGTTGTTCCGTCTGCTGCGTCTGGCGCGCCGGCTGCTGGATCTGGAAGCCGGCGACCCGGGCCACGAGTCCTGAGCGCGCAGGAGGCTCCCATGTCGGCACCGCACCCGCTCAACCAGGCCGTCATCGCCCAGGCGCTCCATGACCTGCGCAACGGCCAACTGCGCCGCTGCAAGGCGATGGGCTTCGGCGAGGAGGAGCTGGATGCGCTGAAGCATCCCGAACTCGTGAGCATGCTAGTCAATGCCACGGTGTCCTGGTGTTCGGTGTCGGTGAACCGCGAGGTGTTGCAGCGATTGCTGAACCAGGTGCATGACGTGGAGCAGGAGATCGCCACCGTCGACCGCATGTTGCGGCTGGGTGCGAGCACGGAGATGGTGAGCAAGTTCTACGGCCTCACGCATCAGGAAGTGGCGCTGCGCCGGGACATCCTCGGCCTGCCCAAGCGCAAGGGCCGACATCCGGTGCTGAACGAGGCGCAGGACGTGGCCTTGTGGGAGCACTGGAAGGCCGCCGTCACCGAGCGCCATATCGCCCTGACCGATGACATGGCGATGCTGGCGCTGACCATGGACCTGGCCGAGGCGATGAGCCTGCCGGTGTCGGTGGTGTGGGCGGCGATACGAAACTGGATCGACCAGGGGCTGGCATAGCCATGACCACGGGCGGCGCACCACGGCGCGAAGGCCCCGTCGCGCTGTCCGCGCTCTTCCACGAGGCCCTGCAGCACCTACAGCCGGCGCAGGGAACGGCGCCGGCCGCCGACGGTTTTCTCTACAGCGGCAACCGCCATGAGAGCGTGCCGCGCCAGCTGTTCCTCGACCGACGCCTGACGCCGCTGGAGCGAAATGCCTGGCAGGTGTTCCGCCTGCAGCTCAACGACGACGGCGTGACCGCCTTCCCCACCTACGACCAATTGCGCCCCTACTTGGCCTCGATGCCCTGCGCGGCGCAAGCATCGCACGAGACCGTGGCGCGCGCCCTGACGCTGTTGCGGCTGACGCGCTGGCTGAGCCTGGTGCGACGACGACGCGACCCGAAGACCGGCCGCATCCAGGGAAACCTCTACGTGCTGCACGACGAACCGCTGACACCCTTCGAGGCGATGCAGCTCGATGCCGACTACCTCGGCCTAGTCAGCCAGGCGCTGACCCATGCCGCCAAGGCGGTACAGATCGTGGGCATGAACACGCTCAAGGAGATTGCCGAAGACCCGCTGCTCAGCGGCCGCGCGCTGCCGACCCGCTTGCAGGTGCTGGCGCAGCGCATGACACGCCACGGCTTGGCGGCGGAGAGTTATCCACAGGAGGTCGCCGACTACGATTCCGAAGAAGGCCGGGATGCCTTTCTTCGGAATGCTGCGCGCCCGTCTTCGGAATCCGAAGCAGGGCCGAAACCCGCGCCGGACGGCTCTCTTCGGATTCCGAAGGAGGACCGTACAGTACGTAATGATCGTATAAATGAAGTACGTACAGTACCGCGCGCGAGGGCCTTGCAGAACCTGCGGCTGCCCGGGCGTTTCCTGCGCTTGAAGGACGAGCAGCAGGCCGGTGCGCTGGTGGCGCTGCAGCAGGTGGACGAGGCGCAGCGGCAGGCCGTGCTCGACGAGTGGGCGGCACGCTGCCGCAACAGCGCGGTGCGCAACCCGGCCGGCTATCTGTTCGGCATCATCCAGAAGGCGATCCGCGGAGAGTTCAAGGCCTGGGCCGGAGAAAGTACATCGGCACCGCCAGCGCCCCCGCCACCTGCGCCATCGTCACCACCGACATCCCGTGCCACTGACCCCGAGGTGGCACGTGCCTACCTGGCACAGCTCCGAGAAGCCTTGCGTGATCGCTGATGTTGACTATCCCCAGGGGATAGCTGGAACAGACACCTTTCCGCCGCGCTCGATTGTCGCCCGCCGAACGACAGGCGAAACTGTTGCCTGTGAATCAGACGAGGACAGCCACGCACGAGCCCGGCTGATGATGGACATGACGACTTCACCCGTTACAAACGCACTGCAACCACTACAGCGAGACGTTCAGCGCTTGCTGGGCAGATGCCTGTTGCGCCTTCAACAATACGAGCGCCTCATGAAAGCCATCGTGGCGCACCACGAGATTTCAGGCCCGGCGCATTCGCTGGAGGCCATTCGCGCAGCGCGGATCGAAGATGCCGCGGCCAAGACCCTGGGCACGTTGGTCGGACAACTGTTTGGTTCGTATGTCGTCACCGATGGAAATGGTGGCAAGGAACGCGACGACGATCTTCCCGGCGACGTGATTTCCTTTCGCACGCGCGTGCAACTGAGCCTGTCTGCGCAGGACTACGCCAAGACCCAGGCCGACCTCAAAGACCTGGTATCGCTGCGCAACACCCTAGTGCACCACTTCATCGACCAGCACGATCTATGGACGGTGGACGGGTGCCGCGCTGCACAGGACGAACTCGGTTCCGCCTACACGCGCATCGATCAGCACTTCGAGCAGCTGCGCGGCTGGGCCGAGCACATGGATCAGGCGCGGCGCTTGGCAGCGGAGTTCGTCCAGTCGGATGTGTTCCACGACCTGGTGGTCAATGGCATCGCGCCGGACGGCACGGTGGACTGGCCGGCCGCCGGCATCGTTCGCGCGCTGCGCGAGGCCGCCGCGCAGTTGGCCGTCGAGGGCTGGACACCCATCGCCGCCGCTGGCCGCTGGATCGCGGACCGGCATCCCGCGCAGCTTCCAGCCAAGTACGGCTGCAGCAGTTGGCGGCAGGTGGTGCACGAGTGTCGCCTGTTCGAGCTTCGCTACCGTGAGGTGGAGGGGCAACGGGCCGCCTGGTACAGACCTCGCGAGGCATAGCCCCGCAACGCGGTCTCACCTCCGCGCGAGCCGCGAACGACCCCGCCGAGCTATCCCCAGGGGATAGCCGGCACACACAGCCTTCCGTGCGGAACAAACCGGGCGCGCATGGGCTGCGGTTTGTTGACTGACAGCCTTCCGGCCGATGCCGATGCTGGCGACTCGTTTCCTATTCGCGAGTCGTCAACATGGCCAATGAACCACTGCAACTGAACCTCGGGTCTCTGCGCAGCGCGATGTCGCTGACGCTGCACACCCACCACGCTTCGCGCATCTGGCATGGGCGCGCCCAAGCCGAAGGCAAGGCCGGCATCGTCGGCTTGAACGGCTTCATCTCCATCATGAACAAGATGAAGCGCGGCGCCGAACAGGACGATCCCTACTCGGACTGGTGGATGTTGCGCATCGAGGACAAGCTCGGTGACACCAAGACACGACTGCAGGCGTTGCGCGAACAGGTGGACCAGGCCTTGGCCGGTGTTCCTCCCGCGCTCAGCCTGGGCGAGAACTTGAATGTGCAGCCGGTGAAGCTGCCGCTGTTCGTGAATGCCCAGCTCGGCTTTGCCGCCGTCTACCTGCTGGCAGACTACGACGACCTGGCGCGCAAGCTGATCCTCGCCCATCACACGGCGCTGATCGACCGCAGCACGCTGGAGCGCTGGCTCAACGAAGGAGCGCACGCGCTGCGCAGCCTGTTCTCCCTGGCCCAGCAGTACCGCTATTCGGGCACCCAGCGCGATGACTTCGCTGCGAACAACGCCGCAGCACGTGCCGCACTGGAAAAATACGGGCCACTGCCGCAGGAGGTGATCGAAGGCACTCACCGCTCGCGCTTCGCGCCGCCCCTGATGCGCCGCACTCCACTGACCGCCATGCAGCGCGAACCTGCCGAGGCCAGGGCCAGCGCATTGGCAGACACCGCGGACGAGGCCGTAGCCGATGCGACGGCCGAGGACACCGCAAAGCCCGACAAACCCAAGAGGTCGAGGAAGTCCGCCGAGGCGAGCGAATCCACCGATGGGGATGAACCAGCATGACGGCGCAATCCTCCGCGGCGCCTCGGCACTTCATGCCGCTGGAACAGCCCGACTTCCAGCGACTGGAACACGCAGCCTACCTAAAAGGCCTTTTGAAGCCTTTTAAAGGTAAGGGAAGTCTGGAGGCCTGGGCCAGCCAATGCATGGCGCTGCGCGACGACTTGATCGCGCTGGCGATGAGACGAGTGCTGCCGCAGGCACGCACCTACCCCTTCAACCTGCTCGGCTCGCAACTGGCTCAGCAGACCACTGGCGCAGGCACGACGTTCCTGCGCTGGCGCAACCTCGACCGGTCCAGCATGGGTGTGACGCTGTGGCAGCACCTCATCGCCAGCCCGTCCACGCCCGATCGCCTGGTCGGCGATCTCTACGCGATGGAGCTGCAGCGCATCGCGCTGAACATGCAGATCAGCCTGACTCACAGCATTGCCCGCCAGGCCCTGGAATGCGCCGACAAGATGTCCCAGGCCGAGGCGGTCTACTTGCGCTGTGTCCAACACGGGCACGGCGTTTCGATCCAACCCACCACGCGACAGGAGGCACCATGAGCACGCATTTCAGCGGCGAAGGCAACATCGGCTCTGCACCCGAGTACCGCGAGTTCACCAACGGCAACGACGAGCCGCGCAGGCTGCTGCGCCTGAACGTCTATTTCGATAACCCGGTGCCGAAGAAGGACGGTGAATACGAGGACCGCGGCGGCTTCTGGGCGCCGGTGGAACTGTGGCATCGCGATGCCGAGCACTGGGCCAGTCTCTACCAGAAAGGCATGCGCGTACTGGTCGATGGCCGCACGGTGCGCGACGAGTGGGAGGATGCCGACGAGAACGAACGGGTCACGTTCAAGATCGAGGCCAGGCGTGTGGGCATCCTGCCGTATCGCGTCGAGGCGGTGGTGCTCGGCACCAAGCCGGCCGCCGGCCAATAGATGTCCTTCGAGGGCGGCTGTAGCAACCGTCAACCGCCCGCCATGCACCAGTTATCCCCTGGGGATAGCGTCATCGACGTCCATCGGCTTCCAGTCGCCCTCCCGACACGACGCTTCCGTAACGCCTTCCGCAGCGACCTGCCCACACCGCTGCGGGCGGCGTTTTCCTGTCGTCCACACAAATCGGTGTCCATCCCGTTCCGCTTCCTTGCTGTCGAGTTCTCCCTGCGCGGACATGCTGTCGTCCATCCGATCAATAGCACGTATCCGAGGAGGCTCCATGCGCGTGTTCCTGTGCGAGAAGCCTTCGCAAGGCAAGGACATCGCCCGCGTGCTGGGCGCCGGCCAACGAGGTTCCGGCTGCTACAGCGGTTCAGGTACCGTCGTGACCTGGTGCATCGGTCATTTGGTCGAAGCGGTTCCACCCGATGGCTACGGCGAGCAGTACAAGCGCTGGTCCATCGAGCAACTGCCCATCCTTCCCGAGCGCTGGCGCGTTGAGCCCAAGGCCGCGACCGCCGCGCAGTTCAAGATCGTCAAACAGCTCATCGGCCAGGCCAACGAGCTGGTGATCGCCACCGATGCCGACCGCGAAGGCGAAATGATCGCCCGCGAAATCCTCGACCTGTGCGGCTACCGCGGCCCAATCCAGCGGCTGTGGCTGTCGGCGCTCAACGACGCCTCCATCCTCAAAGCACTCAGCGCGTTGAAGCCTTCGGCCGAGACGCTGCCGCTGTACCACTCGGCCCTGGCCCGCTCGCGTGCCGACTGGCTGATCGGCATGAACCTGAGCCGGCTGTTCACCGTGCTCGGGCGCCAAGCCGGCTACTCGGGCGTGCTGTCGGTCGGTCGGGTACAGACCCCCACGCTGCGCCTAGTGGTCGACCGCGACCGCGAGATCGCACGTTTCGTCTCGGTGCCGTTCTGGGCGATCGAGGTCACGCTGTCCCATGCCGGCCAATCCTTCATCGCAAGTTGGACGCCGCCGCAGGGTTGTATTGACGATGCGGGGCGCTGCCTGCAACAGCCGGTGGCGCAGCAGGCCACCGAGCGCCTGCGCACGGCCGGCTCTGCTCAGGTGCTGTCGGTAGTAACCGAGCGCGTGCGCGAAGGGCCGCCGCTGCCGTTCGACCTGGGCACGCTGCAGGAGGTGTGTTCCAAGCACTTGGGCCTCGACGTGCACGAGACGCTGGACATTGCCCAGGCGCTGTATGAGACGCACAAGGCGACAACGTATCCGCGCTCGGATTCGGGCTACCTGCCAGAGAGCATGCTGGCCGAGGTGCCGACCGTACTCGACAGTCTGGTCAAGACCGACCCCGGCCTGCGGCCGCTGATCGAGCGCCTGGATCGCCAACAGCGCTCGCGTGCATGGAACGACGGCAAGATGTCGGCTCACCACGGCATCATCCCGACGCTGGAGCCCGCCAACCTGTCGGCCATGAACGAGAAGGAACTGGCCGTCTACCGGCTGATCCGCGCTCATTACCTCGCGCAGTTCCTCCCGCACCATGAGTTCGACCGGACGGTAGCGCAGTTCTCGTGCGGCAGTCAGTCGCTGGCGGCCGTGGGCAAGCAGATTGCCGTCATCGGCTGGCGTGAGGTGCTGGCGACGCCGGGGCCGGACGATGCCGATGGCGAGGATGCGCAGCGCAGCCAGGTACTGCCCGCCCTGCATGCGGGCCTGTCCTGCCCGGTCGGAAAGGTGGATCTCAAGGCGCTGAAGACGCTGCCGCCCAAACCCTACACGCAGGGCGAGCTGATCAAGGCCATGAAGACCGTCGCCAAGTTCGTGACCGACCCGCGCCTGAAACAGAAGCTGCGAGATACCACCGGCATCGGCACCGAGGCGACACGCGCCAACATCATCAACGGTCTGATCGGTCGCGGCTACCTGGTCAAGAAAGGCCGCGCCGTCCGCGCTTCCGACGCGGCATTCACGCTCATCGACGTGGTGCCCTCGGCCATCGCCGACCCCGGCACCACGGCGGTGTGGGAGCAGGCGCTCGACATGATCGAGGCCGGCCAGATGGCGCTGGACACCTTCATCGAGAAGCAGTCCGTGTGGGTCGGCCAGCTCGTGCAGCAGTACCGCGGCGCGACGCTCTCGCTCAAGCTGCCGCCGGCGCCGGCCTGCCCGCAGTGCGGCGCACCGATGCGGCAGCGTACGGGCAAGAGCGGCGCGTTCTGGTCCTGCTCGCGCTACCCGGACTGCAAGGGCACGTTGCCGATCGAGTCCCCGACGGGCCGGCGCAGCGCACCGCGCAAGCGGCGCACTGCCTCCAAGGCGTCCTGATCCTCGCTTCCCCCTGCCGCGCCGGCCACTTCACTGGCGGCGAGGCAAACGTCCCGCACCGCGCGGGACTCCAAAGCGCGCGTCTCCTTCTGCAACGGTGTGCGCGCCCCGTCTGCCCATCACCGGGCGACGGGGCGAGAAGGTCATTGCTCCACGAATTGCGCCCGCCGCCATTCCCTTGATCGGTGTGCCTTGCCTCGGTCATGAGGGGCTTCCTGACGCCTTGCCGCCACGCGAGCCGTGAGGAGGCCCCTTGGGCTGAGGGTATTCCGTGCCGGTGCCCGCCGGCGAAACATCGGGCTCCCTTTGTGTGTAGATGCACGCCAGAGGTTTCCGGCCCCAGCCACGAAACGGGCCGGGTGCGATTGCTGACGTAGCGAACGGCTTTGACGACGGCCCGCGCTGACGCAGCCCACAGGTGGTTTTCCTTCCTCTCCAGCCGAAGGCCCGCGTAGCCTTCGGCGCCCTGGTCTTTGCCTTGTCCCGTGACGTGGACCATTGCCCTAAAGCGGGCCGTCCGCGATTCGGTTTTCCCTGCGACGGCAGCCATGCTTCGCGCCCATCCTCACGCCATGCGTTGCTGACAGTCGTCAGCGGCATGCCCTGCCAGTCTCGGTCTTCAAGACTGCAACGCGGTTCGCCGCGTTGACCGATCCAGTCCGCTTCGCATCGCCCACCGCGGACGCTCGCCAGCCTGGCGACGATGCACTTTTCTCAACCACCCGAGGGGAACCCCATTCCCCTGCGGGATGCGTGCTCCCCGACCCACCAAGGAGCACGGCATGTCTGAACCTTCCGCATCTTCCTCTGCAACCGCGGTACGCGGTGGTGCGCTGGCGCTGGCCTGGACCGGCAAGCGTCTGCCGCTACAGGTGCTGCGCAGCGCGGCCGGCCACTATATCGGCACGCAAGACGACGAAGGCCCGGTATCGCGGGAGTCCGTCGAGTATTTCCCGACCCACCTCGCAGCACAGCGCGCCCTGGATACCCATGCCTGGACGCAGCGCGCTCACCCCTGATTCCCCACCCTTCAAGGAGTCCTCTCATGAATCTGTCTTTGCCCGAAGACGTGCTCGACCAGATGACGCTGGAACAGGCGCATTTCGACGCTGCACCGCAGGCCTTCTTCGAGGCCTGGAAGCGCGGCGCGCAGATCGCCGGCCACGAGTGGTTCGGCGACGGCACACGCGAAGGTCTGCAGCGTGCCACCACCAAGTGGGACCTGCGGCCCAACATACTGATGCTCAACGACGCCTTGGGCGTGCTGAGCAGCGGTCAACGCATGTTCCTGTCCGCGATGGTGAGCTTCTACAACTCCCGCGAGGGCGGTGCGATGCTCAAGCGTTGCGGCTTCGAGGGGCTGTCGGACTTCGGCGGTCTCGATCTGGAACGGCGCAAGGTCATCGCCGACCTCACGCTGCACTACAACGGCTGGTGAGCCGCCCTGGCAACCCACCGTCTTTTCATCCCACCCCACGAGGGACATGCGTCCCCGTTCGAGGCCATGTCCCTCCTTCCTTTCGCAGGAGCGGGCATGTCCCGAATCAGCTTCTTCCACTGACCTGCACCGCCCGCCACCAGGGCGGCCCGACGCCGCGGCCGGCTGACCGGCTGCCACTTCATCCACCCGCTGGGGTTCAATCCCCAGCAGGGGATTGCCTCGGCCATCCTCTGCTGGAGAAATCCCATGTCCCATTCCAACAACCCCTTCGTCCGTGGCTACGACGGCCTGTCCGTGCAGCGGCTGCTCGCCATTTTCTACGACGACGACTGCCCGCTGAGCTACCTCCCGCTGCACGCCTCGCAGTCGCACCTGCCGGACAGCCAGGTCGAGCGCCATGCCTGCATCTTCTGCGACGACTTCGCGCTGATCACCGAGGGCCAGAACGTGCCGCCCGAGCTGGACGCGCAGTGCCCCAGCCACGGCATCGCCCGAAACCTCGTCTACGCCGTCATGGCCGAAGAAGCCGGCAAGCCGCTGCACGTCGGCGATACCTACTCCGAGGAAGCCGCGCGCGAGGTGGTGCGCCGCCTGCGCTTCGAGACCGGCTTCTACAGCCGTGCCTGGGAAATCAGTTCGGCGCACATCACCGAGGAGGCCGGCCGCTATCTGGCCAACCTGGCCGACATCGACACGCCGACCCGTTTCCTGTTCGTTGCCTTCCGCATTCCCTACAGCCCGGCGGTCGGCGTGAAGCTGATCGCCACGCCCTGGACGGACGAGAACCTGCAACAGATCGAAGGCCTCAACACCGAGCGGTTGCGGCGAGAGCATCGCCGGAAAGGCATGCCGGAGTCCCTCATCGAGGTGCTCCACCTGGCCGCGCTCGCTGACGTGCGCCTCCTGATCTTCGATGCCGACGCGCCCGTGCTGGACGGGCTGACGCTCTACGACGACGAGTAACCCCCTCTTGAGCCCCCCCTGCGGGGCTCTTCTTATTGGCCGAGCCCGGCGGCGATGACTTCGGCGAGTTCTTCGATCCGCAGGAGGGCGTGTTTGCGCGCATCCTGCACGGCGAGGACGACCTCGTCGTGTCCGCCACGGCGACGCACCTGTCGTTGCTGGCCGTGATACCCATGCGGAACGGCAATTGACCGTGGCGAGGCTGCCGAAACGACCCAACGCGACCTTGGCCGCAACGTCGAGCGCGTCGTGCGTGCCCTGCACAGACCGATCCTGACGGTGACAGAGGGCTTCAAGGACCCGCAGCGCGTGATGATCGCCTTCGATGGCGGCACGGTAACCCGAAAGGGTGTCGAAATGGTTGCGGGCAGCCCGCTGTTCCGTGGCCTGCAGATCTATTTGCTGATGTCGGGCAAGGAAAGTCTGGATGCCCCCAAGCAACTTGAGTGGGCCAAGACCACCTTGGAAGTGGCTGGCTTCGATGTGTCCGCCTCGCTGATTCCCGGCGATGCGGAAAGCATCATTGCCAAGACGGTGAAAGCGCAGTCCATCGACATGCTCATCATGGGTGCGTTCGGTCACTCACCGCTGCGCAGTCTGCTGTTCGGTAGCAAGACAACCGAGCTACTTCGCTCATCGACGATTCCTACCCTGCTGCTGCGATGATAATTGCCCCCTGGATGCCATCTCTGGTGATATCGCATCAGCCCGGATAAAATATCAGGG
>JBKBMG010000081.1:0-16639 GCA_046295975.1 Rhodocyclaceae bacterium
GCGCATCGCACGAATCGAGTCGCCGCCATGGGCGAAATAGTCGTCGTCGGGTCCGAGCTGGGTGCCGAGCACGTCGTTGAAGACGTCGACGATGGCGCGCTCGCGGGGGCCGTCGGGGGCACGCGCGGTGGTGTCGGGTGGTTGCGCGCCAGAGGGATGGGGCGCTTCGTGTTCGGGCAGGGCGCGACGGTCGATCTTGCCGTTTGGGGTCTGGGGCAGGGCCTCGACGCGCACGAAGTGTGCGGGGATGCAGGCCTCGGGCAGATGGCGGGCGAGCTCGGCGCGCCACAGCGGTACGGTCTGGGGTGTCAGGGGCACGAGCGGGGGCAGATCCGGGCAGACGACCCAGGCGACGAGTTCATGGATGCCGTCGCGGCCCGGGCGGGCGAGGACGACGGCGTCGCGTATGTCGGGCAGGGCGCGCAAGGCCTGCTCGACCTCGCCGGCCTCGATGCGCATGCCGCGGATCTTGATCTGGTCATCGTTGCGGCCGAGATAGTGCAGATTGCCGTGCTGATCCCAGCGCCCGAGATCGCCGGTGAGATAGATCGGCCCCTCGGCCAGCTCGGGGCGGAGGATGAAGCGTTCGGCCGAAAGCTCGGGGCGCTCATGGTAAGCACCGCCGACGCCGGCCCCGGCGATGGCGATCTCGCCGGGCGCGCCGGGCGGCTGCGGCCGCAGCGCCGGGGACAGGACGAAGATGCGCTCGCCGGGCAGGGGCCGGCCCAGGGTGGGGGCGTCATCGCGCACGATCGAGGCGGCCGACCAGATGGTGGTCTCGGTGGGCCCATAGACGTTGTAGACGGTCGTCTTCGCGAGCCGCGCCAGGCGCGCGGCCAGATCGCGGGGCAAGGCCTCGCCGCCGACGAGCAAGGTGCTCAGGCGTGCCAGCGCGCGCTCGCCGCCGGGCGCCTCGAGGATCATGCGCAGCCGGGTGGGGGTGGTCTGGAGCACGTCGATGGCGTGGGCTTCGATGAGCGCGACGATGCGCTCGGGGTCGCGCGCCTGGACGGCATCGGCGAGCACGACGGTCATGCCGTGGGCGAGCGCGCCGAGCAGTTCGAGCGCGGCGATGTCGAAGCTGACCGTGGTCAGGGCGAGCAGCCGCTGGCCGGGCGCGAAACCGAAGCTTGGGGCCAGCGTGGCGAAGAAGCCGGCGGCGTTGCGCTGGAACAGGCGCACGCCCTTGGGCCGGCCGGTGGAGCCGGAGGTGTAGATGAGGTAGGCCAGGTCGTCGGGGCTGGGCGGACGTAGCTGCGGCAGGGCGCTCACGTCGGCCGCAGCACTGCTCGCGTTGTCGGCATCGAGCACGGCGTCGATGGCCAGTACCCCGGGCGGCAGGGTGATGCGCTGGCGCAGCGTCGGTGAGATCAGCGCGGCGACGCAGCCGCTGTCTTCGAGCATCAGGGCGATGCGCTCGGGCGGGAAATCGGGATCGACGGGGACATAGGCGGCGCCGGCGCGGACGATGGCGAGCAGGCCGACGACGAGCGCGGCTGAGCGTTCGCAGACCAGGGCGATGCGAGGCTGGGTGAAGCGGGGCTGGGCGGCGCCGGCGGCGGTTGCCAGCGTCGCCTGGAGGCGGGGGGCCATGCGCGCGGCGGCGGCGTGCAGCTGGCGGTAGTCGAGCCGGACTTGGCCGGCGATCAGCGCCGGGCGGGTGGGGTGCGCGTCGTGTGCGCGCGCGAGCAGCGCCGGCACGGTGGTGGCGGTGGCCGCCGCCTCTGGCAGCGGGCCGCCGTCGCCCCAGCTCAGCAGGCGTTCGTGCTGCGCGCGGGGGACGCAGTCGAGCTCGGCGAGCGGGGTGTCGAGGCGTTCGGCGGCGTGCTCGAGCAGGTGGCGATAAAAGGACAGGATGTGCTCGGCGCCCGTCCGGCTGAACAACTGGGTGTCGTACTCGAGGCGCAGCTCGAGCTGGTCGCCGGTGTCGATCACTTCCATCGCTAGGTCGAACATCGCCGCGTGCCGCGACACGGACAGCGGATGGCACTCGAGGCCGGGGAAGCGATAAACCCGGTCGCTGCCGTCCTCGTAGATGAACATCGTGTCGAACAGCGGGTTGCGCGCCAGATCGCGCGGCAGGCGCAACCCGGCGATCAAGGTTTCGAGCGGCCAGGCTTCGTGCTCCAGCGCCTCGAGAAAGGCCTGCTGGCAGTCGCGGGCGTGCTCACCGAGGGCGCGTTCGGGCGCTGCCGCGAGGCGTAGCGCGAGGGTGTTGGCGAACATGCCGACGACCGGCATGAAGCGCGGATCGTCGCGACCACTCACCGGCACGCCGACGACGAGGTCGTGCTGTCCGGTGAGCCGGTGCAGCAGTCCGCCGTAGACGCCGAGGGCGAGGGCGAACAGTGTCAGGCGGCGACTTCTGGCGGCGTGCTTGAGGCGACCGGTGGTCGCGCCATCCAGGGTTGCGAAGACGTCGTCGCCACGATGATTGCGGCGTTCGGGGCGGGGGTGTTCGAGCGGCAGCGCAAGCGGCGGCGGCAGGGTGGCGAAGCGCGCACGCCACCAGGCGGCGTCTTCACGCGCCTGCTCGCTGTCCAGATAGCGGGCCTGCGCGGCGATCGCGTCCAGCGGCCGGACCTGGAGCGCGGACAGGGTTTCGCCGGCGTACAGACGCATCAGGTCGCTGGCGAGATTGTTGAGCGACAGCCCGTCGACGACGATGTGATGCGCGTCCATCAGCACCACGTGGCGACGCGGTGAGGCGCGCAGCACGCACACCCGGAACAGCGGCGCCTCGCCCGGATCGAAGGGTGTGATGCAGGTCTCGGCGGTGGGCGCGAGCAGATCCTCGGTGCATTCCCGGACCTCGAACGGCAGCGCGATCGCGTCGCTGGAAAGCACCTGCTGTTCGACCTCGTCGCCGACGAGGCGAAAGCGTGTGCGCAGCGACTCGTGACGGCGGAGCAAGCGTGCGAAGCAGGCGCGCAGGTGAGCAAGGTCGAGCGGGCCGTGGAGGTCGAGCGCCAGCGGCACGTTGTACACAGTGTTGCGGCCTTCAAGCTGTTCGAGCGCGAACAGCCGGCGTTGTGCCGAGGAAGCGGGAGCGGCCGCAATGATCCCGTCCTCGTCAGGCTTTGGGTGGCGCTGGGCTCCCGGGGTGCGAAACTCGAATCCGCCGGCACGCAACTCGGCCACCGCTTCCTTGACCGCCGCGACGATGAGCTCGATGTCGGTTTCGTCGTGGGCGAAGGAGAGGAACAGCACGCGCCGTTCCCACACGTAGAGGCCGCGCAACAGCAGCAGGAAGAAAAACAGGTCGAGCTCGATCGGCTGCATCATCGCGCTGTAGCGGCCACTGCCGTCGATACGGAACAGCGATCCGAAGTGCGACATGGACAGCGGCACGGCGTTGTCCTCGAACCAGTCGTTGAGCTCGCCGGCCAGGCGCGCGGTGCGGCGGTTGAGGGTGTCGTAGGCGTCCTGGCCGCGGCGCTCGAGTTCGGACAGCGCGGCCTTGGCGGCGGCCAGCGCCAGTGGATGCTTGACGTAGGTGCCGCCGAAATAGATCACGTCGCCACGCGGCGCGGAGTCGTCGCCATAGCGCCACGGACCGCCATCGACCCGGTCCATGAAGCGTGCCGAGCCGGCCACCGCGGAAAGCGGCAGGCCGCCGCCGGCGATCTTGCCGTAGGTGGCCAGATCGGCACGAATGCCGAAGTGCGCCTGGGCGCCGCCCGGGGCGATGCGAAATCCGGTGATCATCTCGTCGAAGATCAGCGCGGTGTCGGCAGCGGCGGTTATCTCGCGCAGAGCACGCAGGAACGCGGCCGGTTGCAGGCCGGGGCGGCGCGACTGCACCGGCTCGACCAGCACCGCGGCCAGTTCGTGCGCGCGTTCGCGCAGCGTGGTCAAGGCCTCATCGGTGCCATAGTTGAGGATCAGCAAGTCGTCGACCATGCCTTGGGGGATGCCGTCGGCGATCGGCCATACCTGGCCTTCGTGTTCGACGCCGAGCACGCCATCCCAGGTGCCGTGATAGGCCCCGGCGAAGATCGCGATGGTCTTGCGGCCGGTGACGGCGCGCGCGGTGCGCACCGCCATCATCACCGCTTCGGCGCCGGTATTGCAGAAGGTGACGCGCTCCATGCCGGTGACGCGGCAGAACAGCTCGGCGACCTCGCCGGCCAGCGGCGTCTGCGGACCGATGGCGTAATGGCGTTCGAGCTGCTCGCGCACCGCGTCATGGACGCACTTGGGGTTGTGGCCGAGCAAGGTGATGCCGCAGCCCATGGTGATGTCGAGAAACGCGTTGCCATCGACGTCGGTGAACCACGCCCCCTGCGACTTTTCGGCCGCGATCGGGTAGGTCAGCTCCTTCAGCGAATGGCGGTAGGAGAGGGTGTTCTTCCAGTCCGCCAGTGGGCCGCGATAGCGCTCGGCGAGCGCGCGTGAGCCGGGGGTGCGGGCGACGTAACGTCGCGTGAGATCGGCGACGAAGGCTTGCTGGCCAGCATCGAGCCGGTCCGGTTCGAGCGTCAGCGAACGGAAATTGGGGGCCTTGGGGGGCGTGGCCGCGGCGTGACTCGCCACCCCGGCGGCAGGCAGGGCTGTCGATGCGGAGGGGGGCGTGGAAGCCGCTGCATCGGGCGTGGCGGGTGCGGCCGGAGTGCCTGCCGCAGGGCTTGTTGCCGCCTGCGGCGCGCGATTGCCGAGCGCGGCGAGTTGCTCCGACATCAGGCGTGACAAGGTCTGCAGCTGCAAGGCCATCAGGCCTTCGGCGCCGGCCGGCAACGCTCCGCTGGCGCTCGGCGAGGCGGCGCTGAATGCGGATTGCGGCAGCGCCATCGGGGCCGGTGGCGTTCCCGGCGCGGAGGCGGCGGTGCCGTCGATGGGCGCGGCCGCTCCGTCGCCATGCGTGGTCGACGTGCCGGAAGCTGGGGCGGAAGCCGGGGCGGACAGAGCCATCGCGGGCATTCTGGCGGCAATTTTGTCGATGGTCTCGACGCCCTCGTAGAACTCGGCGATCTTCAGCGCGAGGCCGTGGCGGTTCTGCAGGTGCCCCTTGAGCTGCATCAGCATCAGGGAGTCCAGGCCGAGGTCGA
This sequence comes from Rhodocyclaceae bacterium, assembly GCA_046295975.1. Lineage (GTDB taxonomy): Bacteria > Pseudomonadota > Gammaproteobacteria > Burkholderiales > Rhodocyclaceae > UBA2357. The sequence continues at coordinate 5,049 of JBKBMG010000081.1, forward strand.
GCAGGGCGACGTCGTCATCGAGGTCGGCAGGCGCAAAACCGGTGATTTCGGCGATCAGCGCGCGTACGGCGTCCCGCGCTGGAGTCAGGTCCGGTGATACGGGCATGGGGGCGGTCTCTTCGAGGGCGTGGGGGGCGGGCGCGACCGATGGAGGCGGGGCGTGCGCCGCTACGCAGGCGTCAGTTGGGCAGGCGTCGGGGTGTGTCGGGGCCGTCATGCGCCAGTGGCGACGGCGCTGGAAGGGGTAGGGGGGCAGGTCGACGCGGCGCGGCGCGTGCAGCCCGAGCTGGGCCCGCCAGTCGACCGCATGGCCTTCCGAGGCGAGGGCGGCAAGCGCGGCGAACAAGGCCGAGCGGGCGTCTACCTGGCGCTGCTGGCTGGCAATCCAGCGCGCCTCGCCGGCCAGTGTGGCCGAGCGCTCCTGGCCGAGGGCGGCGAGCACGGCGGCCGGTCCGATCTCGACAAAGGTCGCCGGGCCACGGGCCTCGATGACGGTGAGTGCGGCGTCGAAGCGCACCGGCTGCATCAGCTGTTCGGCCCAGTAAGCACCGGGGGCACCGGGCGCGGCCGCATCGGCGAGGTCGCGCCCGTCCATGCTCGAGATCCAGCTGCAGCGCGGCGTGCCGGTGTGATCCGAAGCAGCAGTCTGGATGGCATCGCGGTGCGCGCGCAGCTGTTCGGCGAGCGGCGCGAGGCGGGGCGTGTGAAACGCGTTGGAGATGCGCAGCGCGCGTACCTGCCCCGCCGGAACGCCGAGCTGCGCGACCACGCGCTCGATCTGCGCGCCGTCACCGGACAGGACGAGGTTGTCGGTGCCGTTGATGCCGGCGACAAAGACGTCGTCGCAACCACTCGCGGCAATGGCGGAGCGGGCACGAGGCTCATCGCTCGGCACCGCGACCATGCGACCGCCGGGTGGGTGCTCGCCCATCAGGCGCGCGCGGGCCTCGATCAGACGCAGCCCCTCTTCGAGCGTGAGCACCCCGGCGGCGACGCCAGCGGCGACTTCACCCGCGCTGTGGCCAATGACGCAGTCGGGGCGAATGCCCCAGTGCGCCCACAGCGCGGTCAGCGCGCACTGCACCATGAACACCGCCGGCTGGGCGAGTTCGATGGCGTCGTAGTGTCTTGGGTCGCTCGTCGGGTCGAGCAGATAGGGACGCAGGGGCACGCCGCGCAGGGTGGTGAACAGGCTGTCGCAGGTGTCGATGACGGCGCGGAACACCGGTTCTGCGTGATACAGCCCGGCGGCCATGCCGGGGTACTGGCAGCCCTGGCCGGTAAAGGCGAACACCAGCCGCCGCGCACGACCCTCGCCCTCGGCGATGTGCCCGAAGGAGGCCGCGGGGACAGAGGCAGCGGAGGTGGTCCGATCGATGGCGCCGGGGGCGTGTTCCGGGGATGAGGAACGGGCATCGTCCGCGTTGATCGTGGTCGGCCCGTCCTTGGCCCAGGCGCGCATTCGCGCCGCGAGCGCCGACGCGTCGCTGGCGGCGAACGCGACGCGTCGGGAAAACCCCTGCCGGCCGGTGTTGCTGCTCCACAGCAGCTGGCGGATGTGAAGCCGTGGGTCGAGCGCGTGGCATTCATCCCCCCTGTTTGGGAGGTTCCCCGTGCCGGGTTGCGCTGCGGCGCGGGCGGTGGTGGGGACGAGGGCGCCCAGCGCGGTCGCCGTGCGCGCAGCCAAGGCATGCAGGGCCGTTTCACTGGGGGCGGACAGCACCGCCACCAGACCTGACGGCACGGGCTCGCTGGCGTGCTCCGTCGCGCGGTGCTCGGCGGGCATGCCTTCGATGACGGCGTGGGCGTTGGTGCCGCTGAAGCCGAAGCTGCTGATGCCCGCCAGGCGGCGCGCGCCCCGCCGCGGCCAGGGTTGCACGCGGTCGACAATGGCCAGCGGCAGGCGGGCCCAGTCGAGGCGCGGGTTCGGTGTCTGGAAATGGCGGTTGGCAGGGAGCTGTCCGTGCTCGAGGGCGAGCACCAGCTTGATCACCCCGGCAATGCCGGCGCTGGCTTCGAGATGGCCGATGACCGACTTGACCGAACCGACCCGCAGTGGATCGTCCGGGCTGCGGCTGCCGAGCGCCTCGGCCAGGGATTCGAGTTCGATCGGGTCGCCAACCGGGGTGCCGGTGCCGTGGGCCTCGACGTAGTCGATGTCTTTGGCGGTCGCCCCGGCCGCGCGCCAGGCAGCGGTGATGACCTCGGTCTGGGCCTCGCCATTGGGTGCCGAAAAGCCGGTGCTGGCGCCGTCCTGATTGACCGCCGTGCCGGCAATGCGGGCGCGCGGCGTACGCAGCGCCCGGCGCGCGTCGCGCTCGCGTTCGAGTACCAGCACGCCGCAGCCCTCGCCGCGCACGTAGCCGTCGGCGGCGGCGTCAAAGGTGTGGCAGCGGCCGGTTGGCGACAGCGCCCCGACCTGGCTGAAATACACATAGAGGTGTGGGGTGAGCAGGATGTTGACGCCGGCGACCAGCGCGAGGTCGCATTCGTCGTCTTCGAGCGCGCGTCGCGCCAGATGCAGGGCGACCAGCGACGACGAGCAGGCGGTGTCGATGGTGACGTTGGCGCCGCGCCAGCCGAAGTAATACGACAGCCGCCCGCCGGCGGTGGAGGCCATTGCGCCGGCCGCGCTATAGGGGTCGATTGCCCCCGGGTCGGCGCCATACAGGGTCGCGCTCTTGTAGTCGTCGGTGGCCATGCCGAGATAGACCGCGACCCGCCGGCCCTTCAGCGACAGCGGCGCGATGCCGGCGTTCTCGAGCGCTTCCCAGCAGACCTCGAGCAGCAGCCGCTGCTGCGGGTCGAGCGCACTCGCTTCGCGCGGCGTCAGGCGAAACAGCTTGTCGTCCAGTGTCGTCAGGTCGTGGTCGCGGATGAAACCACCCCAGCGGCTGTGGGTCTTGCCCGGGGGGGCGGGGGCCGGCGCGAACCAGTCCTGCGCGCGCCAGCGTTCGACGGGAATCTCCGAGATCGGATCGACGTCCGAAACCAGCAGCTCCCAATATGCCTGCGGGGTGTTGGCGCCGCCGGGGAAGCGGCAGGCCATGCCGGTGACGACGACGGCGTCGCGCGTCGCGGCCTCTTCAGGGCGGCCTGGAGCGGCAGTGGCCGTGGCAGCGGTGGTGCTTTCCGCCGCCGCGCGTGCCTCACCGCCGGGCGCGCTGGTTGCGCGCGCGAGGTGCGCGGCGAGCAGCACGGGGGTGGGGCAGCGGTAGGCCAGCGTCGCCGGCAATGGGCGATCCAGCGTCGCGGCGAGTCGTTGCGCGAAGGCAACCAGCTGCGCCGAACTCAGCCCGAGCTCGCTCCACGTGGCGTCTACCCAATCCGGCGGCAGGGGCTGGCCGTCGGCGACGGCGACGAGCGTGTCATGCACGTGCGCCAGGATCGCGGTCTGGCTCGCAACCGGATGAGTGGCGGACAAGGCTATGTCGATGCGTGGATCGTCGGCCGGTTCTTTCCCGGCGCGGTCGTCGACCGTGTCTTCGGGTGGGGCGCGATGCGCAGCCGCGGGCGCGGGAGAGGTCGTGGCATGCGCGGTGGTCTCGGGCGTCGCGACGGAGTGGGTGCCCGGCACGGCCGTGCCCTCCCTGGTGGGGTCTGATTGGCCAGGCGGTGGCGCGAGCAGCTCGAGGCAGTCGCGCAAGGGCGCGGCCCCCTCGTCGCGATGCAGGGTCGCCAGCCCGACCAGGGACGCCCCGCCGGCAATCGTCGCCATGTGCTGCAACAACGCGGGATGGGGCGACAACTCGACGCAATGGCTGACGCCGCTGGCGAGCAAGGCCTGCGCCGCTTCATGAAAGCGCACCGGCCGGGAGATGTGGCGCACCCAGTAGTCGGCATCGAAGTCATCCGCCCCCGCGAGGTCGCCCTGCAAGGCGGAATAGATCGGCGTGTGGGCCGCCCGCGGCTGCAACCCGGCGAGTCGTTCGCGGAAGCGGGGCAGGCCCGGGGCGACGGCGGGCGTGTGGAAAGGCAGGCGTATGCGCAGCTTGCGGCTGTCCATGCCCCGTCTTGCGAGGTAGGCGCTCAGGCGTTCGACGGCTTCGTCGCTGCCGGCGACGACCACGCTGTTGTGGGCATTGTCGACGACGATGGCGGCGGCGGTGCCGAGGCCGCTGGCGCCGAGCACGGCTTCGACCCGTTCGCGCGGCGCGTTGACGTGGAGCATGGCGCCCAGCGTGGCGCTGTCCATGACTTCGCCGTGGGCCACCACCAGACGCACGGCGTCTTCGAGCGACAGGACGCCGGCCGCCAGTGCGGCGGCGACTTCGCCGCCGCTGTGGCCGATGATCATGTCGGGCTGGACGCCCGCCTCGCGCAGCACGGCGCTCAGTCCTGCCTGGATGGCGAAGATCGCGGCGTGGGCGGCCGCGGGCTTGTCCAGATCATGGGCGCCGGAGCCGTCGAGCAAGGTTCGAAGCGACCACCCCGCCAGGGGCTCGAAGCAGGCGTCGATCTGCGCGAGCGTCTTTTCGAAGCCGGGAAAGTCTTCACCCAGGGCGAGGCCCATGCCTTGCCACTGCGTGCCGATTCCCGAGAACACGAAACACGTCCTCATGCCCACCTGCAAATCAGTTGGTGCTGCGTACGCTCGCCACGGCAAGCACGCGAAAAATACCGACACGACACACGGACCACGGCAGCAGGCCGTGGAACGGTGTGGTGTCGGTGCGGGTAGCGTGCCGTTCCGGGCGCCTCAGCGTGCCCGGAACGGGTCGCGAAGTCAGCCGGGCTTCTTGCCGTCTGCGACGACTTCGCGACCTTCCTTGAACTGCTCCCGATAGTATTCGCGGACCGCGGTAGGGTCGAAATTGAGGAAGGTGCCGCCCGATTCGAAGTGCTGGATGAACACCTTGCCCACCGCGTAGGTGGTGGCGCCGGCCAGCGCCGACATGGCGAGGACGCCCGTGGTCTGTCCAATCAGCGGAATGCTCTTGATCAGGCTCGCGGCAGGCATCGCGAAGGCGACCGGGGCGTAGCCGGCCAGCAGCGAGGCAACGGCCTTTTTGCCGATTTCCTCGGCGAAGCGCACGTCGTAGGTGGAGGACAGCTTGCGCAGGAGGTTGAGTTGCAGCGCAGTCAGGGCGGCGAAGTCGACCACCGGCATCGGAATCAGCCCGATGCCGGCCGCAGCTATCGCATGTTTGCGCACCACCGAGCTCGCCTGTTGCAGGCGCTCTTCGTCGGTTAGCGGTTGCAGCGCCTCAAGGGTTTCTTCGGCGGCATCTTCCACGGTGTCGGTCGGGTCAATCGCTGCGGCTGTGCTCATGGTGAATCACCTCCTTGGGAGTCGGGACGTTACGGCACGGGTCGGATCTCGATGATGGCGTCCGGGGAAATACGTAAAAATCTGTGAAACCAGTATAGCGTATCAACATTATTATTGCGCGACGATGGCGGTGTGGCGCGAACTACGCGCGTGCTCGGAGAATCACCATTTGGGATACGGGCGAGCGGTGTCTGCGCGACTTGGCCCTGGCATTTCCCGTGGGCGTGGGTTCGCCGTGTCGGGGAGTCTGAGTGGGTGAGTCAGGGGGTGACGGCACCCTGCCTGGACCAGCCGTGGATGTCTGCGGCCAGGGTTGTCAGAAAGTCCGTATTGCCGCGGGCGAAGAAGTGGCCGCCATCGAAGCGCCGCAGCAGGAAGGTCGAGCGAGTGAAGCCCTGCCAGTCGTGCATCGCGTCCGGGCTGGCGGCACGGTCGGCGATGCCGGCGTAGGCCAGGATCGGGCAGTCCAACGGTTCTTGTGTCACGGTCTGTTCGACCAGGGCGAAATCGGCGCGCAAAATTGGCAGCATCATCGCGACCAGGTCGGGGTGGTCGAAGACATCGTCGGGGGTGCCGTCGTAGGCGCGGACGTGGGCGAGGAGGTCCGCGTCGGGCAGCCTGGCGACGCCTGCGCGCGCGGGCGCGGCATTGGGTGCGGAATGCGCGATGACGTGCAGGGCCGACGGCGGCGGGGCGCCGAGCGCGGCCAGTCGGTGCGCGACGGCAAAGGCCAGACGCGCGCCCATGCTGTAGCCGAGCAGGCCGTAGCGCCGGCGGTGTGCGACCTGCGCGGCAACCGCCTCGGCGAGCTCGGTGACCAGCGCATCGAGGTCATCCGCGCAGGCTTCCTCAAGACGGGTTTCGTGCCCGGGATACTGTACCGGGGTGAGGCCGACGTCGGACAATCGACGCTTCCAGGGCATGAACGTCGAGGCGCCACCGCCGGCATAAGGCAGGCAGAACAGCAGGGGGTCGTGAGACGCGACACCGAATGGAAACAGGGGGTGCTTGTGCATGAGCGGGATAGCGGATTGAAACAGCGGTACCGGAGCGAGGCGAACAGGTCTTCCGGCCGCATGATAGCCGATGCACATGTGGTGCGTTGAGACGACCCCGGCCCCCGCGCGGGTGACGACTGCGCTGATCGAGGCGCTGGATGCACTGCTGGCGCGGCCAACCGATGGGGATGGGGTCAGTTGCCTTGGAGTCGCGCTGGATGGCCTTGAGGACGCGCACTGGATTCGGCTGCGGTCGGCGTTGCTGGACGCGCAGGCGGGGGGCGGGCAGCGCGGCGCGGCGGCATTGCTCACGCCTGCCGAACGCGCGCGTGCGTCGCGTTTCGTGCATGCGATCGACGCGGTGCGACACCTTGTCGGCCGCATGTTGCTGCGCGGCATGGCGGCGCGGCTGATCGAGGGGGCGCAGCATTTGCCGGCGGTGTGGCCGACGAACGAGTGGGGCAAAGCCTTGCCGTTGGGCGGCTTTCATTTCAACGTTACGCATTCCGGGCCAGAGGTGTGGCTGGCGGTGTGCGCGCGGGCCGCGGTAGGCATCGACGTCGAGCAGGCGTTTCCGGCGTACGAGGATTTGTCCGCGGTAATGCATCCGTCAGAACATGCGGATCTGGCGCGTATCCGGCATCTGGCGCCCGAGCTGGCGGCGGCTTGTCGGCGCCTGTGGGTACGCAAGGAAGCGCTTGTCAAGGCAGTCGGGCTAGGTCTGTCCATGCCGCTACCGGGTTTTCGGGTGGCGGTGGATGCGCGCCCCCATGGGTGGCTGCTGCAGCCTCCGTCGGAGCACGGCGCGGGATGGACGGCGTGCGATCTGGCGACGGGTAGCGGCTGCGCGGCGGCAGTTGTCGCGCTCGCGCCGGGCCTGCGGGTGAACTGGCGAGGGCTGCGCCTGACGGTGCGTGAGGACTGAATGCAGCGACGGGGGTCGTGCCGCTGGCGCGTACCGGGATGCGCACGTCGAGCCGGCCGTGGCCGGCTTCGGGTAGGTCAGTTGCGCGGCGGGGGGCCTTTCGGGCCGTAGGTGTCGGGGATGCCGGTGCGCGCTTCGGGAGGCTTTGGGTCGAACTCGCGGGGCTGCGTGGCGAGTGGCGACATCGGTGCCTCGTTGCGCGCGGGCGTCGGCTGGCCGAGGCTGCTGGCGGGGAGGTTTACGCCGTGGTCGGGCAACTCGCTGGGGGCCTCTTCGGGCGGCAGGCTCGATGCCCCGGCCGGCGGCGGGTCGCCGGTGTTGAGAATCAACGGCAGACCGTCGCGCCCGCCAACGATGATGGTCTTGCTGTTGTTCGAGGTTGCCAGCGCCTTGGTGGCTTCGATGCCGCGCAGGCGCAGGTATTCATCGGTGATCGTGCGGGCGACGATGGACTGGAAGTCGCGCACCCCTTCGGCCTCGATGCGCTTGCGCAGCCGTTCCTTCTCCTCGCGGGCGATCCGGAAGTCGTACTCGAGCATGATTTGCTGCTGCTCGGCCTTGCGTTCGATGGCCTCGGCGACGCGGGCGGGGAGCTGGACGCTGCGGATGAGCACGTCCTCGATATGCACCATCTTGCCGCGCACGGTCTGCCCGATCAGCGAGGAACCGAGTTCGGTGACCATGCGTTCGAGAATCTCGGCCTGGATGAAGGCACGGGTTTCGGTGTACAGCTGTTCCGGGGTATAGGCCGAGATCAATTCGCGGGTGTGCGAGCCGACCTCTGGATAGACCAGCACTTCCGGGTAGTCGGGGCCGACCAGTTGGTGCAGCAGACCGGATGAGGAACGATCGATGCGATAGCGCACCGCGATCTCGACCTGCATCGCCAGGCCGTTGGACGAGATCGTGTCATAGACGCGGGTGTCGTTCTGCAAGCGTGCGTCGTACACAAACATCCGGTCCCACGGAAAGATGATGTGCAGACCTTCGCCGTAGTAGCGGTCGGTGACCGTGCCGCCGAAAAAGTGCAACCACAGCACGCCAACGTGACCGGCCGGAATCGTGATGAAGATGCGCGGGGCGAGCAGGGCCGCCGCGAACAGGACGATGAGGATCAGGAAATAGAATCCGAACGAGTAGCGCTTTACCGTAGCCCAGAGCGTGTGGAGGAAGCGGCGCGCGCGGCCTGGGGGAGCGGAATGGACCGCAGCGGGCGGGTTGGCGGTGGGCGGGGTGGCTGCGGAAGACATTGTTCAGGTCCGGGGCTCGATCATGGCGCGGTGGCCGCCGTGGTGGCGATGGATGCGGAATGGATGTGGCGTGCGGGCGAGGGGGCGTGGCGGTGGGGGCGGATCACCGTCTCAGCGCCCGTTGTCGTCGGGACTTTCGGACATGCGCTCAATCTTCCGGCGGATTTCGCTTGCGGGTCGGCCTGCCAACTGGACGAAGAAATCACCGAGGGGCGTGATCACCAGTGCGAGGAAAAAGTGGCCGATAAAGCCCCACGCGGTCTTGCGACCCATGATGCCGCATACGACGCACCCCAGAACATACAGTACGATGACGAACATGAACACGCTTCCCCGTTCTTCCTGCCTGCGTTGCCGAATGGCGCCATAGCGTAGGGCTGAAAGTACAGACAAGGTCACGGATCGTCAATCTTCATGTCTTCTGAATTCACTGATTTCGTGCCTCGAAGCCGTGTGCGCTCGGCGCTGCGCGTCGGCCCGACCACGCCCTTGTTGGTGGCGCTGCTCGTCGTCGTGGTTGCCGCAATCGCGCTGACGACCTTTCTCAATGTGTTGCGTTTCCAGGAAACGCATCGCAACTTCGTCGAGCAGTATCTTGATGTGCAGGCGCAGGAGCTGGCCGGGGATCTGCTGGTTGGCATCGATCTCGGTCTGCGGCTGAGCGCGATCGAGAATCTCGACGAAATCGTCACGATGGCGGTGTATCCAAACGGTACGGCCGCCGCCGCCGCGGTGCACGACTGTGACGGCAAGGTTCTGGGCATGGCGCCCGACGCGGGCGTGCGTGGCGAGCTTGAGTCGGTGATTCGCGATCATGCCGAGCCTGGCGCGGAGCGCTGGCGCCATTTCTCGCGCGAGCGTATTGCCCTGGGGCTGCGCCTGGAAAACAGTTTCGGCGAATGCGCGGGCGGTGTGGTGTTGCTCAACGATGGGGAGGTGTTCGCGCAGGCTGGCGAGCGCGTTGTGTCGCGACTGATCGCGATCGGCTGGTTGGCGAGTCTGACGGTGCTGCCAGCAATGCTTCTGCTGATCTGGTATTTCCGTCTCCGCGAGCGACTTTTCCAGCGCCTCGAGGACGATCTTGAGCGTGTTGAGGCGGGGCAGGCCGACGCCGCCTGTCCGACGCTGAGCAGCGATGGATCGCCGATTCGAGGCGAGACCGAACTGCTGGAGGCGTATCGTGCGGCGCGACCGGTGTTGCTGGAGGGGGCTGGCGTCGACGCAAGGCTGGCGCCGGAGCGCGAGGCGGGCCTGGGCGAAGCACGCGCAGAACGGCTCGGGCTGCAAGGTCGCTGGCAGCGCTGGAAGGAAAATCCGGTGCTGCGGGTGCTGCTTGCCACCGGGTTGACCCTGCTGCTGGCCTTGGCTGCGGTCACGTGGTTCGCCTCCGGCGTGCTGCGCGACACCTTGCTACCGGAATTGGCGCAGAAGGGGCGGGCCGAGAGTGTGCATGCGGCGCGCAGCGTGCAGCGTGCGCTTGATCTCGGCATACCGCTGGAAGGGCTAGTCGGGGTCGATGCGGTGTTCGCGGCGATGCGGCGTCACGACGTGGATCTGGCGTTTCTCGCGGTGCTCGATGCCGATGGCCGGATCGTTCACAGCGGTGGCGGCGCCGGTACACGCGCGCTCGCCCGGGTACTCGAGACGGGCGCCGGCGATACCGGGCTGGTGGGCGACCTGGGCGCCGGGCAGCGCCTGGCCGCGGCGCACCTGATCAGCGAAACGACGCTGTGGCGCGCGGGCGCGGAGCGGGAGCGGCTGGGCTCGGTGGTCGTCGGTCACCGCGAGGCCGCGCTGCTGCGCCCGATCCGGGAAAGTGCCGCCGATCTGCTGATCGTGTTGTTCGTGTCGCTGTTCGTCGCCTTCGAATTGGTGCTGCTGGTGGTCACGATCTACCTGACGCAGCCGCTTCGGGCAACGGTGGCCGTGCTGCGTGATGTTGCCGCGCGTCGCTATGCCAAGTTGCATGGCGCCGTTGTCGGTGGGGCGCTGGCGGAGTTTGCCCGCCGGATCGACGCCATCGTGCGCAGGCGCGCCGCAGCGCAAGGCGTCGAGCCGCGGGCGGTGACGGATCCGCGTCTGATTGGGGTACGCCTGCTGGGCTTTCTGTTCGTGTTTGCCGAGGAACTCGCGCGACCGATCATGCCGGTGTTTTATGCGCAGTTCGTCTCCGCCGACGCGGTGGGTGGGGCACATGTCGGCTCGGGGCTGATCATGGCGCTGCACATGGCGGTGATCGCCGTGTCGATGCCGCTGGGAAGCATGCTTTACAGTCACATCGGTCGCCGCCGGATGTACGTCGTCGGCGCGCTGCTGGCCTCGGTGGGCCTGATCGGCACCGGTCTGGCGGACAGCTTTGCGCAGTTACTGGTGTGCCGGGTGCTGTCCGGCATCGGCTATGCGCTGACGTTTGTCGCCTGCCAGGGGTTCGTGATCGAGGCCACGCGGGCGGACAACCGCGCCAGCGGCACGGCGATGATGGTGGGCGGCATCATGCTGGCCGATATCTGCGGACCCGCGGTCGGCGGGATCATCGCGGCCTGGGTTGGATATGGCGCGACCTTCGTCATAGGCGGTTGCATCGCCGCGTTCGCAGCGGTTTCGGTAACCGTGCTGATGGGCGGGGCGCCGGCCGGCGGCGACGTGAGACCGCCGCGCATCACGCTGCGTGCGTTCAGCGAGACGTTGCGCAACCGCGAATACCTGGTGGTACTGGTGTTTGCCGCCATACCAGCGAAGCTGCTGCTCGGTGGCCTGTTGATGTACATGGTGCCGCTGGCCTTGCTGGAATACGGCTCGAACGCCGCCGAGGTCGGTCGCGTACTGATGCTTTACGGCGTGATGGGCTTGCTGCTGGGGCCGGTACTGGCGCCGTGGGTAGACCGTTTCGGGCGGCCGCAGCTTGGCCTGATCATGGGCGGCGCGCTGACCGGCCTGGGCGCGGTGCCGCTGGCCTTCTTCCCGTCGTCGGCTTGGGTTGTGGTATTCGTGCTGGCGATCGGCATCGGGCAGGCGATGTCGATCCCGGCGTTGTTTTCGGCTTCGCTCGCGTTCTCCGGGCGCGCGGTGGCGCACCATGGGCAGGGGCCGGTGATGGCGGTGCTGCGGCTGATCGAACGTCTTGGCGGTGCGTTCGGGCCGATCTG
>JBKBMG010000082.1:0-16120 GCA_046295975.1 Rhodocyclaceae bacterium
AGGGCGCGGATGATGTCCTGTCGTTACTCCCGGCGCATCACCGGGCCTGACCTCCGACGGTCAGCAACTGGGGGATTTTGAAGTGGCCATCACTGGGGGATTTTGGGTGGCCGCCGGGGACTGTTGATGGGCGGAAAATGGGCCAGTCCTGTAGTGACTTATTCCTTCCCTCAGGACACATCCGAGCTGAACGGCTTGAACCCGTCTGACTTCGACGCACTGACGCCCGCGCAGCAATCGACAGTCGTCTCAGCGATGCAGCGCTGGGCTGCTGTGTCCGGGGTGACGTTTGCAGAGAGCCCGGACGTGGCCAGCGCGCAAGTGCGCGTTTACAAATACTTCGACATTGACAATCCGACAGCGCGGGTGACGGCTTTCCCAGGTAGTGCGTCTTCCGTCGACTTCCAGATTGGCGCGTATGTCTCTGGCGCTCATTGGAACCCAGGGGGGTACGGCTACTTCACCTTGGTGCATGAGTTGGGGCATGTGCTGGGTTTGAAGCATCCCCATGATGTGGTGGCGGGGTTCCCTGCTCTTGCGGCTTCCGAAGATTCGGTGCTTGTGTCGGTCATGAGCTACGCAAGTTATCCCGGCGCTGGCGCTGCTGGTGGGTACGGCATCGCCGACGGTAGTTACCCCACTGCGCCCATGTTGAACGACATCGCGGCCGTTCAGTACCTCTACGGTCCGAACACCAACGCCCTGACGGGCAATTTTGGAGACACTACTTACACGTACGATCCCACCGCCAGCGTGATTCTGGGCGCTCGTTGGGACGGCGGAGGAACGGACACACTGAACTTCAGTAGCTACGCCAGCGATCTGAGCATTGATCTGCGCCCCGGTCGATGGAGTTCGCTCGGCGGTCAGTATGCGGTGCTGGACGCCAGCCTGCCGGTCTACGCTTCGGTCAACATCGCCATGCCGTACCTGTTTAATGGCAGCACTGATTCGCTGATTGAGAACGTCATCGGAGGGTCGGGCAATGACATCTTGACGGGCAATCAGGGCAACAATCGGCTGGTTGGCGGTAGCGGCAACGACGTACTTGACGGTGGTGATGGCGACGATGTGTTGATCGGTGGCCCCGGTGACGACACGCTTACGGGCGGGAGTGGCGCCGACACCTTTGTTTTTGAAGCCGCTGGCAGCGGCATTGACACCATTACCGATTTTGACACCGGCGATGCGATCGAGGTCACCGGAGTCCCGATCACCGCATTTCTGGGCGATGGCGACGGAGCGGCGCTTGCGCAGGGGCAAGTCCAGATCGAACGACAGGGTGGCGCCACGCACGTTCGCATTGGCACCAACGGCACACCGGGCAGCGACCTGGAAATTGTCCTGCTAGGCAGCTTTACTGCGCAGGATTTTTCCATCGCTTCCGGGCAGTTGGTGCATCGCAGTGGTGCCGGGCAGCTGACACTGCCCGCCGGCCATGGTATTGTCGCAATCGCCGTGGGCGCCCCTTCGTCGGGGCCGACCCAGCCGGCGCTGTGGGTGCTGCAGTCGGTCTCGACCAGTACCGTAGCCAGTCAAGCCGTGCAGCCGCCGGCGGGCCTGTCGTACCCGTACGACGTGTTGCAGTTTACCCTGTCCAATGGCACCCCGGGCAGCAGCGCCACGGTGGCGTTTACCTTTCCAAGTGCGCTGCCCGCTGGCGCGCAGTACCTGAAGTTCGACGATGCTAGCCAGACGTGGCAGGCCTACAGTGGCGCGAGCTTCGCCGGCAACGTCCTGACCTTGACGCTGACCGATGGCGGCGCCGGAGACGATGATGGACTGGCGAATGGTTTCATCATAGATCCGGGGGTCATCGCGGTGTCGGGAGCAGGGAGCGTTGCGGCCATTCCAACGCTGTCTCCGTGGGGGCTGGCCGCACTGAGCCTGCTTGTTGTGGGTGGGGCAGGATGGCTGCGGCGTCGCGAGCGATTCGCATAGTCCCTCAAAACTGGCTGCCTGGTCGATGCAGTACCTGCGGCTGTCTGCAAGGGGCTGGGCAGCCGAATGGCACGGTCACGCGGCGATCGAGCGTGGAGCGCGGCCCCCTGATCGGCGAGGCCAGTCCGGACGAGGGCATCCAGCGCAGCGTTCGTCTGCGAGTCAGAGTAGGGCCATGGGGGGCAGCCGCGGCTTCGCGCCGGGTCTCCGTCCACCTTGTTTCCGCCTTGACGGTCACCCATACGTCAGCGTTGACGAATTTACAGGCCGCGCCGGCTCGCTCCCGCACGGTGCTCAAATGGATTCCGTTCTCCACGATTCGGGCGGGTGACCCGCAGCCTGGGCTGGCTGTAGTCGAACCGGTCTTCCGGTCATGTGAACAGCATGGGCTCGCGTTTCGCACCAGTGGTGGCGCGGCAGCTGCGACCCCCCGCGTCGCCCACCAAAACAGCAGCGTGAGCAGGCCGCGCGCTCGGTTGATCTCGTCGGCGATCGCTGGTCGCTGTTTCGCCCGTTTGAAGTCGCGCCATTGCGACGACTTGTCCCCGGAAGGGGGCAACTCCAACGTCAACTTAACAAGCTGATTCGGATCGGGATACGATGAACAGGAACGCGTCGGCTACCGCCGGTATGGATCACCTGCCCGGAAAACAGGTTTTTCTACAGCGTCGTTAGATGTCTTGATGGTTCGCGTTTCCGTGGTCGTCACACTATCTGGTGGACTTCATTTATTTAAATGCCCGTCATAACAACTCTACATAGCGGTCCGATCTTTGCGATGGACTATCGATGTACTGCGATGCCTCATGACAGGCCGTATACCGAAGTTCACAGCTGCCACTCCGTCTCCTACGTACGCAAGGGTAGCTTCGGTTGCCGTGTTCGCGGGCAGTCTTTCGAGCTTGTTACTGGCTCTGTGCTGGTCGGCCACATGGGCGACGAGTATTTGTGCACGCACGATCATCATGATGGCGGTGACGAATGCCTTTCCTTTCAATTGACACCGGAATTGGTTGAAACAATCGGTGACTACTCTCGTGTCTGGCGGGTTGGATGCGTCGCGCCGTTGTCAGAACTGATGGTGCTCGGCGAACTCGCGCAGGCCGTCGCCGAAGGTCGCAGCAGTCTTGGTCTGGACGAAGTCGGGATGATGTTCACGGCTCGCTTCGTGGATGTAGTGTCCGGGCGAAACAATAATCCGGCGCGAGTCACACCGAGAGATCGCCGGCGTGCCGTCGAGACGGCCCTATGGATTGATGCGCATGCTCAGCAATCCATCAGCCTCGAATCGATGGCACGAGAAGCAGGGCTCAGTCCGTTTCACTTCCTGCGATCGTTCAGCAAAGTGCTGGGGGTGACGCCACATCAGTATCTGGTGCGTACTCGGCTACGCCGTGCGGCGCGCCTGTTGACCGAAGATGATCGCCCGATCACTGAGGTGGCTTTCGACGCCGGCTTCGCAGACCTTTCCAACTTCATCCGCACCTTTCATCGCGCAGCTGGTATGTCCCCAAGAAGTTTTCGCCAAGCCTCGCGGGCCAATAGCAAGATTCTCCAAGTCCGGCTTACCTGACTCTCCTAGCATGGCCTCTATCCGAAACAGAGACCCGAAGGAGATGAAGATGTACGACCACATCGGTCTGAAGACCAAGAATCTGGATGCCAGCGTGCGCTTCTACACGGCCGCCTTATCGAGCTTGGGTCACGTACTCTGCGTGCGCGATGATGTGAGTGCCGGGTTGGGGCCCAAGGATGCCCCGGCGTTCTGGCTTTATGCCGACATCGGCGCACCTCATATCGGGGTGCACGTCGCCTTCCGCGCTTCTGATCGTGCGGCCGTCGACGCCTTCCACCAGGCAGGGCTCAAAGCGGGAGGTCGCGACAATGGCGCACCCGGCCTACGTGGGGACTACGGCCCCAACTACTACGCTGCCTTTCTCCTCGACCCGGACGGCAACAACGTCGAAGCCGTCTGCCTGAAATAACGGGAGGTCAACATGGCATCCATCCGCAAAAAAATAGTGATCAATACGCCTTCGGAGGCTGTGTGGGATGCGCTGAAGGATGTTGGCGCGCTACATACCCGCCTTGTGCCGGGGTTTGTCACGGACACTCGACTCGAGCCGGGAGCGCGCATCGTGACCTTTGGCAACGGCCAAGTCGTATGCGAGCTGATTGTAGATGTCAATGAAGCCGACCGACGTGTAGTCTGGGCGGTTGTCGATGAACCGTTTCGACACTACAACGGCGCGGCTCAGGTGTTCGACGAAGGACCGACTGCCTGCCGCTTTGAATGGGTG
This sequence comes from Rhodocyclaceae bacterium, assembly GCA_046295975.1. Classification (GTDB taxonomy): domain Bacteria; phylum Pseudomonadota; class Gammaproteobacteria; order Burkholderiales; family Rhodocyclaceae; genus UBA2357. The sequence goes on from JBKBMG010000082.1 coordinate 4,242, forward strand.
GCTGACCTACTCCCGAATGATCTGGCGGATCACGTTGCGGGGATGATGGAACAGGGTCTAGCGGCCATCAAGGCGACCATGGAAAAAACCACAGCCAGATAGTTTGTGGCAATGCCGCTCAACAAGGCGCTGCACTCAACGACCATCAACTGCCCGTTGGAAGCCGCTCCGTCCGTTGCTTTCGAGCCGCGCTTCTGGGTCTTCTCGGCCATCGCTTGCCGTGCGAAACAAGGGCCGTCACGCCCGCCAGGCGGTGGGCAGCGGAGCTTACGGGGTTCGCCGGAAGGCGGGGGCGCAGGCCACGACCGCCTGGAGGATCAGCACGAGGGTGGACAAGGTAGGTACCAGCCGCGCCCGCGCTTCGCCGCGCAAATGCGCTTCGACCTGGGACAGGAGCGTGGCGGACCGGCGCAATCCAGCCTGCTGCAGGCGTTCGACCTGCGTCCGTGTGTGGTTGCCCACCTTGCTGCCGCGATGTCGTAATCCTTGGCGCAGCCATCGGGTGAGCATGTCCAGCGTGTCGGCCGCCAGTGCTTCGAGCTCGGGCGGATCGTGTCGCTCGGCCTGAAGCGGGAGCGTCTGTGCCGCGGCAGGTTCGACTTGCAGGATGACTCCGCGCTGCGAGGTCAGCAGGGCCAGCGGTTGCATGACCGCGCGCCCTCCATGAAGGCGTACCGTGCCGGCCAATGCGCGTATCGGCCCCCACTCGCCGGCCAGCGCGCGGGCGAGCACATCGACCGCGTGTGGTGTTGCCGCCCGGTGGGGCAGGGTCAGGAACAAGGGATCATCTTCGACGAGGTCGTCTGACGCAGGGGCGGCGACGAGCGTGGCGTGCAGCATCTGCGCGGCGGCGTCCCAGTGGTGGTGCACCACGTCTGCGTCGGACAGCGACACCACGTGCAGATGGCCGCCGGCGTCGGCGGTGGCGCCGTTGGCGGCCTGGCGGGGCAGGACGAAGTCGGGTGGTGTGCTTCGCAGGTGCGCAACGAGATCGCGCACCCGGGTCTGGCACAGCGGCGCGCGCAGTTCGTCCCAGGCCGTGGGCGAGAGCGGCATCACGCCGGTCTGGCGTTTGTTGGCGGCGATGTCGATGCTGCCGTTGGCGCGCCGCCTGGCGGTCTTGGTGATGATTTGTCCAGCGGCCAGCTGGCGTAGCGGAAAGCCGGCGACTCTGCGCCCGGTGAGCGACTCCACTGCCGTGTTGGTCTGATCGGCACGCGACCATTCGCGCGACAACACCGACACGGTCTGGGTATCGGGGTCGGCCAGCACCAGGTCGGCGCCTTCGCTTTCCGGGTCGGACCACAGCACTGCCCCTAGGGACACCAGGCGCAGGTGGTCGAGTTCGACCTCGCCCTTGACGCCCAGGCCCAGGATCTGGCTGCTGTGCAGCACCGGGTGTGTCGGGTCGGGCGAGCCGCCGGCCGGGGTTGCGGCCTGGTCTGTGCGGGCCGCGGCCCCGGCCGCTTGCAACCGCGCCCACAGCTCGGTGACCACGGCCAGCAGGCGGTGCGCGTCGAATCGGCTGCTGCGCGCGTGGTGTGCGTGCAGCAGCCGGTCGAGTTCGTCGAGCGCGTCGCGCATCCAGCGCCAGCCCAGCGCTTCCAGTTGCACACGCAGCGCCTCGATCCGGCCGGCGAGGTTGCCCGGCGGCTGACTCGACCCATCGAGCCAGAGCGTGCGTGCGAGGGACTCGAGTTCGGCACGCGCGGCCTGTGCGGCCGCGGATTCGAACGGCAAGACCGCGGCCGGGCTGTCGGAGGTGCGAGGCGGCACTTCGACCGCGCCGGCCATGCCGTCGCGCCCCAGCCGTGCGGCCTCGCGGAAGGCCCACACCGCCACCACGACGTGCGCGCAGCCGCTGCCCTGCTTGCAGTCGCAACGCGCGTGCGCCAGTGCGTTGCGGGAGAAGAAGCGCACGGTGCTCATGGGCAGGCGCGCCAGGGGCGGGGCGCCGGCCTGGCCCGGTTGCAAGGTGACGATCGGGCGTTCCGCCGCGAGGCGCTGTGCCTGAGCGAGCACGCTGGGTGCGAAGCTCGACGCCAGCGCCGCGTCGTCGAAGGCGGCCGGGCTCCAGGTGGCGCCGGTCTGTGCCTCGGACGCGGACTCGGCGGCCGCTCCGGCCGGCGATGGGGCGTGTGCCGGGGAGGCGTCGGCGTGCTGGTGCTGGTAGGTCAGTACCAGCAGCACGCGATGCCGGCACATGCCGGCGCTGGCGCAGCTGCAGTCGGCGTCGCGCAGCGTGCGGCCCGGGGCGAGATGGGTGCGGACGCCGTCCTCGAAGTGCGCGGTGATGTCGCCGTCGTCGGACTGTTCCAGGCGGGGGGTGTGGCCGGCGGCGAGGTCCTTCTGCGCCCGCTTGACGAAGCCGGCGTTGGCGAGCGCCATCAGCGCCTCGGGCGTGAGCTCGAGCAGGTCGGGGCGGGTCGTCATGCCTGCACCTTTTCGGCCAGCCAGCCGGCGAGCTGGCCCGGCGTCATCGCGCCGACCTGGGCACCCACCGCCACCAGCCGCGCCGCCATCTCGCGGTCGTAGGCGGGCTCCGCCTGCGCATCCAGTGCCGCCAGGCCGAGCACCTTGGTGCCGCCTTCGGTGAGGGCCTTGACCCGCCGCACCAGCTCGCCGGCGTGGCCGCCTTCGTAGAAGTCGCTGACCAGCACCACGATGCTCTTGCCGGGGTTGGTGACCAGCGATTGGGCGTAGCTTACCGCACGCGCAATGTCGGTACCGCCGCCGAGTTGCACCTTCATCAGCAGCTCCACCGGGTCGGAGACGTCGGCGGTGAGATCCACCACCTCGGTGTCGAAGGCGACCAGGTGGGTGCGCATGCCGGGCAACTGCCACAGGCAGGCGGCCATCACCGCGCTGTGGATCACTGAGTCCACCATCGAGCCGCTCTGGTCGATCAGCAGCACGATGTCCCAGGCCTCGGTGTGTCGGCGCGAGCGGCTGTTGAAAATGGGTGTTTCGAGATACAGCCGGCGTCGGGCGGGATCGTAGCGGTGCAGGTTGGTCGCCAGGGTGCGCTTGAAGTCGAAGTTGCGCGCCACCTTCACCCATGATCGACGCCGGCGGTCGCGGGTGCCGCTGAAGGCCTGGCGCACCTCGGTGGCGAGCTTCTCCATGATGCGTCGCACCACCTCCGCCACCAGCCGCCGCGCCGCGGACAGCACCTCCGGGTTCATCAGGTGCTTGGTGTGCAGCACCGCGCGCAGCAGCGACTCCGAGGGTTCGATGCGTTCGAGCACTTCGAGGTTGGTCACCACCTCGTCGATGCCGAAGCGCTCCACCGCGTCGCGCTCCAGGCGTTCGATCACTTCCTGGGGAAAGAGCCGGTGGATGTCGTTGATCCACTCCGGTGTGTTGAGCGCGGAGGGACCGAGATTGGCGCTGCGCTCGCCGCGCTCGCAGCGTTCGGGGTCGCGGCCGTACAGCCACTCGAGTGCGGCATCGGCGGCGGCGGCGTCGCCACTGAGTCCGCCGCAGGCGGCCTGGGCGGGTTCGCCGAGCAGAATGCGCCAGCGCTGCAGCGCGTCGGGGATGTCCAGGGACATGTCAGTCGCGTCCTTCTTCCACGGTGATGCCCCAGCGCGCCAGGGTGGCCAGTGCCTCGCCTTCGGCCAGCGCGGCGTGTGCCATGAGCGCGGAGCGATCGTCGTCGAGACGGGCGGTGAGCGTGCGGTGATGCAGTTGTTGCGCACCGTGCAGTGCCAGCACCTGGTTGGCGAGCGCGGCGCGCTCCTGCGGCGGCAGCCAGGCGAAGGCGGCGCGCAGCGACGGCATGGCGCGCACGAATTCGGCGCTGTCCAGCGCGCGCACCATGCGATCCAGGCCGTGGGCGAAAGCCGGTTCGGACAACAAGGCCTCGCGCGCGAGCGCCAGCAGGCCGTACAAGGCATCGCCCAGCACGTCGGGCGTCATGGATTGCAACAGGTCGAGGGTGTCGGCCACGCCGAGGGGCGTTTCGTCCGCCGGGGGCAGGCGTCCGGCGAGGCTGAACACGGCGCCGGCAGCCGCACCGCGGCTGAGCGGAGCGGAGCGGGTATCCGCGGCCTTGCGCTGCCACACCGCCAGCGCCCGCGTCGGCTCCAGGGTCAGGCGTGGCGGCAGGCCTTCGTCGTGGTCGGCGAGGTGTTCGGCGACGATGCGCCGCAGCGCCAGCACGCCGTCGAGGTGTGCGTCCATGTCGGCAGGCGTCACCGTGGCGGGCGGTTCGAGCAGCCACAGCGCCCGGTCGAAGCCGGCCTCGATCAGGGTGCGCAACACCGGTGCATCGTCCATGCCCAGTATCCGGCCGTGCCGCAACAGAGTGTGCAAGGTGTCCAGGGCCGGCGCCAGGGCTTCGAAACGGGGCTCGTTCGCAATTGCCTGGCGCAGTTCCTCCAGCAGCGCATCACTGACCTCGGCCAGACCCGCCCACGCCGCCTGGTTGAGCACCGCGGCCAGTGCGGCGATGCGCCCGCCGGCCTGCCGCAGGTCGTCTTCCAGCCGGGCGCGGGCGGCATCGATGAGCGTCGCGCCCCAGGCACCGGCCTCGATCAGCGCCGCCTGTTGTTCCAGCGGCTGGCTCAGGGTCCAGACCTCGGTCCGCTCGGCGGACATCGCCTGCCGTGGTCCGGCACTGGGCACGACGCCCGGCAGGCGCAGCAGGGCCAGGCGGTGCAGTACGCGGCTGCGCCGTCGATCGGTGTCGTCCAGCAGGTCGAGCTTGAGCGTGCCCTGCAGCACGATGCCCAGCGCCTGCAACTCGGCCTCCACCGAATGCACCAGCGGCGGTTGCGGCGTGCCGGGTGCGAGTGCGCCGGTCACCTCGCCGGCGAGCACGTCCATGACCTGGACCAGCACCGGGTCGGTTCCCGGGCGCAGGGTGCCGCGATACGTCCACGGCAGCGGCGCGTCCAGCGCGTCCTTGACCAGCGCCCCGGCGAGTGCATCCAGCCAGTCGCTGCGCAGCGGATGGTGGTGTCCGCGCAACTGCGCCAGCCCCCGGGCGCGAACGACGACGGCCAGCAGGTCGGCGGTGGAGGCGGGCAGCTTCTTGTCGCGCAGGCGCTGCATCACCCGCTCGAGTGCGTGACGGGCCGCGCCATCCGCACCGTGCTCCCACGCCCATTGGTACCAGGCCGGTGAAGGCATGCCAGAGGCGTAGCCGGCAAAGGCGTCGAGCCGCTTGAAGGTGTACGGCACCAGGTAGGAGCCGTAGCGCAACGGGCCGGGCTCGCCGTCGGTGGGCGGGGCCGATGGCTCGGGGGTCGGCGGCGGCGCCATGCCGGCTTCGGCGGGGAGCTGCGACCACAGCCGTGCCAGTGCCGGGGCGTGATAGCCGCCGCACACCACGATTACCGCCGCTTCGCCGCCCTCGGTTGCGGTTTGCCGCATCGCCCAGGCGATCCAGTGGGCCATGGTCTGCTCGCGTGCCTGGTTGCCGAGTGAGCCGGGATCGTCGGGCGGGCGCAGGCGCTCGAAATACGCGTTCAGCCGCTGCGCCAGTTCGTCGCCTTCGCAGCCGTCCTCGAAGAGGTGGTCCCACAGGGCGTCGCGCCCCTGCACCGCCAGCGCGTCGGACAGCGCCTGCTCGTAGGCCTCGGCGCGGCGCGCGCTGTCGGCGTCGGCCGCATCGGCGTAGCGGTTCTCCATGCCGGCGAAGGCGTCGTGCCAAGCGGGCAGGTCGATGAAGCGCACCTGCGCCCCGGTCTCGCGACCGAGCTTGAGCGCCTGCCATTCCGGCGAGTGCTCGGCAAACGGCGACCACGAGCCACGGTGCAGCGCATCACCCGAAAGGTGGCTGTAGATCGCCACCGGCAGGCGGTGCGGCAGGTGAAGTTCGTCCAGTCGGTGGTTGAAGTCGGCAGGGCCTTCGATCAGCACGTGGGCTGGTTTGATCGTGCGGATGCGTTCGGCCACCAGCCGCGCACATGCAGGGCTGTGGTGGCGGACGCCGAGAATCAGGGGCGCGCGCATACGCTTACGGCAGCCGGTGGCGTGCCTCGTAGTAGGCCCGCCAGTGCGCCCCTTCGCGCTTGGCCACCTTGTGCTCGAAATAGCGGCGCAGCTTGGCGCGGTCGTCGGCGCTGTCCTTGACCACGGTGCCGGCGATGCAATCGACCAGATCCTGAGGCGAGCCCTCGCGTTGCTCGAGAAACCAGGCGCGCACGCCGACCGCGTGGGCGACGTTGACCGCCTCGGCGGTGGACATGACGGCGCTGAGCCGGTCCATGGCGGTGCCGCCGCCCGGTCCGCCGTCATCGGCGGCGCCGCGCAGGTCGCGGAAGGTGGACACCAGCAGCTCCAGCACCGGCAAGGGCATGGCTTGCGGGATGCCGCTCTGTGCCAGCAGGCGGGCGCTGGCCTGCTGTACCAGCGACAGTTCGTGGTCGAAATCGGCGATGGGAAACACGGTTTCGTAGTCGAAGCGGCGCTTGAGCGCGGCGCTCATCTCGTTCACGCCCCGGTCCCGGGTGTTGGCGGTGGCGATGATGTTGAAGCCCTCGCGCGCATAGAGCATCGCATGCTCGCCATGCAGCTCGGGCACCGCCATTACGCGGTCGGAAAGCATGCCCAGCAGGCAGTCCTGAACTTCCAGCGGTGCGCGCGTGATCTCCTCGAAGCGGACGACCTTGCCGGCCTGCATGCCCTGGTACAGCGGTGCCGGCACCAGGGCCGCCGGCGACGGCCCTTCGTTGATCAGCAAGGCGTAGTTCCAGCCGTACTTGATCTGATCCTCGGTCACCGAGGCCCCGCCTTGTATCGTGAGTGTGGACTGGCCACTGATGGCCGCGGCCAACAGCTCCGAGAGCATGGACTTGGCGGTGCCGGGCTCGCCCACCAGCATCAACCCGCGGCCAGTGGCCAGCGTGACCAGCATGCGCTCGATGCTGGCCACCGGCGCGACGATCTTTGGCGCGATGCCCAGCGCCGGGTCGCCCAGGATGAAGGCACGGGCGGCCTTGAGGCTGAGCTGCCAGCCGGGTGGGCGCGGGGTGTCGCCATCGCGCGCCGCGAGCTGCGCCAGTTGATCGGCGTAAAGGCGTTCGGCGGGCGGGCGCTGCAGTGCCGATGACTGGGCGGTGTCGGGCGGTGGGGCTTTGCGGGTGTTGGCCATGGGGTCAATGTATGCGGTTCGAAAGGGTATGCAAAGAGTGCTTGGGGGTCAGGCGTCGTGGGCGACGGTCAGCAAGTCGCGCATGATTTCGCTGAAGACGATGGGTGGGAGACTCGACAAGGGGGCATCGTGCCGGACCGCTCCGAGCTGTTGGACGGTGCCGTGGTCGTTGTGGCCCAGCCCGGGCTCGAAGCGCAGCGTGAGCCGGCCACCCCCTGGCAGAGGACGTATTGCGTGCGTGTAGGCGCCACCGTCTCCGTAGCCGCGCAGCCAGCCGCGTGCAGTCAGTCCCCACAGGGGACCGGGGTAGGCGCGCTTTCCCTCCCAGCGTGACAGCGCGTGCCGGCCTTCATCCGCGTCGCTGGGCCGGTGCACGCTGCGGCGCAGTTGCTTGAAGGGTTGAATCAACTCGTAGTCGGCAAGCTGCCCGGCGAACGATTCGATCTGCGCTGCTCCGAGCTGGAGCGGATGAGCCAGCACCACATGCCATCTGGCATCCGTGTCGGCGCCCGCGTCCCAGCCCGCCGGAGCCTCCCAGGGCGCATCATCGGCATCCACCCACTCACCCTCGGCCGTCACCCGGAACGCCGATTGCAGCGGCTGCTCCGCGTCGTGGGCCTCACCGACCCCGACCCCAGTGGCCGCTGGTACCACGCCCCAGATCAGGCGCTGCGCAAGGTGGCGCATCAAGGGGTGGTTTGCGAGGAACTGCCGGAATTCGAACGGGGTCCAGCTTCGGCCCTCGCACATGGCGCGTTCCAGCCGCGCGGGCTGCTGCTCTGCCATGGTCGCGGCGTCCTGCTTGAGCGCCTTGAATCGTGCCACGGCCTCCGCGGCGAGTGTCGCATCGTCGCTGGCCCGGGGGCGGGGCGCGCACGCCAGCAGCGGTCCGGCGCGACCGTCGACATACTCGCGCACCTGCGGCACCAGCGCCTCGTCGAAGCCGACGAGGAACTGCCGCGGGCCGAAATCCAGCAACAGGTGGCCGCGCTCGTCCAGACCAAGATCGGGAATCACGCGGTCCTGTAGCTGTTCGGTGTTCAGGCCGCGCGCTTCGGCGGCCTCTGCAAGGCATTTGGAGGCCTGTTCCCGAACGGCCACGATACGGTTCTTGCGGGCCAGTGCATCGAGCTGAAGCAGGGCCGCATCGCTGCCCAGACGGGCCATTGTCTCCAGAACCACCGCGATGCGGGTACGTCCGTCGCCGCCCGGCAAGCTCCAGCGCCGCGCCAGGGCACCGAGCCGACGCGCCGTGTCGTCGGTTCCGATCGCGCCGAGCGCGCGCAGTATCCAGTTGGTCGCGGTGCTCGCGCCCGCCGCCTCCCAGGCCTCGAGCGCATCCCAGGCAAAGTCGGCGACACTCTGTGGCTCGCAGACCGAGAGCACTTCTTCCAGCCCCGCATAGCGTTGCGGTAGGTCGGCGGCAAAGCTGAGCATCAGACCCAGTGGTTGCAAGGCATCGTCGGGCAAGGCCAGTCCGCTTTCGCGCAGACGCGGTCGGCGCCAGCCCGCCGGTTGCCAGAAGGCGGGCAGTTTGCTGCGTGCGTGGATGCGTGCGGGGAAGTCCAGTAGCGGATCCTGGGCCAGCAGGGCCTCGGTGGCGCTCGTCACGGCGGCATCATCGTAGCGCCTTGCCACGGCCCGCAACGCCTCGCTCTCGCCCAGGGCGACGAGCGCGCGGAGCGCGGCACGGGCCTGATTGCGCGCACCGTCGTCGTCGCCCAATGCAGCCGGCAGCAGCCCCGTTGCGGCGTGCCCGGGAAAGCGCTTGAGCCATGCGCGCACCGCGGCACGGCGTGTTGGGCGGCGCTCGAGCGCCTGTGCCATTAGGGGCGCCAGTTCGGTCGCGCCGATGAATTGGGCGACGAAGTACTCATCCCGGTCGTTCCTCAGGGCATTGAGCAGGCCGGGTAGTGCGGCCGTGCCATGGCGGGCGACGAAGCCGTCGGGGCAAGGAATTCTAGAGCGACTGGCGACGTTGTTCCAGAATGCGAGGGAGACACGCTGTGGCAATGCGCCCACCATGCCCGGTTCTATCCAGAACTCGATCAAGTCATGCGATTTCCATTCGGCATGCGCTTGCCACCAGTCGTCGATCAGGCGTTGGGCTTGCTCCGGCGATTCATCGGCCTGAATGATGGCTTCAGCCGTCCAGCCGGGCACAGCTTGAGCCAGGGAATGCGCTGCTCTATCCGTTTCCCAGTAGCTGAATTTCCAGGCGCGGCGGATCCATTTTGCAGGCGACTCCTGAGCCCAGTCTTGCTCAGGTGTCAGGTCCAGCACCGGAAGGCCAGGGATCGGGGCAGGGGCTGGTTCGCGCTTGCGGAGCCAGGGCGGCCGGGCCAGCACGGCCGGCCATTGGTCGCGGGCTGCCATGGTGGTGACGGGGCCGGCGGTGTCGGGGGCGGTCGCGTGCAGACCTTCGTCCAGTCTGGCGGTGAGTGACTTGAGCAGCGGGCTGAGACGGGCCGCCGCGCCCTTGGGCAGCTTGCCTTCGTCCAGGACCTGAAGCAGGGCAGGCAAGGCGGTTTCGGGCCATTGCTCGCAGGCCCAGGCCAGGGCCTTGGCGTGGCGGGCCTTGCGACCGGTGAGGCGTATCAGTGCGGTGCAGGCTTCGGCATCCTCGTAGGCGGCGAGTGCCCAGCCCATGGCTTCCTCGTCATGCTGTTGGCTGAGTGACAACAACCATGGCAACAGGGCCGGACCGCAGTCTCGCACCAGCAGCGCTACGAGTGGCCGCTCCCAGAACAGGTTTGCCCTTTCACCGACGATGTCCGCCATGGGCGCGCCGGCCGCCCAGCGCAGCCAGCGCGCCGGCTGTTGTTGTTGCTCGGGTGTGGCCGTGGCGAGGGTTTCCGCCGCGAGCGTGCGCAGTTCGGGGAGTGCGATCGCGAAGTCCACCCGCTCGCTCAGTGGCAGCGTCGGCCAGGCGGCGTGCACTCGGGCCACGCAGTCCGCACGTAGCGATGGATCGGCCCTCATCCAGTGACCACGGAACTGCCAGAGCGAGCCGACTGGGCTGCTGTTCAGCGAGTATCCGCGTTCCATCAACGGCCAATCCTGGCGCAAAACCGACTTGGTGTGGCCCGTCTGCCAGCGGGCCGCCTCAAGCAGAACCTGGAGTGCGACCGGAACGCCATGTTGCAGTGCCAGCCAATGCACCAGTGTTTCGGCTACCTCATCTCTGCCGTTCCAGGCATGTTGGCGACTACGCCGTACCACCAGACCAAGCCGACGCACGTCACATGCTTTGAGTTGCTCCTCCAGCCATGCCGGCATCTCCACGGGCCGCAGCTCCAGCGGCTCAGGTAACTCAGCGGCCAGAGAGTAGTTCGAGATTTTCGCAAGCAGCTCTTTGTGCAAAGCCGCCAGTCGGTTTGGCTTGGGCGGTGCCTTGGCTCCCGGTTCGCCGGGCGGCAGCGCAGCGCGCAGCGGTGGCGGCAGAACGATGGTGTCGGGCTTGGCATTCATGCGCGCAAGGCCTCCATATCGCGGATCAGCTCGCTGGCAGCGATGGGGTCGAGTCTGCAGAAGGGCTCAGGGTTGGCTACCTCGCCCCACGCCGCTACCGTGCCGATTTTCACTTCGCGGAGAGTCTGCTCGGGAAAGTTGTCTGTGATTCCCGCGATGATGCCCGGATCCAGGCCCAGTTCGATGATCCTGTGGTCGTCCAGTGGTTTGGTGAAGTACCAGATGCAGCCGCCATCCTGAGCCTGCCCTCGGTACCAACCCTTGTTGACGAGGCCGAGTACCCTGCCAGTCGGCACGTCCACGTTTTTCCAGCGGGTGAGCTCGTAGGCGCTCAATTCGGCCTCGTCCAGGGTGTAGGTGTCGCGGCCGATCTGAGCAAAGGGCTGGAGCAGTTCGTAGTCGGCGAAAACCTGGCCGAAGGCGGCGGCGTCGGCAGGCGGGATCTCCAGCGCGTGCGGCACGCCGATGCGCAGGTGCTCACCCTCAGGCAACTCGAATGGGTCGTCCTCGGCGTTGGTGAAACTGCCGTCTTCGGCCACGCGGAAGCAGGCGGTGAGCGCGCCGCCAAAGTTGCCGCCATCGGGCAGGTCGTACACGCCCCAGACCAGCCGGTGCACGATGTGGCGCACCAGCGGGTGCTCGGCCAGGAACATGCGGAACAGATCGGGCGTCCAGCGGCGACGCGAGCACATCGCCACCTCCAGTCGCAGCAGTTGCTGGCTGGCGATGGTGCGTGCATCCTTCTTGAGCAGCTTGAAGCGCTCGACCGCAGCCTTGGCCAGGGTCTCGTCGTCGGTCTTCCTGGGCTTGGGCAGGTCGGGCAGGCGTGCGCCCAGGGCGCCGCCTTCGCCCACCTCGCGCACATGGGGCTTGAGGCTTTCGTCAAACGCCACCCGGAAGGCGCGTGGCCCGAAGTCCAGCACCAGGCTGCCCTGCTCGTCCAGCCCCAGGTCGGGCGCGAGCCGGTCTTCCAGCTCTTCGGTGGAGAGGCCGCGCGCTTCGGCGATGGCGTTGATCTTCTCGCGCGCCTTGTCCTGCAAGCCCTTGAACTTGACCTTTTGCGCGACGCCATTGAGCAACATCAGCGCCACGTCGGTTCCGATCATGGCCAGCACGTCCAGCCCGGCCACGGCCCGCGCGTGCGCCGACTCACCTGGCCAGGCGCGGATGAAGGGGGTGAGCTGGCGGGCGGTGTCGTCGTTGCCGAGCAGCCCGAGCGCACTCAGGCCCCAAGCCTCCTTGCTCGGTCCGCCGGCCTCCAGCCAGGCGGTGAAGACATCCCAGGCGAAGTCCGCAAGCGATTCGC
>JBKBMG010000083.1:0-15573 GCA_046295975.1 Rhodocyclaceae bacterium
GGCGACGGGGAGCCGGGCGTCAAGACGCTGTGGCAGGGCTTCGCCAGGCTCAGTAGCTTCGTCAGGGGGCTTGAGAAAATCCGTCAGAGTTATGCGTTATGAGTTGTGTGGAATGGGATGCCTACTACCTGGACCCGACTTCCGCCCTGATCATGCTCGCGGGCATCTTCTACGGCACCCAGTACGGCGGATCGACCGCCTCCATCCTGCTGAATCTTCCGGGCAGCGCCTCGTCAGCGGTGGCGTGTCTTGACGGCAACCCGATGGCGAAACAGGGGCGCGGCGGTATCGCGCTGTTCGTGACGACAATCGCTTCCTTCGTCGGCAGTTCGTTCGCCATCGTGCTGGTCATGGCGTTTGCGCCGGTCATCGCCGAGATGGCCATCAAGTTCAGTTCGGTGGAGTACTTCTCGGTGATGCTGCTTGGTTTGGTGGCGGCCTCGACGCTCTCCGGCGGATCTCCGTTGAAAGGCCTGGCGATGGTGGTGTTCGGCTTGATCTTCGGTCTGGTCGGTATCGATATTAATTCGGGGCAGGAACGTTTTGCCTTTGGTGTGCTGGCGCTCAGTGAAGGTTTTACGTTGGTTGCGATGGCGATGGGGCTGTTCGGCGTGGCCGAGATCCTGTCCAACGTCGGGCGTCCGAAAGGTGAGGTCATGGTGAAAGCCAAGGATCTCAGTTTGCGCTCGATGTTGCCTAGCCGGGAGGAGTGGCGGACGATGGTCAAGCCGGCGGCACGCGGATCGGTGATTGGCTCGATCGTGGGGGCCTTGCCAGGTACGGGGCCCTCGATTGCGTCCTTCATGTCCTACGCGGTTGAAAAACGCGTTGCCAAGGATCCGTCGCGATTCGGCAAGGGCGCGATCGAGGGCATTACGGCACCCGAGGCGGCGAACAACGCATCGGTACAGGCGGCATTCATTCCGACGCTCAGCCTGGGTGTTCCGGGGGATGCGGTGATGGCGGTGATGCTCGGGGCAATGATGATCCACGGGATCGTTCCCGGCCCGTTGTTTCTGACTGACCACCCGACGATGTTCTGGGGGCTGATCATGAGCTTCTGGATCGGCAACGTGTTGTTGCTGGTACTGAATATTCCGCTGATCGGTATTTGGGTGCGCATGCTGTCGATCCCGTACAGCATTCTTTATCCTGCCATTCTGGTCTTCGTGTGCATCGGCGTGTATAGCGTCAATAACAACGCTTTCGACGTCTACATGGTGTTGATGTTCGGTGTCATCGGCTACTTCATGAGGATGTTCCACTTTCCGGCCGCGCCCATGTTGCTCGGGTTTATTCTCGGTCCGATGATGGAGGAGCATTTCCGGCGTGCCCTGTTGTTGTCACGCGGCGACTTCTGGGTGTTCGTCGAACGACCGATCAGTCTGACCTTCCTGCTGCTCACCGTTGTCTTTCTGGCGATGTCGGCGAAGACTGTGCTGGTTCATATGCGGCGCCGTTCGGCGGTTTGAGCCCATTGGCAAAGTCCCCCGGTTTTGCGCCGGGGGGCTCTCATTTTTGCGTCGACCAGGCTGTTGGCCAGGTTAGCGTGCGCCCGCTATGCGCTGCTCGCTCGATGGCGAGACCGTTTCGCTCATCACGGCGACCACGATGCGCCGTACCAACTCCGATGCGTTGTGTTCTCGCCAAATGGCATAGAGCCGCAACTCGTTCGAGCTGCCTTCGAAGCTCCTGAAGCGCACACCGTCTACCCCCGCGTTTGCATAGGAGCGAGGTACCAGCGAGATCCCGAGGCCGAGCCTCACCATCTGGAAAACCGTGAGCGGATTGCGGGCCGTGTGGGTGATGAGCGGACTGAAACCGGCCTCCTGGCAACTGGCCACGATTGCGTCGAATAGCGCCGGGGCGCGTTCGCGCGAGAACGCGACGAAGGGTTGTCCCTCAAGATCGGCCAAGCGCAAATCCGGCCTGCTTGCCAGAGGATGCTGATCGGGCAGGACTATCGAAAACGGTTCGGCGTATATCGGGGATTTCGTCAGCCCCGCTTGGGCCGGAATGGCGTGGACGATCCCGATGTCGAGCTTGCCCTGCATGATGGCATCGGCCTGATCGCGCGAGCTCATGTCGGTCACGGTGATTTCGATCGTGGGGAATCTGTCGGCCATGCGGCGCAGGATTTCCGGCAAAACGTGGAAGATCCCCGATGTGACCATGCCCAGCTTAAGCGTTCCGAGCTCGCCTTCTGCAGTCCGGACGGTTGTGCTGACCGCGGCTCGCAGTTGATCCATTATGCTTCTGCACTCGGCGAGAAAAACCCGTCCGGCATCGGTGAGGTGTACTTCGCGTCGGGTTCGCTGCAGCAATTCCACGCCCATTTCTTCCTCAAGCGCCTTGATCTGCTGAGACAGCGGCGGTTGAGACATATGCAGACGTTCTGCAGCGCGACTGAAGTTCAACTCCTCCGCGACCATCACGAAGTAGCGGATCTGTCTCAGCTCCATGGGCTTGTCGTCTCCCGCCTGTTTGTCACGCTCGCCTGCGCCATGGTACCCCGCCTTGCGCGCGCCGGTCATACGGCAGTGATTCGTGAGCCGTATTACTGATGGACATATTCGGTATTGGACGCTCGCCAGGTGGGCCCGTAGATTGGCACGACAACAGGCACCGAACTGGGTGGCGTACCGGTCGGATGGCGCTGTTGCACTACTACAAAGGAGACAACGCGATGTTCGGAAAAACGAATCTCACGCGGCGTGCGACACTCGTTGGCGTCTTGGCGGGTGCCTTTTCGATGGCCCTTGGCATGCCGGTGCTCGCCCAACAGGATTATCCGAATCGTCCGATTCGAATGGTCATTCCCTATACCCCGGGCGGCTCCATCGATACCGTCGGACGCTTGGTCGCGGAGCAGCTTCAGAAACAGTTGGGGCATCCCTTCGTCGTGGAGAATCGCCCTGGTGCCTCGGGCATGATCGGGTCGAAGGTGGTCGCCGAGGCTCAGGCAGATGGATACACGCTGCTCTTCAATGCGTCCAGTCAGGTGCAGTTGCCGTACGTGGTCTCCAAGCCGCCTTACGACGCCCGGCGCGATTTCACCCCGATCTCACAGGTTGGCTATGTTCCGCTGATCGTGGTGACGAACAAGGATTTTCCTGCCAACGACCTGCGCGAGTTCGCGGCGCTCGCACGGCAGAACCCGGGCAAGTATGCCTGGGCCACCTCGGGCCTGGGCACGACCAGTCATATCGCCGAAGAGATCATTCGTCACGAATTGGGTTTGGACATGGAGATCATCGCTTATCGGGGCGCCGCCCCCCAGCTCACCGATGTCATGGGCGGGCACGTGGCGGCGGCCGTATCACCGATGCCGGGCGCCATGCCCTTCGTGCAAGGCGGCGGGCTGAAGATTCTCGCCGTCACCAGCAAGTCCCCGCTACCTCAACTGCCGGGCGTGGCGACCGTAGCGGAAAGCGGTATCCCGGACTTCGAGTTGCTGTCCTGGTACGGCTTCTGGGGCCCGCCCGGCTTACCTGCGGAGATCGCAGAACGTCTGGCGGACGAGGCCGCCAAGGCGGTGAAGGTGTCTTCCGTTCAGGCCCGGTTCGCCGATCTGGCCTTTGAGGCAGTCGGCTCTTCCCCGGACGCTTTCGCGCAGGTCATCGACGAGGAGATCGAAAAGATTCGCAAGGTCGTCGAACAGACCGGAATCCGGGTGGATTGAACGTGGGATCGAAACAGGAGCAAGGAATGCTGACGAATGGGGTTTCCGAGGTACGAGTTGGTCTGGTGGAAAGTGCGGAGGTGACGATCGAGTACTACGACCAGGGGGCGGGGCCGGCCATCGTCTTGTTGCCGTCGCTGGGGCGGTCTGGACGAGATTATGACCAGGTCGCACGCAATCTGGCGGCGGACGGCTTTCGGGTGATACGACCCGAGCCGCGCGGCGTGGGGCGAAGCAAGGGCGCGATGCACGGACTCACCCTGCATGAATTCGCCGCTGACGTTGCGACGGTGCTTGAAGGGTTGAAACTTGGGCCGGTCCTGGTCGTCGGCCATGCCTGGGGCAGTCAGCCGGCGCGAATGCTGGCCGTCGATCGGCCCGATCTGGTGTGTGGGGTGGTCGTCGCCGCGGCTTCGGCTGGCAAGCTCCCTCCCGGTTCGACCGAGAGACCCTACGGGCGTTTGCGTGCCGAAATCGATGGGGCGGGGGATGAATCGCTGCCCGAAGCGACGCGCCTTGATTGTCTGCGCAAGGCCTTCTTCGCGCCGGGCAACGACCCGCGGCCATGGCTCTCGGGGTGGTATCGGGAGACGCACCACGCCCAGGCCCATGCTCGCGAGCACACGCCGATCGACGAGTATTTCTCGGCGGGCGAGCACGTGCCCATTCTTGATCTGCAGGCGCGCCATGACGCGGTTGTGGTGCCGGACGTGATGAAGCCGATGCTGGGTGACCGAGTAACGGTCGTCGTGTTGGAAGGGGCGGGGCATGCCATGGCACCGGAGCAGCCGGAGGCGATGAGTGCCGCCATAGCGGATTTCGCGCGATCGGTGTTTGCGCGGTCGCCCTTGTTTGCCCTGGGGTGATCGGAGGGCAGGGCTGTGCCTGCTGAGTTTCGTGCCCGCGCGGTCGTCGAAATCTTGCTGGGACTCACACGACCGCGTGGCGGTACTTCAGGTTTAAAATTCCATCTAATGGAATTTATGGGGTGTGGAAGCAGGATGGTCCGCGTAGAGTGAGTTTCCAGAAAAAAGCGTAAACGCGTTCGAACTCGGCGTTGCCGAAACGCGTTACGGATCAGGAGACGATCACGCCGTGGTCCTACAACCTTCCCGCTGTGAACCTGCGTCCTTTGGCAGCCCATGCGATCGTGCTGCGTGGAATGGACGGCCGATCCTCAAGCCTGAAGGGGGTGTCCGACGTCCGTCGGATGACTCGCCGATGAGGGCGCGCTTCAATGTCCGGATCGGACACCGACTGGCGATGGGGTTTGGCCTGGTGGTGCTGATCCTGATGGCCTTGGCGGCCAATCTCTATGTACTTCTCGGTGGAATCAAGGAGGGTGCTGCGTTCCTGCGAGATGGATACGTCCCTCAGGCCGAAGCGACGATGAGATTGAGTCAGGGCGTGACGCGCATTCTGCTTGCCGCCTCCGAGTTGCCTTCCGAAGCCCGCGCCACGGCCCTGGCGGCCAACAGGCAGACAATCGAGGCGACCGACGAGGAAGTCAGGGAGATCATGGGCCTGATCGAGGCTCTGCAGGCGCGGTTCGTGGCTGGTGAGGACGAGCGACGGCATTTCGGTTTGTTCAGATCGCAATACGCGTTGGCGCTCGCGAGTGTGGCGGAGGCCGCGGACATGCTGGGTGATCCGAATTCCCGTGCCGTCGCCAGACTCATGTTCGATACTGATGTCGCGCCCTCGCTGAAGGTGGCGCAACGCGCGCTAGACGGCTACCTGAGCGTGGCGGGCGAATATGGTAGGGAGCAGGTGGTAGGCATCGATGCCTCGGCAGAGCGGGCGCTGAGCGTTCTGATCGGTGCGACGATTGCGGCGGTGCTTGCCTCGGTTCTTGTTGGATGGGTGGTCACTCGTTCCATCGTCGGTCGCATGTCACGGCTGACCGCCATCGCGGAGTGCGTGGCGGCGGGCGATCTGCGTATCGATGCACCACTGCAGGGCCGCGATGAGATCGCCTCGCTCGCGGCGGAAATGGGGAGAATGGCGCAAGCCTTGACCCGGGTCATTGCCGAGATCCAGCGCTCGGCGCAGCGCTTCGGCGAAGCGGCGCACTGCTTGTCGGAATCAGCCAGCCAGGTGGACCGCGGGTGCGTCGAACAGGCTGAAGCCTCAGCTGGGATCGCGGCAGCGTTGGAAGAGATTACCGCGAGTATCGGCCAGGTTTCTGAACTTGCGGGTGATGCGCGCAAGTTGTCGCTCGACTCTGGAGCCCGGGCAGAGGATGGCGCTCACGCCATGGGTGCGGTGGCCCACAGCGTCGAATCCATGGCCGACGCGGTTCGGCGCACCACGGACGAGACCAACGCGCTCGATGTCAGCATCGCCCAAATCGCCGGCATTGTCGGCGTGATCCGAGACGTCGCCGACCAGACCAACCTGCTCGCACTCAACGCAGCTATCGAAGCCGCCCGAGCGGGCGAGCACGGCCGTGGGTTTGCGGTTGTGGCTGATGAGGTCCGCAAACTGGCGGAGAAGACGAGCCGCTCCGCGCTCGACATCAGCGGCCTAGTCGAGTCGATACGCGCCGGATCGTCGGCCATGGCGACGCGGATGCTCGACACCGTCGATGCAGTCGAGCGGGGAACCGAGCAGGCGCGAACGGCGACGGAGGTCGTTCAGGCTGCCCAGGTTGTGTCCGGCGAACTCGTCGGACTGATCGATGGCGTCGACCTGCGACTGCGGGAGCAGGCCGAGGCAGCTGGAGACGTGTCCCGTCGCGTGGAACTGGTCGTGCTGCTGGCTGAGGCGAATTCCGGTGCCGTAACGGAGGTGGCGAAGGCGGCGGAAGACTTGCTCCGGCTCGCTGACACGCTTTCGGGCTGCGTCGCGCATTTCCAGGTTGCGCGCTGAGCCGTCGGGTCTGGCCGCGTGTATCCGGGTAGGCGGACTGTCGGTAATCAGAGCCCGTGCCGACGAGGCTGCCCAAAGGCGCGCCGCGTGTTACGTGCTTCGCCTATGCCTCGGTTTTAGTAAGCCCAATCACAGATGCACCAGGAAATCTTCGGTTCGTTTGCGCCGAGGGAGGCTGCTGCGCCGATGTCTGGCGTGCAGGGTTGGTGGAAGGGAACTGCCTTCCATGACATGAGATTGGCGGTGCCGCCTCGCGTGCAGTCCTCGCGGCCCGCCATTGCCCGGTCGAGACCCATGGAGTTGTCGGGTCTCTGCCGGCGATCAGGAGCCTGCTCTCATATCGGAGCGGGAGAAAACGTCGAACCAGGAGACACAATGAAAATGAGACCATCGACTGCCTTGTCCCTCTGCACGGTTGCGCTGCTGCTGCCTGCTCTTGGGCACGCGAAGGAAGCTTCCGGCCACAAGCTTGAGCTCAAGGGACGCATCGTGCACTTCGACCGAGCGTTTGAAAACCCCGCCAATGACCGCACCCAGACTGGCCTTGGCCTGCAACTGAAATACGAATCGCCCTATCTGGCCGATACGGTGGGCGTCGGTATTGCCGGATACAGTGTGACCCGCCTGGACTCGTCCGGCCGCGTGGTCACCGACATCCTCAAGGTGGACAGTCAGGGCAAATATCATGACTCCTTCGGCAAGATCGCCGAGGCCTACCTCAAGATCCGCCACCGCGATGTGGTCGAGGTCACGTTGGGCCGGCAAGTGCACAACTCGCTGCTGCTGTTCAGTGCCACCAGCCGCGCGGTGCCCAACACCTATTCCGGAGCGAGCGCCGCGGTGATGCCGACCCAAGACCTCAAGCTCTACGGCGCACTGTATGACCGGTGGTCGCGCCGGGCAGGATCGGGCTTCGAGAAGTTCGCGACGGACCGCTCCGCGCGTGGTGACATCGACTACGTCGGCGTCCTTGGCGCGAACTACCGAAATGGCCCGGTGGCGGTCACCTTCGAGTACCTTGAATCGAAGGACTTTCTGAGAAAGGCGGGTCTGGTCGGCTCCTATACGTTCGCGCTTCCCGATATGAGCACGCTCAAGCTGACGGGCGGCGTGCACACGTCTCAGGACGCAGGCAAGTTGTTCGTGACCGCCTCGGCGAGCAGCAAGCTCGATGACGAGGACAAGTATCCGGGGGGGGCGCGCAGCGACAACGACGGTCTGGGCGCATATATCGATCTGGAGTGGCGCACGGGCAACCTGATGCTTGGTGCCGGGGTCGCGAAGTTCGACGGTGCGTGGGTGGAGAGCAATTTCGCTGGCGACCATGGAATGAACCCGTTTCCGACCGGCGGCGCTCTTGCCGACATGACCAACCGCGACGAAACGGTGTGGGTGGTTCGTGCCGGTTACGACTGGAAGGACTACGTCAAGGGGCTGCGCACCGGGGTAAGCTACAAAAAGGGTACAGGGGCGCGCAACAGCCACGTACCCCACCTCGGCAAGGCCGATGAGGATGAACTGGATATCGATTTGCGCTATCAGGTCCCGGCAGTCAAGGGGCTCAATCTTCGCTATCGCTACCTCAAGTACACCTCGAACAAGGTCGGTCTGCTCGATGGGGTCTTGCCGGACAACACTGACCACCGCGTTTACATCGACTACACCTACCGGTTCTTCTGAGCTGAGCATGCTCTGTTGGTAGCGTGTCAAGGGCACCCGCCGACAGTGGATTCGGGCGGGCCCGACAGGTTCGCCCCGAACGATGGTGTACGCATCGATCGGGGTGGCCAAGCCTCGGCTAAACTGTCGCGATGAACATCACCGACACACTCTCAGTTCCCGATGCGGTGCTTCCCGACTATGGAGACGGGGGGCTGCTGGCGCTGGCGCGGCGATTCGCGCGCTTTGTTGGCGGCGGCGAGTTTGTGCTGCCGCCAGGCGAAATGGCACAGGACGAAGGCGCGGCGGAAGCACCGCGGATCGTCGTATTTCTGCTCGTCGACGGGCTTGGTGACGGCTTCCTGCAGCGCCATGGCCAGGGGTCGAGGCTGCTGGCGCATCGTGTCGGCCGGCTGACTTCGGTGTTTCCCTCAACCACGGCGAGTGCGGTTACCACCTTGATGACCGGACTGGCGCCGGCGGAGCATGGCCTGACCGGCTGGTTCGTGCGCGATGTCCGCCTGGGCGGCGTGGTCGCCCCCTTGCCGATGCGCGTGCGCGGCGGCGAGGCGATCGTCGGGCGGGGGGTGACGCGCAAGCTCTTTCCCTATCGCAAGATGTTCGAGCGCGCCAGGCGGTCTGTGGTCGTGCTCAGCCCGGGCAGCATTGCGTATTCGCGTTATTCGCGCCGACATGGGCAGGGCGCGCGGATCGTTCCCTATGAGGGGCTGGACGGCCTCATCGAGGGCATAGCCGCGGCGGTGCGCACGGCGGATGCCACGCGTGGGCTGTTCGTTCATGCCTATTGGCCGGATTTCGACGCGCTGAGCCATGCCTGCGGTAGCGCGTCGGATCAGGTCGTGGCGTTGTTCGGGCGGCTGGACGAGGCCTTTGCCGCCTTGACCAGGCGTCTCGCGGGCACTGCGGCGGAAGTGGTGGTGAGCGCGGATCACGGTTTCGTCGATTCGCCCCCAGAACGCCAGTTGGTGCTGGCGCAGTGCCCGGATCTGGGTGAGTTGCTGGTGTCGCCTTTGTTCGGCGAGCGGCGCGTGGTGTTCTGCGAGGTGGCGTCAGGCCAGCACGAGCGCTTTGAAGCACTCGCCTCAGCTTGGCTGGGCGGGCGTGGCACAGTGTTGCGCAGCGACGACCTGGTGGCGGCAGGATGGCTGGGGCAGGGCGGGCATCATCCGCGCTTGCGCGAGCGCGTGGGCAGTCATGCGATTGTGATGGCGCCGGGCTGGACCTTGATGGACACCGTGCCGGGCGAGCAGGCACATACCATGCTGGGCGTGCACGGCGGTGTCAGCGCGGACGAAATGTGGGTGCCGCTCATCCGGATGCGGTGTTGAGCATCACCGCTTGAGCGGGGCGACCTAAGACCTCGTTTCGGGTCTTCGCGGCGCTCCGTGGCAATCGTCGTTGGTGCGATCGAGGTGCGATGTCAGTGCAGGTCGTCGTCGGCAGGCGGCACCGGTAATACCACGATACCTTCCTCCAGCAGTTCACCGATTTCGCCGCCCGAGGCCTGGCCGCGGATCGCCCGCTCTTCGGAGTCCCCGTAATGGATGCTGCGCGCCTCGTCGGCGAAGCGTTCGCCCACGTCCTCGGCGCCCTGGGCGAGTTTGCGCAGCAGGGTCCGCAGCGCGGCAACCTGGTCGGCGCTGACCGGTACCGAGGCAGAAGCTGCGGGGCCTGACGCAGCTTCTGCCGTCGCGGGCGGCGTGGCAGTGCGCGTACTGACGTAAGGCGCGCTGAGGCGCTTGCTGACGTGCGTCGAACCGCATACCGGACAGGTGATCAGCCCGGCCGCCAGTTGCTCGTCGAACGCCGCGCGGGACGAGAACCAGCCTTCGAATACGTGCTGTTGTTCACAGCCGAGGTCAAGAACGATCACGATCGTCGTCCAGTGCAGCCGATCGAATCGAGAAATGCTGCCGAGGACGGGGCTCGAACCCGTAAGTCGTAGTGGACGGGTCCGACGTTCGACTCGGCGCTGTCTGGATTCATGGGCGTGCTCATCAAATATAAGAAATAAAAGTTTTGATAATAATCATGTTGTTACGATCATTTTCGCGTCGCGCCAGCGCTTGCTGACGCGCTGCGGAAACATGCAAAAAGGCTTGCGAGCTTGCGAACGCCTGTTTCGGCAGCCATGATCAAGAGGCCGAGGGTTGCGGATCAGGGGGCAAATTCTGCCATAGCGACCGCAGCCCGGGCAGGAACGTGACGGCAGTCGTCAGGGCAGCAGCGGGGGAAGGTGACCTCATGGTGTTACTCCTTGCGGCCGTTTCAGGTTTTCCGTTTCCGATATCTTGCTCCAGCCAGCATGGCCACGTAATATCAGCCGGACCCGTCGTCCAAACCGGAACGAGGAGGAGTGCCCGTCATGTCAAAACATGTGCGTCCGATTCGCACCTCCGTGGCAGCCGGCATCGCCAGCCTGTCATTGTTTGTCGCGTTTCCCGAAGGATCGCAGGCCGCATGGCCCGCACCCGATGCCGGTGTCGCCACCGACTGTTTCTTCGACTGGGCGGAGCAGCAGTATCCGGCCTTGTTCTCACCCGCCAGTCAGTCGACCGTGCGCGAGGGCTATTATTACCGCGACTACACCGAAACCGGTGTCCGGCTGGCAGCCGGTTCGGGCCGGGTGTGGGTGCTCGGCCGCAACGCGGTGGACCTGGCACCGGGGCAGACGCTGCAGCAGTGGCTGACGGTGTCCGGGTGTGCCACGGTCGATGCGACGCCGCCCACCGTACTGTTTACCAGCCGTAGCGACGGCGCGCGCGACGTGGTGCTCAATCCCACGCTGGCTGCGGGCTTGTCCGAACCGGTGGTACCGCTCGGCGCGCTTGCCGACAGCATCGTGCTCACGCGCGAAGGCGGGGCGCGCGTGGCCGCCGACGTGCGCTATGACGAAGCCAGCGCCACGCTGTTCCTCGAACCGCGCAATCCGCTGCAGCCGGGGCAGAACTACGCGGTGCGCGTGGGCAATCTGGTTGATCACGCGGGGAATCCGCTGGCCGAGCACCGCTGGGGGTTCCGGACCGCCGACGGCGACGTGCGCAACACGGCCCAACAGAATGCGCTGCAGTTCGCGCTGGACCGCGCGCTGTGGCGCTACGCCATCCCGGGGGCGACGCTGGCCATGGTCGGCGAGGATGGCCAGCGCTGGTATTCGGCCGCCGGAGTGGACGACATCGCCACCGGCGATCCGATCCGCGTCGACCGCGCGCTGCGCATCGGCAGCAATACCAAGATGCTGGTAAGCGCGGCAATACTCCGTCTTGTGGACGCAGGCCAGGTCGAGCTCGATGTCCCGGCTTCGACCTACCTCGCAGACCTCCAGGATGCGCATCTGCCCAGTTATGGCGGGAGCGCCAATCCAGCGACCGTGCGCGAGTTGCTCAATCACACCAGCGGCTATTACAACTTCACTGAAGACGCTGAATGGTCGGACAACTTCGTCAATCGACCGCTCACCATCTATGCGCCCGAGACCTTGTTGCAGATGTCGAACGACATCCACGCGCAGTACGGCCAGTTTCCCGGCTTCCCGCAGCGTGGCACTTTCCACTATTCCAACACCAACTACGTGCTGCTGGGCAAGCTGCTCGAGCGCAAGACCGGGCTGCACTATGAGGACGCGATCCGCGTCGACATCACCAACCGCGTCGGCCTGGCGCATACCTTTGCGCCCCTGGCCGGCCACCCGACGATGCCCGTCAACGGTGCCCACGGCTATTTCGCCAGTCCGACGAGTGGGGAACTGATCGACTTCACCGTACAGGACCCGTCCAGCACCTGGTCGTCCGGCAACCTGATCTCCACTGTGGACGATCTGGCCACCTGGGCGCTGGCGCTGGGGCGGGGCGAGCTGTATTCCAATGCGGTGCGCAAGGAGCAACTCACCTTCGTCGACATGAATCAGCACCTGCAGTATGGCTTGGGCATTGTTCGGGATCGACGGGCCAACCTGCTTGGCCATCAGGGCGGCATCATCGGCTACACCTCCCAGTCGTATTACATCCCGGAGAAGGACGCCGCCTTTGCGGTGTTCTACAACCGCACGCTTGCCATGGGGGACTACAGTGAGGTAGTCACCTACCAGGCCCTGCGGATCTTCTGGCCGGAGCGCTATGCGTGGCTCACCGCCAATCCGGTGCCGCGTGCGCCGACCGTGGCACCGCATGCCGTCGGCGACACTTTCTATCGCTTGCCCGGATTGCGACGCGGGGCAGGGCTGCTGCAGGAATATTGAGCGTTCCTGGGGCGCGCGACGTCCGTCGTGCCCCACATGCTCGCGGATGCCTGACCATCCGCCCCAACACGCCGAGAACACCCTGCACCCTTGGAGCAATGCCCGCGCGGTGCGGCATCGATGAACGGGACGAACGGGATGAATGACATGAACAAAGCTTCGACGATCGTGCTCGCCTTGGGCGTGGTTCTGGCGGCGACCGCCTGCGGCGGCAGCAGCAAACCGCGCTACGACCTGAACGCGGCTTTCGCGGCGCTGTACGAACAAGGCGAGGTGGCCGCGCTGCAGGCCAGCGGCGCCTGCAGTGGCACCCTGGTGCACGTGCGTACCCCGGCTACGGACGCAACCGACGGTGCCGGGGGGCGGGTCGCGAGCGTGACGCGTACGTCGTTGTTGATGCCCGGCTGCGACTATCCGTCGCGGGTAGTCGACGACACCATCCGCTATTCAGCCGGCCTGACGCCGGTCGCGCGTGAGGGTGACAGTGGCGCGGGCGCGATCGTGGTGTCACCGCTGCCGGCCGGCGCGCGAGTCGGCGACAGCGGTGTGTACGCGGTGATCACGCTGGCCAGCGGACAGGAGGAGGTGCGCTACGCGCTCGAAGCCGACGACGGCAGCGTCGCCGGCGCCGCCATCGTGGCCCTGGAAACCCACCGCGTCGGCCCCGGCGACGCGCAGCTGCCACGGCTGGAGCACCGCTACCGGATCGGCTCCGACGGGTCCCTGACCCTGCTCTCGTTCGCCGAAGGCGACATGCGCTTCACGCGTTGATCGTAAAACTGACTCAGGTTTGAACCCTCGCCCTTCAGGGCGGTGCGGAGGTCGAAACCCCGGCCTGAAGGCCGGGGTATTCAAACGTAGTGATCTGGGAGGGGATGCAAACCCCTTCCAAATCTTGTTCAGACCGACAGGCCTGAAGGCCTGTCGCTGATCAGTTGCTCAGCCAGTTCTCAGTAATCACACCGGGATACTTGGAAAAGTCCTTCGTATTGTTGGTCACAACCGTAACACCGAGCGCCACCGCATGAGCGGCAATCAGCTTGTCGAGATGGTCCTTCCTGCTCTCGCGAGTCGCCATGCGGATCGGGCCATAAGCCTGCCCGGCAGCGGCATCGAACGGCGCTACGGGAATGTCCTCGATGAGGTTGGCCAGATTGACGCGCTCCCGCTCCGGATTGGCGGCCACGGCCACGCCGTATTCCAGCTCGGCATAAGTAATTGCCGACATTACAACGTCGCCGACATAGCATTGAGCGAAGCGCCGGGCGACCTCCTCCGGCTGGTTTTTCATCAAGTAGATGCACATTTTGGTGTTGAGCATGTAGCGCGGCATTACAAAGCATCCCTTGCGGCCTGCTCCTGATTCCCACGACCCTCGGCCATGAAGTCCTGGGAGAACTTGGCGAACTTGACCAATACGCCAGACAACGAGCGGCGGACCGGACGAATGCGCAGCTCGTCTCCGACACGCTCGATTTCCAGTTCAATATCCGTGCGCTCATAGGCCAAGTCAGCCGGAATCCGGACCGCCTGCGAGTTGCCGTTTTTGAAAGCGCGGGTAGTGGTGGGCATCGCAAGCTCCATCGATGGATGTACAGTGGATGTACTTTACTCTGCGGCACAGGGAGAGTAAATACACGGATGTACATTGGTGCCGGCATTTCTCAGTGCTGCGTGTTTGAACTGGGTGCCACAGCCGGCGCACACCGCCAAGCGATGCACAACCCGGGCGCACGCAGGCGGGCCAAACCCGCCCCGCTCTTGTCCTGCACGGTCGGAGAGGCTGAACTACTGTAACGCGAAGGCCAGAAAGATCAGGCTCGGCTTCTTGAAGCGCTTCGTTGCGGGCCCGTGCTGACACCAAGCAGCAGGACGGTTCGCCGTTCTCATCGACTGCGCCTTTTCCGCGCAAATGAAGTCGAAAACTGCTCTGTCACCGGATCCGGAACTGCTGACCGACTAGTTGCTGTCGATGGTAGTGCAGGAACCCAATGGCCGGTCAGGCCTGGTCCTTCAGCCACCATGCCCGGGCACGTGTCAGCTGCTCGCGCAAGCCGGGCACCAAGCTCTCGGGCAACATCAATGCCCGATCCTTGGAGCCCTTGCCCTCACGAACGATGATCGTGCCGTGATCGAAATCCAGATCCTTGACCCGCAGTTGCAAACCCTCGCTGATCCGCATGCCCGTTCCATACAGAAGCTGAGCGAACAAGCGATGCTCCCCTTCCAGAAAACCGAGGATGCGAACCACCTCATCCGGGGCCAGCACGACCGGCAAGCGCCGCGACGGCCGAGGTCTTCCGATCTCCTGAAGCCAGGGCAGATCCACACACAGCACCTTGCCGTAGAAGAACAGCAAGGCCGCCAGGGCCTGACGATGTGTCGAGGTCGAAACCTTGCGCTCGTTCGCCAGCCATGACAGAAATGCCTCGACCTCGTTGCCGCCCAAGGTGGCCGTATGACGTACCCCATGGAAACGGATGAAGGCGCGAACCCAGTGGACATACGCCTGTTCGGTTCATATGCTGTAGTGCAAGTAGCGTATGCGCTCACGCAGTTGCTCCAGAACCTTGACCGAACGCAGCGCCGGTAACGGTGAAGTGCTGGTTTTCATGGCTTGTTATGACTGTTTTTTTGTACAGTCTATGCCCTGTAAATCAAGACAGCAAGCGCTTTACGATGCAGGTCGGTCTTCGATGTTACGGAGCAGTGCCGATGTTACACAGCAGGGCAGTCGCCCTAAAACAAAGCCGGCTGTCGAGAAGGCTTAGGTACAAAAATTTGTTTTACTTTTCGACTCAGCTTGCGTTAGGTTGTATCTCAGCTGTTAATTTATTTCATCGGGCTCGCCAGTTTGTTGGCAAGGTGCAATCTCTGATGGTGCGGTAGCGTTGTTCCTTTGGCTCGTTGGCTCCGCTTGCCGTAAGTTTTAAGGTTCCAGCTATTTCGCTGTATCGCACTTGGCTGGTTTATTTATTAATTTGTAAGCGTCCGACGCCCCCACCTTCCGCGCCCCCTCACGCGAGCGGACACTTCGCCGTCATCACAACGGAGGAGGCCCTCAGATGGGAACGAGACAGGAGCAGGCCAGTCAGTGGCTGGG
>JBKBMG010000084.1:0-15521 GCA_046295975.1 Rhodocyclaceae bacterium
GGGATGCCCAAAAAGACAGTAAGCTACACAAAATATGACGGCGTGAACAGGGGGCAGCTAAGTTCATGATCGTAAACGGTTTACCTTTTATGCATATGCAGAGTCGGTGCGATTGCCCTGCTTCTACGGACGCACCACGAGATATCTTCACCCGCGTCGATAATCCCAGAAATGAATGCCCGAATCATTATCTTCGCTGCTGCTCGTTCTTCAAGACTTACGTTTTGAGCGCCTTGCTCGGCTTTGTCGGCATAGGAAAGAAACACGTAGAGTGGTACTCGTGCGGAGTCGTGAGCTTCGCGTTTGTCGAGATATGTATATGGTGGACCAAGCAAATCCATATTGGGGTCGACTCCGCTCTGACCGAAGGCAGGCCCCAGGCATGCGGTCATGGTTATGAAGGCAAATGCAGTTCGAAATGAACGGTCCGGGCGCATGAAGAAGGCTCTTGGCGGGTTGTCGGTGTGGTGACGATGGCATGTTGTGCGAATGATATGGGACGCAAGTGCTAACCGCAAACACAATGCCATTGGTGTATGCCATGCGCTCGGCGGGTTCGGACGGGCGCCGTTATGGCCTTATCCTAGTGTTCCCATTCCTTTATGCGGCATGCCCTTCGACAAGCCTGTCCTGAGCGCAGCCGAAGGGCGCAGGGCGAACGGATTTGATCGGTGTTTCCTGAGGTGTGGGGATGTTGGTTGAGATACGCACGTAGAGCGCTGAAGCTGCGCCGGCAGCTACGGTCAGCCGCGCCGCCAGGCGTGGAAGCGTTCCACCCAGGCGAGCAGCTTTTGCGGGGCGTGGGCGCGTTTCCATTCGCCAGCGGCGTACTTGTTGGCTTCGGCGAGGGTGGGGTAGATGTGGATGGTGCCGAGGATCTTGTTCAGGCCGATGCCGTGCTTCATGGCGAGCACGTATTCGGCGATGAGGTCGGCGGCGTGTTCGCCGACGATGGTGACACCCAGGATGCGGTCGCGCCCGGGTTCGGTGAGCACCTTGACGAAGCCGTGGGCCTCGCTGTCGGCGATGGCGCGGTCTAGGTCGTCGATGCCGTAGCGGGTGACTTCGAAGGCGATGCCGCGTTCGCGTGCTTCCCGTTCGTTGAGGCCGACACGGGCCACTTCGGGGTCGATGAAGGTGGCGTGGGGAATGACCCGGTAGTCGGCCTTGAACTTCTTCAGCGGGTCGAACAAGGCGTTCACCGCCGCGTACCACGCCTGGTGGGCGGCGGTGTGGGTGAACTGGTAGGGGCCGGCGACGTCGCCGGCGGCATAGATGTTGGGGTAGTTGGTCTGTAGCCAGGCGTTGGTGTCGATGGTGCGACCGGTGGGGATGCCCAGGGTGTCCAGCCCGTAGCCGGTCAGGTTGGCGCTGCGACCGACGGCCACCAGCAGGGTGTCGAAGGCAATGCGTACCTCGTGACCGTGGTGATCGGCGATCAACACCTTTTCGCCGTCGTCGACGACGAAGCGGCGGGCTTCGTGGCCGGTGAGCACGGTTACGCCTTCCGCGGCGAAGCGCGCCATGACGAGTTGCGAAACGTCGTCGTCTTCGCGCGGCAGCAGGCGTTCGCCGCGCTGCACCTGGGTGACGGTGGCGCCGAGGCGGGCGAAGGCCTGTGCGAGTTCGGTGCCGATTGGTCCGCCACCCAGCACCAGCATGCGGCCCGGTGCTTCGCGCAGGTTCCAGATGGTGTCGGAGGTGTGATGGCCGACCGCCTCGATGCCCGGGATCGGCGGCACATGGGGGCGGGCCCCGGCGGCGATGACGATGCTGCGTGTGCTCAGGCGGCGGGTGCTGCCGTCGGCCGCGGTGATTTCGACCTCCCACGGCGTGACGATGCGCGCCGTACCCTGGACGACGTCCACCCCCAGGCCGCGGTAGCGCTCGGCCGAGTCATGCGGTTCCACGCTGCGGATGATGCGCTGGACGCGCGCCATGACCTCGGCGAAGCGGAAGTCGGCGTGGGCGCCATCCATGCCGAACTCGCGTGCGCGGCTCACGTGCGAGAGGAATTTGGCTGAACGGATCAACGCCTTGGAGGGCACGCAGCCGGTGTTCAGGCAGTCGCCGCCGAGCTTGTGCTTTTCCACCAGGGTTACGCTGGCCTTGACCGCCGCGGCGATGTAGGCGGTGACCAGGCCGGCGCTGCCGCCGCCGATCACCACCAGGTTGCGGTCGAAACGCGCCGGGCGCGGCCAGCGCGCATATACGCGGCGGGCGCGGATGACGGCGAGCAGTCTGCGGGCGATGAGCGGGAAGAAGCCGAGCAGCACGAAGGAGGCGAGCAGCGCGGGCGACAGGATGCCGCTGAGCGAATCGACCTGCGCCAGTTGGGTGCCGGCATTCACGTACACCACGGTGCCGGCGAGCATGCCGACCTGGCTCACCCAGAAAAAGCTGCGGGCGGGCAGGGCGGTGAGGCCGAAGAGCAGGTTGATCATGAAGAAGGGCACGACCGGCACCAGCCTGAGGGTGAACAGGTAGAAGGCCCCCTCGCGGCGGACGCCCTGGTCGATGGCCGCGAGATGGCGACCGAAGCGTGCCTGCACCCAGTCGCGCAGCAGAAAGCGCGAGAGCAGGAAGGCGAGGGTGGCACCGAGGGTGGAGGCGAAGGAAACGATGAGTGTGCCCCACAGCAGGCCGAACACCGCGCCGCCGGCCAGCGTGAGTAGCGCCGCACCGGGCAGGGATACCGCGGTAACCAGCACGTAGAGCGCGAAATACAGCCCGGCGGTGAGCCAGGGGCGGGCGCTGCGGAAGGACTCGATGGCGGCCTGGCTGTCCTTCAGGGTCTGCAGGTCGAAAAATCGGCCGAGATCGAAGGCGAACCAGAGCGCCAACAGCAGCGCGAGGGCGCCGACCAGGGAGAGTTTCTTGACGGACATGGGGGCGCTCGCTCGCAGGACTGGGGAATAGTGCCCCGCTCGCGACCCGCTGGCAACCGGTCGCGGCGGCCGTGCTGCAGCGCTCAAGTGTCGCAGCGTTGCAGTGTCGCAGCGTTGCAGTGATCCGTTCCCTTGCGCCCTCGCTCCCCGGGGGTGCGGGGCGGTTGGCGGTGCGTCCCGCCAGCCGCCCCACGTCCATAGGGTTACAGGATGAAGTGGGTGTTGATGAAGTTGGACTTGTTGCCGAGCACGATGGCGTCGAGCAGGCGGCGTGAGGCCTCGGTCTGCTTGGCGGCGACCATGCTGCGGATGGAGAAGGCGCGCAGCGCGTCGTGCACCGACAGCGTGCCTTCGGCCGAATCCTTGCGGCCGGTGAAGGGGAACACGTCGGGGCTGCGCTGGCACTGGCAGTTGATGTTGACCCGGCACACCTGGTTGACCAGCGGATCGACCAGTTGCGCGATCTGGTCCGGGTCGCTGCCGAAGATGCTCACCTGCTGGCCGTGGTCGGAGCTGATCACGTAGTCGAGCGCCGTCTCGATGTCCTCGAAGGGCGCGACCGGGATTACCGGGCCGAACTGCTCTTCGCGGTACAGCCTCATTCCCTCCCGCACCGGGAACACCACCGCGGGGTAGAACAGCGTTTCCACCGCCGTGCCGCCGTCGGCATTGAGCACCCGCGCACCCTGTTCGATCGCATCGGCGATGCAGGCGTGCATGTAGTCCACCTTCGCCCGCTCGGGCAGCGGCGTGAGGGTGACGCCTTTCTGCCACGGCATGCCGATGCCCAGCTCGGCCAGCGCGGCGGTGAAGCGGCGCAGGAACTGGTCGGCGATGGCCTGGTGCACCAGGATCATCTTGATCGCGGTGCAGCGCTGGCCGTTGAACGACAAGGCGCCGGCGAGGCATTCCCGCACGGCCAGTTCGACGTCGGCGTCGGCCAGCACGATGGCCGCGTTCTTGGCTTCCAGCCCCAGTACCGCGCGCAGCCGGTTGGTCTTGGGGTGGGCCTTCTTCAACTGGTCGGCGACCTTGCTGGAGCCGATCAGCGCCAGCACGTTGACCTTGCCCGAGGCCATGATGTGCGGCACCACCACGCTGCCTTCGCCATACACGATGTTGATGACCCCCGGCGGGAAGGCGCTGCGGAAGGCCTCCAGCATCGGGTAGTAGAGCAGCACGCCGAAGCGCGGTGGCTTGAACAGCACCACGTTACCCATGATCAAGGCCGGGATCAGGGTGGTGAAGGTCTCGTTCATCGGATAGTTGTACGGCCCCATGCACAGCACGATGCCCAGCGGCGAGCGGCGGATCTGGGCGATCGTGCCGTCGACGATGCGGAAGCGTGAATTTTCGTTGTCCAGGCGCTTCAGTTCCTCGATGGTGGCCTTGATGTAGTCGATGGTGCGGTCGAACTCCTTTTCCGAGTCGGCCAGGCTTTTGCCGATCTCCCACATGATGAGATTCACGATCTCGCGGCGGCGCTCGACGATCTGGTTGGTGAAGCGCTCGACGCAGCCGATGCGCTCGGCCACCGACATGGTGGGCCAGCGGCCGCGGCCGTTGTCGTAGGCGGCCGACGCGGCGGCGATGGCGGCGTCGGCCTCCGCCGTGCCGGTGACCGGGAAGCTGCCCAGCGCCAGCGGGGCAAGGCTGCCGTCGGGGCTGCGCACATGCACGGGCGAGAACACCGGGCGGGTTTCGCCCTTCCAGATCTGCATTTCGCCATTGAGCAGGATGGCGCGCTGGTGCAGCGGCGCGAGCACCCGGCAGCCTTCGGGGATGTCCGATTCGAGCGGGAACAACTGGTGCAGGCGGGTGTGCATGGGGGTGGGGGTGAGCGGGGTGTCCATGGTCTGGCGTGTCCTCGAAAGTGCGGATGTCACTGCCCGGCCGTGTGTTCGGCGGGCGTGTCGGCCTGCGGCCGGGGCGGGTGTTCGGCCTGTGGCCGTGGCGGGTTGTCTGCGTGGGGTGGTTGCTGCCGCCGGGCCTGTTCGTGGCTACTGTAGCGGGTTCGGGCGTGGGCCCGATAGTGGGCGATCAGGCGGCGGGTGCTGGCGTCGTGGGGGTGGCGGTCGGTGTCGGCGTCCAGATCGGCCAGCACCCGGTGGGCGAGTTGCTTGCCCAGTTCCACCCCCCACTGGTCGAAGGGGTTGATGCCCCAGATCACGCCCTGGACGAAGCAGCGGTGCTCGTAGAGCGCGATCAGCGCACCCAGCCCGCGCGGGTCCAGGCGTTCCAGCAGCAGCACGTTGCTCGGACGGTTGCCGGGGAAGCTGCGGTGCGGCACCAGCGCGCGAATGCGCGCCTCGTCCAGCCCGGCGGCCCGCATCTCGGCGGCGGCCTCGTCGGGGTGTTTGCCGCGCATCAAGGCCTCCGACTGGGCGACGAGGTTGGCGAAGGCGATGCGGTGGTGGCCGGCGGGCAGGCCGCTGTCGTCCATCACGCCGATGAAATCCACCGGGGCGAAGCGCGGTCCCTGGTGCAGCATCTGGAAGTAGGCGTGCTGGCCGTTGATGCCGGGCTCGCCCCATACCACCGGCGCGGTGTCGCAGCCGACGGCTGTGCCGTCCAGGCGCACGGACTTGCCGTTGGACTCCATGTCGAGTTGCTGCAGGTAGGCCGGCAGGCGGTGCAGGCGCTGGTGATAGGGGGCGACGACATGGGTGGTGGCGCCGAGGAAGTTGCAGTTCCAGATGCCGAGCAGACCCATCAGCACTGGCAGGTTGTGTTCCAGCGGCGCGTTGCGAAAGTGTTCGTCCATGGCATGGGCGCCGGCCAGCAGTTCGTCGAAGCGCTCGGCGCCGATCTGCAGCACCAGCGGCAGGCCCACCGCGCTCCACAGCGAGTAGCGTCCGCCCACCCAATCCCAGAAACCGAACATGTTTTCGGGCGCGATGCCGAAACGGGTTACCGCCTCGGCATGGGTGGACACCGCGACGAAGTGGCGGGCGACCGCGGCCTCGCCGGCCTGCGCCACCAGCCAGGCCCGTGCGGTGTGCGCGTTGGTAAGGGTTTCCTGGGTGGTGAAGGTTTTGGAGGCGACGATGAACAGCGTTGTGGCCGGATTGGCCGTGGCCAGCACGTCGGCCAGTTGGACGCCGTCGACGTTGGACACGAAGTGCAGGCGCAGGCGCGGGTGGGCGTAGTGCTTGAGCGCCTCGCAGGCCATGACGGGGCCGAGGTCGGAACCGCCGATGCCGATGTTCACCACGTCGGTCATTGCGTCGCCTGCGTAGCCGAGCCATTCGCCGTCGCGCACCTGTTGGCTGAAGTGGCGGATGCGCTCGCGCACGGCCAGGACGTCGGCCATCAGGTCGCGGCCGTCCACCTCGAGGGTGGCGCCGCGCGGCCGTCGCAGGGCGGTGTGCAGCACGGCGCGGTC
This sequence comes from Rhodocyclaceae bacterium, assembly GCA_046295975.1. Classification (GTDB taxonomy): domain Bacteria; phylum Pseudomonadota; class Gammaproteobacteria; order Burkholderiales; family Rhodocyclaceae; genus UBA2357. Next base: position 6,274 of record JBKBMG010000084.1, read on the forward strand.
TTCGGTGGAATTGATGCGTTGTCCGGCAAACATGGCAGCGGTGCGTGCGGGCAGGTCGGCTTCGATCGCGAGCCGGCGCAGCAGGGCCAGGGTTTCGGTGGTGACGCGCTGTTTGGCGTAGTCGAGGAATAGCCCGCAGGTCTGCACGCACATGCGTTCGGCGCGGCCCGGATCGTCGGCGAACAGGCGGTTGAGGGCGTAGGGCCCGCCGTCGGCCGCAAATCCGGGGGTGGAAGCCGGCGTGACCGGGGACATGAAGCCGGTGCGGTGGGCGAGCAAGGCCTGCCAGGCGGGCAGGGCGGTGACCGGTGGGGCGGACGCAGGGGGCGGGGCGTAGGTGTTCATGGGCGGTGGTGTGCGAGGTCGGTGGCAGGGGGAGGCGAATCGTCGTGGGCGGCGGCGGTGGCCGCTGCGGGGGCGCGGGCGTCGTGGGCGCTCGACAAGGGTACGGCGAGTGCCCGCGCGGCGCCCAGCAGGGCGGGGTGGGCAGCGTGGATGACGAAGGTCGGAATGCGCGCCAGGTAGGGGCGGAAACGGCCCTTGTCCTCGAAGCGGCGACGGAACTCCGAGCGTTCGAAGAATTCGCCCAGCCGCGGCACGATGCCGCCGCCGATATGCACGCCGCCCAGTGCGCCGAGCGTCAGCGCCAGGTCGCCGGCGACCGAGCCGAGCAGGGCGCAGAACAGATGCAGCGTTTCCACGCAGTAGGGGCAGGCCCCGGCCAGCCCGCGCGCGCTGATGTCGGCGTCGGCCAGGGCCAGCGCCGGTGCGCCGTCGAGTTGGCGCAAGGCGTCGTGCAGGGCCACCAGGCCGGCACCGGACAACACCCGCTCGGCCGAGACGTGGCCGAAACGTTTGGCCAGCACGGCGACCACGCGTGCCTCGCGGGCATTGCGGGTGGCCAGGGTGACATGCCCGCCTTCGCCTTCCAGCGGGGCATGTGTGCCACCCGCCGGCACCAGGCCGGACACGCCCAGGCCGGTGCCTGGTCCGATGAGTCCGATCGGTTTGCCCGGCTGGGCGAGACCGCCGCCGACCTGCCGGTATTCGTCGGGGCGCAGATCCTGCAGCGCCAGTGCCAATGCAGTGAAGTCGTTCACCAGCAGCAGCCGCTCGAAGCCGATCGCCGCGCGCAGGGACTCGACCGAGAAGCGCCAGTGGTGGTTGGTCATCTTCACCGTATCGCCGGTCACTGGGTTGGCGATGCCGATGGCCGCCACCCGCGGCGGCGCCAGGCCTTCCAGCGCGAAGTAGGCGTGCAGGGCTTCGTCCGGGCCGGCGTAGTCGGCGCAGGCAAGGCTGCGCACATGGGTGGGGTGGGCGCCCGGACCAGCGGACAGCGCGAAGCGCGCGTTGGTGCCACCAATGTCGCCGACCAGCACCGAGGGTGATGAGGTGGATGCGTGGGCGGGTGCCGAGGCGGGGGCGAGGTCGGAGGCCGGGTCGGATGGGAGCGATGTCATGGAAGAGGGCATGCGCAACGATGGGATCAGGGGATGGCGAGTCGGGGGGCGGCGTCGTGTGCTGCTCAAGGTGTTGGTTTCATCGTGTCCTCACCGTGTCCTCACCGTGTCCAATAGACCCGGCAGGGCACCCGCGCCTGATGGAGGACGTGGCGCACCGGCAGGTCCTCGGCCGGGCCGGGCTTGAGCGCCTCGCACAACACCGTCCATTTGCCCGCGCCGGTGATGTGCAGGGCCAGCCGTCGGGTGTCCAGCAAGGCCTGGGGGGTGAGCGACAGGCGCGGATGTGGTGCGCGCGTGGGGTGTACCGCAACGCAGTCGCCCGGCGGCAGCGCCGCGAGCGGCGGCGTGGTGTCGGCGGCCGGGAACAGCGAGGCCGTATGGCCATCTTCCCCCATGCCCAACAACACCACGTCGAACGGGCGGGCCAGGCCGGCCAGGGTTGGGGCAAGCCGCTCCGCAGCGTGTGCGGCGCTTTGCCCTGGGGCGGCGTCGTGAAGCGGTACGAAGCGGGCGGTGGCGGCGGCGTCTCGCAGCAGTTGGGTGCGCACCATGCGTGCGTTGCTGTCGGCATGCTCCGGCGGTACCAGGCGTTCATCGGCAAGGGTGATGGTGACCTGATCCCACGCCAGCGGGCTGGCGCACAAACGGGCGAACAGGCCGGCCGGCGTGCGTCCGCCGGATACCACCAGGCTGGCACGGCCTCGCGCGGCAAGGCCGTCGCGCAGTCCGTCGAGCACGTATTCGGCGAGTGCGGCGTCGAGGCTGTCTGCGTCCGTGTGGCGGTGCAGTTCGAGCAGGCCAGCCTGCGTGGGGGGCATCGCGGGCATCACGGGCGTGGTGGTCTGGTGCATCACAATTCCTCGTGCCAGTGAAAACCCTCGCGGCCGAGCAGGGCGGTGGAGGCCGCCGGACCCCAGGTGCCGGCGGTGTAGGGCTTGGGCCGTTCGTCGGAGGCAGCCCATGACGACACGATGGGTTCCACCCAGCGCCAGGCGGCTTCCTGTTCGTCGCGGCGTACGAACAGCGTCAGGTTGCCACGCATCACGTCCATCAACAGGCGTTCGTAGGCTTCCAGGCGGCGCGTCTGGAAGCGCTCGCTGAAGTCGAGGTCCAGCGAGACCGGGTTGAGCACCATGGCGTCGCCCGGGCGTTTGGCCTGCAGATGCAGCTTCACGCCTTCGTCCGGTTGCATGGTGATGACCAGCCGGTTGTTGTTCTGTGCCGGTGGTTGGATGGCGCCCGGGCGTTGGCCGAAGATCGAGTGTGGCACGGCGCGGAAGTTGATGACGATTTCCGCCAGCCGCTCCTGCATGCGCTTGCCGGTGCGCAGGAAGAACGGCACCCCGGCCCAGCGCCAGGTGTCGATCTTGGCGCGCAGGGCGACGAAGGTTTCGGTGCGGCTGTCGGGCGCGACGCCGGGTTCGTCCAGGTAGCCGGCCACCGGCTGCCCGCCGCTCGCGCCGGCACGGTACTGGCCGCGCACGGTGCGAAGCGGGACTTCGTCCACTGCGATGGGGCGCAGCGCGCGCAGGATCTTGAGCTTCTCGTCGCGCACCGCGTCGGCGTCGATCGAGGCCGGCGGCTCCATGGCGACGATGCACAGCAACTGCAGCAGGTGGTTCTGCACCATGTCGCGCAGGGCGCCGGTCTTGTCGTAGAACTCGGCGCGCTGCTCCACGCCGATCTGCTCGGCGACGGTGATCTGCACGTCGCTGATCCAGTCGCGTCGCCACAAGGGCTCGAACAAGGCGTTGCCGAAGCGCAGCGCGAGCAGGTTCTGCACCGATTCCTTGCCGAGGTAGTGGTCGATGCGGTAGATCTGGTCCTCGCTGAAGTAGCGCCCCACTTCATCGTTGATTTCCCGCGAGGAGGCCAGGTCGTGCCCCAGCGGTTTTTCCAGCACCACCCGGCTGTCCGGGCCGATCAGACCGGTCTGGTGCAGGTTGCGACAGATCGCGGTGAACAGCGCCGGCGCGGTGGACAGGTAGTACACCCGCCCGCGGGGCACTTCGCCACGCTCGGGCGCACCGCCCAGGCATTCGGCCAGGGTGGCGAAGCTGGCAGCGTCGCGTGCGTCCACCGCGCAGTAGCGCAGGCGCGCCTCGAAACTGTGCCAGTGGGCGTCGTCGATCGCTTCCTTCATGAAGCGGCGGCACTGCTCGCGCGCCACCTCGCGGTAACGGGAGGTGTCCATCGCCTCGCGCGCGACGCCGGTGATGGTGACGCGCTCGCCCAGCATTGCCTCGCAATGCAGGCGGTACAGCGCCGGGAGCAGTTTGCGCATTACCAGGTCGCCCGTGCCACCGAAGAGCACGACGTCCTGTCCGGTGGGGTGTGACATGCAGACCTCGCTGGCAGGCCGGCGCGGATGCGCCAGTGTTGGTCAAACTATAAGTAGTAAAACTACAAAACACAAGCGTTTCGCTTGATTTCCGGAATCGATGGGTCGTGGTCGACGGCGGAGTGTCGTCCTGCAATAAAACGGAAATCTTCCATGGTGGCAATGGTTTTATGCGCGATGGCGTTGTGTGGTCGGGGTGTGCCGCTGCCGCCGGATTGTCTTCTCGTACGATAGGTTTTGCTTTTTTCGTGTAGCAAAATTACAATCAAGCCGTACCCCAGCCTGTTGGCCGGATCCTCCGATCCTGCCCGGTCCAGTCCGGGCCATTCAGCGAGCACATCATGTCCATTCATCCCACCATAGAACACGTTACCGGCCGCATCCGCGCCCGCAGTGCGGCTTCGCGCTCGCATTACCTGGCACGCGTGGAGCAGGCGCTGCGCGCGGGGCCGCAGCGCGGGTCGCTGTCGTGTACCAATCTTGCCCACGGATTTGCCGCGGCGCCGGCCGGCGACAAGATCATGCTGCGCGAACAGCGCCGGCCGAACCTGGCCATCGTGTCTTCCTACAATGACATGTTGTCGGCCCATCAGCCCATGCGCCCGTATCCGGAATGGATCAAGGAGGCGGCTCGCGAAGCCGGTGCCACGGCGCAGTTTGCCGGCGGGGTGCCGGCGATGTGCGACGGGGTGACGCAGGGCCAGCCGGGCATGGAGTTGTCGCTGTTCTCGCGCGATGTAATTGCCATGGCAACGGCGGTGGCGTTGTCGCATAACATGTTCGACGCCGCCCTGTGCCTGGGTGTGTGCGACAAGATCGTGCCCGGCCTGCTGATCGGCGCGCTGGCTTTCGGCCACCTGCCGACCGTGTTCGTACCGGCCGGGCCCATGGGCTCCGGCCTGTCCAACAAGGACAAGGCAGCGATCCGCCAGCGCTACGCGGCCGGCGAAATCGGCAAGGCGGAATTGCTGGAGGCGGAGAGCCGTGCCTACCACTCCGCCGGTACCTGCACGTTCTACGGTACGGCCAACAGCAACCAGATGCTGATGGAGGTCATGGGGCTGCACCTTCCCGGGGCGGCCTTCGTGCCGCCGCATAGCGCGTTGCGCGAGGCCTTGACCCGAGAAGCCGCACGGCGTGCGGTGGCCATCGGCCGCGAGGGCGGCGAGTTCACGCCGGTCGGGCGCATGATCGACGAGCGCAGCATCGTCAATGCCATCGTGGCACTGCTGGCCACCGGCGGCTCGACCAACCATACCTTGCACCTGGTGGCCATCGCCCGCGCTGCGGGTATCGTCATCGACTGGGATGACTTCGATGCGCTGTCGGCCTGCGTGCCCTTGCTGGCGCGGGTCTACCCCAACGGCAGCGCGGATGTGAATGCCTTCCACGCGGCCGGAGGCACGGGTTTCCTGATCGGACAACTACTGGACGGCGGCCTGCTGCACGAGGATGTCGCCACCGTGGCCGGCCGAGGCTTGTCGCACTATCGCCGCCAGCCGGCGCTGGTGGAGGAGAGCGCGCCTGCGACGGCGCAGTTGCGCTGGACGGCATCTCCGCCGGAAAGTGGCGATGCCAGCGTGCTCGCGCCGATTACCCGGCCGTTCTCCGCGGATGGTGGGCTGAAGGTGCTGGCCGGCAATCTCGGGCGGGCGGTGATCAAGGTGTCGGCGGTGGCCGTCGAGCACCACGTGGTGGAAGCGCCGGCACGCGTGTTCGATTCGCAGGAGGCCTTGATGGCCGCTTACAAGCGTGGCGAACTGGTCGGTGATCTGGTGGCGGTGGTGCGCTTCCAGGGGCCGCGCGCCAACGGCATGCCCGAGTTGCACGCGCTCACCCCCACGCTGGCCAATCTGCTGGACCGGGGTCAGCGCGTGGCGCTGGTGACCGACGGGCGCATGTCCGGCGCCTCGGGCAAGGTGCCCGCGGCCATCCATGTCACGCCCGAAGCCTGTGACGGCGGTCCGCTGGCCAAGCTGCGCGACGGCGACCTGCTGCGGCTGGATGCGGCGCGCGGTGTGCTGGAGGTGTGCATTCCTGCGGAGGAACTGGCCGCCCGGGAACCGGCCGGCATCGATCTCGCGGCCAATGCCGCCGGAACCGGGCGAGAGCTGTTCGGCGGCATGCGGGCAATGGTGACCGGCGCGGAGGCCGGCGCCACCACATTTGGGTTTGGATTCTGACGCGCCTGGGGAGCAGACATACATGGAATCGAAAGCAATGACGAACAAGACCGCGGTGCTGGATCGCATCCTGGGGCTGGGGCCGGTCATGCCCGTGCTGGTGATCAACGACGTCGCCGAGGCAGTGCCGCTGGCGCGCGCGCTGGTGGACAATGGCCTGCGGGTGCTGGAGGTCACCTTGCGCACCCCGAATTCGCTGGCCGTCATTGCCTGCCTGGCCGAAGCCGTGCCCGAGGCGGCGATTGGCGCGGGCACCGTGACGTCCGCCGAGTCGCTGGCGGCGGTCGAGCGGGCGGGCGCGAGCTTCGCGGTCTCCCCTGGGCTCACGCCTGCGCTCGCTGCCGCGGCGCGCGATTCGGCGCTGCCCTTGCTGCCGGGCGTGATGACCGCCTCCGAGGCGATGGCCGCAGCCGAGGCCGGCTTCACCCGCCTCAAGCTGTTTCCAGCGCTGCAGGCGGGCGGCGTGGGCATGCTCAAGGCCTTGCACGGTCCGCTGCCGGCGTTGCGCTTTTGCCCCACCGGCGGCGTGTCGCCGGACAACGCGCGCGATTTCCTCGCGCTGCCCAACGTGATGTGCGTGGGGGGCTCGTGGATTACACCGGACGCGCTGATTCGCGCCCGTGCTTGGGATAAGATCGGCGAACTCGCGCGGGCGGCTGCGGCATTGCGTGGCTGAACGCCCGCCGCCTGGGTCCCGAAACCTTGCTTGGAGCACATCACCGCATGGGGCATGCTGAAGAACCGGTGAGGCCGGTGCGCAGGACCGGCGAACTCACCGGCTACCGGCTGATCGCCAACATCGGCGCCACCACCGCGCGCTTTGCGCTGGAAGGCGCGGCCGGGCGGCTGGAGCAGGTGCGTGCGTTACCCTGTGCCGACTACTCCGGCATCGTCGAGGTCTGCCAGGCCTATCTCGACACCTTGTCGGGCGACGTCGCCCCGGCGCATGGCATTCTCGCCCTGGCCAATCCGATCGAGGGCGACCAGGTGCGGATGACCAACCGCGACTGGAGTTTTTCCATCGAGGCGACCCGCCAGGCGTTGTCCCTGCATACCTTGCTCGCGGTGAACGACTTCATGGCCATGGCCATGGCGCTGCCGCGGCTGGACGACGGCCAGCGCCGCCAGGTCGGTGGCGGCCAGCCGCGCACCGATGGCGTGATCGGCCTGCTCGGCGCCAGCACCGGGCTGGGTGTGTCGGCGCTGATTCCCAATGGCGAGCGCTGGATCGCGCTGCCCTCCGAGGGCGGGCACGCCGCCTTCGCGCCCAGCAACGAGACCGAACTGCAGATCCTGCGCCACGCCTGGACGCGTTGGCCGCACGTCTCGTGCGAGCGCCTGATGTCGGCCTCCGGCCTGGTGTTGATGCACGAGGCGCTTGCCGGTCCCGGCGGGACGCCGCCATCCGATGCCGAAGCGATCATCCGCCACGCGCTGGCGGGGGATGATCCCACCTGCGTGCGCGTACTCGACTGCTTCTGCGAGATGCTCGGCACCATGGCCGGCAACCTCGCGGTGACCCTGGGCGCGACGGGCGGCATCTACGTGGGCAGTGCCATCGTCCGCCATATCGGCCCCTTCCTCGAACGCTCGGGATTTCGTCGGGCGTTCGAGAACATGGGGCGTTATGCCGAGTTCGCCGCCTCGGTCCCCACCTTTCTGGTGATGTCGGACCAGTGCGCGCTGCTGGGCGCGGCCGAGGTCCTGCGCACCCATCTGCAGGATCATTCCGACTCCGGCATGTTGCTGGAGCGTATTCGCGCCAGCATGTCGCGCCTCAGTCCAGCCGAGCGGCGCGTCGCCAACCTCGTGCTGGAGCAACCGCGCAGCGTGCTCAACGACCCGGTCGCCGAGATCGCCGCCAAGGCCGAGGTGAGTCAGCCGACGGTGATCCGTTTCTGCCGTTCACTGGGGTCCCAGGGCTTGTCAGACTTCAAGCTCAAGCTTGCCTCCGGGCTGACCGGCAGCGTGCCGGTGCGACGCAGCCAGGTACGCATGGACGACAACACCGGCGACCTGATCGGCAAGGTCATGGACAACACCACCTCGGCCATTCTCAAGCTGCGTGACCGCCTTGACATCGGCCGCGTGGACCACGCCATCCAACTGCTCGCCGCGGCCCGTCGCATCGAACTGTTCGGCGTCGGCAACTCCAGCGTGGTGGCGCTGGATGGCCAGCACAAGTTCTTCCGTTTCAGCATTCCCTCGCACGCCTACATCGACCCCCACATCCAGCTCATGGCCGCCGGCATGCTGGGCGAGGGCGACGTCGTCATCGCCATCTCCAAGTCGGGCAACCTGCCCGACATCCTGCACGCTGCCGACGCCGCCCTGAACGGCGGCGCCGCCCTCATCGCCATCACCGCCGCCGGCTCGCCACTTGCCCGCCGTGCCACCGTCGCGCTCGAGGTCGACCACGGCGAACAGGGCGCCGGCAACCTCTCCATGGTGTCGCGGGTACTCCACCTGCTGCTCGTCGACATCCTCGCCGTAGGCGTCGCCATGCGCCGCATCGCCGGCAGCGGCAGCGCCCCCGGCGACGCTGACCTGCGCGAAGAACTCGAAGCGCTGCAAACGCGCTTCGAAGCCTTGATCTCGCACGCGAGTTGAGCGGGCGGGAGTAGGGCGGCGTTCGCTGGCGTTACGGCTGGCCGTGGGCTGTGGTGTGGGGCGATCCGACCGACCCCGTGTCGGCCTCGGAGTCGTCGCGGGGGCACACCAAGTGCCCGGAATCCGTAGGTTCCGAGTACCTGGTGCGCTGGCTGCAAGGTGTTGGCCATCGACCGATTTCGCACCTCAGTACTTCACTGCGTGCTTCGGAAGTGTCGGCGCCATCTCCTGCCTCCACATACTTCCCCGCCTCCCCATTATGACCAACCTGATTCGCTCGCAACAGGGCGCCCGGCCCCGCGCTGCCAGGCCGCGCAACAAGCACAAAATCTTTGTTGCATGATATTTCACGTCTATGTAATATCCCGCTCCAGCACATCAACATGTACCAGGAACATGGTGTCTAGCCATTCCAGATATCCCGTCATGCACTCCCCCAGCTCAGCAAGGACCCCCAAATGAACCGACCCCTGATCGCCCATACGCCTTTGGGTAGCGCCCTGTGGGCGGTGAGCGTGGAAGGCGAAGAGGCGATGAGTGCGCTCTACGAATTCCGGGTGGGCTTGAAGGCGGACACCCCGGACGTGGACTGCCAGGCCTTGATCGGCGAGCCGTGCGCGGTCGAACTGGAAGGGCACAAGGGGATCA
>JBKBMG010000085.1:0-14406 GCA_046295975.1 Rhodocyclaceae bacterium
TGTTACTCGACGATCTTCGCCACCACACCGGCGCCGACGGTACGACCACCTTCGCGAATCGCGAAGCGCAGACCCTCTTCCATGGCGATCGGGGCGATCAGCTTCACGGTGATCGACACGTTGTCGCCCGGCATCACCATCTCGGTACCTTCCGGCAGCGCGATCGCACCGGTCACGTCGGTGGTGCGGAAGTAGAACTGCGGGCGGTAGTTGTTGAAGAACGGGGTGTGACGACCACCCTCTTCCTTCGACAGCACATAGATCTCGCCGGTGAAGTGGGTGTGCGGGTTGATGGAACCCGGCTTGCACAGCACCTGGCCGCGCTCGACGTCTTCACGCTTGGTGCCACGCAGCAGCACGCCGACGTTGTCGCCAGCCTGACCCTGGTCGAGCAGTTTGCGGAACATTTCGACGCCGGTGCAGGTGGTCTTGACCGTGGGCTTGATGCCGACGATCTCGATTTCCTCACCAACCTTGACGATGCCGCGCTCGACACGACCGGTCACCACCGTGCCGCGGCCGGAGATCGAGAACACGTCTTCGATCGGCAGCAGGAAGGGCTTGTCGATGGCACGCTCGGGGGTCGGGATGTAGCTGTCCAGCGCTTCGGCCAGACGCAGGATCGCGGGCTCGCCGATATCGGACTGATCGCCCTCGAGCGCCTTCAGCGCGGAACCCTTGACGATGGGAATGTCGTCACCCGGGAAGTCGTACTTGGACAGCAGCTCACGCACTTCCATCTCGACGAGCTCGAGCAGCTCTTCGTCGTCCACCATGTCGCACTTGTTCAGGAAGACGATGATGTAAGGCACACCAACCTGACGGGCCAGCAGGATGTGCTCGCGAGTCTGCGGCATCGGGCCGTCAGCGGCCGAGCACACCAGGATCGCGCCATCCATCTGGGCGGCACCGGTAATCATGTTCTTGACGTAGTCGGCGTGACCCGGGCAGTCGACGTGCGCGTAATGGCGCGTCTCGGTCTCGTATTCCACGTGCGCGGTGTTGATCGTGATACCGCGCGCCTTCTCTTCCGGCGCCGCATCGATCTGGTCATAGGCTTTCGCCTCGCCACCGAACTTCTTCGACAGAATCGTCGTGATCGCCGCCGTCAGCGTCGTCTTGCCGTGGTCAACGTGGCCGATCGTGCCAACGTTCACGTGCGGTTTCGTCCGCTCAAACTTGCCTTTAGCCATGTCAACACCTCTTGTTCAGAATTGGATAATCCGGCCCAAGCACCGCAACAGCTCCGCACGACTCGCCGACGAGAAAGTGATGGTGCCCATGACGTGGATTGAACACGTGGCCTCTCCCTTACCAAGGGAGTGCTCTACCACTGAGCTACATGGGCTCCGAAACCTGCATCGTCCAACTGGAGCGGGTGAAGGGAATCGAACCCTCGTCGTAAGCTTGGAAGGCTTCTGCTCTACCATTGAGCTACACCCGCGCACAACGTAGCCGACTCTCTATTCCCGCGCCATTCGCCTTTCGTTTTGCAAAGGCGCCTGGCTGTATAGCTTGGTGGAGGGAGAAGGATTCGAACCTTCGAAGGCTGAGCCGGCAGATTTACAGTCTGCTCCCGTTGACCGCTTGGGTATCCCTCCAAACGAGAAGCCCCGCAGTATAGAGGCCCCTCTCCGAACTGTCAAACATTTTTGTGTTGAGCAGCGCGCGAAGCCGGATTCTGCCACAACCGGCGGCGACTATTGAGATTTTCTTCGCAGATGGGCAAGCGGCAACACCGTGGTCTGCTTGACCGGCTGCAACAAGAACGAGGTCTTGACGTCGGTCACGCCGGCCAGACGCACCAGGCGGTCCATGAGGAAGCGGGAGAAATGCGCCATGTCCTCGGCCACAACGTGCACGAGGTAGTCCATGTCGCCCGTCAGCGCGTGGCATGACAGCACCTCCGGTGCGCCCTGCATGGCATCGTGGAACGCACTCAGTGCAGGCTCGTCGCGCTTGTCCATGGTGACGCTGACGTAGGCCTGGACACCCAGACCGATACGGCAGGGTTCAAGCAGGGCGACGTAGTCACGAATGAGCCCCACTTCCTCCAGGTGGCGGACGCGGCGCAGGCATGGCGCGGGCGACAGCCCCACCCGCTGCGCAAGCTCGACGTTCGACAGTCGTCCCTCCTGCTGGAGGACGTCGAGGATCCGGACGTCCGTCTTGTCCGGGCAGATACCGCTCATTTCGACTCCGTGGCATTGTGATGCGTCAAATCTAGGCAGATTCGTCCGGCAAGGCAATCCACGGTGTCGGAAACGGAACCGCGACGTCGCTCGGGGTATCCATGTATTTGACCAGTCGGACTGCTCGTCTAGGCTGTCACTCGGGGCTGATATCGGGCAAGCACCCGTCTCAACCCCGCCGCCGCCGCTGACGCGGCGTCTTCCGCTCACAAGGCGGTGCATCGAAGGGCACGAGAACACGATTTTTGCGCAAGGAGATGCTCATGGCCACGGCCGCCCCACGCTCCAGCTCCAGCTCCAGCTCCACTTCTACGATCGACTCCGTACCCGTACCGCCCGATTCGACCTCGCCGGGGCGATTGCCCGGGGCGGTCCATCCCGTTTCGCTGGATGACAAGTACACCGTCTCGGGCCGGGTGTTCATGACCGGCTATCAGGCACTGGTACGCTTGCTGCTGATCCAGTCCGCGCGGGATGCGGCCGCGGGGCTCGACACCGCGGGGTTCGTTTCCGGTTACCGCGGCTCGCCGCTTGGCGGGCTCGATCAGACGCTGTGGAAGGCGCGCAAACACCTCGAAGCGCGCAACATCGTATTCCAACCCGGCGTGAATGAGGATCTCGCGGCGACGGCCGTGTGGGGTTCGCAGCAGGTCAATCTGTCGCCACATGCGAAACACGACGGAGTGTTCGCGATGTGGTACGGCAAGGGCCCGGGCGTGGACCGCTGCGGCGACGTATTCCGACACGCCAATGCCGCCGGCTCCTCGCGCTGCGGAGGGGTATTGGTGATTGCCGGCGACGATCATGCAGCGAAATCGTCAACCCTGCCGCACCAGACGGATCACTTCTTCAAGTCGATGATGATGCCGGTGCTCGCGCCAGCGGGGGTGCAGGAATATATCGACTTCGGTGTACACGGCTACGCCTTGTCGCGCTATTCGGGCTGCTGGGTGGCATTCAAGGCGCTCGCTGACACGGTGGAGACCTCGGCCTCGGTGGACGTCGACCCTCAGCGGGTCCGCGTCGAGATTCCCGCCGATTTCGCCCTTCCACCGGACGGGCTCAACATCCGCTGGCCCGATCCGCCGCTGGCGCAGGAAAGGCGGCTGCTGCATTTCAAACTCTACGCTGCCCTCGCCTATTGCCGCGCCAACCACCTCAATCAGTTGCTGATCGACGCTCCGGCGCCGCGACTGGGCATCATCACGGCCGGCAAGGCCTACCTGGACGTACGCCAGGCACTTGACGACCTCGGCATAGACGAGGCGCTCGCCGCGGAGATCGGCATCCGTCTGTATAAGGTCGGCATGGTGTGGCCGCTGGAGTCGGATGGTGTGCGCCACTTCGCCGAGGGGCTGGATGAAATCCTGGTGGTCGAGGAAAAGCGCCAGTTGCTCGAGTACCAACTCAAGGAGGAGCTCTACAACTGGCGCGAGGATGTACGCCCGCGCGTGGTCGGTAAATTTGACGAAAAAGGCGAGTGGGCGCGCCTGGCCAAGCCCGATGGCACGATCGACCACGGCGAGTGGCTACTGCCCGCGGCGGGAGAACTGACCCCGGCGATGATCGCGCGGGTAATCGCCGCCCGGATCGGCCGCTTCTTCACATCCGACCAGATCAAGGCTCGGCTGAGCTTTCTCGAGGCGAAGGAGAAGGCCTTGTCCAACCGGGTGTTCGCAATCGACCGCGTTCCAACCTTCTGCTCGGGCTGCCCGCACAACACGTCGACACACGTGCCGGAAGGCAGCCGTGCGCTCGCGGGCATCGGCTGTCACTACATGGTCACCTGGATGCCGGAGCGACGCACCGGCACCTTCACCCAGATGGGGGGCGAAGGCGTGCCGTGGGTGGGCCAGGCGCCGTTTACCGAGGAATCGCACATCTTTGCGAATCTTGGCGACGGCACCTACTTTCACTCTGGCCTGCTCGCCATTCGTCAGGCGGTGGCTGCGAGAGTGAACATCACCTACAAGATCCTGTACAACGACGCCGTTGCAATGACTGGCGGGCAGCCGCACGACGGTGAACTCACGGTGCCGCGCATCGTGCGTCAGCTTCAGGCGGAAGGCGTGACCAACATCGTCGTGGTCACCGACGGCACGCCGCGCGCCTATGGCCCGGCCGACCTGCCGCACGTGCCGATTCGCCATCGCGACGAACTCGACGCCATCCAGCGCGACCTGCGCGCGTCCCCGGGCGTCACCGCACTGATCTACGACCAGACCTGCGCCGCCGAGAAGCGCCGGCGGCGCAAGCGCGGGCTTTACCCCGACCCGCCACGACGGGTATTCATCAACGAAGCGGTGTGCGAAGGCTGCGGTGATTGCGGGGAAGCGAGCAACTGCATGTCCATCCTGCCGCTCGAAACAGAGTTCGGGCGCAAGCGTCGCATCGACCAATCGTCATGCAACAAGGACTATTCCTGTCTCAACGGCTTCTGTCCGAGCTTCGTCACCATCGAAGGGGGGCGTCCGCGCAAGGGCCGGGTCTTACAGGCCGACGAGACGTCCTTCGGCGATCTGCCCGAGCCTCAGCTACCGACGACGGAAGCCCCCTTCGGCATCCTGGTGACGGGTGTGGGCGGCACCGGTGTCGTGACCATCGGGGCGCTTATCGGCATGGCCGCCCACCTCGACGGCAAGGGCGTCACCGTGCTCGACATGACCGGCCTGGCGCAGAAGGGCGGCTCGGTTTTCAGCCATGTGCGCATTGCCGACCGCCCCGAGTCCCTTCATGCGGTGCGCGTAGCTGCGGGCGAGGCCGACGCGGTGATCGGCGGCGACCTGGTGGTAACCGCCAGTACCGAGGCGCTGGCCAAGATGGCTGGCGGCAAGACCCGGGCAGTGGTGAGCCGCGCCGAGACCCCGACCTCGGACTTCGCCCACAACCCCGACTGGCAGTTTCCCCTGGACAAGATGGAGCGCACGATCCGGGAATCCCTGGGCGGCGCCGACGGGATCTCGCCAGTCGAGTTCATCGACGCCCAGGATCTGGCCGTCACTCTCATGGGCGATGCCATCGCAGCCAACCTGTTGCTGCTAGGTTTTGCCTGGCAACGGGGCATGGTGCCCGTCTCGCACGCCGCGCTGATGGAGGCGATCGCGCTCAACGGCGTGGCCGTGGACATGAACCGCAAGGCCTTCCTATGGGGCCGACGGGCGGCCCACGACCTCGAATTGGTGACCCGCATCGCGCGCCCGGCGGTGGTGGTCCCGCTCAAGCCACGCTCCGTGGACGAAGTCATCGCGCTTCGCGCGGAGACCCTGGTCGACTACCAGGATGAAGCCTATGCACAGCGTTACCGGGCGCTGGTGGCGCGCGTTCGCGAGGCCGAGCTGCGCGTCACTGGCGATCCGGCGTCGACACGCTTGACCGAGGCGGTGGCGCGCAACTACTTCAAGTTGCTCGCCTACAAGGACGAGTACGAGGTGGCGCGGCTGTACGCCGACCCGGCTTTCTGGAAGGAGGTCGACGCCGCATTCGAAGGCGACTTCACGGTCCGCTTCCATCTCGCCCCGCCGTTCATGTCGCACCCAGATCCGCTTACCGGACGGATTCCGAAGAAGGCCTTCGGCCCGCGCATGCGCAAGCTCTTCGAATGGCTGGCACGCTTCAGGCGTTTGCGCGGAACCCGCTGGGATCTGTTCGGCCGCAGCGCGGAACGGCGCAAGGAACGCGAACTGATTGCGGTGTACGAGCAGGATGTGGCGGAACTGCTCGGCCAGCTGTCGTTCCTGCGCATGCCACTGGCCGTCGAGATCGCGTCACTGCCGGCGAGCGTACGCGGTTTCGGTCACGTCAAGGCACGCAACATCGAACGCTTCGAGGCCGAACGCAGCGCCGCACTCGCGCGCTGGCGCGCCGATGTTCAAGGGGGCGGTAAAGCACGCGACGAGCTGGCCGCCTGAAGGCCGCAAGCGACGGAGGCGACGGCCGGGTTGCTATCATGCGCGGGTACCGATCACGCGTGACGCTCCCATGCCTCCTGCCCTCAAGGCCCTGCTGTCGCAACTCGGCGGCTGGGCGGTCGCCCTACTGCTGGTGAAATCCGGCCTCGTACCCGCCAGCGTCTGGCCTGCCGTGGCCACGCAAGCGCTTGCCGCTGCGGCGCTTTCCCAGCTTCTGCGCAGCGCGCCGTGGTGGATCGCCATCCACCTTGCGTTCTCGCCGCTCCTCATCACTGCCAATACGGCCGGCGTACCGCCGCTGTGGTACCTCGCCGCCTTCATCGTGCTGACGGTGGTGTACTGGACCAGCTTCCGCACCCAGGTGCCGCTGTATCTGTCCAACCCGGCCACGGCACAGGCCGTGCTCGACTTGCTGCCGGGCGAGCGTCCGGCACGCTTGCTGGACCTGGGCAGCGGCACCGGCACCCTGCTGATTCCGCTCGCACGCACGCGGCCGGACTGCGGTTTCACCGGCATCGAAGCCGCCCCCGGCCCCTATCTGGTATCGCGCCTGCTCGCGCGGGGCCTCCGCAACGTCGTGTGGATGCGAGGTGACTTCTTCCGTCACGACTGGGCCGGGCACGACGTCGTCTATGCATTCCTGTCTCCGGTGCCGATGCGCGCAGTGTGGAAGAAGGCGCTGCGCGAACTTCCAGACGGTGCGCGCCTGGTGAGCAACAGCTTCCCCGTGCCGGACGTGCGCGCCGACACGGAGATCGAGGTTGGGGATGCGCGCGGCACCCGTTTGTACGTGTACCGCATCGATCGCGCAAAGCGCCCGAATTGAAGGGACAAACGCCGCGTTTTCCGCGCCCGCCAGCGACGCTGCTATGCTGATAATCCGGTATCGTCGTTCGCAGAGGCTGGCGCAAAGGGAAACGGGATGGCTGAAATCATCTGCATCATCGGCAACAAGGGCGGTACCGGCAAGACCACGCTCTCGCACATGCTTTGCCAGGGGCTGGGGCTGCTTGGCCATCGTTCGGCCTGCGTACTCACCGACGTCTCGCGGCATCCTCTACAGCCCGAGGGGCGGCGCTACATCACCGCCGACGCGCGCACCCGTGAGGCGCTCACCAAGGTGGTGGACAAACTGCGCACACTGGAAAACTGGATAGGCGTCATAGACGGCGGCGGAAACCGCAGCGAAATGGACCGCAAGCTTTACGCGATGGCGGATATCGTGCTGCTCCCCTTCCGTGAGTCGCACGAGGACATCCGCACCGTGGTCCAGGATCTGGAACTTTTCCCGCGCGCCTATGCCGTGCCCTCGCAGTGGCCGACCAACGCGTGGCAGCGCGAAATGGCCGACCGCAACGTGTCGCAGTTCATGCGCCCCTATCGCCACCGCATCCTGAGACCGGTAAACGCCTTGTCGTCCAGCAAGCTGCTGCTGCACAAGCAGGTGCCCGATCAACTGCCCACGCCGCTGGCCAACGCCTGCCGCGCGTTTGCCCGCCAGATACTGGAAGTGCTGGAGATCGAGCACGACGAGAGCAGCGAGTCGCTGCAGGACATCGTCGCCATGGACGACAGCGTCCGCCTGCCGCCGTCCGAAATGCCGCTGCGCTTCGGCCAGGGCGGGCGCGGCACCACGTCCTGAAAGGCGTAGCGCCACAGCCTCAACCGCGTCCGCGCCCCCGTGATATCAGCAGCAGCGCCTGGGCGCGGTTCTTGACGTTGAGCGCGCGGAAGATCGCCGACATGTGCACCTTCACCGTGCCTTCCGACAGGCCAAGCAGGTCTGCGATCTCGCGGTTGGTCTTGCCCTGCCCGAGCAATTCGAGCACCCGGCTCTGGCCCGCCGTCAGTCCGAAGCGTTCGGTCAGCGGTACCGCCGCACGGTGGTGGGCGGTCCCCGGATCCACGTCGGGGGTACATACGCCGCCCGCCAGTACGGTACGTACGGCCGTCCGCAACTCGTCACCGGAACTCGACTTCGAGACGAAACCGGACGCGCCCGCCTTCATCGCCCGCCTGACCGATGCCGGATCATCCAGCGCCGACACCACGACCGCCGGTACGTCGGGAAAACGCTTCGCCAGCACGCCCAGCAGCGAAAAGCCGTTCAGGTCAGGCAGCATCAAATCCACCACGGCAAGGTCCCAGTCGCTGCTCTGCTCAAGCAGGGTCAGCGCCTCGTCCGCGCCACGTGCCTCGACGCAGCGCGTGTCCGGCCCCAGCCGCGCCAGCGTCTGGGCCATGGCCTCCCGCACCAGGGCGTGGTCCTCGACGATCAGTATTCTTGTCACCTATCCCTCCCGCAGTCACCCGGCCGACGTCGACGCGCCATCCTGACGGGCGTCTTCTCGGGCGGGGCGAAACGATACCATAAGCATCTTCACAACGACATCAGTATCGCCGCGTGCACCTCGTCACACCCCGCTCCGAGCGAAAATCGCTATAATCTCAGAGCCTTCCCGAGATTGTACCCGCCGCAACCACACGCATGCAGCACCGATATTCACTGTCCATTCCGGCCGTGCCGCGGCTTAGCCGAGTCCGATCGTCGCAAAGCGACGACGGCCGCCGGCTGCCGCGCCAAGACGCTGCGCCGGACGTGGTGATCGGCTGAGCACCCCGTCATGCGTGCAACCGCCTTTCTGCCCCAATTGACCAGGCGATCCACGCCCGTTCGGGCTGAGCCTGTCGAAGGCCGATCGAAGACACTGCCGAAAGCGCTCCTCGACTGGCTCAGGGCGATCGGTGTTACCTTTCTCACTGCCGGTTTGACGATGCTCACCTTGCTGGCGCAATCACTGCCGGCCAGGGCTGACAGCCGTCCTGCGGGCGACCACATCCTCATCGTCACCAGCGACAGCGGGGGCGCCTACGCCCAGAGCGAGGCCGCGCTCCGTGTCGAACTGGCCGGCGCGGCAATGCAGTTGCGCACCCTTCCCCCTTCAGAGTTCACGACAGACGGTGCGCGACACGACACACGCTTGGTGATCGCACTCGGCGCACAGGCAGCAGAAGCCGTGGCGAGCGCCCAACCCGATGTCGCGGTGATCGCGACCCTGCTCGCACACGAGACTTTCCGTCAGATCTGGCCACAGGCGGTAGCCGGACGTCACGCTGCGGTATTCCTCGACCAGCCGCCCGGGCGCCAGATTGATGCCTTGGTCGCAGCCTTGCCACGCTGGCAGCGCATTGCCCTGATCGCCAGCCCCGCCAGCACGCCCGCGGCCGAAGCACTCGCCGAAGCCGCCGACAGCCGCGGGCTGACCGCAGAGGTGGTGCGCATTCGCGACGAACGTGAGATGTTCGGCGCCATGCAGCGGGCGCTGGCCGAACCGGCGGTGCTCATCGCGCTGCCCGATCGCCTGCTCTACAACGCCCATACGATTCAGAACATCCTGCTGACCACCTATCGGCAGCGCTCCCCGGTACTCGGCATCTCCCCCGCCTACGTTCGTGCAGGAGCGCTGCTGGCGGTGCATACCACGCCCGAGCAGATCGCCCGCCAGGTGGCCCGCCTTGCCCGCCGGACGCTGAATGGCGAACCCTTACCGGAAGCGGAGCCGCCGGATGACTTCGAGATCGCGGTGAACACTACCGTCGCACGCTCGCTAGGCATTCACCTCGACCCGCCCGAGGTCATTCGCCAGCGCATGCTGGCCGCGGAGCGCGGTCGATGAAGCTGGGCTGGGGGATAGGCGCACGCGTCGTGCTCGCGGCGGTGCTGCCGATGCTCGTCGTGGCACTGCTGCTCACCACCTTTTACACCGGGGCGCAACTCAAGGACATCGAAGAAGCCCACGTCGCACGGGCGCGCGCCTTCGCGCGCCAGCTCGGGGCCGCCAGTGAGTACGCGGTATTTTCCGGCAATCGCGAAGCGCTGCAGCAGCTTACCGGTGCCACCGTGACCGAGGACGGCATCGTCGCGATCAGCGTCCGCGACTCGGACGGCGAACTGCTGGCCCACACGCACACGCCCGAGGCCGCCAACCTGCCCACCTTCAAGGGCCTGGAAACCCGCCCCCATGTCTACCGCTACGGCGAGTTGATGCGCGTCATCGAGCCCATCGCCCCGGCCACACTCACACTGGACGACACCTTCGCACCTTCCGCTGCATCGGGCACACAACGGCTTGAGCAACCGCTCGGCAACGTCGTCGTGGACTTCTCCACCTTGCCAATACGGCGCAAACACCAGGAGCTTCGACGCCAGGGCTTTTTCGTCGTCGGCATGGTGCTGGTCGGCACGCTGCTCCTCGCCTTGCTCATGAGCCGCAGCGTGAGCGTGCCCATCCGTGACGTCGCGCGCACGGTAAAACGCGTCGGACAAGGTCGCTTCAACGAACGGGTGCCGATCATGGGTGGCGGCAGCTTGCGCACCCTCGCCGAGGGGGTGAACCAGATGGCGCGCGAACTGGCCACGACCCACGCCGATCTCAACCAGCGCATTGCTGCGGCCACCGCCGAACTACGCGCCCGCAAGGACGAAGCGGAACAGGCCAACGTGGCCAAGACGCGCTTTCTCGCCGCCGCAAGCCACGACCTGCGTCAGCCGATGCACGCGCTGGGCCTGTTCATTGCCGAACTGGCCCAACACGACCTGCCACCCGCCCCGCGACGCCTGGTCAGCCAGATCGACGCGTCGGCAACGGCCATGGCGGACCTGCTCGACAGCCTGCTCGACATCTCCCGCCTGGACGCTGGCGTGGTGCAGCCCCGACCCCGCCCGATCGCGCTGCAACCGGTGTTCGACCACGTGCTCGCAGCACAGGCCCCCGAAGCCCGCGCCCGCGGCGTACGTCTGCGCATTCGGCCGACCGACGCCTGGACCCGCAGCGATCCCGTGTTGCTGGAACGCATCCTCGGCAACCTGGTGTGCAACGCCGTGCGCTACGCCCCGGAAGGCAACGTACTGGTCGCCTGCCGACGGCGCCGCGGACGGCTGTCAATCGAGATCCGGGACAACGGCATCGGCATCCCCAGGGCATCCCAGGCAATCATCTTTCGCGAGTTCGTCCAGTTGCACAACCCCGAGCGCGCCCGCGAGAAGGGTCTGGGACTGGGGCTCGCCATCGTGATCCGCCTGGCCGAGATGCTCGACCATACCATCCGGCTGGACTCCGCCCCCGGCCAGGGCTCGGTGTTCTTCTGCGAACTGCCCGACCTCAGCGGCGAAGTCGTCGAGATCGCCGAGGAGGCAACGCGCCAGCCGGGCGATCTCGAGGGCGTACATGTGGCGATCATCGACGACGACCCCCTTGCGCTGCGCAGCATGGAAAGCCTGCTGCGCTCTTGGGGCTGCAAGGTGACCGCCGATCGCGACCTCGATCGCGTGTTCGCAGCGCTCAAGCGCACCCCGCGCAGCCCCAGGGTGGTCATCTGCGATCTGCGCCTGGCCGGCCCTTACAACGGTGTCGAAGCCATACGGCGGCTTCGCGCACGCTTCGATGCCAGCCTGCCGGCGGCATTGGTCACCGGCGACACCGGCCCGGACACCTTGGCCCTGGCACAGGAAGCGGGGCTGCCGTTGATGCACAAGCCACTACGGCCAGCGCGCCTGCGTGCCTTCCTCAACCGCGTGACAGTCGCGCAGCGCTGAGCCCGATCAGCCCTCCGGGACGCCCAACCCGCCGCCCCATACCAGGAACATTGCAGACGAAGACCGACGCCGTACGCGGCATCCCGCCAATGGGGTAAGATCGCCCCATATACCAACCGCCGGGAGAACGGCATGACGACGCAGACTGGCGCGGGCGACCCGCTCGATTTCGTACGCGGCATGTGGAACAACATGGGCTTCTCGCTGCCCGGCATGGTCACGCCGACCCTGGACATCGACGAGCTCGACAAGCGCATCAACGACATGAAGTCGGTCGAAAACTGGCTCAAGATGAATCTCGGCATGCTCCAGATGACCATACAGGGGCTCGAGATGCAGCGTGCCACGCTGGCCGCGGTGAAAGCGATGAGCCAGCAGGTGCAGGCGTCCCAGCCAGACGCCGAAGCCCCCTCGGAGGAGGGCAATCCATTCGCAAACGCAGCGGCGATGTGGCCCTGGAACTTCATGACGCCCCCCGCCCCGGAAAGCCCCGCGGAGTCGCCCGCCGAACCTCCCGCCGCAGCCACTCCCACGCAATCACCAAAGCCACGTGGCGGGCGCAAGCCGGGCGCCACGCGCAGCAGCAAATAGTCGTAGGCGCGTCGGCACAGGTTTCAGCCGACGCCAAGCAGGTGCAGCCATAGGGTGAGCGACGGCACCGCCAGCAGCGTGCTGGCAGAGATCAGCCAGGCCACCCCGGGTCCGTCGCCGCCCATACGCATCGCGAGTATGTAGGCTGAACTGGCCGACGGCAGCGCGGCAAACAGGATCAGGATATCGAAGGCCACCCCGCCGACACCGAGCTGGCGTCCCACCCACCACGCAACCGTCGGCAACAGCATCAGCTTGACCACCACCAGCCAGCCGGCGCCTGTCAGGCTGCCATCGGCCTTGCCCCAGCGCAGGGCGGCGCCCACCGCGAGCAGGCCGAGGGCGATCGCGGCATCGCCCAGACGCTTCAGGAACGCGTGCGCCGGCTCCGCGAGTTCGAAGCCCGAGAGATTGAAGGCGATACCCGCCAAGGTGGCGAGTACCAGCGGGTTGCGCAACAATTCGCGCAGCAACCCGCCCTGGCCATGGCGCACCAGCATCGCCACCGCCATGAAGTTCGCGAACGGCACCATCGCACCACACACCCCACCCATCAGCGCCATGCCTGCGGCGCCATGGATCTTGCTCGCGATCGCCATGCCGATGTAGGTATTGAAGCGGTAGGCGCACTGCAGCCGCGATGCAAAGCCGATCGCGCTCAGGCGCATCAGCGGCCGGCCGGCAAAACCCAGCACGAAACCCGCGACCATCACCGCCAGCGCAGACAGGAACAGCGGCAAGGCCGCTGCCGCATCAATGCGCACCCCCGCAAGCGCATTGAACAACAAGGCCGGAAACAGCACGAAATAGACAAGCTTCTCCACGCCGGCCCAGAAGCCTTCGCTTTCAAGCACATGACGGCGCAACAAGACGCCAAGCAGAATCAGGGAAAAGTCAGGGAGCAGCAGGAGCAGGCTTTGCATGGTCAGAGTGTACCTACAAGTACTTCCGCAGGTGCCCGTTTTGGTGTCGATGACGACGCGGATGCTGCCCGGATGATCGGTGACCATGCGGTAGAGCTTGCCGTCGCGCACCATCGCGGCCGGGGCGTGGGCGTGGTCGGCGTAGAGGAAGACGCTCTTGATGCCCCCGTCCGGGCCGAGTTCGGCAATCGGGTTGAGGGCGTCCTGGTACAGCAGGCCGTATTGCAGGGCGCCGTTTTTCTTCTTGCCGATGCGCCGCCCTTGCGGGTCGATGACGTAGTCGATGCTGGTGCCGCCGGGCAGTGTGACCTGGTGCAGACTGCCGAGCGCGTCGTAGGTGTAGGTGGTGGTGCCGGACGGGTTGGTGCGGCTTTGCAGGTCGCCGGCCGGGGTGTAGGTGTAATTGTTGTCGCGCCATGCGGTGAGGCGGTCTTCAGAGTCGTAGCGGGCGATCTCGGTGCCGTATTCACGGGTGCGGTTGCCGTTGGCGTCGAAGGTCCACTCGGTGCGCGTGCTGTCGACGTCGTGGGCAGTGAGGCGGCCGGGTCGTAGGTGTAGGTGTGTTCGCGCTGGGAGCGTTGTAAATCAATGACTCTGACCCTATCGATCCTGGAGTCAATGACCACCGCACGGACTTTCACCGTGCTGATCGTGCGCTCTCACGGACGCACGAAGGCGCTTCGCTTTTCCGTCATGCGCGAGTTGAGAGCTACCTGCTCTCCAGCCAGGATCCAAGTAACAAGGATCCGATAAGGACTATCCCCGCAACATAAAGAACGATGTAAGCACATTTTCCTAGCCAATTCAGTGAGGACCATGGAGGAATTCCCATCATCTTCAAGGAACGAGCCGCATTAGGCCCGTTGGCGATCCATCTCCTAGGGAAGAAAGGCAACACCACATATGGAATCAACCCCGCCACAAGGCTGCCGACAGCGAGAACCTTAAGCGTCTCCATCGCCGTACTCATTGCGAAGCAGCATTGCCAAGCATGCTGCCGTACAGCGTTCCTCCGCTCGCCTGTGCGGCAAACGCACGTTGCCGGGCCGATGCTCCGGTCGCACCGCCCCTGACGCATCCCATTCCACACAACTCTTCCGTCATAAACAGCTCGCCCGCTGGGCGCCCGAATAACCATACACTTTAGTCTGGTATACCTTGTGCTTGCTCCATGCCATTTTATCTACCAAGGCATG
>JBKBMG010000086.1:0-14350 GCA_046295975.1 Rhodocyclaceae bacterium
TGGCCGACCGGCTGCTGTGGCTGGTGGACAAGGTGACGGCGGATCGCTGGTTCCGGCCGCGTGTGCTGCCGCAGCTGCATGTGCTGCTATGGGGAAACCTGCGCGGGGTGTGAGGGCGGCATTTGCGTCCCGCGACGTGGGGGGGGGGGGGGGGGGGGGGGGGGGGGGGGGGGGGGGGGGGGGGGCGGCCGGTCGGGCTGGAAGGGGCGGCCGTTTCGAGCTTGCCGAGGTGGACGGGCTGAGGGGGCGACACGAGCGCGGGGTCCAGCTCCAGACCGGCAAGAATGCCCGGCACGTGATAGCCACCGCAGACGACCAGGCAGCGCGCGCCCTGCGCCAGCGCGTGGCGGATCTCGCCTGCCATGCACGTTTCGCGGGCGGCGTTCTCGGCGATGTCGGCATCGTCCGTGTCGCCGTGGTGCGTGCGCAACCACTGGCTGAAAGCCAGGACGGCAGCGAAATAGTCCTCCGCCGTGTCCGCTTCGGCGCCGGATTCGAAATGGCGGTCCCACCACTCGTCGAAATCGCGGCAGGGGCTGGCGGCGATCAGATCGTCCAGCGCGCCGGGGGCGAGTTGCGCCGGTTCGTCCTCGAGCGTGGGTTCCGGGGCGGTGGCGAAATGCTCCTGATGTTCGGGTTGCGTCAGGCGCGCGGTGTAGGGCAGATCGATGAAGCGCACCTGCCCGCCTTGTCGGCTGGCTTCGCGCAGCGCCACCCACTCGGGCGAGAAGGCGGCAAAGGGGACGTAGCAGCGGCAGCGCCAGACGGTGGTGGCGGTGTCCTTGCCGCCCGCCGCGCCGACGGTCGCGTGCAGGTAGGCGGCCAGCGGTGGCCGTGCCTGCGCGTGCTGCAACGCCGGCAGCAGGGCGTTCAGCTCGGCCGGCCCTTCGATCAGCACATGGGTGGGGCGGAAGTCACGCATCAGCGCGCGCAGGTGGTGGGCACAGCGCGGGCTGTGGTGGCGCACCGGCACCAGCCTCAAGGCCGGCAGGGGTGCCAGACTGGCCTTCAGGCCCTGCGGCGTGGGCCGGGGGTCAGCTGTGCTCACGGCCACCGGCGACGAAGTCCTGCCAGTCCTGGCGGTCGGCACGCTCGCGGGCGACGACCCGCAGATACTCCGCGAAGCGGCGGCGATCTTCGTCGTCGTCCTTGATCACGGTGCCCAGCAGGTGGCGTGCGAGGTGGGCGGGGCGCACCGCGTTTTCGCCGAAATACCAGCACTGGCAAGCGGCGTTGAACACCACGTCGATGGCCTCGGCGGTGGACAGCACGGTGCCGGGGCGTTCGATCGCGGTGCCGTCCACGTTGCCCTTGCGCAGTTCCTGGAAGGCGGTGGCGAGCAGGGTGAGCACGTCGGGTGCGACGGTGGTGCCGATGCGTTGCCGTGCCAGCGCGTGGCCGACCTCCTCGCCGATCAGCGCGGCCTGGGCGTCGATGCCGTCGAGCGGGCGCATGGTCTCGAAGTTGAAGCGGCGCTTGAGCGCGGCGGACATCTCGTTGACACCGCGGTCGTTGAGGTTGGCGGTGGCGATGACGTTGAAGCCGGGGCGGGCGAGCAGCCACGGGCGTTCGTCCTTGAGCTCCGGAATGTGCAGCAGGCGTTCGGACAGTACCGACACCAGGCTGTCCTGCACCTCGGTGGCGCAGCGGGTGATCTCCTCGAAGCGCAGCAACCGGCCGGTGCTCATCGCCCGGTGCAGCGGCCCGGGCACGAGGGCGTCCGGGCCCGGGCCGTCGCGCAGCAACAGGGCGTAGTTCCAGCCGTAGCGGATCTGCTCTTCGACCACGCCGGCACCGCCCTGCACCGTCAGCGTGCTGTCGCCGCAGATCGCGGCGGCCAGCAGCTCGGACAACAGCGACTTGGCGGTGCCCGGTTCGCCCACCAGCATCAGCCCGCGCTGCCCGGCGAGGGTGACGATGGCGCGCTCGACCAGCGCGTCGTTGCCATGGATCTTGCGGGCGACCGGTGGGCCGTCGCTGGCCGCGCCGCCGAGAATGAAGCGCCGCACCGCGCGCGGGCTGAGCCGCCAGCCGTCCGGGCGCGGACCCTCGTCGGCATCCGCGAGGGCGGCAAGCTCCTCGCCGCGGGCGAGTTCCACCGGCAGGCGCTGGGCGTCGTCGTGCCCGACCGACGGCGTGGTGGGGGCGGGCATGGGCGGTACGGCCCGGCTTGACGATCGTCGCGATGCCATCAACTGCGTTCCTTGTTCTGCGCGGCTTTGGCCGCAATGGCGGCGAACTGCGCCATCAGCGTCGCCTGCAACGCGAGCGGCCACTCCACAGGGCGCAGCGTGCGCCAGCGGCCTTGCTCATCGCGCTGGCTGGTGTCATGAACGGCCGCGCTGGTGATGACAACGAGATTGTTCAGATCCATGTATGGCATGTACCGTTCGTGGCGCAACTCTACGAACAACTCCGGTCCGGGCAGATCGAGGGTGTGCTCGTAGATGCCGGGGCCATCGCCCACCTGGCCGGGGCGGTAGTTCCATTTGGTGAGCAGACCGGCTAGTGCCCCCTGGGCGATCTCCAGTGGGCCGACCGGATGCAGGGCGTTTTCGCGCCATTGTTGCTCGCCGGGCAGCGTGGCGGAGGCTCCGATCTGGTCTATCAGTGGTTCGAGCTCATAGTCCGCTAGACAAGCCCGCCAGCACTCGATGTCCTGGGCTGTAGCGTCAACAGGGTGCCATAGCTTGATCAAGCCATGCTCGGGAAGTGTGACTCCGTCGTCGGCGGCGTCAACCAAGGAGAAATCCTCGGCGATGCGGAAACTTGGTCCGCTCTCAACATGCCAGATGAGGCTGCGCGCCAGGATGCGCAGCAGCGGATGCTGCTGGAACAACCGCCGCCAGCGTTCAACCGACCAGATCTGGCCTGTGATCAATGCCGTCCGCAGGCGTGGGCCTTGCTGCTTGACGATGGTCTTGATACCCGCTGCGGTTGTTTTCAGTTGTGCGTTGGCGGCTTCCCATTCCAGACGAAGGGCGGGATCTTTCGCCGCCGGCAAGCTCTTGGAAGCTCTTCCTTTTTCGTCGACCACGCGCAGGCTGAGATCACCCTGTAGTTCGACACGGTAGCGGCTGGAACCGACGGTGAGCACAAGCCCCTCGGCGTTTCCGGCATGGCCTCCGCCTAGCCCGAAGTGCGGTGTGAGTTCGTCGTATAAATCGAGCACACTCAGACCGCGTCGCTCGGCTGCGGCCTTGAGTGTGTCGTGGGTTGCGTCGATGACCAGATCCTTGAGCTTGCGGGAGGTGGACAGTGCTTGTACCTGCGACAGGGCGTAGATGGTGTCGAGTGCGCCGAGCTGCTCTACCGCGATCACCGCACGCAGCTTTTTGGGTTTGCCCCAGGCTTGCACAGCCGCAGTCAGCGTGTTGACCACCCGATCGTCGCTGTTGCCGTTTGCCAGCCTCAGTGCCCAGCGAGCTTTGGGATCCCCATCCAGTGTCACCCAGGTCTTTACCAGCTCTAGCGAGAGGCGGGCGCGATTCTCAGCGGGAATGTGTGCGAGCATTTGCTCGGCCAGGGGGGGGAGATCGTCTTCGGCCGTGGCGGCCAGATGCAGTAGAACGCGTGCAGCGTGGTCCGAAAAAGGGGCGAATAGCGCCAGAATCTGGGGGGTGTCATACACGTTGATGGCGCGGGTAGGGCGCTTGAATCGGGCCACGCGGGCTTCGAGCGCAGGCAGGTCCATCTGGCCGTTGAAGGTCATGCCCGGAACGGCGACGCCGAGTTCCTGCAGGTGCTCTTCGACTTGACTTTCCGAACCCAGGTCCAGTCCGCCGCGCAGCAGTTCCAGCAGTAGCGGCGACACCGCCGGGTCAGGATGTGCCAGCAGAATATCGCGGCAAGCCAGTTGCATGTTCTTGTTCCTCTGCGACAACCAGCCATTGGTAGAGAACGTATCAACGACCGCATCGACCTCCAACGTGCGCATGAAGCCGGCCACGGCTTCGCGCAAGGCACGCGAGCCACTGGCGGACAGTAACTCACCCAGCAGTGGCAGATGTTCCCTCAGCACGGCTGGGTCGAGCTGTGGAAGCAGCTTGGCCAAGCGGACGGTTGGGATCTCATGAAAGCAGGCGGGGCGAGCCACAAGGATGTTGCCGAGCAGTTCGAGGAACGGTTCCACCCGGGATTGCATGAGGATGGATGGCACCAAGAACGGCAGTAGTTCGGGGTATTGGGCGTGCCAGATCTGCTCGGCCGTCGCGGGGTCGAGGTGATAGCGCGGACGCCAGCTTTCCATCCATTTCACGAAGGGCGCCGGGTCATCGAGTACCAGACGGTTGAGGATGGGAATGTAGTACTCGGCCGGTTCGTGGTCTGCATTCGACAGAAGCAGTTCCACCAGTTTCTCGCGTTGTTCCGCGTTGGTACCGAGTTCCCAGCGTAGGGCGATCAGGCCAGGGTCTTTGTCGATGGGCACCCAGTCGAACAGGTTGTGGTGCTCGCGCACGAAGTCGTACCAGGGGGCGCAGCGCTCCGGATATGGTGTGCTGCGGTGGCGGTCCAGGTACACCTTGCAAATGTCCGCATAGAGTTCGCCACCGCGTACTGCAAGATTCAGCAGATCCGCGTCATCAAGCGCCGCGAGCAGGTCGTCCCAGTCCGGGTCAAGCATGTTCGTCGAGGTGGCACCCGCGAGCGCCCGCAGTTCCTCGGCCCATTCGAGTAGTCGAAGAGTCTCCTGCCGGGGGATGTCGGGATACCAGAACCACTGGAAGAGTCGATTCAGAATGAAGCGCGCGCGGCGACCGATGGAAAAGTCAGCGGATTCGGGCAGGAGTAGCGTATCGCGAGCGACTTTCTCCAGCGCTCGCGACAGCTCGGCGCAACGCCAAGAAACACCGCCGTAGCGGATGCCGCCATCGAAGAGCACGCCCAGTGGAATCGTCAGCCGGGCGAAAGCCAGCCAGGTTTCGTAGTCCCTGGCCCAGGGGGCATCATCCCGACCAAGCCGGCGCAAGGGGTGGAGATGGTCGTCAAGAATCGTGCGAAGAAAGGTTTCGACTTCGGTTTCACTGCCCGCTCGCAGACGTTCCGCCAGTTCGCTGGCAAGGGCTGCAGTGGTGAGTGTCTGGCCCAACGCCTGAAGGCAGCCAGGGTGTGTGGTGGATGTGCTCATTGAGGCTCTGTGAAGGCTGTGCAGGGGCGGGTGTGTACCGAGACTGCGACGATTCGGGCCCAACGGGTATCCGGCACAAACCGTCGCTCTTCCGCGTCTATCAGGCGGTGTGATCGTTCAGACGAAGCGTGATCAGGACTCGTCTTTTTGCATCAGGCTACGTCGACGTTGGCTTTCGCGGCCATGGCCAGGAACTGGCCCTGCAGCGTCGCCAGTAGCGGGGTGGGCAAGCCGGCGACGTCGACCTCGCGCCAGTCGTCATCGCTCAGGTCGATCACGCGGATGTGCTCCACCGATACCGGCAAGCCCAGTTCCATGTACGGCGGGTAGTAGTCGTGGGCCACCTCGATGCACATTTCGAGCGCGGGCAGGCGCCAGATGTGTTCGTTGATGCTGGGGCCGTCGCCGACCGGGCCGGGGCGGTAGCCGTGCTTCTTGAAGAGGCTGGAGAGCTGCTCCTGGGCCACGGTGATCGGGGCAGGCGGCAGCAGCGTGCCGTCCTTGAACTGCGCTTCGCCCGGCAACTCGGCGCAGGCGCCAAGCTGGTCGACCAGGGCGTCGAGTTCGTAGTCGGCGAGGTTGGCCTGCCAGGCTTCGCGTTCGCCGGCGGGGGCGGTGGCCGGGTGCCACAGGCTGATGCTGCAGTCGTCCGGCAGGGTGACGGGGTCGTCCTCGACATCCACCAGGCTGAAGTCTTCGGCCAGGCGGAAGCTGGTGTGCGCCAGTTGCGGTGCGTCTTCGATGCGCCAGATCAGGCTGCGGCCGACGATGCGCAGCAAGGGGTGTTCGACGAACAGGCGTTGCCAGCGCGCGCGCGGCCAGCGCTTGCCGGTGACCAGCGCGGCCTGCATGCGCGGGCCTTGCTGCTTGATCACCGTCTTGAGGCTGGTGTTGAGGGTTTTCAGCTGGGCGCTTGCGGCTTCCCATTCGGCCTTCAGGCTTTCGTCCTTGACCGCCGGGATGGATTTGCGGGCCTTGCCCTTGTCGTCGATCACGCGCAGGCTGAGGTCGCCCTGCAACTCGATGCGATAGGTCTGCGGGCCGACGCTCAGGTTCAGGCCGGCACCGAGCCCGAAATCGGGCGTGACTTCGTCGAACAGCTCGGCCACGCTCATCTTCCGGCGCGCAGCGGCAGCGCGCAGGGCGGCGCGGGCGGCGCGCACCACGAGGTCCTTGAGCTTGCGCGACTCGGAAATCTCCTGCACCCGCAGCAGCGCGTACAGGGTGTCGACTTCGCCAAGCTGCTCGGTTGCGGCGGCGGCACGCTGCAGGCGCGGCCGGTTCCAGTCGTTGATGGCCTTCATGAACAGGTCGACCACGCGGTCGTCGGCATTGCCCGGCACCAGCTTGAGTGCCCAGCGCCGCTTGGGGTCGCCGTCGGCCGCGATCCAGTGCTCTACCAGCGCCAGCGCGAGTCGGGCACGGTTTTCGGGCGTCATGTGGGCGAGCAACTGGGCGGCCAGCGGCGGCAGCGCGCCTTCAGCGGTGGCCGCGAGGTGCAGCAGCACCCGGGCGGCATGTTCGGACAGGGGAACGCAGAGGCTGAGCAGCTCCGGGGTGTCGAAGGCCTTGATCGCGGCGGCCAGGCGCTTGACCTTGGCGGCTTCTGCTTCGAGCGCGTCCAGGTTCGGCAAGGAGGCGGGGTTGCCGGCAGCGCTGGGGGCGTTCGGGGCACTCGGCGAGGTCGCCCCCGGGGCCAGGTCGGTGGTCGTGACACCCGTATTCTGCCCGGCCAGGCCAAGCGCTTGGAGGCGCTGTGCGACGGTGCTCGCCGAGGCGACATCCAGCTTGCCGGAGGCGAGCAACTCGGCCAGCAGCGGACCGGCCGACGGGTCAGGGTGGGCCAGCAATACGTCGCGACAGACCAGCAGCAGGTTCTTGGGCGGTTTCTTCAGCCATCCGGCTTCGATCAGCCAGGCCGGTTCGAACTGTCCGGCAATGTCGGCGAGGGCAGCGCGCAGGGCCTTGGAACTGCTGCCCGAGATGATGGGTGTCAGCGTCGGCAGGGTCGCCCGCAGGGTGTCGCGGTCGAAGGCGGGTAGGATGTTGACGAGTTCCTTGGCCCCGATGCCGTTGAGATCGTCCGGTCGGCTGGCGGCCAGCTCACGGATGAGTTCGGTGTACTCCTTGAGCTCTTCCGAGTACTCGCAGCGTTGCGCAATGGCCGGCAGCAGCAAGGGCAGCAACGACTTGTGTCCGGCGGCGATGACATGCCGCGCCAGCCCCGGGCTGACCTGGTAGCGGCCCGATTCCTTCATGTACGGTACGAAGGCGTCCGGGCTTTCGCGCAAGCGCCGGTCGAAGACCGCTTTGAGGTGATCGGAGTCGAACTGATCATCGTAGCCGAGCCATGACATCAGCTTGCATCCGAGGTCGACGCGGAGTTGAGCGTTCGCGCTGTCCCAGCGCTGGTCGAGCAGGTCGACGTCTTCGATATAGACCTCGTCATACAAACGGGGATGGCTGGCGAAGAAGGCCTTCCACAGGCGCCAGCTTTCGCCGCGCGAATTCCTGGTCACGCGCTCCCGCTGGTAGTGCTTGATGATGTCCTTGAACAGGGCGCCACCGACCGCGGCATAGCGCAGCAGATCATCGTCGTTCAAGACCGCGATGTAGGGTTGCCAGTTGGTCCAGTAGTCGTTGTCCCGGCCGACGCCGGCCTCGGTGCGCAGTGCCAGTATCCAGTCCAGGGCGGCGATTGATTCCTTGTAGGGCATCCCGGGATAGGCCAGCCACGGCAACAGACGCAGGATCACCGGGCCGATGCCCATGTTGGGGGGCAGGTGCGCGGCGCGCGCTTCGGCCAGTCGCTGCTCGGCCAGGGTACGCACGATCCCGGACAGTTCGGCGCTGCGGGGCATGTCGCGCGCGGCGCTGAAGACCTGGCCGCGCGGCAGCGTCAGGCGGACAAAGGCGAGCCAGCGCTCGGCGTCCTTCATCCAGGGCGCCTCGTCGCGGTTGAGATGTGAGAGGCGATTAATGCACCGTTCCTCACAGTCGCGGAAGAAGGTGCGGACTTCGTCGGCGCGCCCGTCGTGAAGGCGTTCGTCGACCGCTGCGGCGAAGTCCGCCATCGACAGCGTGGTGTTGGTGAACTCGTAGAGTTCGTGCAGGGGCAGTGC
The DNA here is from genome assembly GCA_046295975.1 of Rhodocyclaceae bacterium. Lineage (GTDB taxonomy): Bacteria > Pseudomonadota > Gammaproteobacteria > Burkholderiales > Rhodocyclaceae > UBA2357. Next base: position 8,251 of record JBKBMG010000086.1, read on the forward strand.
GTTCAGATCGGGCGAGGTCATGGCTGGCGCGGCCTTGTCGGTATGGGAATGGAGTGCCTCCAGCCGGGGAACGTCCCGGTCGAGGCGCGGGCGCATTATCACTCGCCCACCCATTCATTGCCGTGCCGTTGTTGTCAGGTGAGCACGTGCCCGCTTGACGGTCCGTCAAGTGGGCCACCGCTCGACCCGGTGAACGTGATGGCGCAAGCGCAGCTTGCACGGCAGGCACGCCTCGGCTCAAACCGATACGTCTTACGTGTTCTCATGCCACGGGCTGAAGGTATCCAGGTCCGCGGGAATTCTCCAGGACAGCTTGGAAGGCCTCGCGAACGGCTCTTTCGTCACCACGAGAACACCGTCCGTGAACGACTCGGGCTGATAGTAATAGGCAGAGCCTGGGGCGGCGAGCAGACGGCCTCGGACCCGGTCCACGATCAAGAGGCGTTGTCGTCGGAAGATGCCGAAGCGGAGCACGTACTTCGGCACGGCGAGATAGGCAGAATCGTCAGATCAGATGAAGCTAGGGTTGCAACGGGCAATCTGCAGCCCGGTCGACAGGACAAGCAGGCCTGAGGTCGGATTGCTCATTGAAACTTCCACCGCGTCGTCGATGACGGCGGTGAAATGTCCATCTGGTGACCTTGCCCGGTGGCTGCGCCGGAAGATCGGCTGGTTGTACGGCCAAGGCTCAGTCATTGTTCTCCGGCCTGAAAGCCGAAAGCGGTACAGGGGCTTGGGTTCAGCGTATCCCCGCGCGCAGGAAGCTTTGCACGAATTGCCGTTGAAACAGCAGAAACGCGACCAGCAGTGGCCCGGATGCGAGCAGGGTGGCGGCGGTGATGATAGCCCAGTCTATGCCTTGGTCGGTGCCGGCGAAGATCGCCAGGCCCACCGTGAGGGGGCGGGTGTCGACGGTGTTGGTCACGATCAGCGGCCACAGGAAGTTGTTCCAGTGGTGGCTGACCGAGACCAGGGCGTAGGCGAGATATGTGGGTTTTGCCAGCGGTACGTATACCCGCCACAGCACGCCCAGCGTGCCGCAGCCTTCTATGCGTGCCGCTTCTTCGAGTTCGCGGGGGATGGTCTTGAAGGTCTGCCGCAGCAGAAAGATGCCGAAGGCGGAGGCCATGTACGGAAGGGCCATGGCGCCGATGGTGTCGACCAGGCCCAGGGCGTGGATGCTGCGGTAGTTCGCCACGATCATCATGTCGGGCATGATCATCAGTTGCACCAGGACCAGTGCGAATGCCAGATCGCGTCCGGGAAACTCGAAGCGCGCGAAAGCGTAGGCCGCCAGCGTGCATAGCAGCAACTGCCCGGCAAGGATGGCGGCGACCAGGATGCTGGTGTTGAGGAAGTAGCGGGGAAAGGGGGCGGCATCCCAGGCGGCGCGGAAGTTGTCCAGCGTGAGCGGCGCGAGAAGCTCGAAGCGGGTGGAGAATTCGGTCGGGTGAAACGCCGTCCAGACTGCGTAGAGCAGGGGGGCGAGCCACAGGATGCCGAGCGTCCAGGCGCCGATGAAGTTGAGCCAGCGGTCGACGGGCAGCGGCATTGCGGTGGCGGGCTGCACGGGGCGGGTGGCGGCGAGGGTGCCGGGGGTGTTCATTGGTAGTGCACCTTGCGTTCCAGCCAGACGAACTTGATCAGTGCGACCACCGCCATGACGGCCAGCAGCACCATGGTGAGGGCGGCGGCATAGCCCTGGTCCCAGAAGCGGAAACCGACCTCGTAGATGTAGTAGAGCAGCAGCGAGGTGGCGTTGTCCGGACCGCCGCGGGTCATCACGAAAAGGTGGTCCACCAGGCGGAAGGCGTTGATGACGGCGTTGATCAGCACGAACAGGGTGGTGGGCATCAGCAGTGGAAAGGTGACGCGCCAGAACGCCTGCCAGCGGCTGGCGCCTTCCAGGCGGGCGGCTTCACGCAGTTCCGGCGGGATCTGCTGGAGGGCGGCGAGGTAGAAGATCATGAAGAAGCCGGCTTCCTTCCATACTGCGACGACGATGACCGCGCCCAGGGCGGTATCGGGGCTGCCCAGCCAGTTCCGGGCGGGCAGGCCGAACAGGCCGCGGAATTGATCGAGCAGGCCGTAGTCCGGGGTGTAGAAGAACAACCAGATGTTGGCCACCGCGATCATCGGCAGGACGGTGGGGGTGAAGTAGGCCAGGCGCAGCAGGCCGCGGCCGGCGATGCGCTCGTTCACCCACAAGGCCATGATCAGCGCGAGCGCGATCGAGGGCAGGATGGTGCCGAGGGCGAAGATCAGGTTGTTGTTGAGGGCCGTCCAGAAGATCGGGTCGGCAAGCATGTCGCGGTAGTGGTCGGCGCCGATGAAGCGGGCCGGGCGGTTGCCGCGTGGGGTGGTGAACAGGCTGTGCCAGAAGGTGGCTACCGCCGGATAGTGGGTGAAGGCGGCGAGCAGCACCGCCGCCGGCAACAGCAGCAGCCAGCCGTGTAGCGCGGCGATGGGTCCGCTGTTGCCGAGGGGGTGCGTCTTCATGGGCGGCTGCCGGTCAGCGATACGCGCGGAGGATGCGCTCGGCCTCGCGCTGGGCCTCCTGCATGGCCTGGGCGGGCGACTTCGTGCCGGTCAGGGCGGCCTGCAGGCCGTCGTTGAGCGCCTTGGTGACACGCTGGTTCTCGTGGGTGGACAGCTCGGCCACGGCGAACTCGAGTTGATCGCGCGCCACCAGCGGGGCGGGGAACTCGGACACGTAGTCCTTCATGACGGGGGTGTCCCAAGCGGCTGGGGATACCGCCACGTAGCCGGTGGCGATGGCCCATTCGGCCGCGCGTTCGGGCGTGGTCATCCATTTCACGAACTTGAAGGCGGCCTCGCGCTGTTCGGGCGTGGCGTTCTTGAAGATGTGGAAGTTGCCACCGCCGGTCGGAGTGCCGCGCTGTTTGCCGGCGGGCAGCATCGCCACGCCGAAGTCGAACCCGGCGTTGTTGCGGATGTTGGTCAGGTTGCCGGTGGTGGTGTATATGATGGCGGCCTTGCGTTCGAAGAAGTCCTTGGGCGTGGTGCCCCACTCGACCACGCCCGGCGGGTGGATGCCGTGGGTGCGAGAGAGATCGACCCAGAACTGCAAGGCTTCGATGACTTCCGGCCGGTCGAAGTAGGTCTCGGTGCCGGCGGCATTCATGAGCTCGACACCGTTCTGGGTGGTGAAGGTCTGGAACAGCCAGTAGGGAAAGCCCGATGAGGGCACCTGCACACCCCAGGTGGTGACGTTGCCGGCGGCGTCGCGACGGGTGAGCTTGTTGCCGTACTCGACCAGTTCGGCCCAGGTCTGCGGCGGGCGTTGGGGATCGAGGCCGGCCTCGGCGAACAAGGCCTTGTTCCAGTACATCACCACCGTCGAGCGCTGGAAGGGGATGCCCCAGGTCTGGTCGCCGGTCTGGCTGTTCTTCATGAAACCGGGGTAGAAACCGGCCATCCAGGCGCGGTCGTCGTCGCTCTGCGCCAGTTCGTCGAAGGGCACGATGGCGTCTTCGTCGATCAAGGTGTACATGTCCGTGGAGAGCAGTACCGACACCTGCGGCGCGTCGCCGCCTTTCATGGCGGTCAGCACCTTGGTGATGGTGTCCTGGTAGCTGCCGGAATACACCGGCTTCACGCGGATGCCGGGGTGCTCCTGCTCGAACGCGGCGGCCATGTCGTCGACGATCTTGGTGACCGGGCCGCCGACTGCGACCGGATAGAAGAAGGTGAGCTCGGTGGCGGCCACCGGGGCGGCGGCGAGTGTGGCCGCCAGACCGAGGCCGGCGGCGAGGTGGTTGAGTCCGGAGAACAGCTTTCTCATGGAAGGAGCTCCTGCGGTTGGTGGTGCATGGGGGCGGCGGCGCGTTCAGCCAGGTAGGCGGCGGCCGTCGCCGTGGATGAACAGGTGTTGTTCCGTCGGATGCCATTCCAGGCCGATGTGGTCGCCGGCGCGGGCGGCCACCCGTCCGGGCACGCGTACGGTGATGCGGTGGGTAGCATCTTCGTGGCGGCAGATGAGCATCGACTCGGCGCCCAAGTACTCGACGGTTTCCAGCGTGACCGGCAGGCCCTGTGCCGGCGCGCACAAGCCGATGTGCTCGGGGCGCACGCCCAGGCGCAGGTCGTCGCGCGCGTGGCCTTCCGGTGGCGACAGCTTGGCGGGGAGCGGGAACAGGTTCATCGGCGGGCAGCCGATGAAGCCGGCGACGAAGGCGGAGGCCGGCCGTTCGTACAGTTCGGCGGGGCTGCCTTCCTGCTCGATGCGGCCGTTGCGCATCAACACCACCTTGTCGGCCATGGTCATGGCTTCGGTCTGATCATGCGTGACGTACACCATGGTCATCCCGAGGCGTTGCTGCAGGGCGCGGATCTCGCTTCGCATCTGCTGGCGCAGCTGGGCATCGAGGTTGGACAGCGGCTCGTCCATGAGACACACCGGCGCTTCGGCGACGATGGCGCGGCCCAGCGCCACGCGCTGGCGTTGGCCACCCGAAAGTTGCGCCGGCCGCCGCGTCAGCAACTCGCCCAGGCCCAGTAGCTCCGCCGCGCGGGCCAGGCGGCGATGCCGTTCGGCCTGCGGCACGCGCCGTACCTGCAGGCCGAACAGGATGTTGTCGGCGACGTTCAGGTGCGGAAACAGCGCATAGGACTGGAACACCATGGCCACGCCGCGGCGGGCCGGCGGCAGGTGGGTGACGTCCGCGGCGCCGATGGCGATGGTGCCGCCATCGGCCGCTTCGAGCCCGGCGATCAGGCGCAACGTGGTGGACTTGCCGCAGCCCGATGGGCCCAGCAACGCCACCAGCTGGCCGCGCGGCACGTGCAGGCTGACGCCATCCACCGCCAGGAAGTCGCCCCAGCGCTTGGTGACGTGGGTGAGTACGATGTCGCTCATTCTGCGGCCTCGCGGGGTACCGCCGGGCTCAATCGAACCGTCCTCGGTCCGGGAGTCGCTGCACAAGCACGGGAGGCGCGGGCGGCGGCGCGGCGAGTGGTCATGGCGCGCGATTTCATGCGCATGACGCTGCGGGGAATACCGGTTCGACCTGCTCGTCCGCGACGTGCACCACCGGACGATGTTCGCCAAGCGCCTCGAGATAGTCGGCCGGCACCGGCGCATCGATGAACAGGTGGTCGGCATCGGTCAAGCGCCCGCCGCGCGCGACGGCACGCCGGCCGAACTTGCTCACATCCGCTACCAGCAAGGTGCTGCGGCAGTGGGTGGCCATGGCCAGGCGAGTCGAAACTTCGTCGGCGTCGAAATCGAGCAGGGTGCCGTCACGATCGATGCCGCCGACGCCGAATACGGCGAAATCCGTCTTGTAGGCTGCGAAGCAATTCACCGCGGCGCTGCCGACCACGTCCAGGTCGCTTGCGCGCAGGGTACCGCCGGCGATCGTGAGTTCGATGCCGGGGCAGCCGGCAACCGCGTTGGCCACATTGAGGCTGTTGGTGATCACGCGCAGTTGGGTGTGATGACGCAGCGCGAAGGCGACTTGCTCCGGCGTGGTGCCTATGCCGAGCGACACGCTCGCGCCCGCGGGAATGAACGCCGCCACGGCCGATGCGATGCGGCGCTTGGCTTCGAGGTTGAGGATCTGGCGGCGCTGGTAGGGCAGGTTGCCGGCGGGCGAGGGTAGGTCCACTCCGCCGTGCACCCGGCGCAGCAGGCCTTGCTCGCTCAGCTGGTTGACGCAGCGGCGGATGGTCTGCGGCGTGACGTCGAAACGCTGGGCGAGTTCGTCTATGCCGACGAAGCCGCTTCGGCGGACTTGCTCCAGGATTTCACGCTCGCGGGCGTCGAGGCAGGGCCAGATCATGTGAGATTCGAATGCGGTTGATGTTCATTCGAAACTCTAGTGGCCGAGTATTACCGTTCGTTTGCGCGGATGTGATCGCTGTGTGAAGCCGTTGGGGTGGGCCGGTCCAGTGTGCCGGAGCGACCCGCCCCGGCCCCGGCACGGGGTCGGACCGGGAACGGGCCGGGGCCCGGCAGCTCAGAGCCTGTGAATAAATCTGCTGCGCGAACCGATTGCTGCGTTACTCACTCGCTCACTCCTCGCCTATCTATTTGATATGTCTCGTCGTTCGCTCGCTCGCGCCTTGCACTCGGCTC
>JBKBMG010000087.1:0-13962 GCA_046295975.1 Rhodocyclaceae bacterium
GGCCGCCAGCCGGCTTGCGAAAGGTTCAGACAACGAGTAAAAACCACCCGTCCTGTCATCTCCCACTGGGGGAATTTGACCTGGCCACAGATGGAGGAATTTGAAGTGGCCGCCGGGGCCCTCCACCGGCTTCTTCTCCGAATCCGCCCGTCGGATCTCCGGCCGCTTGCTGCCTGAGGTGATCGACACCGACTATATGCGCGGCGTGATCGGTGTGGTGTTCCCACGCGTAGACGACGAAATCTGGGTGAACGGCATTCCCGACGAGGACTGGACCGCCTTCATCGCCAAAGTCTTCGCACCGGACGGATTCGACGCGAAAGAGGCCGGCCCGCCCAAACTGCCGGAGCCTGTGGACGAACTGATCGAGGCCTTGCGCGTGCTGTCCTACCACGTATCGTCGATCGGCCTCGACCCCGAACTGGTGCGCATCGACCCGACACTGGAAGAGCATGAATCCCCATTCCTGGCGCAGAACGCCGAACTGGTGAAGTATCTGACCGAGTACAAGGCATGGTGGTCGGACCCCGACATCGTCATGGACGATGAAAAGCACCTCGCGGTCATGCTTGATCAATGCAACGACGTGGTTCTGCGCATCCGCCGACGCGCGGCCAAGATCGGTACCAGCCTGTCGCTCACCTTCAAACTCGAGCGTCTGCGCCAGCACCTCGACCGCATCACCCGCCTGCTGGCCTTGCTCATCGCGCTGCGCGAAGCCCGTAGCGTGCCGTCCATCGCCCCGCAGGCCACCGCACTGTTCAAGGAGTTGATCCGCGCCGAGTGCCGCAAGCACAAGCTGTCGGACTACTGGGGCAAGAACGTCGAGTTGCTGTCGCTGCGCATGACTGAAAGCGCAAGCAAGACCGGCGAGCGCTACATCGCCTCGAACCGCCACGAGTATTTTGGAATACTGCGCTCAGCTGCACTGGGTGGCATCATCATTGCGATGATGGCCGCGCTCAAGATCGTGCTCGGCTGGCAGGGCTTTGCCCCGCTCAATGCCGCCCTGGCCTTTTGCCTGAACTACGGCATCGGCTTTGCCCTCATCCATGTTCTTGGAGGCACTGTCGCGACCAAGCAGCCTGCCATGACCGCAAACGCGATCGCTGCCTCCATTGGCGAAGCAAAGGGCAAGACGCGCAACCTCGACAGCCTCGTCGAGTTGATTGCGCGCACGGTACGCAGCCAGATCGCCGCCATCGCCGGCAACGTGGGCGTAGCAGTGCCGACGGCGATGCTGCTCGCACTGATCGTATGGCTCACTTCGGGCGACCACTTCGTGTCGCCCGAGCAGGCACGCCACCTGCTCGGTGAAGTCGATCCACTGGGTCCGGCCATATTCTTCGCCGCGATCGCCGGCGTATGCCTGTTCCTTTCGGGCCTGATCGCCGGCTACTACGACAACTTGTCCGCCTACGGCCGCATCCCCCAGCGGCTACTTCAGCTGCGCTGGCCGAAGCGCGTGCTGGGCGAAGCGCGTATGCAACGCGTCGCAACCTATGTCGAGAACAATCTTGGCGCGCTCGCAGGTAACTTTTTCTTCGGTTTTCTGCTCGGCGGGGTCACGGCTTTGGGCGTCCTGTTCGGTCTCCCCCTGGACATTCGCCATATCGCCTTTTCCTCCGCCTACGTAGGCTACGGCGGCATCGGACTGGGGCTGGATCTCCCCCTTCGCCTCGCGCTGATGTCCTTGCTGGGCGTCGCATTGATCGGCATGACCAACCTCACCGTCAGCTTCGCCCTGACGCTATCGGTCGCCATGCGCGCCCGACGCATCACCTTCGAACAAGGTCAGGATCTGCTCAAGCTGGTGCTGATCCGCTTCGTCCGCCATCCAGGTGACTTCCTCCTGCCACCAAAGCGCCTGCCCGATCATGGCATCGTGCCACAGCGCCCCGTCGAAACGAGTCACAGTGCCAACGCCGCGCCCTCGGACCACCCGGGCGAAGCAAAAAACGGGCTTGGTCAGGTGACGCCAAAAGGCTAGAATTGCGCTCCCTCCCTGTAGTTCAATGGATAGAACGGCCGCCTCCTAAGCGGCAGATCTGGGTTCGATTCCCGGCGGGGGGACCAACCTGTCGGTACGCCTCATGGGCTATTGCGGTCGGCAGCCTTACCCGCCCGCAGTCTCGCCAGCGATCAACCCGGCAATGAAACGGGCGACACCGTTCGCCCTGAACCCGTAGAGGACTCAGCCGAACGGTATGTGATTGCCGGGCCAATAACGTGCGCCAAGCTTGTCAACGTGCACCAAGCTTGTCCAGCATGGTCGCGAGATAGTCGATCGGTATTGCGTAGCTGATGCCCGACGGGTCACTCAGCACGTTTTCCTTGGTGGATTTCACGAACACCATGTTCACCACGCCGAGCACGCGGCCGCTGGCCGGGTCGTATACCGGGCTACCGCTGTTACCCGGGTAGGCGGTGGCGTCAAGCTGATACACCCGGAAGGGATCGGATGCAAGCCGCCGAACCAGGGCCGGATCGAGTTCGCGGGCACGCTCCTGGGGAATGCCGATCGGCGAGATCGCGGCGATGATGCCGCGGTGGGTAACCGGAAAGAATCCAAGCGCATTTCCATCGATCGCCAACACCGCGAGGTCCCGCTCCTTTTCCATCGCCACGTTGCGCGCGGGTCGCACCGCGACCGTGCCGGAGTCTCCGTCCGGTACGGCGATCGCGAAGGTCTCCATCTGCGCCTCGGCGAGCTTGTCGGGCAGGACATGGGCGTTGGTCGCAATGAGCCGTCCGTCACCCACGGCAAAGCCCGTCCCGAGAAAACGGAACGAAGGGTTGCGCGTACGTTGGAAGGTGCCGACCGCGACAATGGAGGGTTTGATGCGCGCCACGGTATCCGGCAGAGCCGCAAGCGCATACGGCGAAAGCAGCAACGCGCCAAGCCCGCGCACGAACGTGCGCCGCGAGGGGTGGCCGACGTTCAACGCCCTGCCTCGCTCGCGGCGGTGCGCAGCGCGACGAACACCGGGCTGGGATCAACGACGCTTCGATCGTAGGGATGGGCGTGGCGTTGTACCATGGAGAGAATGCGGCTGACGTAGTCCTGCGTTTCCTTGAACGGCGGCACGCCCTTGTAGCGCTCCACCGCCCGCTCCCCCGCATTGTAGGCTGCCGCCGCCAAGGCGACATCCCCCTCGAAGTAGGCCAGTAGCCAGCGAAGGTAACTCAGCCCACCCTTGATGTTGTCACCCGGGTCGAACACATTTCGTACATTGAAGCGCGCAGCCGTATCCGGGATGAGCTGCATCACGCCCTGGGCGTTCTTTGGTGACACCGCCCGAGGATTGAGCGCCGACTCGGTCAGTGCAATAGCCAGCGCGAAGCTGGGGCTGATCTGGTACTTGGGCGCCAACTCGACGATGAGTTCGGCCACCACGCGCTGCTCCGGCGTCAAACGGCGTAACCGCGCCTCGAGATTCCACGCGCTGTCGATGAAGAGTTCCGGCGGCGTTTCCAGGCACGCAGGCCGAACCACGGTCTCGCCGGTGAAACGGAGCATCGTCTCGGCATGGGCATTACCCCGCTCGGCCGCGATCGAGAACAAGGCACTGGCATAGGCGTCATCGCGCGGCAAACCACGCCCATTCGCATACATCCAGCCGAGCGCATACGCAGCCTCGGCATTGCCAAGCCGCGCCGCCTCGCAGTAAAGCACCGCTGCGTGCTGTGGGTCACGCGCCACGCCCTCCCCGTGCTCATGCGCGAGCGCAAGATCCGCAAGATAGCGTGCGTGCTCGGCAAAAGCCGCCTCGACCGCTTCGCCTCGTACCGCCAGCGCCCCCGGACAGAATACGAACACCGACAGCGCCACCAGCGACCGAACTCCCGACCGACCCCTCCCCTTCATCGTCGACATGGCCTGCGCGCACCCTATTGATAACTGTGTTCTAGCAGCACCCGCCTACAGACGCCAAACACGCAAGCCGGCCTCCTCCAGCCGGGCACGGTCGAATACTGACTTGACATCAACGAACACGCCGCCTGGAGCAATCTTTCCGAGCATGCGCTCCACTCCGCCCTCGACAAAGGCGCGATGCGATACCGCCGCCACCACAGCTGAGGCCTCGGGCAAGGCGTCCCACGCGGTCAACGCCACGCCGTACTCGTGCATGGCCTCGGCCGCCTCTGCAACGGGGTCATGAACATGAACGTTGCAGCCGAAGCTCTCCAGCTCGCGGATGACGTCGATGACCTTGCTGTTGCGAAGATCGGGGCAGTTTTCCTTAAAGGTGAGTCCGAGCACGATCACGTCACAGCCTTTGATCGAGCAACCGGCCTGGATGAGTTCCTTCACCGTCTGTTCGGCGATGAACTTGCCCATGCCGTCGTTGATCCGCCTGCCAGCCAGGATGACTTCCGGGTGATAGCCGAGCATCTCCGCCTTATGGGTGAGATAGTACGGATCAACACCGATGCAGTGGCCGCCGACCAGGCCGGGACGGAACGGAAGGAAGTTCCATTTGGTACCCGCGGCCTCGAGCACTTCGAGCGTATCGATGCCTATGCGGTGGAAGATCAGCGACAACTCGTTCATCAACGCGATATTGAGGTCCCGCTGGGTGTTCTCGATCACCTTGGCGGCCTCGGCAACCTTGATCGAACTGGCCGGATACACTCCCGCGGCAATCACCGACGCATACATGTCACGCACCTTCGCGAGGGTTTCCGGCGTATCGCCCGACACCACCTTGACGATCTTGGTGAGCGTACGCTCCTTGTCGCCTGGGTTGATGCGCTCCGGGGAGTAACCAACGAAGAAATCCTGTTTCCACTTCAGTCCGGACTCGCGCTCGATGATCGGAATGCAGACTTCCTCAGTCGCACCGGGGTAGACCGTGGACTCGAACACCACGATCGCCCCCTTCTTCAGCTGTCGGCCGACCGTCTCCGATGACTTCACCAATGGGGTGAAATCCGGCTGATGGGCCTGGTCGACTGGAGTGGGCACCGCCACGACAATAAAATCCGCCTCCGCGATCACCGCCGGATCGGTATGGCAACTCAACTGAGTGGCCGCACGCAGCGCCTCTCCCGGCACCTCACCGGTGGGGTCGACAAAATCGCGGTAGGCCGCAACCTTGTCCGCCGACAGATCAAAGCCCAGCGTCCGGAACTTCTTGCCGAACTCGACCGCAAGCGGCAAGCCTACGTAGCCGAGACCGATAACTGCAACCGTAGTCATGTATTCGTCCTTGTCATCTCTGCCCGGGGGCCAGTCATGCCGCCCGGCGCTCACTTCAAACCATCGCGCAAAGCTTGCGCCTCGCGCTGCAAGGGGCTACCCGCCTCCGCTGTTGCGAGCAGCGCATCGAGCTCCGAGCGTGCATCGTCGCTGCGCTCGAGCGAGATCAACGCCCGGGCAAGATTGAGACGTAGCGCCCCCTCACCCGGCGCAATGCTGACCGCCTTGCGCAGATTCTCCAACCCCTTGTCCGACTGCCCCTGCTTAACCTGCATGCTGCCCAGGGTGTCGAGCACCGCCGCGTTCTCGGGTGCGAGCGCGGCCGCCCGCTCCGCGAGCTCCAGCGCATCCGCACGCCCCAACTCACCTGCCACCCAGGCGAGATTGTTGAGCACCAGTGCATTGTTCGGGTTGAGCGTCACCATGGTGCGGTACTGCCGCTCGGCATCCTCATAACGTCGTTCGCCGAGGGCGCGTTCCGCGAGATATCCCCTCAGCACCAAGTCGTCGGGCTTCGCCGCAAGCCAGGCATCCGCCTCACGGGCAGCCTCGTCCGCCTTGCCTGCGCGCAGCAACGCCGAATGAAGCTTGATGGCGACGTCGCCCGCGGTGGCGAATGGCAAGGCTTTGCGGAAGGCTTCAGCAGCCGCGTCCCACTCGTTCGCCGCGGCACGGATGTCGCCCTCGAAGAGCAAACCGATGGCTTGTTCCGGACGCTGCGCCTGAATGGTGGCCGCGACTTTCAGGGCTTCGCCGAAGTTGCGATCCTCGACCAGGATGGACACGAGGCGTTGCTGCGCGTCGATGGCGTCCGCCTGATGCGACAGCGCCCGCCGCAGCGACTGCGCCGCGCCGGTCCGATCGCCGGTGGCACGCTGCGCATCGGCGAGCGCCACCAATGGCTGCGGGCTGTCCGGCTGAAGGCGCACCACGCGGTTGAGCGATGCGATCGCCTGTTGGTGGTCACCGCCGGAAAACTGCGCCTGAGCGAGCGCGGTCACAGCCTGCGGATCGTTGGGGTTGGCCGCGACCAGTTCCTGGGCAAGCGCGAGCGCCCGCGGATACGCGCGCTGCTGAACGTGCAACCTGACCATTGCGAGCCGTGGCGCAAGCACCGCCGGGTTTGCCTGGGCGCCACGCTCCAATACCGCCATGATCTGGGCGCCATCGACGCCGCTGCGCATCATCAACTCTGCAAGCAGCAGATAGGCGTCGGTCACGCGCGGGTTGGCCTCGATCACCCGCTCGAAGCGCTGGAACGCCTGGTCGCGCTGGTTCTCCGCAAGGTCAATGCGGGCAAGGTTGACCGCCGCCGATAGAAAGTCCGGACGCAACTGCAACGCGCGTTCGAAGGCCACGCGCGCGGCCGGCAAATCGCGCTTGGCCATCAGGATCCCGCCCTTCACGTTGTGCGTCTGCGGGTTGTCCGGTTGCTTGCTCTCCAGTTGCTGCTGGATGCGCATCGCCTCGTCGAACTCCCCCCTGCGCAGATGCGTCAGGATCAGCGCAAACTCGGCCTGCCCCGCACCGCTGTCCATGGCGGTCGCGGCCTCCAGGTCGGCGAGCGCGCCGGCCTCGTCGCCACTGGAAAGACGTGCCACCGCAAGTCGAGTGCGCGCGCCGGCGTCCTCGGGATTGGCATCCACCGCGCGGGCGAAATAGTCCGATGCGGCATCGAAATCACCTGCCGCCAGGAACACCTGCCCGGCAAGCGTCATCGTCGATGCATCGTCCGTGCCCGCCAGCACCGGTTGCAACAACTCCCGTGCCCGCACCGGCTGCCCCGTTGCCAGCAGCGATGCGGCCATGAAGCGCCGGGCCAGCGGCTGCCCGGGCGCCCTGGCAAGCACCGTCTCAAGATGGCGCTGCGCCAGCACGTGCTCACCAAGCTTGAGATAGATGCCACCGGCCAACAGCTGGGCCGGCAGATTCTCCGGCGTCTGACGTAACACAGCCTCGATCGCCTCACGGGCCTCGCCGTTGCGATCACGCCTGAAGTCCACAAAAGCCTTCAGATAAAGCGTGGAGGAATCCTTGGGCGCAACCTTGCTCATTGCAGCAAGGCGCTGTTCGGCGTCATCCAGTTTGCCGTCTCGCAGCAGCAGCGAGATCAGCGCGAAGTGATACACCACCATGCGTGGCCGCGCCTTCAATGCCGCGTCGAATGCGGCGACCGCCTCATCATTTCGCCCCAGGGCCACCAGCACGTCAGCCCGCGCGGCATGCGCCCCCCCATCCTCGGGATGAGCGGCCAACGCCTTGTCCGCACTGACCAAGGCATCATCGAACGCGCCCGAGAACAGGCCGACGCGGCTCATGCCGACAAGTGCTGCTAGATCGGTGTCGCTCAGAACCAGTGCGCTTTCGTAGCGCTCGCGCGCCCGATCACGTTCGCCACGGGCAAGATGGGCATCGCCGAGCGCTCCGAGCAATGTCACCATGGCAGCCGGATCGCTCAACGACGTGCTTCCGTATGTATCGATGGCGCGTTCGGTCTCACCTGCCAACACCCAGGCGCGGGCCAGATAAGGAGCGATCTCCGAATCTGCGTATCCCAGCGCCTTCGCCCGCTCCAACTCCTTGACGGCGCCCGCGATGTCGCCTTGCTCGAGATTGAGGGTTCCCAGCAGATAGCGGGCCTCGGCAATATCGCCGTCCTTCTGCAGCGCGTTCTTCAACTGGATGCTCGCCGCGTTGGGGTCGTTCTTGGCAAGGTAATCCTTGGCAGACGCCAGCATGTCGTCGGCACTCTGGCCGCACCCGGCAAGCACGCCGGCACACAGCGCGCCGACAAGCAGAGCCCTTGGAAGGCGCTGAAACAACCTGCCTGATGGTGTCACGAGCCGCGTAGCACCCAGCGAACGGAGTACGGCAAGCAAATAGATGCGAGGATGCTCGCCTTGCGGTGAGTCTGAAACGCGCTCGCGTCGCGACCCGTCAAGCCCTCTATCAGAAAGCGGTCGCTCCTTGCGCGACTGTCCTGCCCAGTGCATCTCAGCTCTCCTTCTTCAATCCGAAGCGATTCATCAAGTCATACAGCGAGGGCCGGCTTACGCCGAGAATCTCCGCTGCACGCGCAATGTTATTGTTGGTTCGCGCCAGCACCCGGACCACTGCCTGGCGCTCGGCCTCCTCACGGACCTGCCGCAAGTTCAGATGCTCCAGCGGTACGTCAGACGCACCCAGACCAAGGTCGTCCGCGGTAATCTGATTGCCATCGGCCATGATCACCGCGCGCTTGAGGCAGTTTTCCAACTCACGCACGTTGCCGGGCCAGTCGTGCGCCTCGATGGCCGAAAGCGCGCTCTCCGCAAGTTGCAGCGCCCCCCGGCCATTCTCCTTGGCGAAACGCTGCGAGAACGCATGCGCAAGCAGCACCGGGTCGCCGTTGCGGGCGCGCAACGGGGGAATCTCGACCACGATCTCTGCGAGCCGATAAAACAAGTCTTCGCGAAAGTGTCCTTCCTTTACCAAGGCCTTCAGATCACGGTGCGTGGCGCAGACAATGCGGACATCGACCGGTATCTCCTCCCGCCCTCCGATGCGCTCGATCACCCGCTCCTGTAGAAAACGCAGAAGCTTGGCCTGCAAGGCCAAAGGAAGGTCGCCAATCTCGTCAAGAAACAGCGTGCCCTTGCTGGCAACCTCGATTTTTCCGGGAGTCTGCCGCACCGCGCCCGTAAAAGCCCCCTTCTCGTAGCCGAACAACTCGCTTTCAAGAAGGTTGTCGGGAATTGCCGCGCAGTTGATCGCAACGAAGCGCTCCTTGGAGCGGGAGGAAAGCGCGTGCACGCTGCGCGCAAGAATCTCCTTGCCCGTACCGCTCTCGCCGAACAAGGCGATCGTCGCGGTGGACGCCGCAACCTTCTCGATCGTACGACACACCTTCTGCATGGACGGATCGCGCGTGATGAAGCCCCCAAGGGCGCCTTCCTGCTGCTGCCGCAGACGCATGTTCTCCATCTGCAGATCATGCAGGCGAAAGGCCCGGTCAATGGTGAGTTGCAGCAACTCCGGCTCGAACGGCTTGCCGAAGAAATCGTAGGCCCCCATTGCAACCGCGCGCACCGCGTTTTCCCGATCATGCTGACCAGTAAGAACGATCACCTTGGTGGTCGGTACCAGTGCGAGCAACTCACTGAGCAACC
This sequence comes from Rhodocyclaceae bacterium, assembly GCA_046295975.1. Taxonomy (GTDB): domain Bacteria; phylum Pseudomonadota; class Gammaproteobacteria; order Burkholderiales; family Rhodocyclaceae; genus UBA2357. Next base: position 9,352 of record JBKBMG010000087.1, read on the forward strand.
TGAAACCTTCGCTCACGTCGTCGGGAGCCGGTGGCAAACCAAGGTCCATCGTGACGACGGCAGGTTCATGGCGGCGCATCTGCGCAATTGCGCCCTCCCTGTCCTCGGCGACCACCGTCTCGTAGTCATCAAAGGCCCAGCGCATCTGCTTCTGCAGCGCGGGGTCGTCCTCCACGATCAATAATGTTCTGCGCTTCTCGGTCATTGCTGAATTGATTCCGCTGATTTCGCCAGTCTGGCCGCTTGAGGCTTGGCATCCATCGTCGGCAGGACGACGGTTGCCCGGGTTCCACGGCCAGGCTCGCTCCAGTACTGGATCGTACCCCCCAGTTCCTTGAGATACTGCTGCGCCTCATAGACACCCAGCCCCATCCCGCTCGCCTTGCTCGAGCGGAAGGGCTTGAAGAGCTGTTCCCGAATGAACTCCTCGCTCATTCCCCTGCCTGTGTCCTCCACCACGACCGCGACAGAATCGGGGGTGGGGCGCTCCAGCCGGATGCTTACCTTACCACTCTCGTCGGTCGCGTCGAGGGCATTTTGCACCACATGCCCAATGACTCGCTCCAGCCGCTCGGGATGAGCATTGACCAGAAGCACGTCGTCGACGTCACAGACCAACACCACCACCGGTCGCTGGTGACGCTTGGCCAGACAGATACGCTGAAGCAGCCCTGCGATCTCCACCGGTCGACGTGGATCAACGGGCGACTTCTCCTGCAACTGCTTCATCAACCCGCGCATGCGTTCCTCGACGTGGGCGATGGTATCGATCATGTCCGCCTGAAATTCGGGATTGTCGCGATGACGCTCTGCATTCTTCAGCATCAACGACAACTGGGCCACGAGATTCTTCAAGTCGTGAACAACAAAGGCCGACATACGGTTGAACGAATCGAACTTGCGCGACTCGAGCAAGGCTTCCGCCGCCAGCATCTGGGCAAGATAGCTTGCAGCCTGCCGCTGCGCCGTCTTGAGCAGATCCAGCACCTCCCAATTGATCTCGAAGCGGGTTCGCGCAGTATTCAGGACAACGAATCCGATGAGGCCGCCTGCGGCCTTCAGTGGAACGATGAGCCAGGCATCAGGCATTTCCGACACCCATTCCGGAATCACCATCCCCTCGTATCGGACCGGACTGGTACGCCATTCCTCCAGATTGATGACCCACTCCCGATCATCCAGGAAGCGGCATAACGGACTATCAAGCGCCGCCTCGGCCTCGAACTGCGGATGGTTGAGCCGTGCGTGAACCTTGAACCGGTCGCTCTCATCACGAAGCCACAACACGCCGCCCGAACTTTCGACCTGGTCGCTGAGCGCCTTGATCACCGACTGCCCCAGATCGAGCGAATCGTCCGCACTCGACAACGCCTGGGTGAACTTCAACCACTCCGTCCGGTAGTCGTAGCGATAGGGGAATAAATGCTTGTTGATGAACACTCGCAGACGTGCGCGCTGCGACCCTGAGAAGAACAACACCCCCAGTAACAGGATGCCACCGAACATCAGCAGGGTCTGGAGCGCCCGCCCCCAATCGCCCCCGAAATACCTCACGTAGTAGCCGGCTCCCGCCATGGCCAGAAGGTATAGGCCAGACAGGGCAAGCGCGGTGGAATGAAAGGCCACCTCGCGCGACACCCTGATCTTCAGCGTCCAAGTCGGACTGCGAGCGGCCGACAACGCCACCAAGGGAAGAATCATCAGTGCAATCAGCCCCTTGACCGCCCAGATATCGCGGTCAAGCCGGCCGAACAACAGCCCGTCGGCAAAGAAGTACAGATCGAAGATGTAGGCTGCCGACAATCCCAGACACAATGGCTTCAGACCCCATCGTGACTCAGCGGGAAGATTGCGATACAACTGCTCCACCAGCATCAAGCCGACCACTGCCAGGGCCAGAAACCCCATCATCAAGCTTGCCAGCGTCCCCAGGGTGCCACCGACCTGCGGCATGATCGCCGCCACCAGAGTCGTTCCCGAGAAGAGTAGCGCCGCGCCCGTTACCCATAGCAGGGTACGCATGTGCGGAACCAGTGGGCGCAACAGACTCAGCAGAAAGGCGAACCACAAGGCGTTGCGCAGCAGATCCAGGACTACCACCAACGGCAGGCCCCATCCAGTCTCGCGGCTCGCTAGCGCGCCACCTGCCGCAGCCCACACCCCCGTACCCAGGCAGGCCGCCAGGAGATAGGCCGCCTGCTTCCCCTTGCGCCATCCAAGAAACAAGTACAGGCAAAACAGGCCATATGCCGCAGCGGCAACGCCATAACCCCAAGCTGCGACATCAAACAAATGGACCTCCCAAAACGGGCTGCACGCTTCGTGCGCACCGAGCGTTGCCCCACAGACGCAGTTCGGCCCCCGTCACGACAGGGCGACATCACTCATGCGGACTACGTCGGGCAAGCGGGATGACCGAGCAGAGCAACGACAAGCGCGGTGCTTGCCAACGCGGCCACGCACGCACTACTGCGCACCTTCGCCCGTCAGGACCACCCTGACGGTCTCGAACAGTACGAGCGTATCGAGCATCAACGTGTGATTCTTGACGTAGTACAAATCATACTGCAGCTTCTGCACCGCATCGTCCACCGATGACCCGTACTGGTAGCGCACCTGCGCCCATCCTGTGACACCCGGTTTTACACAGTGGCGTACCGCATAGAACGGAATCTCTTGTGCCAGTTGATCGACGAAGTAGGGCCGCTCCGGTCGAGGTCCAACCAGACTCATTTCGCCCGAAATCACATTGAACAGCTGTGGCAATTCGTCGATACGCAGCTTGCGGATCACACGCCCGATTCGGGTCACACGGTCATCGTTCGAGACCGCCCAGCGCGGCTTGCCATCCTTCTCGGCATCCCTGCGCATACTTCGAAACTTAATGACCTTGAAAACGCGGCCACCTCGCCCGACACGCTCTTGCCGGTAGAACATCGGCGCACCGTCCTCGAGCAGGATGAGCAATGCGGTCACCAGCATCACTGGTAGCGCAAGCACCAGCAATACCGTAGCAAGCACAAGATCGAAACAGCGCTTGACGAAGGTTCTGGACCAGCCCTGGCGAAATCCATCCCCGTAGATCAACCAGCTTGCCTTGAGCGAATCCAGCCTGACCTGCCCTTGTGTGCGCTCGAAGAACGAGGACAAGTCCAATACATTGACCCCGCTCAGCTTGCAGTCGAGCAACTCCCTGATAGGAAGAACGCCGCCACGCCGCTCACGAACCGCTACGATGATCTCGTCGACCTTGTGACGCCGCACCGTTTCGAGCAGACGGCCCTCCGACGGAAGAATGCGCCCGGGCTCCACCACCGATGCTTCGTCACCTGCGTGGGAATAGAAGCCTACGATCTGAACGCCGCGCTGAACCGGATGCGTGAGTGAATGCTCTACGGCCCTCGCCTCTGGACCCGTGCCAATGATTAGTATCCGCGGCGCAAACAACGAGGCCGAGCTACGTTGATTGACCAACCCCCGCATCGTGAGAATCAGCCCCAACAGCAGCAGAATCGAAAGTTGTACCGATTCGTTGGCAAAATCGTCCCAAGCCGTGAACTTGAACACGATGAAAGCCACTGGAACGCTGATCACGATCGAAAAGCCGACCCTGACGAGCGTACCTCTAGCGGTCGCACCCGCCTCACCTAGCCGATATAGTCCCATGACACTGTTAAGCAGGATCATCACCACCGCGAAAACCAGCGCGGCAGGCACGACTTCCGCCCAGTTCAAGCCAGCCCCGTGCAGTTGCATCGCTACCGCCGAAAGCACAGCGACGAACAGCAACAAGGCGTCGAAGACCACCTGTTGCAACGTATGGGAGGGGAAGTAGTGCGAGAAGACTTTCAGCATGGGGCCATCCGCTACCAGGGTCGGTCGTTCGCTCGGGCTATCAGGGACAGGTGCTGAATTGCTCCTGCTCCGGCACGGCGTGATGACTACCTACGATACCGAAAAGGCGGTGACGGCCACGTTAAATGCGTCACAGCCTGCACCGGCTACCGCCAACCCCGTAGGCGTATGAGGCTGAAATCAATGAGATACCGTGATACGTTTCTCATGCACGTGCAAGGACGTGATCATACCTTCATAGGCCCCGATTGGATACCCGTTTTGCAGTGCAACAGCCCCGTCAAACAACCGATGCAGCCAGAAACGCCAGAGCTTCCTCCGCCTCTGGAAAGATACGCCCGAGCGAGAAGAAACCGTGCACCACACCGGCGGCTCGCCAGCAGTCAACCGACCCGTTTTCCCGCGCGACCCGCGAACAAAACGCCTCGCAATCGTCAGTGAGCGGATCGTGATCTGCTGTGACCATCCTGATTGGCGGCAGGCCTGCCAGGGACGACGCCCGAATCGGCGACAGACGCCAGTCGCCGCTCGCCGAGTCGGCATCGATTTCATCTCCGAGATAATTGGTGAAGAACCACTGTAGCGTCGACCGGTCGAGCATGTAGCCGTCGGCGAACAGCTGGCGCGAAGGCCTTACGAATGAAAGGGACTTCCCCGTCCCGGCCTGACCGCATTGCGGTAATCGGCACCTGAATGCCATGATGGGAAGCGCGAACTCTCATCAATCCGTCCGAAAGGGGAAGTCCATGAACATTG
>JBKBMG010000088.1:0-13838 GCA_046295975.1 Rhodocyclaceae bacterium
GAGGCCGCCAGCCGGCTTGCGAAAGGTTCAGACAACGAGTAAAAACCACCCGTCCTGTCATCTCCCACTGGGGGAATTTGACCTGGCCACAGATGGAGGAATTTGAAGTGGCCGCCGGGGCGCTCGCGGATCGTGCGCGCAATCTTCGTCTGCGGGCCCATCGCGTCGATCGTCACCACGCAGCCCTCCAGGGCGAGCTTCAAGAGCAGTTCGGGAATGGCGGTGATCTCGTTGGACTTCTCGGCCGTGGCCGTCTGACCCAACACCACGCCCATCCCGGCAGCAAACGCGCTGACCATGTGCAGGGGACTTGCGGGCGTCTTGCCCTTGCTTGCCGTTCTCCAGCTGCTCTTGCCGTCGATCGCGACGACCGTGTCTTCAGCCAGCGCCGGAACGACCATGCCGACCCAGCGCCGAAACGCGGCCTCGAATTTGTCGGGCTCGATCAGGCCGAACATGCGCCCGATGGTGTCGTGCGAAGGAATGCCATGTTCAAGCTTCATGAACCCCCGCAGCCAATCGAGCTTGGCATTGGCCCACAGTTCGATGTCGACGAAATCGTCCACGCCCGAGAGCACCGCACACACCACAACCGTGAGCAGTTCGGACAGGTCGTGGCGTTTGTGGCGCTTGCTGCGCGGATCGGAAACCGAGACGAACAGCTGTGTCAGCGGCCGAGAAAGGCAGAGCAGCGACGCTTTTCCGGCCGGAGACCGGCTGCGGGCGTGGCGGGGCCTGGCGCGGCGCTGGCCGGCGCACCAACGATCGTGATGGCTTACCTGCTGCGCCGCAACGCTTTCTTGTCGGACACCCAGGCAAGATTCGCCCGCCGCGCGCGCTTGGTGTCCTGACAGATACGCCGGGATCGCGTTTTCGCCACGATCCCGCATTTCTGCTGCTAGGCAACCACGACTCGCGGCAGGGTCCATCCGCTTTCCTTCACGGCTTGTGCTCACGGCCATGACGAGCTTGTCGAGATTGCTGGCCGTCACGCCCTCCAGTGCAGTGCCGAACGCCCCCGCAGCATCGAGCGCGGCTGCAGCAGTGCATGGTAGATCTGCCAAGGGTCTGCACCCCTGGTCAGCTTCAGGACGGACTGGATCAGCTCGTGCTTGAGGGGGTCGAGGTGCCAGTCCGGCACGCGCTGGCCGCGGTTGCCCAAGTTCAACGCCAGCAAGTTGCCCGCCTTGATCTCGTGGCTGATCCACCTGCGGGACTTGCCCGCCATCTTGGCAAACGCAGCGACGGGAAGGTTGTGCGGCGCCTCGAAGACATCGAACAGCTCCATCCTCTCGCGCTGAATGTCCGAAGGCACCAGCGGCGCGGCCGATCGAGGGGGCGGAACCGCCGGCAGCCGATGTGCGGCGGCAGAAACCAACGGCATGGCGTCACCCGGCTTCGTCACGACCAGGATTGGCGAAGCGGCAACGTGCGTGGAGGCTGCGCTTGCGATTGCTCACTCGGGAACGCGGGCACGCCTTCCAGATGCACGGTGAGCGGAATGCTGGCTGTCTCGACCTGGTTCTGCTCGAAGAGGTAGAGCCGATGGGCCCAGACTGAACGTGCCATGCTCTTGCTCCTGAACATGAGTCAGGAACCAGATGCTGGTCACGTCGACCTCTCCCCTCCATCAACTATCCCGAATCAGCCGCGCCCGAAAAAATGGACTTGTTTGTGGACTCAAACGTCCCGGCTGTTGGCGGATCGCAGCGGGCGGCGGTAGAAGGTCAGGACGAGAGGAAAAGTCCTTGTGTGGCAACAGCTTGCAGGCTGTCCTGGATTTCTGCGGAAGGCCGCAGAATGATGCGGTGGAGCGGGTGATGGGAACATCATCGTGTTCCCAACTCGTTGATTGATAACGAGTTTTCCGCACTCGGCGAACCGAGATGGACATAATTATGGACTGAAAAACCACGCTTGGTCAACGCGCGCTCCGAGCAAGTCCAGTGCGAGCCATGGACAGCCAGCAGTAGCCAATGTACCCGAGCGCTCAACGTCACGAGGCCGGTTCATCTCCCTTTGGCAGGAACTCCTCGCGGGCGCGCTGCAGAAACCGCTTCATGGGCTCAGAGGGTTCGGCGCTGCGGCGCAGCAGGTAGGTGGACAGCATGGGCGGCGTGCCGGCCAAGGGGCGAACGGTTATGTCGGGGCGGTTCAGGGTCTGCACCTGCGAGGCAATGGCGAAACCTAGGCCATAACCGGCACCGACCAGAGTCAGCATCACGCCTAGGCTCGTCACCTGATCTACCAGCTTGAGCGGCTTGGACGCACCTTGAAGCACCGCCTGGATCTGGTGGTGGCAGCCCGATCCCGCGTCCGGATGGCACAGTACCAACGGAAACTTCAAGGCTTCATCCAATGGCACTTCCGCGTGCGCCAACAAGGGGTGGCGCACGGGCACGATCACCGACAGAGGATCGGTCCACACGGGCTCGGCGACAAGGCCTTCGCTCACCGCGTCCGACAGCGCAAAGCCGATGTCCAGCAGATCGTTGTGCAGGCCCTTGAGCTGCTGCGCGAAAGGCAGCTCGAAGACGCGAATCTCCAGTTCGGGCTCTTCCTCGCGGCTGCGCGCCAGCAAGGTGGCAATGTGGGGCTGCGCCAAGCTGTCGCAGATGGCGATGCGCAGATAACCCTGATAGCCCTGCGCCGCCGCCTTTGCGGCACTCACCGCCTGCTCCACGGTGGCCAGCACACGCCGGCACTCACCGAGGAACACTTGACCGGCCCAGGTCAGTCGCGTCTGGTGCGCGCTGCGGTCGAACAACTGCACGCCGAGCGTGGCTTCGAGATTACGCATTGCGCGCGACACAGGCGATTGTTCTACGCCAAGGCGCTCGGCCGCTCGCGCGAAATGCAGTTCTTCCGCGACCGCAACGAAATAGCGCAGTAGTCTGAGTTCCAATGCGGCCTCCTGTTTGCCTCGTTCCTGGCCTGCGTCCACCTCATGCGGATTGCGCCTCGCTTTCTCCTTCGATGATTGGCAAGAGGTTCCGGCGTTGCATGCTTGCCTATTCGGATAGGCAGATCGCATCCGAAAATTACGGAGGTTGAGGCGGAACGCTACCTGGCCGAAGACCTGAGAACCTCAATCGCCGCGACGCTGCACTACCGCCTGATCCACAGGTTCAGTTGAATCAATTCCCGGGTTGCAGCTCCACACGCACCTCGCGCGATTTGCCGGCCCGTTCCACTGACAAGACCACCACATCGCCAACCTTCTTGTCGTCTAGCCGCGCGAGCAGCTTGGCCACATCGTCCGTCGCCTTGCCATCAACATCGATGATGCGGTCGCCGGGCACGATGCCTTGCGGCGTGACTTCGACACCCGCGAGGCCGGCCTTGTGCGCTGCCGAACCAGGGGTAACACGCAACACGAACACGCCCTTGCTTCCAGTCAGCGCCAGCAGGCGCTGATTGAGCTGTTCGTCCACCTCAATGCCCAGCGCCGGACGGATGTACTTACCGGTCTTGATGAGTTGCGGGACTACGCGCATGACGGTGTCCACCGGCACGGCGAAACCAATCCCGGCCGAGGCGCCGGAGGGGCTATAGATCGCCGTGTTGATGCCGATGAGCCTTCCTGCCGAATCGAGCAGCGGCCCACCGGAGTTGCCAGGGTTGATGGCGGCGTCGGTCTGGATCAGGTGATCGATGGCCGGGCCGCCCGCTTCTCCGGGTAACGAGCGGTCGAGCGCGGAGACGATGCCGGTGGTGAGCGTCCAGTCCAGGCCGAAGGGGTTGCCGATAGCGAACACCTTCTGACCCACCTTGAGGTCGGCACTGGTGCCGACCGGCACGGCCGGCGGGCGCTTGAAACCGACGCCGATCTTGAGCACAGCGATGTCGTGCGCGGGGCTCGTCCCCACCAGTGCGGCCTGGTAGTCGCGGCCGTCGGCCAGTTTGACGGTGGCTTCGGACGCGCCCTGGATGACGTGGAAGTTAGTGACGACGTGGCCGGCGTCGTCCCAGATGAAGCCCGAGCCAGTGCCGCGCGGCACGGAGAAGACGTTGCGCGTCCAGACATCGCGTACCAATTGTGCGGTAGTGATGTAGACCACCGAGGCGCGCGATTTCTCGAACAGTTCGATGGTGGCTTTCTCGTCCGCCGCCAGATCGCCACGCGCCGTCACAGTGCGTTCTGCCGCCTCGCGCGGACTGAACCAGGCCTCGATGGCGGGCAGGAACTGCCACAGCAGCATGAGCGCGGCAATACAGGCGGTGATGAAGAGCCAGCGCCGGACGAAGTGGTCCGGCGCGGGACGTTGGTACGGGTCGGGGTAGGCCATGAGAAGTCTCCTGTTGATAGGCAATCAGCGCCACAGCCCGCTCGGGCGCCAGCGCGGTGGGCGCGGTGTCAAAGCGGATTCCGGCAAGAAATGGGGCGCGTGGAGTGGCAACGCTGATGCTGGCCCAGGCGCCAACGTCAGTAGGCGTGAGACGCGTTCTTGCGTGGCCGGATGCGTGCGCAACCAGGAGGGTTCGGGATTGCCCCATCCCGGCCACAACCAGGCACGCCAGGAGCGGCTGACCCGCTCGATTTTCGCCAGCGCGGACGCAAGCCCCTGCGGGTCGCCAGTCAGTTCCGCAGCGAGGCGGTCAGCGTCGAACTCACGCACGCGAGACAAGCCGAGCTGTGCGAGCAGGGCCAGCTGGGGCGATGCGGCCAATAACAATAAACCAGGCCAATAGACCTCCGCCGCGCCAACCAGCAGCGCGGGCAGGCTCAGCAGGATCGCGATCTGTCCCATAAGGGCCAGTAGGCTCGTGAGGCGACTGACGGAATCCGCCAGCCCCATGACGCGCAGATCCTCATTGGCGATGTGCGCGATCTCGTGCGCGAGCACACCCGCCAGCTCGCGTGGGCTCAGGCGGCGCAGCAGGCCATCGGTGAGGGCGATCGATGCCTCCTGCTTCGATCCGGTGGCGAAGGCGTTGACGACGGCACTGGGCACGTAGTGCGGCACCGGCGTTGCGGGCAAACCGGCACGGACGGACAGCTCATGCAACAGGGCCCAAATTTCCGGGGCTTCGTGCGGGTGCAGCGCCCGGGCGCGGTATAGGCGCAAGGTCAAGGCGGATGCGGCTGCCGGTTCCAGCAGCAGCGTGCCTGCAACGGCAAACAGCGCGAGCCACAGGCCGCTTTCCCCGAACAGCAGGCTTCCTGCGGCGGCTGCGATCCCGACCAGGGTCAGGACCAACAGCCCGGTCTGCAGGCGGTTGAGCCAGCGGTGTTGCAACAACGCCGAACGCGGGTCACTGGGATGATGACGGGTCATGCTCAGATGTCTCGGCGGCGCGGTCGTCGCGCTCGCGCAGCAGCCAGTAAGTGGCACCAAGCGCCAGCGTGGCGCCTGCAAGCGCGGCGATCTTGCCAGGGCTCGCCTCGGGGGCGAGGATCACGAACTTGCGCGCCAGCGCGATCAGGCCGATGAGGATCACGGTCTTGACCTGGATGATGCTGTCCCGACGCAGCGCCAAGCGCACGATGGAATGCTTGAACTCCATCGCGATCAAGAGCGTCATGATCATGCCGAACACACTCTGGAATACCTTGTGATCCAGGGGATTGAAGGCATCGAGAACCAGCAGCGTGAAGACGATGGAGATGAGCTGGAACAGCGACACCACGATGATGACGGCAATCACCGCCGACAGCACGAGCGCGACGACCTGCTCGAAGCGCTCGTAAAAACTCATGATGGCCAATTGGTCACGCAAGACCTGAAATGGGTTAGGGCGTGTTGATTTCATGACGATGAACTCCCTGGAAAACGGCTGCTGTCGAGACGGCGGCGCATTGCGCTGATGTGTCCTTCAATCAGCTCGGTCGACATGCCAAGCGTCGACATCACCTGTTCCGCCAGCCCAATAGCTGCGGCAAAGGATTGCTGATACACGCGCACGTTGGGCATGGCGCGAAATGCATCGGCCGCGGTCGTACTTCTGCATGACACCCACAAGGTCAGCGCCGGACGGCGCTCGGCAATCGCCTGGGCGATGCGCAACGCTTGCTGGGCATGGGCGAACGTCAGCACCACCATGTGCGCATGCGTCAAGCCGGCAGCCAGCAAGGTATCGGGCCGACTGGCATCGCCATGGAACACCGGCGCGCCGGCGGCACGCGCGGCCTCGACCTTCTGCGCGTCCGCCTCCAGCAGCAGATGCGCCACGCCGGCGTGGCGAAGAATCTCGCTGACTGTCAGGCCAAGCTCGCCCGCGCCGCAAACGATGACATGGTCTCGATATCGCGCCGTCTGCGCGGCGATCTCGACTTCTTCAGCCTGGGGTGGCTGAATGACGCCGCCGGTGCGGCTCAAGAACCGGGCAAGTACATCGTGATGGCGGATCAGTCGCGGTGCCAGGGCCATGCTGAGCACCAGCGCAACTAGCATGGGTTGTACGACGGTCGCGGGGATCAGATGCTGCTGCAAAACCATGCCCAACAACAGCAGGGCGAACTCGCCGCCATGCCCCAACGCTATGCCCGTGCGCCAGGCATCGAGGGCGGACAAGCGCGTCGCCCGCAAGGCCAGGGTATTGAGCACGATCTTGACCGGCACCAGCACTGCCAGCCACGCCAACACCGTCAGCGGTGCCGAAAGAATCTGTGCTCCGTCCAGCTGCAGGCCGACAGTCACGAAGAACACCCCCGACAACACATCGCGAAACGGTTTGAGGTGGTTTTCCATGTGGTGCCGGACGTCGCTCTCGCCCAGCACCATCCCGGCCAGAAACGCGCCCAGGGCGGCGGATACGCCGACGGCGTGCGCAGCGGCGGCCGCGGCCACGACCACACACAGGGAGGCGAGCATGAACGCTTCCTCATGACCTTGGCGAGCCACCCAGCCCAGCAGGCCATGCAACAGACGGCGCGAAGCAACCGCCGCTGCTGCGAACAACACCAGCACGCCCAACACTTCGAGCAGCACGCTCTCGACCTTCGGCGACTCGCCGCGCGCCCAGATCGCCAGCAAGGCCAACAGGGGCACGCTGGCCAGATCCTGAAAGACCAGCACGGCGATGGCGCTGCGGCCATGGCGTGTGGTGAGTTCACCCTGGTCGGCCAACTGCCGGCTGACCAGCGCCGTGGAAGACATGGCCGCCGCAGCGCCGAGCAGCGCAGCGCTCTGAGCTGGCTGCCCCAACCCCATCAGCATCAGGGTCAGAGGTGCGGCCACAACGACCATCTGCAAACTGCCAGCCACCAGTACGGTCTTGCGAGTGAGCCAAAAGTGCCCGAGGGAGAATTCCAGTCCGACCATGAACAGCAGCAGCGCCACTCCCAGCTCGGACAGAAAATCAAGCGCTTCTCCCGGCGCGATCACGCCGGTGACTGAGGGGCCTAGTAAGGCGCCGGCGGCGAGGTAACCCAGCAAGGCGGGCACTCTGAGCGCAGCCGTCACCACGGCCGCCAGACTGCACGCCGCCAGCAGACTCAGCGTAACGCCCAGCAGGCCCTGCATCGGTCAGCGCCCAAGCTGTGCCGATACCCAGCGCACGATGTCCTGCGCGCCCATGGCGCCGGCCTGACGGGCGATCTCACGTCCCCCCTGGAACAGGGCGAGCGTCGGAATGCTGCGGATACCGAACTGCGCGGCCAGGTGGGGCTCAGCCTCGGTATTCACCTTTGCCAGCCTGATCCTGGGTTCGAGCTGGCGCGCGGCTTGTTGAAACTGCGGCGCCATCATCTTGCACGGCCCGCACCAGGGCGCCCAGAAATCGACCAGCAGCGGCAAATCGCTGCGCTCCACGTGGCGCGAGAACGTCGCCGTGGTCAACTCGATGGGCTCGCCCGTGAACAAGGGCTGCTGGCAGCGGCCGCAGTTGGGACGATCCGCGAGCTTGGCGGCCGGCACGCGGTTGATGGACTGGCAGTGCGGACAAACGAGGTGAAGGTGTTCGCTCATGGTGTGGCCCCTTGGGGTGTAGAGAGTGAGGTTTCGGGCTGGAGGGGCTCCGACGCGCGGGATTCGGACTGCAAGCCCTGCGTCAGTTGGCGGATGTCGTTTTCGTCGAGCGTTTCCCGCGCCAGCAGCTCACGCCCACAGCGCTCCAGCACTGCGCGGTTGGCCTCGAGAATCCGGTAGGCGCGCTCGAACACGCCCATCACGATGTCGCGGATGGCCTGATCGATGCGCGCCTGGGTCGATTCGGCCACCCGGCAGCCGCCATGGGCCAGTTCCGGCGTATCGAGAAACCGAGGCCGCTGCGCCTCGAAAGCGATGTAGCCCAGCCCCTCGTCCATGCCGAAGCGGGTGATCATGTCGCGGGCAATATCGGTGGCTCGCGCGAGATCATCGGCGGCCCCAGTGGACAACTCACCGAACACCAGCTTTTCGGCGGCACGCCCGCCCAGCAGCACGGCAATCTTGTGTTCCAGGTCGGCGCGCGTCATCAGGAAGCGGTCTTCGGTGGGGCGCTGCAGCGTGTAGCCGAGCGCGCCGATGCCGCGCGGGATGATTGAGATCTTGTGCACGGGGTCGGTGCCGGGCAGCGCCAGCGCCACCAGCGCATGGCCCATCTCGTGGTAGGCCACGGTTTCCCGCTCCTTGGGGTTGAGCACGCGGTTCTTCTTCTGCAGGCCCGCCACGATGCGCTCGATGGCGGCGGTGAAGTCCTGCAACTCCACGGCGGACGCTTTGCGCCGGGTCGCGGCCAGCGCGGCCTCGTTGACCAGGTTCGCGAGGTCTGCACCCGAAAAGCCCGTGGTCAGCGCGGCTACCTGTTCGAGGTCTACATCCTGGGCCAGCGTCACCTTCTTGACATGAACCTTCAGGATGTCCAGCCGCCCCTTCTTGTCGGGCCGGTCCACCAGCACCTGGCGGTCGAAGCGGCCGGCACGCAGCAGCGCCTGGTCGAGGATTTCGGGGCGGTTGGTGGCGGCGAGGATGATCAGCCCCACCGAGCTGTCGAAGCCGTCCATCTCGGTGAGCAGCTGGTTGAGCGTCTGCTCACGCTCGTCGTGGCCGCCGATGGGCCCGCCGACGCCGCGTGCACGGCCCAGCGCGTCGAGTTCATCGATGAAGATGATGGCCGGCGCCTGCCCGCGCGCCTGCTCGAACAGGTCGCGCACCCGCGCCGCGCCCACGCCGACAAACATCTCGACGAACTCCGAGCCGGAGATAGAGAAGAACGGTACCCCGGCCTCGCCCGCCACGGCCTTGGCCAGCAGGGTCTTGCCCGTGCCGGGCGGGCCAACCAGCAACACACCTTTCGGGATGCGCGCGCCGAGGCGGCCGTAATCCTGCGGGTTCTTCAGGAAGTCGACGATTTCGACCAGCTCGGCCTTGGCCTCATCGACACCCGCGACATCGGCAAAGGTGACGCCGGTGTTCTTCTCCATGAACACCTTGGCGCGGCTCTTGCCGATGCTCAGGAAGCCGCCCATGCCCTGCTTCTCGGCGAAGCGGCGGAACAGGAAGAACCAGACGCCGAAGAAGGCCACCGCCGGCAGAATCCAGGAGAGCACATCACGTAGCCAGGTGCTTTCCACCACCCGCGCGTAAGGCACGTCGTACTTGGACAGCCGCTCGGCCAGGTCGGGTTCGACGCGAGTGGCCACGATGGTGGTCTTGCCCCGGCTGTCCGGCGATTTCAGGCGCCCGGTGACCGTGCGGTCCGACACCAGCACTTCGGCGACGCGCCCCTCGGCCAGCGCCTTCTCGAATTCGCTGTAGGGCACGGGCTCGACGGTCTTGGCCGCCTGCCAGTAGTTCTGCAGCGTCAGCAGCAACAGGCCGGCGACGATCCAGTAGCCAATGTTCCATTGATCTTTCTTTTCCATGGGCAATGTTCCTCGCAAGTCGTGCCGCTAGAGAATGGGGTTGAACAGACGGGCCACCCCGTCGCGCAAGCGGATGGCCAGCGGGCGGGCGCGCAACGCCATGGCCGATATCTCGTTCGATGCATCACGGGCGGCATCAAAAAGGGATTCCAGCCGCGTAGACAGCGCGGTGTCGTACACCTCCACATTGAACTCGAAGTTGAGGCGCAGGCTGCGCGCATCCCAATTGGCCGAACCCAGGCAGCACCACTGGCCGTCTATCAGCATCAGCTTGCTGTGGTCGAACGGGCCAGGCCGTTCGAAGATGCGTACACCGTGCTCCAGCACCTGCCAGTAGTGGGCGCGCGCGGCCCATTGCACCGTGGGATGGTCGCCGTTTGCGGGCGTCACCACCTCGACGCGCACGCCGCGCAACGCGGCCGTGCTCAGCGCCGCGATCATCGGCTGATCGGGCACGAAGTAAGGTGTCCAGATGCGCACCGAATGCTTCGCCGCGCTCAAAGCGCCCATGAAGGTCCAGCGCAGCCGGTCCAGGGCCTCATCGGGACCGGCCTCGATGCCGCGCGCCCAAGAGGTTCCTTGCTCATCAGCCGTTGCGGGCGGTTCGCCCCAGAAACCCTCGTTGAGCCGCTCGCCCGTGGTATCGCACCAATCGTCGGTGAAGCACCGCATCAGATGCGCAACCACCGGCCCGCGCAGACGAAAGTGCAAATCGTGACAGGCCTGCTCCGGCGCATCGGGCCGCCAATACGGGCTGAAGATGTTCATGCCGCCGGTGAAACCCGTCTCGCCATCGATCACCAGCAGCTTGCGGTGATTGCGCAGATGCGCGGCATGCAGGCGCGCGGGAATCAACGTCGGGTTGAACGTCGCCGCCGGAACGCCGGCGCGTTGCAATGCGCGGTAGGCGCTGCGGGGCCTCCAGCGGGCATAGACGTCGTCGATCAGCACCCGCACTTGCACGCCGCGCTCATGAGCCCGGCGCAGCGCATCGACGAACTGCGCCCCGATGCCTTGGCTGTCGAAGATGTACGAAGCCAGCGCGACGCTGTGCCGCGCCGACTCGATGGCAGCGAGCATGGCCGGGTAGGCCTGCTCGCCATCGACGAGCGGCTCGATGCGGTTGCCGCTGGTCAGCGACTGGCCGGTGGCACGTCCCACCAGGTGCGCCAGGCCGGCAAACGGCGCCGATACGGCCTGGGGCATCGTAGGCGCGAGGTCCTGCCGAACAGCAGGATCTGCCCCCGGAAACAGCCGCCGCGCCCGCCGCTGGTAACGGTTGATGCCGAACAGCCCATACAGCAGCGAACCGCCCAGCGGCAACAGCGCGATCAGCAGCACCCACAGCGTGGCCGATCGAGGGTCACGCTTGTAGATGACCGCGTGCCCCGCTGTGGGGATAGCGACCGCCAGCGACACGAGGGTGGCTGCCCATGTCAGCCCGTTGGGGTCGGACACGACAGCCTCCCCATGACTCAAGATTCGCCGCCCGCTGACTTCTTCTTGCGCGCAGGCTTGCTCGCGTCGCTCGGCGGCGTCTCGGCCACGTTCGCGGCATCGGGCTTCTCAGGCTCGGCCGGCTTCGCGGGTGGCTCCTGGCGCTCGAAGACCACCCGTTCGGCCTTGTCGTCCCAGCGGGCGCTGGCGTGATCGGCCTTGCCGATACCGCCACCCAGCATCTCGCGCGCCAGAGCAGTTTCCAGCTCGCTGCGGATCAGCCGCTTGAGCTCACGCGCGCCGAACTCGGGCTTGTAGCCTTCCTCCGCGAAGTGATCGATCAAGGTCTGATCGAAGGTCAGCGTCACGCCCTGGCTGGCGGCGTTGCGGGCCACACGATCGAGCTGCAGGCCGACGATATGGCGGATCTCCTCCTTGCCCAGCGCATGGAAGACGATGATCTCGTCGATGCGGTTGAGGAACTCGGGGCGGAAGTGTCCGCGCAGCACGTCCATCACCTCGAACTTGGTCTTCTCGTATTCCTCGCCGGCGGCGCCACGGGCCTTCAGCCGACGCTGGATGATGTCCGAGCCCAAGTTCGAGGTGGCGATGATGATGGTATTGGTGAAATCCACCACCCGGCCCTTGCCGTCGGTGAGCCGCCCGTCGTCGAACACCTGCAGCAGGATGTTGTAGACGTCGGGGTGAGCCTTCTCGATCTCGTCCAGCAGCAACACGCTGTAGGGTTTGCGCCGCACCTTCTCGGTGAGCTGGCCACCCTCGTCGTAGCCGACGTAACCCGGAGGCGCCCCCACCAGGCGTGCCACGGTATGGCGTTCCCCGTACTCGGACATGTCGATGCGCAGCAGCGCACCTTCATCGCCATAGATGGACTCGGCCAGCGCCTTGGCGAGCTCGGTCTTGCCCACGCCGGTCGGCCCGAGGAACAGAAAAGTCGCCACCGGCTTGCTGCCTTCGCGCAGGCCCGCGCGCGAC
Organism: Rhodocyclaceae bacterium; assembly: GCA_046295975.1. GTDB lineage: Bacteria > Pseudomonadota > Gammaproteobacteria > Burkholderiales > Rhodocyclaceae > UBA2357. The sequence continues at coordinate 12,221 of JBKBMG010000088.1, forward strand.
AACCGCACGGCATCGGCCACCGCGCGCACCGCTTCGTCCTGGCCCACGAGGCGCTCGTGCAGCCGCTGCTCCAGATGCAGCAGCTTCTCGCGTTCTTCCACCGTCAGCTCGTTGACCGGAATGCCGGTCAGGCGCGAGACGATCTGCGCGACATGCTCGGCTTTGACTTCGGCACTGCCCGAGGCGCGCTCGCGTTCCCATTCCTCGACAAGCTTCTTGAGTTCGGCCTCTTTGGCCTCGATGTGCTTGCCCAGCTCGGCGGCCTTGTCGTATTGCTTGCGCGAGGCCACATAGTCCTGCTCACGCCGCAGCTGGTGCAGTTCGGACTCCAGCTCCTGCACCGCCACCGGGCGGGCCGTGGCCGACAGCTTCACGCGTGCGGCAGCCTGGTCGAGCAGGTCGATGGCCTTGTCCGGCAAAAAGCGCGCGGTGATGTAGCGGTCCGACAACTCGGCGGCGGCGATGATCGCATCCTCGGTGATGCTGACCTTGTGGTGCGCCTCGAAGGTGTCGCGCAGGCCGCGCAGGATCATCATGGTCTGCGCCACGGTCGGCTCGGGCACCATCACCGGCTGGAAGCGACGCTCCAGCGCGGCGTCCTTCTCGATGTACTTCTGATACTCGTTGAGCGTGGTGGCGCCGATCAGGTTCAGTTCGCCGCGCGCCATCATCGGCTTGAACACGTTGGCCACGTCCAGCCCGCCTTCGCCGCCACCCTGGCCGGCACCGACGATGGTGTGCACCTCGTCGATGAAGAGAATCAGCTCACCCTGGTGCTCGGTCACTTCCTTGAGCACCTTCTGCACGCGCTCCTCGAACTCGCCGCGGTACTTGGCGCCGGCCACCATGGCATTGATGTTGAGTTCCACCAGGCGCTTGTCGCGCAGCGTCTCGGGCACTTCGCCGGCGACCATGCGCTGCGCCAGCCCTTCGACGATGGCGGTCTTGCCGACGCCGGGCTCGCCGATCAGCACCGGGTTGTTCTTCTTGCGCCGGGCCAGCACTTCGATGGTCGTCTCGATCTCCTGCGCGCGGCCGATGACCGGATCGAGCTTGCCCTCGCGCGCCATCTTGGTGAGGTCGCGCGAATACTTGTCGAGTTCCGGCGTGTTGGTCGGCGTCTCGGCGCGGCCATCCTCGGCCCCTTTGCCGACCACCTTGCTTACCTGCTGGCGCAGCGCTTGCGGCGTGAGGCCGTAACGGCGCAGCAGGTTGGCCGCCAAACCTTCGCCTTCCTCGGCGAGCCCGATCAGGAAATGCTCCGGCCCGACATAAGAGTGGCCGAGTTCGTTGGAGGCCACGAAAGCACGGCTGAGCGCGTCCTTGACCCGGGGCGACACGCCGATCTCGCCCTCGAACGGCTTATCGCCGCGCTTGGCTTCGGATTCGATCTGGCGCTTGAGGTCATCGACCTTGATCTTGAACTGCCCCAGGATGGTCTTGACCACGTCGCTGTCGGATAGCGCCAGCAGCAGGTGTTCGGTATCGACTTCGGCGCGCCCGAACTCTGCAGCGTGTCGGGCGGCCTCCTGCAATAGGGCCTCGGACTGTTCGCTGATACGGCTGGCGAGCCCACTGCCGCGACGGCGCGCGGTGCCCGTACCGGCCGGGGCGGGTT
>JBKBMG010000089.1:0-13609 GCA_046295975.1 Rhodocyclaceae bacterium
GGGCGCGGATGATGTCCTGTCGTTACTCCCGGCGCATCACCGGGCCTGACCTCCGACGGTCAGCAACTGGGGGATTTTGAAGTGGCCATCACTGGGGGATTTTGGGTGGCCGCCGGGGCCGGTGATCATGCGGCAACACGACTGAGCCGCCGCGTACAAGTCTCCTTACCCATCCCCCTGGAGGGCGCACGGTGGATCGAGACAAGAAACCCTGTCTTTCTTATTGATTTAAAAGACATATATCTCCATTCGAAGCACACTAGAATTCCAAATGGGTATACGGATGTAATCGACCGGGGAACGCAAAACTTGAGCAGTTATTTGTCGGCGGGGCGAAAAGCACGACACCGGATGTGCCGCCTCGTCCCTCGGTCCGGCTCATCCTGTCGTGTCACGCCCCCGACATTGTCGTAATCGCGACATCACGCCGGACTTTTTATTTCTTATATTTCAGTAGTTTGCGCACTGGCACAGGGTTTGCGCCGATGACTCCGTACCCCACCGGGAGTCAGACCGTGAACGCCTCAGATATCTCCGCGCTGCTCGACGAGCCCGCCTGTGCGCACAACAAGAAGGAGAAATCCGGCTGTGCGCGGCCCAAGCCCGGCGCCTCGGCCGGTGGCTGTGCCTTCGACGGTGCGCAGATCGCGCTGCTGCCGATCGCCGACGTCGCCCACATCGTGCACGGGCCGATCGCCTGTGCCGGCAATTCGTGGGACAACCGCGGCACCCGCTCGTCCGGCCCCGAGCTCTACCGCATCGGCATGACCACCGACTTGTCGGAGCAGGACGTGATCATGGGGCGTGGCGAGAAGCGGCTGTTCCATGCCATCCGTCAGACGGTCGAGCAGCACGCCCCGGCAGCGGTCTTCGTCTACAACACCTGCGTGCCGGCGCTGATCGGCGACGACATCGACGCGGTGTGCAAGGCCGCGGTCGAGCGCTGGGGGGTGCCGGTGGTGCCGATCGACTGTGCCGGCTTCTACGGCACCAAGAACCTCGGCAACCGCATCGCCGGCGAGGCCATGGTCAAGCACGTGATCGGCACCCGCGAGCCCGACCCACTGCCGCCCGAAGCCGTGCCGCCGGGCATCCGCATCCACAACATCAACCTCATCGGCGAGTACAACATCGCCGGCGAGCTGTGGTACCTCACCCCGCTGTTCGACGAACTCGGCATCCGCGTCCTGTGCACCCTGTCGGGCGACGCCCGCTTCCACGAGGTGCAGACCATGCACCGCGCCGAGGTCAGCATGCTGGTGTGCGCCAAGGCCATGATCAACGTCGCGCGCAAGATGGAAGAGCGCTACGGCATCCCGTGGTTCGAAGGCAGCTTCTACGGCATCACCGACACCAGCCAGGCGCTGCGCGAGATCGCCCGCATCATCGGCGATGCCGACCTGATCGCACGCACCGAGGCTGTCATCGCACGCGAGGAGGCGCGGGTACGCGGCGAGCTCCAGGCCTGGCGCCCGCGCCTGGAAGGCAAGCGCGTCTTGCTGTTCACCGGCGGCGTGAAGTCGTGGTCGGTAGTGTCCGCGCTGCAGGACCTGGGCATGCACGTGGTCGCCAGCGGCACCAAGAAATCCACCGAGGAAGACAAGGCGCGCATTCTCGAACTGATGGGCGACAACACCGTGATGCTCAACAGCGAGGGCGCGCGCGACCTGCTCAACGCGGTGTACGAGCTGAAGGCCGACATCCTCATCGCCGGCGGACGCAACCTCTACACCGCGCTGAAGGCCCGGCTGCCCTTCCTCGACATCAACCAGGAACGCGAATTCGGCTACGCCGGCTACGAGGGCATGAAGGAGCTGGTGCGCCAGCTCGCGCTGACGCTGGAAAGCCCGGTGTGGGAGGCGGTGCGCCGCCCCGCGCCGTGGGCGAGCCGGGCAATGGTGATCGCCGGCCCGGAAATGGGTGACAGCCCGGACGCCGAAGACGACGCGCCAGCCGTCGCCGGCCCCGGCGATGCCGGCTTCGACCCGCTGCACGCCGGCGCCGCCGCCTGAGGAGCCCGTCATGGCCGAAATCATCCGCAACCCCAAGGCGCTGTCGGTCAGCCCGCTCAAGGCCAGCGCACCGGCCGGCGCCGCACTGGCCTTCCTCGGCATCCACCGCGGCATGCCGATCTTTCACGGCTCGCAGGGCTGCACCGCCTTCGCCAAGGTGTTCTTCGTGCGCCACTTCCGCGAGCCGATCCCGCTGCAGACCACCGCGATGGACCAGGTCGCCACCGTCATGAGTGCCGAGGACAACATCGTGCAGGCGCTCGCCACGGTGTGCGGCAAGAGCAAACCCGGCCTGGTCGGGCTGGCCACCACGGCGCTGTCCGAGACCCAGGGCACCGACATCGCGCGCATGGTCAAGGTGTTCCGCGAGCGGCACCCGGAGTTCGACCACATTCCGGTGGCGGCGGTGAACACCCCGGACTTCTCGGGTTGCTTCGAAACCGGCTATGCCGCCGCGCTCAAGGGCATCCTCGATGCCAGCGTGCCGCACACCGCCGGCACCGGGCTGGCCGGACGACGCAAGAAGCAGGTGAATTTGCTGCTCGGCGCGCACCTCACACCGGGCGACGTCGAGGCGATCAAGGACTGGGTAGAGGCCTTCGGCCTGCGTCCGGTGGCGGTGCCCGACCTCGCGGACTCGCTCGACGGCCACCTGATCGCCGAGGATTTCACGCCGGTGACGCTGGGCGGCACGCCGATCTCCGAACTGGCGACGCTGGGCGAGGCTGTTGCGACGATCGTCGTCGGACGCTCGCTCAAGGGCGCGGCCGAACTGCTTGCCGAGCGCACCGGCGTGCCCGAGCACCGCTTCGACGGCCTCATGGGGCTGGACGCCTGCGACCGCTTCACCGCACTGCTGGCCGATCTCGCCGGCATCAAGGTGCCCGGGCGCATCGAACGCCAGCGCGCGCAACTGCAGGACGCGATGGTCGACACCCACTTCATGACCGGCCTGCGCCGTGTCGCCATCGCCGGAGATCCGGACGGCCTGCACCAGCTCGCCGTGCTGCTCGCCGGCATGGGCAGCGAGGTCGTCGCCGCGGTATCGCCGGTCAAGGCAGCACTGCTCGCCGACGTACCGGCTACGCAGGTGCATGTCGGCGACCTCGAGGATTTCGAGGATCTCGCCCGCGCCGGACATGCCGAGCTGCTGATCGGCAACTCGCACGCCGCCGCCGTTGCCGAGCGCCTGGGCCTGCCGCTGCTGCGCGCCGGCATGCCGCAGTACGACCTGGTAGGCGGCTACTGCAAGACCTGGGTGGGCTACCGGGGTACCCGGCAGGCCCTGTTCGATCTGGCCAACCTGGTACTGCAACACCATGAGCACATCGCCCCGCAACCCTCCCGCTACGCCGTGCGCCCGGACGAAACCGGCCGCAAAATCCCCGCCCCCCGGGCAGCGCAGGCGGCACCTGCGCCTGGTCACTGACGCGAGCGCGCAACCCGTGGCCAGCGTACGCATCGCCTTCGCCAGCTCCGACCGCAGCCGGGTGGACCAGCACTTCGGCGCCACCCAGGCCTTCGCCATCTTCGACGTGGCGAGCGACAGCGCCCGGCTGGTGGAAGTGGCGGAGTTCATCGACACCGCACAGGACGGCAACGAAAACAAGCTGCCCGCCAAGATCGCCACCCTGGCCGGTTGCGCCGCGGTGTATTGCCTGGCGGCGGGCGCCTCGGCGGTGAAGCAGCTGCTTGCCGCCGGCATCCAGCCGCTGCGGGTCGAAGAGGACTCGCCTATCGAACGCCTGATCGCCGACCTCCAGCACGAACTCGCCAGCGGCCCCGGCGGCTGGCTGGCCAAGGCATTGCGCAACGCCGCCCCGGCCGACACCCGCCGCTTCGACGACATGGAGGCGGAAGGATGGAGCGAATGACATCGCCCCGAGGCCCCACACCGGCCTGCGACCCGCCCATGATCGCGCGCGAAGGGCGCGTGGTCGAGATCCACCAGGATCCCCCCATGGCCCGCGCAGTGGTCCGCTTCGAGCGCGCCTCCGCCTGTACCGCCTGCCGCGCTGCCCGGCTGTGCGCCGGAAATTCCACTACCCGCGACCTGGCGCTGGCCCTGCCGGCCGGCTACCGACTCAGCGTCGGCGACCGGGTACGCGTGGGGGTGCCCGAGGCCTCCGCCTTGCGCGCCACGCTCATCGCCTACATCACCCCGCTGGCCGGCCTGCTCGCCGGCCTCGCGCTGGGCAGCGCGGCCGGATTCGGCGATGCCGGTGCGGCCGTACTTGGATTCTCCGGGCTGGGCGGCGGACTGTGGGCGATGCGCCACCTCGCCGAGCGCCCCGCGAACCGCCTGGAACCCGTCCTGCTCGACCCGACTTCAACCGAACCCACCGAGGAGAACCACTCATGAGCACCACCGCCACCGCCATCGTCCCCGAACTCGACGCAGAACTGGCCGACACCGACTTCATCAAGGAAATGGTGCGCCAGACGCGCGCCGTCGACAGCTACGGCAGCTACGACGGCTGGCCCACCGAGCGCCTGCTCGCGCCCTACATCGTCACCAAGGACCAGCGCCGCGAGATTCCGGTCATCGGCGACCCCGACGACATCATCCTGGCGCGCGTCAAGGCCTACCACAATGCCATTGCAGCACTGATCGAGAAGGAATGCGGGCTGATGGCGGTACCGCTGATCAACATCACCCACGAAGGTTTCGGCCGCGCGCTGATCACCGTCGGCAAGCTGGTGGTGATGGACCGCACGCTGCGCGACGTACACCGCTTCGGCTTCGACAGCTACTCGAAGATGAAGGACGACTGCGACAAGCACCTTTCGGTCGCGCTGGAGATCATCGGCAAGCACCCGGAAGTCGCCGGGCTGTAATCCCACAACCGTTCGGGCTGAGCCTGTCGAGGCCTGTTCGCAGAGATTGCCCTTCGACAGGCGCAGGGCAAACGGTGTCCGGAGGAACGCACGACCATGACCGAAGAAGAACTCAAGGCGCTCGAGAAGGAAGTGAAGAAACTCAAGCGCGTCTCCCAGGAATGGGCATCGCAACTGCACGACCTCGTGGAGGACCGCCTGCCCGCGGGCTACGAGGAGATTCCCGCGATCGCCCAGTCCACCTACGACGCCTGCCAGGCGTGGGCCGAGGCCAATGCCCGGCTTGCGGCGGCCAGCGTCGAAGCCTGAACCCGACGCCGTCCCGGCGCTGTCGGGACGGTACCCGTGAGAACGACCATGACCGACATCACCGGCTTTACCCGCGGCGGCACCAGCTGGACGCCGCAATTCGTGCTCGAACTGGACGCGAAGAAGTGCATTGGCTGCGGACGCTGCTACAAAGTCTGTCCGCGCAACGTGTTCGACCTGGTCGAGCGCGAGGAAGACGACCTCGACGAAGACCTGGACGACGACAACCTGATGGTCATGACGCTGGCCGACGCGCTTGACTGCATCGGCTGCGGCGCCTGTGCGCGGGTCTGTCCCAAGGGCTGCCACACCCACGGCCCGGCCGCGCTGGCGGCCTGACGCCATGGACGGCCTGGCCCTGATCCTCTGTCACAAGCAGGCGACCAGCGCGCGACTGCGCTTCGCCCGCTTTGGTGACAGCGTGATCGCCGTGCGCCTGCCTGCGACTGGCGGCGCCATTCCCCACCCGGGTGCGCTGCTGCCGTCCGCGGCCAGCTTCAGCGGCATCGCACCGGGCGACCTGCGCCTCGACCCCGATTTCGAGGCGCCCCTGCTCGCACCGGGCGGCGCGGTCTGCGTGCGCCTGGCCGAGATCACCACCATCGACCCCCCGTTCGACGCCCTCCAGGGCGCGAACGGGCGCTTCATCACACTCACCGAGATCCGCGGCCTGCCCGACACCGAGCGCGACGTGCTGCGCCTGGTGTATGAGCACATGATCGGCTGACCGCCCGCCGCCCGTTGCCCATTGCTCGTCGTCCGCTGGTATCCGGCTTGGGCTTGGGCTTGGGCTTGGGCTTGGGCTTGGGCTTGGGCTTGGCGCCAGCACCGCCCCCCTGTCGACATCCGGCCGACGAGATGTTGCAAAGCCGACAAAGACCGGGGCGAGTTTTCTTCGTGACACCGCAGAACAGCCCCGATCAAACACAACTCCGATACAAATCAATTGCTTGGATAACAACTCCGGGCTCTCCGGTATTGGCACGCCGCTTGCGGTACTCCCCTTGTGCCCCCACCCGAACGGAGAAACCAAGATGTTGAACCTGACTCCCAGCGCGCTCAAAGCCGTCAATCGCTTCATCACCACCGCGGACACCCCGGTGGTCGGACTGCGTATCCACGTGCAGGGTGGCGGCTGTTCCGGCCTGCAGTACGGCATGAAACTCGAGGCCGAAAAGGCCGATGACGACGTGCTCGTCGAGATGGACGGCGTGACCATTATCGTCGACCCCTTTTCCGCCCCGCTGCTGGACGGCGTCACGGTGGACTTCGTCGATTCGCTGTCGGGCTCGGGCTTCAAGTTCGAGAACCCCAACGCCTCTGGTGGCTGCGCCTGCGGCCAATCCTTTTCAGCCTGAACCCGGGAGCCTGCCATGTGGGACTACTCCGATACCGTCAAGGACCACTTCTACAACCCGCGCAACGCCGGCCCGCTGCCCGGCGCCAACGCCATTGGTGAAGTGGGCTCGATTTCCTGTGGCGACGCGCTGCGGCTGATGCTGAAGGTCGACCCGGCCAGCGAGACGATTGTCGACGCCAGCTTCCAGACCTTTGGCTGCGGCTCGGCCATTGCTTCCAGCTCGGCCCTGACCGAGATCATCAAGGGCAAGTCGCTGGAGCAGGCGCTGGCGGTCAGCAACCAGGACATCGCCGACTTCCTCGGCGGCCTGCCGCCGGAAAAAATGCACTGCTCGGTGATGGGGCGCGAAGCCTTGCAGAGTGCGGTGGCCAACTTTCGCGGCGAAACCTGGGAAGACGACCACGAGGAAGGCGCACTGGTGTGCAAGTGCTTCGCGATCGACTCGGTGCTGATCGAGGAGACCATCCGCGCCAACAACCTGTGCTCGGTCGAGCAGGTGACCAACTACACCAAGGCCGGCGGCGGCTGCTCGTCCTGCCACGAGGGCATAGAAGAGATCCTGGCCAAGGTGATGGCCGAGCGTGGCGAAGCCTTCGCCCCCGCACCACCGCCGGAGAAGAAGCGGCCCGGCAAGCTGTCCACGCTGGAGCGCATCCGCCGCATCGAAGAAGTGATTGCCAAGGCCCGCCCCAACCTGCAGCGCGACCACGGCGACATCGAACTGGTGGATGTGGACGGCAAGACCATCTACGTGGCGATGAAAGGCGCCTGCTCCGGCTGCCAGATGGAGGCCCTGACCCTGGGCGGCATCCAGCAGCAGATGGTGGACGCCCTGGGCGAGATCGTGAAGGTGGTGCCGGTACGCATCGGCGCGGGCACGCCCCAGCCGGCCTGAGCACCCCACCCCCACCCCGACAAGAGCGCCGGGCCGACCCGGTGCCGCACACGGAGAGCCACGATGAACGCCCCGATCTACCTCGACAACAATGCCACCACCCGCTGCGCACCCGAGGCGGTGGCGGCGATGCTGCCCTACTTCACCGAGCAGTTCGGCAACCCCTCCTCCATGCACGGTTTCGGCTCGCGCGTCGGCCATGCGGTCAAGGCGGCACGTGCCTCACTGCAGAAGCTGCTCGGCGCGGAATACGATTCCGAGATCGTGTACACCGCCGGTGGCACCGAAGCGGACAACACCGCCATCCTGTCCGCGCTCAAGGCCCAGCCGGAGCGCAAGGAGATCATCACCACCGTGGTCGAGCACCACGCGGTGTTGCACCTGTGCGATCAACTCGAAAAGGAAGGCTATACCGTGCATCGCCTGACGGTGGACGGCCAGGGCCGGCTCGACCTGGCCGCCTACCAGGCGCTGCTGTCCGAGCGCGTGGCAATCGTCTCGGTGATGTGGGCCAACAATGAAACCGGCACCTACTTCCCGGTGGAGCGCATGGCGGAGATGGCCAAGGCCGCCGGCGTGCTGTTCCACACCGACGCGGTGCAGGCCGTGGGCAAGATCCCGCTCGACCTCGCCGGTTCGGCCATCGACATGTTGTCGCTGTCCGGCCACAAGCTGCACGGCCCCAAGGGCATAGGTGCGCTCTACCTGCGCCGCGGCGTGCGCTTCCGCCCGCTGCTGCGCGGCGGCGGGCAGGAGCGCGGACGGCGTGCCGGCACCGAGAACGTGCCCGGCATCATCGGCCTGGGGGTAGCGGCCGAGCTCGCGCTCGCCCACATGCAGGAGGAAAACACCCGCGTGCGGGCGCTGCGCGACCGGCTGCAGGCCGGCATCCTCGCCGCCGTACCGCACGCCTTCGCCACCGGCGACCTCGGCAACCGCCTGCCCAACACGCTCAACATTGCTTTCGAATACGTGGAAGGCGAGGCCATTCTGATGCTGCTCAACAAGCAGGGCATCGCCGCCTCCAGCGGCTCGGCGTGTACCTCGGGGTCGCTCGAGCCCTCGCACGTGATGCGTGCCATGGGCATTCCCTACACCGCCGCCCACGGCACCATCCGCTTCTCGCTGTCGCGCGAGAACACCGATGCCGAGATCGACCGGGTGATCGCCGCGGTGCCGGCCATCATCGCCCAGTTGCGCAAGCTCTCGCCGTACTGGGGCGAGAACGGCCCGGTAACCGATCCGGAAAAAGCCTTCGCTCCCACCTACGCCTGACCTGCCACCCCGACCCGCGCTTCAGGAGCCCCCCATGCACGCCCCCCATCCCCAGCCCCGCAGCGGCATCGTCATCGACGACACCACCTTGCGTGACGGCGAGCAGTCGGCCGGGGTGGCCTTCAGCCGCGAGGAAAAATGCGCCATCGCCGCCATTCTGGCGCGGCTGGGCGTGCCTGAGCTGGAGATCGGCATTCCCGCGATGGGCCGCGACGAGTGCGACGACATTCGCGCCGTGGCCGACGCCCTGGCGGCACAGGCGGGTGGCGGACGCGCGGCGCCCCGGTTGATCGTATGGGGCCGGCTCACCGAAGCCGACATCGATGCCTGTCGCGGCCTGCCGGTAGACATGCTGGAGCTGTCGGTGCCGGTGTCCGACCAGCAGATCCGCCACAAGCTCGGCACCGACCGCGACCAGGTGCTGGCCCGCATCGCCCGCTGGGTTCCGGTGGCGCGCGCTGCCGGCTTCGACGTCGGGGTGGGCGGGGAGGATGCCTCGCGCGCCGACCCCGGCTTTCTCACCGAAGTCGCTCAGGCTGCCGAAGCGGCCGGCGCCCGACGGTTCCGCTTTGCCGACACCCTGGGCGTGCTCGACCCCTTCGCCACCCACGACGCCATCGCCCGGCTGCGCGCCACGACCACGCTCGAACTGGAAATGCACGCCCACGACGACCTCGGGCTGGCCACCGCCAACACCCTGGCGGCGGTGCGTGCCGGCGCGAGCCACGTCAACACCACGGTCAACGGCCTGGGCGAGCGCGCCGGCAACGCCGCGCTGGAAGAGGTGGCGCTGGGCCTGCGGCAGTTCCACGGCGGTGGCGACGGACTCGATCTCGCCCGCCTGCTCGAAGCCTCCGAAGCCGTGGCCCGCGCCTCCGGCCGGCCGGTGGGCTGGCACAAGAGCGTGGTCGGCGAAGGCGTGTTCACCCACGAAGCGGGCATTCATGTGGACGGCTTGCTCAAGGACCCCGCCAACTACCAGGGCATAGACCCGGCGCTACTGGGGCGCAGCCACCGCCTGCTGCTCGGCAAGCATTCCGGCGCGCGCGGCGTGATCGCCGCCTATGCCGAGTTGGGCATCACCCTCGACAGCGGCGAAGCCGCCTGCCTGCTGGCCCGCATACGCGCCTTCGCCACGCGCGCCAAGCGCCCCCCCGCCGCGCCGGAACTGCTCGCCTTCCGCGACGAACTGGCGCATGCCCGTGAACGTTGCGAACACCTGCTGCACCACGCCCTGGACGGCAGCCCCCTGGCAAACCCGTCCGGGCATGCCGCCCTGCCGCCGCCTCTTGTCGACGGAGTCCCGCAATGACCGCCACCGATACCTCTACCGTGCCCCCGGCCGCCGCCCGCCCCGGTCTGTTCGCACTGCTGCGCGAGGACGTACGCTGCGTGTTCGCCCGCGACCCGGCCGCCCGTGGCAGCTTCGAAGTGCTTACCACCTACCCCGGAGTGCATGCGCTGATTGCCTACCGCATCGCCCACGCCCTGTGGCGCCGCCGGCTGCGCTACCCGGCACGGCTGCTGAGCTTCATCGCGCGGGTGCTGAGCAACGTAGACATCCACCCCGGCGCGCGCATCGGCCGGCGCTTCTTCATCGACCACGGCGCCGGCGTGGTGATCGGCGAAACCGCCGAGATCGGCGACGACGTCACCCTGTATCACGGCGTCACCCTCGGCGGCACCACCTGGAACGCCGGCAAGCGCCACCCCACCCTGGGCGACCACGTGGTGGTCGGCGCCGGTGCCAAAATCCTGGGCGCCATCGTCATCGGCGACCGGGTCCGCGTCGGCGCCAACTCGGTGGTGGTCAAGAACGTCCCGTCCGACCGCACCGTGGTAGGCATTCCCGCCCGCGTTGTACGGCGCGACGCCCCCATCCTCACCGCCAACGACGAACTCAACCTCGACCATCACCTGCTGCCCGACCCGGTCGGGCATACCCTGAACTGCCTGCTCGACCGCATCAAGACCCTGGAAGCGGCACTCGCCACGCGCGACGGCACGTCCGCCCCCCGCCCATCGGTCGCCATCCACGCCGCCCCGCCCGACTGCCACGCCCATACCGAGGCGGCCTGTCCGGAGTGTGCTTGCCAGGCCGAGACCGACGTCCGCGTCGCGTGAGCCGGTCGCCCTCGATTTCCCTCTCTTTCGTTGCCACCATCCCGGAGCCCACCATGAACGACGAACTGACGCTGGACGAAGCCCTGGAGGAACTCAGCACCGCAGAGGACTTCCTCGACTATTTTGGCGTGGCCTACGAACCCGCCGTGGTACACGTCAACCGCCTGCACATCCTGCAGCGCTTCCATGACTACCTCGCCCACAACCCCTGTGACGACGGCGCCGACGACGCCCGGCGGGCGCATCACCGCCATTTCCTGACCCTCGCCTACCAGGACTTCACCGCTTCGGACGCCCTCACCGAAAAGGTCTTCGCAGTGTTCCGCAAGGCCAGCGGCACCGCCTTCGTGCCGCTGGGCGCGATCCATCGCTGAGCCCCGGCCATGCACACCCGCTTCGACTACGGCGACGCGGTGCGGATCACCCGCAACGTGCGCGACGACGGCACCTACCCCGGGATGGCGGTGGGCGACCTGCTGGTGCGCCGCGGCAGCACCGGCACGGTCATCGAGATCGGCACCTTCCTCCAGGACCAGGTCATCTACACCGTGCATTTCCTGGAGATCGACCGCATCGTCGGCTGTCGCGAGGAGGAACTGATCGGCGCCGATGACCCCTGGGCGCCCAGCCGCTTCGAGTCGCGCGACAAGGTGATCGCCGCCCGGAGTTTCGCCGTGCGCGGCGAAGTGGTGGTGCCCCAGGGCACCCTGGGCGAAGTGATCCGCGTGCTCCGCGATCTGCCGGACGGCGTGCACTACCACGTCAACTTCCCCGGCCAGATGCTGGTGATTCCGGAAGCATCGCTATCGCCCCTGCCCAAACCGGTTTCCAGACGCCTGCCCGACCCGGCCGAGTCCTGTCGCGAGGAAGAGGACGCATGAGCGCACACCCCCATCCCTACCACCTGCTCAAGGCCGCCCAGGCGCTGTTCGGCACCGACACCCACGGACTGGCGGAAGCCGAGTACGCGCGGGCCATGGACGTAGCCCGTCGCTATGCCCGCATCGAAGCTGCGGTGCTGGGCAGCGACGAAGCCCGCGGCGTGGTGCTCGCACCCGACACGGTCGACGCCGCCTTGAGCGAGATCCGCGCGCGCTACGACGACGAGGACGCCTTCGGCGCCAGCCTGCACCACACCGACCTGGATCTTGCCGGCCTCACCGCCGCGCTGCGACGCGATCTGCTGGTGGACGCGGTGCTGGCGCGGGTGGGCGCGCACGCCGGCGAAGTGGGCGCGACCGAGGCGGAAATCTTCTACTACACCCACCTCGAACGTTTCCAGGTACCCGAGCAACGCGTGGCACGCCACATCCTGATCACGGTGAATGAGGCCTACGCCGACAACCGCCCGCAGCAGGCCGAAGCCCGCATCCACGAGATCGCGCGCCGGCTGGCACACAAACCGGCGCGCTTCGAGGAACAGGCGATCAAGCATTCGGAATGCCCCACCGCACTGCACGGCGGACTGCTCGGCAAGGTGCCACGCGGCCGCCTCTATCCCGAACTGGATGCTGCCTTGTTCGCGCTGCCGGCCGGCGCACTGTCGGAGGTGGTGCGCAGTGAACTCGGCTACCACCTGCTGCGCTGCGACACCATCGAGGCGGCCCGCAGCCTGCCCTATGCCGAAGTGGCCGACGCCTTGCGCGCCCGCCTCACCGAAGACCGCAGCCGCCGCGCCGCCCGGCATTGGCTGGCGGCGCTGCTGTCACCCGGCGGCGCACGGGCGTCGCCCGACATCGCCGGGTGCCACCACGACTGATCACCACTGGAAGCGTTCCACCGACTTGCGCAGATCGCTGGACAAGTCCATCAACATGTGCGAGGTGGTGGCCAACTCCTCCACCGTGGCGCTGTTCTCCTCGGCCACCTGCGCCACCGTCTCCATGGTCTTGGCCAGGTCCTGACTGGCCGCACGCTGCTCGCCCAGCGCCTGATTGATGTGGCTGATCGCCTCCACCACGTCGCCCGCACTCTTGCGCACTTCCTGGATGATCTGGCTGGTCGCCTCCGCCCCGTCGGTCATCGCCACCACGCTGCTCTGGCTGGTCGCCATGCTCGCCACTACCCGCTCGGAGTTGCTCTGGATGGCGTCTATCATGCGCGTGATCTCCTGTGCCGAGTTGGTCGTGCGCTCGGCCAGCTTGCGCACTTCGTCCGCCACCACGGCGAAGCCGCGACCGGTCTCCCCCGCACGGGCTGCCTCGATGGCCGCGTTGAGCGCGAGCAGGTTGGTCTGGTCGGCCACGTCGCGGATGACGTTGACGATGTTGCCGATCTTCACCACTTCCTGCTTGAGCACCCCCATCTGCTCAAAGGTCTGTTGCACCGACTGATTCACCCCCTGGATGCGCGTCACCGACTCCTGTACGTTGCGCGCGCCGTTCTCGGAAAGCTCACCCGCGTGCGAGGCCTGGCTGGAGGCGTCCGCGGCATTGTCCGAAACGTGGTCCACGCTCACCGACAGCTCTTCCAGCGTCGCCGACGCCGAGGCGGTCGACTGTGCCTGGCGCTGCACGCTCACCGCCACCTGTTCGGACACGCTCGACAGTTCGCGGGCCGAGTCGTTCACCTGGTTGGCGGTATCCCGCACTTCTTCCATGACCGCCACCAGACCGGTGCGCATCTGCTCCTGCGCGATCATCAGGCGGCCGATCTCGGTACGCGCCGGCAGCGCCTTGAAGTCCGGATCGGCGCGGAAGTCGCCTTGCGCGATCTGCTCGCTACGCCGCACCACCGCTTCGATCTGCCGCGCCAACGATCCCGACAACATGAAAGCGATGACCATGCCGACCGCCA
>JBKBMG010000090.1:0-13253 GCA_046295975.1 Rhodocyclaceae bacterium
CAGGCCGGCGCAGGCCATGGCCGCGACCGCCAGCCAGAACCAGGGCGAAAGCACGATCACCACCGATGCGGCGGCGTGCATCAGGGTGCCGACGACGACGAAGGTGTCGCGGTCGAAGCGCCCGCGCAGTCGCGGCAGCATCAACGCGGCGAAGATTGCGCCCCCTCCCATCGCCGCGAGCAGGATGGTGAAACTCACCGGCCCGCCGCCGTGCACATCGCGCGCAATCAGCGGCAACAAGGCGGTGAGCGAGGTCGATTGCAGGAAGAACAGGAAGATGCGCACCAGCACCGCCCGCATGCGTGGCGACTGCACCACGTGCTGCAGGCCCACCCGCATTGCCCCGAAAAAGCGCTCGCCCGGCAGCACGCTGGTGCGCGGCTCGCTGCGCCAACGCAGGATCAGCGTGAAGGCGACAATGGCCAGCACCGCGTTGAGCAGGAACACGTACTGGCTGCCGGCGCTGGCGAGCAGCGCCCCCGCCACCACCGGGCCGATGACCCGTGACATGTTCATCGCGATGCCATTGAGCGTGAGCGCGGCCGGTAAATCCTTGCGGCTGACCACGTCGGGCACGATGGCGGCAAACACCGGCCAGCGCATTGCCATGCCAATGCCGTTGGCAAAAGTCAGGGCCAGCAGCAGTGGCGCGGTGAGCGCGCCGGTCATCGCCAGCACGCCCAGGGTCACGGCGATGGCCGAGACGTAGAGCTGAGTGAAGGCGAAGTAGCGGCGGCGGTCGATGATGTCGGCAAGCGCCCCGCTGGGCAGGCCCAGCACGAACACCGGCAGGGTGGAGGCGGCCTGCACCAGGGCGACCATCACGACGCTGTCGGTAAGCGAGGTCATCAGCCAGGCGGCGGCGACCTCGTTCATCCACATCGTCACGTTGGCGGCCAGCCAGGCCATCCACAGCATGCGGAACACGGGCTCGCGCAGTGGCGCGAGAGCAGACGGGGGCGAAGCCGGGGAGGCGGCGACGGGCGTGGGCATGGGGTCAGGGAGGTTGGTCGTGCCTGCGGTGCGCATGCGGCGGTTGCTGCGCGCGCGAACACGGAGGTTGTTCTTGGCCATGAGTTTGGGCTGTTTCGCCGCGCTTGTCACGGGGGAGGCAGGGGGGCGGAGAGGGTGGCACCACGGCCGCTGTGCCACGAATCGGGGCAGACAAAGGCCGATGGATGATGCGATCATCCGCCAGCCCACTTTGGGCGGTCGTGTCGCGGCTGGGAGCAGGTGGTCGCGCGCGCTCCGCGCTCCGGCGCTCAACCTCAGCACCGTCCATGCCGGCACATGCGCTTCGGCCGGCCTTGTCAACGCTTCGTCATGGGAGCCGCATCCTATGGAATCTGCACGACCGGACTACATCCACGGCGACGGCAACGTCGTCATGCACGCCCCGCTGCAACTGCGCAACGCCAACATGTACGGCTTCTTCGTCAAAGGGGCGCTCGAGCGCCTGCAGGCGACGGTGGATGCCAATCTCAATGCAGTGGCAGCCGGGCGCAGGCACTTCAAGGTGTTGTCACCCTACGTCATGCTGACCTTCACCCGCGTGGGCCACGCCGCGTCCACGTTTCCGGAGGATCGCGAAAAGGGGTGGATCACCGAGGTCGACATCATCACCTGGGTGATGGTGGGCCAGATGCAGGAGCAGGGCGGCCGCCAGCGGCTCAGCCGGGTGCATTGGTATCCCTGCCACGTATGGGTGGATGACAGCATGGCGCTGATCAACGGGCGCGAGCTGTTCGGCTACCCCAAGTACCGCTGCGACTACGAAATTCCCGACCTTGGTGCCGATCCGCGGCGTTGTGCGCTGGCAGTCGACGCCTTCCAGACCTTCGACCCGGCCCGCCAGAGCGCGCTCGCCCCCTTGCTCGACGTGCAGGCCACCGGCCGCAGTGCCGCCGACAAGCCGGTGGCGAGCTTTGCCGAGTTGGTGGAGGAGGCGCTGACGCTGTTGCGCTCAATGCCCGACTTCCTGGACCTCGACGCCGCCGGCTGGGCCGATGTGTTGTCGCTGCTGCTCGAACCCCGCGTCGATCAGCTGTTTCTCAAGCAGTTTCCCGACAGTGCCGGGGTCAAGGCGGTCTATCAGGCCATCCTCAACGCCCCGGCGCGAGTGGACGCGGTGCACGGCGGCAGCCTGCTCGGTTACGACTACCAGTGCACCGTTCATCCCTTTGCCAGTTTTCCGCTGGACCGGACCCTGGGGCTGGCCCTGGGTGCGCAGCCGGTGCTGTTGCCGTTCAACCTGTACTTCGATTTCACCGTCACCGAAGGCGAGGTGCTGGTGGACAACAGCCAGCTCGCGCCGGAGAAGATCGCCATCCTGGGCGGCGGGGTCGGCGCGATGACCGCGGCCTTCCATCTCACCGAGCAGCCCGGGTGGGCGTCGCGCTACGACATCACGGTGTACCAGATGGGTTGGCGCCTGGGCGGCAAGGGCGCGAGTGGGCGCAACCCGGCGTACGGGCAGCGCATCGAGGAGCACGGGCTGCACATCTGGTTCGGTTTCTACGAGAACGCCTTTGCGATGATACGCAAGGCCTACGACGCGCTCGAGCGCCCGCCGGGCGCGCCGCTGCGAACGTGGCAGGACGCCTTCAAGCCCCATGATTTCATCGCGCTGGCCGAAGAGGTGGGCGGCGACTGGAAGACCTGGCCGCTGGATTTTCCCGAAAAACCCGGGGTGCCCGGTGACGGCGGAGAGGCGCTGACGCTATGGCAGATCGCCACGTCCGTCATCGCCTGGATCGAGAAGTGGCTGGGTGAGCTTCATGCCGCCCATCCCGCTGGCGAGCGCCTGGGCGGTCCTGTGGCCGCCGGGCAAGCCCACCCCGACTGGCTGCAGCGGTTGGCCGGCGAGGCGGGCCATGCGGCCCATGCCGTCGAGACCGAAGCGGTGCGTCTGGGCAATGACGCGCGCGCCCTGGCGACCGCGATCGGCACGCTGGCCAGTGGGCTGTCGGCCGACGTACGTACGCACGACGCCGGGCAGCATGCGCTGTTGGAGTCCGCGCTCGGCGGCATCAAGGCCTGGCTGGACCGCGAGTTTGCCGAACTGCTCGACACCAGCGACCTGCTGCGTCGCCTCTACATCTGCGCGGACCTCGGTCTGTGCGTGCTCGGCGGCATGTTGCGCGACGGGGTATTCCGCGACGGCTTCGACACCATCAACCACATCGACTTCATGGACTGGTTGCGTGCCAACGGCGCCAACGAGCACTACAGCGTGCAGTCGGCGCCGGTGCGCGGTTTCTACGATCTGGTGTTCGCCTATGTGGACGGCGACTTCTCGCAGCCCAACGTCGAGGCCGGCACGCTGCTGCGGGCGATGCTGCGCATCGGCTTCTGCTACAAGGGCGGCATCATGTGGAAGATGCAGGCCGGCATGGGCGACACCATCTTCACGCCCATGTATCAGGTGTTGAAGCAGCGCGGCGTGAAGTTCCGCTTCTTCCACAAGGTCGAGGAACTGGTCGCCGATGGCGACAACGTCGGCGAGATCCGCCTCACCCGTCAGGCCGACGTCACCAGCGGCCCCGACCATTACCAGCCGCTGGTGAACGTGAAGGGCCTGGCGTGCTGGCCGAGCGGCCCGGATCTCGCTCAGATCGTTCCGGAGCAGGCCGCGCTGCTGCGCGAGCACGACATCAACCTGGAGTCGCACTGGAGCGACTGGCCCGCGGTGTACCAGGCCTGCTTCGGCCAGCCCTTGCCCAGTCAGGTGTTGCGCCGCGGGCAGGACTTCGACCGCATCGTGTTCGGCATCTCCATCGGTGCCATTCCCTACCTGTGCCCCACCCTTCTGGCTGGCAGCCCGGCCTTGAAGCAGAGCGTGGAGGCGATCAAGACCGTGGTGACCCAGGCCTACCAGGTGTGGTTCGACCGCGACCTCGCCACCCTCGGCTGGACCCAGCAGCCGCGCGGCCAGGAGCCGGTGCTGAGCGGCTTTTCCGAACCCTACGACACCTGGGCGCCGATGGACCAGTTGCTGTGCCGAGAGGACTGGCCGGACGGCCCCGGCGCGCCGCGCAACGTGTCCTATTTCTGCAGCGCCATGCCGGTGGCAAGCTTTCCGCCGCCGGACGATCACGGCTTTCCGGCGCGCACGGCCGGTGTCGCCAAGGCGGGAGCGATCGCTCAGTTGCAGACGCGCATCGGCGCGCTGCTACCGGGCGTGGCCGAGGGTGGTTTCCAGTGGTCGTGGCTGGTTGACCCGGTCGGCGGCGAAGGCGTGGCCCGCTTCGACAGCCAGTACTGGCGGGCCAACGTCGATCCGTCCGAACGCTATGTGTTGTCGGTGGTGGACAGCACCCGCCACCGGCTGGAGAGCGACGGCACGGGCTACCGCAACCTCTACCTCGCCGGCGACTGGATTCGCACCGGGCTCAACGCCGGCTGCGTGGAAGCGGCGACCATGGCCGGCATGCAGGCCTCGCGCGCGATCAGCGGCCATCCGGCGGTGATCCGCGGCGAGCGCGATTTCTGACTACTGACCGGATGACCCTGACTCGGTCCGTCGGTTGCGCTCGGGACAGGCTTGTCCTGAGCGCACTCGAAGGCACTGCCAGTAGTGCCCTTCGACGCTGCTCGGGACGGGCCTGTCGAAGCCCGACTCCCGGAACTGCCGAAGTCGCCCTTCGACAGGCTCTCAAGAAACAGCTTTCGATTGTCATTGCCCGGAAGGCGCACAAGGCCCCACTCCCGTTCGGGCTGAGCCTGTCGAAGCCCGTTCGAAGGCACTGCCATCAAGTGCCCTTCGACAGGCTCAGGGCGAACGGAGTACCCGTTTCCTGCGTCTGCTTTGCCACGCCCGCGGCGGGGCTTACTTCGCTCAGGGCGAACGGTAGTGCCTGTTTCGTGGCCGGGTTGGCTAGACGGGCGAAGCCAGCCGCAGACCCTTGCGGCTGGCCTTGTGGCGGTACATGCGCTGGTCCGAGTAGTTGATCAGGTCGGCCGGCTGGGCGCACTCGTGGGCGTAGGCAATGCCGTAGCTCACGCCGGCCTCGGTGAAACCGGCGTCGATCAGGTCGCGCTCGATGTGGCTGATCGCGGCGTGCAGCGATGCTTCATCACGCCGTCGCGCGAGCAGCGCGAACTCGTCGCCGCCGAGGCGGAAGGCGCGCGCGGCGGCGCCGCAGTGATCGCGAATGCCGTCGGCGAAGCCGCGCAGCAAGGCGTCTCCGGTGGCATGGCCGTGCCGGTCGTTGATGTGCTTGAGGCCGTCAAGGTCGATCAGTAGCAGGATTTCCTGCTCGCCGTCGTTCGGTGCCGCACCGAAGCTGAAGTGCTCGTTCAGATAGACGTCGAAAGCGTAGCGGTTGCCTAGGCGGGTGAGGCTGTCGGTGCGGGCGAGTTCCAGCGTTTCGTTGAGCCGGGCGAGGTATTCGTCCTTCTGCTCATAGAGCAGCTTGATCTTGTCCGCCAGGGCGAAAGCCAGCAGCAGCGCATCCAGCGTCCCGCCCAGCAGCGTGAGCAACTCGGTGTTGTCGACGATCTCATCGACCAGGCCGATGTTGGCCGGAAGAATCAGCATGGCCGGCACGATCAGGGCGAGAAAGGCAAAGATGAAGTAGCGCGCTGGCCGGAACCCGCGCCGCCAGCACACGATGCCGCTGGCCAGCGCCAGCGACAGCCACACCGCGATGGCGATGGTCGCCAGGGTGTGGGCGTAGCTCACCGCCAGAAAGCAACTCGGCAGGAACAGGGCCGGCAGCACGAAGTTGATGCGGCTCATCCGCGCGAGCCGCGGCGCGGTTTCCTTCAACTGCAGGAAGTTCAGATAGAACAAGGTGTTGAGCACCGGCAGCAGCATGAACGGCACGTAATGCAGGGCCAGGTTGCGCAGGCCGAAGAGTTCCACCGGGATGTGGAACACCAGTGCCCAGGCGATGCCATAGCACACCAGGTACAGCGCATACCACAGCTGACTGCGGTCGCCGGTGGACAGGTGGATGAAGAAATAGAACAGGGCCAGCGAACACAGCGCGCCCAGCGCACCGATTATCAGCAGATTCTCCACCAGCACCTGCTGACGGTAGGCGCTTTCGGTGAGTAGCTTGAACTCTGGAGAGGAAGCGAAGTAGGGGCTGGAAAAGCGCACCAGTACCCGGTACTCCACCCCTGGCTCGAGATGCACCCGCTTGCCGTAGTGCAGCATGTACTGGCTTTCGTGGCGGTAGCCGGAAAGCACGCGCTGCATGCTGCCGTCCGGCGCGTAGATGCGCGCTTCCACCTCGTCGATCAGGGTGTTGCTGGGGTTGAACACCCATTCCCGGACATCGCTGTCGTGGCGCAGGCCGGCGGCAAGCCAGTAGTCGCCGCCGAGCAGATTGACCCGCCGTGCCGGCTCGTGCCCGGTGATCCAGGCGCCCAGCCGCTCCCACGGCGTGGCTGCATCTGACCATGGCGCGTCGCCGGGCGGGGCGTCATCGGGGAAGTCGTCGCCCGGCCGGGCCTTGCGTAACTCGCCGGCCGGCAACAGATCGATGGCGCGTTCGCTCGACAGCGGAGAGACGGGCAGCGAGCCGCTGACGGCGGGCGTGGCGGTGTGCGCGATGCTGCTGACGGGCAGCCCGGTCGCACAGGCGAGGACCAGCAGGGCGAACAGCCGCAGCAGCGTGGCGCGCATACCCATCTCGTGGGGGGAAGACGGCCACCGGCGGTGGCCGTTTGTTGGCAAGTTTTGCCGAGTGTAACAACTAATTGGGGGAAATCCATCGTGCCCTGAGGTGGCCGCCGCGACGCAACGGCGAGCGCCGGGAGCGGGTCGGGCACCGGGCTGCATGTCCTGAATTCACGGGGGATTCATCCAGAATCCGGACGGGATGCAGCGGAATTCTGGAAGCAATCCAGGCCTGAACCGGGGCGGATAGGGGGCACATTCTCAAAGGATGATGCGAGGAGGGGCGGAATCAGCCTTCCGAAAGGCTTTGCGCCATTTTGAGCTGTTCCGGGGTGAGTTTTCTCGCCACGCTTTCCCGCTCGCGCGCGGCGTCGAGGTTGAGGGCGGCAGCGGCACGGTTGAACCAGACGTAGGCCAGCACCGCATCGCTGTCCACACCGACGCCGTCGCGGTAAAGGCGGCCCAACTCCAACATGCCTTCCGGGTCGCCCGCGTCGGCGGCACGACGAATCCAGTCGGCGGCCTTGTCGTAGTTCTGCAACGCGCCGATGCCGGTCCGGTACATGCGGCCGAGGTGGATCATGGCGTCGGTGTGGCCGTTTTCGGCGGCACGGGTCAGCCAGGCGAGTGCTTCGGCGGCCTTGTCCTTGTCGAGCGTGGTTTCGAAGAACAGATTCTTGCCCACGCGATACTGGGCGTCGGGGTCGCCGTTGTCGGCCGCGATGCGGGTGGCATCGGTAACCGGTAAGTCGGGCGGCATCAGGCGTGCGTTGCTGGCCTCCAGCGGACCAAGTTCGGCGTACTCCATGTCGGATTCGTCGTCGTCGAGCTTCAGGACCATTGCCACTGCCAGCGCAAACAAGGCCAGCGTGAGCAGCCCGGCGCCGAAGCGGATCAGCCGCCGGGTTTCCACCCGCGCCCGGTCGACAGCGATGAAGCGGTGCGAGCAGTCGCTGCAACGAAACGGGCGCATGTCGCGATGACGCGCCTTTTCTTCTCGTGAATGCCAGCGCGACTCGCGGCAATGAATGCTGTTGCACTTGGGGCAGCGGATCTCGGCGGGAAACAGCATCGCAATCGTCGAGCCTCGTCGGGCGGCAAAGTCAAGGGGGAGGCGGGAGTCTAACGTTTCGCAGTTTAATCGCCAATTCGCCGGGCGGACCATGCGTTGCCGAGGCGAACGTGCGCTGGATCACGCCACGCACACTTTGGGAGTGGCGACATCCGTGTTCAGGCAATCCGGGTAGGCCGATGTTGCTGGCATGGCGCGGGGTTGGCAGCCACGGCGGAGGGCGGGCGCTGGCCGGTCGATGCGCGTGGAAGTGTCGTCTGGCGGAATCTATGGCAACATTTGCTTTCAAAAAGCGCGGGAAACGACCTGCTAAGGACCGGCACGGCCGCTCGTGGCGATTGTCACGGATGGCAACAGGTAAGGAGGGTTTGTGGCGCGGAGGGAGGAACTTTGGCTGGGCGTGTGGCTGGTGGCCACAGCAACCGCCATTGTGGCCGCGTGGCAGGTTTCCTCGCCGGTCTGGAAGACGGTTTTTGACAACCTGCAATGGACTTCCGCATTCGCTGGCTCGGCCTGGCTCGCCTGGCGTGGGGTGGTCGTTGGCGAAGCGCAAGACCGGGCACTGCGTCGCGGCCTGTTCGTCGGCGCGGCGCTGATCCTGGCTGGGCAACTGGTGTGGAATCTGCAGGTGATGGTTAGCTGGCGCGCCTTCCCGGCGCCGGCGGATGCCTTGTTCCTGCTCGCGGCGCCGGCCTGGATCGCCGGCTGGTTGGTGCACCTGGTGCGGGCGCTACCACGCGAGCGCATTTACCCTTCGTTTCTCGATATCAGTGGCGCGGTGTGTGCGCTGCTGGCGGCCACGCTGGCGCTGTACGTGCCGTTCGGCGCGGAGGTGAGCGTTGCCGGCCTGCTGGTGCTGGTGCTGTATCCGGTCACCTTCCTGTCGGCGGCGAGCCTGGCCTTGCTGGTGGTGCCGACCATGGGTTTGCGCGCCGGGTTCGCGCATTGGCTGATGCTGGCGGGCATGGTCGTCTACGGCCTGGGCTGGATGCAGTGGAATCTGCTGTCGATGGCGGACGCGCTGATGCCGGGCAGCCTGTTCAATGCCAGCTTCAGTCTGGCGGCGGTATTGCTCGGGCTGGGCGCGCGCCATCTGCGTGTCGAGCGCGCCGTCGATGCGCGTTACCAGCGTGTCTGCGAGCGGATCATGACGTTCGTGCCGCTGGTGGCGATGACGCTTGCGATGCTCACTCTGGTGGTGTTGTTCTGGTCGCTGGAGGACGATGGCGTGGCGCACCGCCTGATCTTCGTCTGCTGCCTGATGGCGCTGCTCTTCTCCGCGCTGCGTCAGACAATGGTGATCGGCCTGCTCGACAGGCTGAGGCGGGCCGAGAGCGCGATTCTCCACAACGAGGAGCAGATGTATCGGCTGGCGCATTTCGACGCGCTGACCAACCTGCCCAATCGCCGCCTGTTCGAGGACCGGCTGGAGCACGCCCTGCGCGATGCGCAGGCGCGGCAGGGCCGGGTGGCGGTGCTGCTGGTTGACCTGGATCACTTCAAGCACATCAACGACATCTTTGGCCACCGCGCCGGCGACCGATTGATCTGCGAGACGGCGGCCCGGCTCGAAGCCTGCATGGGCGGCGGCGCCTCGCTGGCGCGCATGGGCGGTGACGAATTCATGGTCATGGTTGAACGCTGCCGATCCCGCACCGATGTCGCGGCACTTGCGCTGACGATGCTGGATGCCTTGCGCCAGCCGTGGGACGAGGCCGAGGTCGGGCAGCACATCGTCGGTGCGAGCATAGGCATCAGCGTCTATCCCGACGATGCGGGTGACGTGGTGGACCTGGTGCGCAATGCCGATTCGGCCTTGAATGAGGCCAAGTCGGCCGGGCGTGGTACCTATCGCTTCTACCTCGAAGCGTTCACCGAATTCACCCGCCGCCGTCTCGCGCTGCGCAGCCGGCTTCATCGAGCGCTTGCCCACGCCGAACTGTTCCTGGCGTATCAGCCGCAATACAACGCAGAGCGCGAATTGGTCGGGCTGGAGGTGTTGTTGCGCTGGACGCTGGACGGCGCGCCGGTATCGCCCGACGAATTCATCCCGGTCGCCGAGGAAAGCGGCCTGATCGTACCGATCGGCGCCTGGGTGTTCGAATCCGCCTGCCTCCAGGCGGCGCGCTGGCGCGCCGACGGGAGGCGGGTGCCGACGATCTCGGTCAACCTTTCCGCCCGCCAGCTTGCTGTGCCTGACCTGGCACGGCAGCTGGCAGACATGGCCCAGGCCGCGGGCGTGTTGCCGGCCGATTTCACACTTGAGGTGACCGAGTCGCAACTGCTCGACGACGGCGTGCTGCCGACCGTCAAGGCCCTGCGCCGGGCCGGTTTCCGATTGTCGATGGACGATTTTGGCACCGGCCACTCTTCGCTGATCAAGCTCAAGACCCTGCCCGTGGGCGAGCTCAAGATCGACAAGGCCTTCGTCCGCGACATTGCGGACGACGATGGGGATCGCGAGATCTGCGCCACCATCCATGCCCTGGCCGCCACCCTGGGCATGGACGTTGTGGCCGAAGGCGTGGAAACGGAAGCGCAGTTCCAGTTGCTGGTCGACATGGGCTGCCGCCGCTTCCAGGGCTGGCTGTTCGCCGCCGCGATGCCTGCGTCCCTGGTGCCGCTGGCCAGACTGGACGAGGAAACACCGGGTTGAACCGGTGGTGCGCCGGCGTGGTCGCGATACGAGGAGGGGGCTCTAAGGCGTCACGCTGGTGGAGGCGCGGACGCCGGGCTGACGCCAAGTTTGAGCGAACTTTCCCAGATGCTCGATGAAGCGTTGGGTTGCCGGGCTGCGGTGGCGTCCGCGCCGTTCGATGATGCAGATCGTGCGCTCGACCTGCGGGTTGGTGAGCCTCAGAACGCGTAGCGTACCCGGCAGGGCTTGCGGCACGGCGCTTGAGGGCAGGATCGCGATGCCTTCCCCGTTCTCAACCAGTGCGTAGGCAGTGGTCATGTAGGCAACCTCGTAGGCCACCCTGGGCGCCAGCTTCAACTGGGTGAATGTTTCATCCGTCAGCCTTCGTATGCTGGTGCCCGGCGCCATGGCAATCATCGCTTTCGTGGCCAGTGTCGTCCATTCCAGGGTCTGAGCGCGGACGTGGACACTGTCGCAATGCGCGATCGCGATCAGTTCGTCGTGCAGCAACTCGGTGGCGATCAGTTCGCGATCATCCGACACCGGCAGCCCCAAGGCGAAATCGACTTCTCCCGCGCGCAAGGCGTCCACGGTGCTGACGGCTACGCCATCGCGTATTGCGACCAACACCCCCGGATGTTGTCGGCGAAACTCCGGTATGGACTCGGCAAGCAGGGTTGCGGCCAGCGACGGCAGGGCGGCTACTGCGACCTTTCCACTACGGCAGTCAGCGTAGTCGCGCAACTGCGATACCGCCTCATCGAATTCGCCGATGATCCGGCGTGCCGTTGCCAGCAGCGACTGACCCGCCAGCGTCAGTTCGACACGTCGGGTGGTGCGGTGGAACAGGCGTAGTTCCAGACTCGACTCGAGTTGCTTGATCAACTGGCTGAGGGCTGGCTGCGACAGGCAAATGCGTGTAGCCGCGGCGGAGAACGAGCCTTCCTCGGCGATCGCGATCAGCGCCTGAAGCTGGCGGACATCGAAATTGATTCGAGTCATAGATAAATCTATCGAATCATTAAAATTGTTTAATAGAAGCGACTTTGCTTCAATGAGCGCTCCGAGTCAAATCGCCAACAGGTGGCCGAGTTGAAGCAGCCCTTTCTCATCGGATGTGGTGCCGGATTCGCAGGCGATCGCCTGGACGCGGCACTGCCGGTCGCCAGGCACTTAGCCGAAAGCGGCCGCCCCGCCGCACTGATGTTCGAGACGCTTGCCGAGCGCACGCTTGCGTTGGCCCAGTTGCGCAGGCGTCAGGACGCCGAGGGGGGCTATTACGTCGGCTTGGATCGGCTGCTTGGCCCGGTACTGCCGCTGTGTGTCGCACACCGTATTCCCATTGTTGGCAACTTTGGTGCCGCCAATCCGTTGGGGGCTGCACGCAGGGTGGTGGAGATCGCCCGGGCCTGTGGATGCGGCCCCATCCGGGTGGCTGCGGTGACCGGGGATGACCTGCTGGAGCAAATAGGCCTCGATGCGCTGCTGGCAATGCCCATGAGCCCGACCGCCAACTTCGACCGCAGCGATCTTGTCGCTGCCAACGTGTACCTGGGGGCGGAGGGAATTGCCGATGCGCTTGCCCAGGGCGCTGACGTGGTCGTGACCGGTCGGGTCGCGGATCCCGCCCTGGCGCTGGGCCCCCTGCTTCACCACTTCGGTTGGCAGTTGGATGATTGGGACCGGCTCGCCAGCGGCGTGCTGGCAGGGCATCTGCTTGAGTGCGGTGCGCAGGTCACCGGAGGCTACTTCGCCGACCCCGGCTTCAAGAACGTGCCGGCACTCGAACGGATCGGCTATCCGGTGGCCGAGATCGGTCCCGAAGGTGATCTCGAGTTGTCCAAGCCCGTCGGCAGCGGTGGGCTGGTGACGGTGAGCACCGTCACCGAACAGTTGCTCTACGAGATTCACGATCCGGCGGCGTATCTGACGCCCGACGTGGTGCTAGACATGAGCGCCGTGGCGGTCGAGCAGGTTGCGACCGACCGGGTGCGTGTCACCGGCGCACGCGGGCACGTCCGGCCAGCCACGCTCAAGGGCACGGTGTGCTTCGACGGCGGTTGGATGGGCGAAGGCGAGATTTCGTATGGTGGTCCAAACTGCGTCGCGCGGGGCCGACTGGCAATCGACATCCTGAAGGCGCGTCTGGCTGTGCTGAGCATCGACGTGAGGGCGCACTTCGACCTGATTGGACTGGCCAGCCTGTTCAATGATGACCATGGTGAGTGGCTGAACGCCCGGATGGGCTGGAGCGCCCCCGAGGTGAGGCTGCGCATGGCCGTTTCCAGCCGAACGCGCAGCGAAGTCGAGCGCGCGTTGCAGGAAGTGGAGGCCCTCTACACCACCGGCCCGGCGGGGGGAGGGGGGGTAAGGACAGCGCTCACGCCGCTGATGAATTCGACCTCGGTGTTCGTCGAGCGTGAGCGTGTTGCGCCACGCGTCACCTTGCTGGAGGGTTGAACATGAATCCGGCCGATTTCGTTGAAGTCCCCTTGCACCGTGTGTCGCACGCGCGCGCGGGCGACAAGGGTGATCGGATCAACATCGCCTTGATCTGCTACCGTGCCGACGCTTTCGTGCACGTCATCGAACAGGTGACCGAGGCCGCGGTGGCGGCCTGCTTCGCCCATCGTCGCCCAGGTGGCGTGCGCCGCTATCTGCTGCCCCGTCTTGCGGCGTGCAACTTTGTCATCGACGACGTGCTTGCGGGCGGCGTCAACAACAGCCTGTGCCTGGATCGCCACGGCAAGGGGCTGTCCTATCTGCTGCTGGCACTGCAGGTACGCGTACCCCGACCCCGGCGGCCACTTCAAATTCCTCCATCTGTGGCCAGGTCAAATTCCCCCAGTGGGAGATGACAGGACGGGTGGTTTTTACTCGTTGTCTGAACCTTTCGCAAGCCGGCTGGCGGCCTC
>JBKBMG010000091.1:0-12835 GCA_046295975.1 Rhodocyclaceae bacterium
ACAGAGACGCTTTTGGTCCGGCGTCATGATCTGGCTCACTGCCGCACAGGCAGCTCAGAAATGAGGGACCAAGGCCCCCGTGCCACCCCGCATGCTCACTGCCGCACAGGCAGCTCAGAAATCCCCGGCGTCTGGCTCCAGGAATTCTCCGAAGCTCACTGCCGCACAGGCAGCTCAGAAAATGGCCCCGCGCACAGAACCAGCGGTAAGCGTGCTCACTGCCGCACAGGCAGCTCAGAAAAGTTCGGCCAGCTGCAGCGAGTCGCGATTACCTGCTCACTGCCGCACAGGCAGCTCAGAAATGTACGACACCCTGCGACGTGAGACGGCAGCAGCTCACTGCCGCACAGGCAGCTCAGAAAGCCCTGCCCGACTACTCGCAATCGGCTTTCGCGCTCACTGCCGCACAGGCAGCTCAGAAAGCTACGCCCGGATTCGGTCAACGCGCGCTCTAGCTCACTGCCGCACAGGCAGCTCAGAAACAGGCCCGTTCCCGGCAACGCCGACGGGCGCGGCTCACTGCCGTACAGGCCGCTCAGAAAAATGGGCCGCGCTGGCAAACGCTACGGCCTCGTCAAGGATGAAGAACAACTTGCCTGGCTGGCAAGACAGGGCGCGCAGCACGGATTCGCGCTTGAGAACGTGCGGATCAGCCGAAGCGAGCGGATCAGTTTGCGACAGGGTCGGACCGGTCAGCGGATTACCCTGCAAGCCGTGCAGTTCGACGGCGCGCTAAGGGTTGTTGCCCCCGAGCAAACGCAAAGTGCCTTGCTGAATGGAATTGGGCACGCCAAGGCGCTTGGAATGGGGATGCTGTCGCTCGCGCCCATTTGGTGAACTGCTCTATCATCCAGTTGCTCGACTTCGGCAAAGTCCGTCACGATTTCACTTCCAGCCAGCCCTTCGGCAACCTCTGTCGGGCTGCGAGTCCAATCGGTGGCGGGGTGAATCACGCGTCGCATCGTCGGTCGAGCGGATTTTGGAGCTCGCCATGCATGAACTGACTGCTGAAGAATTGACCCGCCACCCCGCAAGCCTGCTGGCAGACGTCAGGCGCGGCGAACCGGCTCTGGTGACCGACGATGGCAAGCCCGTCTTTCTGGCCGTACCGATGGTCGACGGCGCTGACCCGCGCGCCATTCGGGTCGAGCTCGCCGTGCGCCTTTTCGATGCCGAACAGATCAGCCTCGGAGGTGCGGCTGCCATTGCTGGACTGTCGGTGAGCGAGATCATCGACGAGTTGGGCCGTCGCAAGATCGCCGTCATCAGGATCACGCCGGAGGAACTCGACGAAGAGCTGAAGTATGTCCAGACGCTTGTTGATCGCCGATAGCGGGCCGTTGATCGCGCTCGCCCGGCTCGATCTGCTCGCACTCCCGAAGCGTTGCTTTGATGAAATCGTCGTTTCCTCGACGGTCTGGCGCGAAGTTTCGCGCAGGCCGCGTCCCCCGGAGTCCGAGCGCTTGCAGGCCGCACTCGTTCAATCCGATTTCGTCCTATCTGATGCCGCCGGCAACATTACGCAGCAGCTTGCCGATGCGCGGCTCGACGCTGGCGAGCGGCATACGCTGGCACTGGGATTGGCGCTGGAGGCGACCGTGCTGATCGACGAGCGGCGCGTGCGACATGTCGCACGCGAACTTGCGCTGCCGGTGCTGAGCACCTTGGGCGTACTGGCATTGGGCCGGCAAAGCGGTGTCATACCTGCGGTCAAACCGTTGATCGATGAGCTTCAGGCCTCGGGTTACTACCTGTCTGTTGCTCTGGTAGAGCGCGTGCTTTCGCATCTCGACGAGCGCTGACAGTGCTTCCACCCCTGAAACCCATCCCGATCAAGGAACGCATGTCCATCGTCTTCGTCGAGAAGGGCGAGATCGATGTCGTTGACGGGGCCTTTGTGGTGGTTGATCAGCAGGGTTTCCGGGTGCGGCCGGTGCTCACCCACATTCCCGTCGGCGGTGTCGCGTGCATCATGCTCGAACCTGGCACACGGGTATCCCATATGGCGGCGGCGCTCGCGGCACGCGTGGGCACCTTGCTGGTGTGGGTGGGCGAGGCGGGAGTTCGCTTGTATTCCTCCGGACAGCCCGGCGGCGCACGCGCCGACCGACTTCTCTACCAGGCGCGTCTGGCACTGGACGAGAGCTTGCGGCTCAAGGTGGTGCGCAAGATGTACGCAATGCGCTTCGGCGAAGAGCCGCCAGCGCGGCGCAGTGTCGACCAGTTGCGCGGCATCGAGGGCGTGCGGGTGCGCAAGACCTATCAACTGCTGGCGCAGAAGTTCGGCGTGAAATGGTCGGGCCGCAACTACAACCCTGAAGATTGGGATGTATCGGACCTGCCGAACCGCTGCCTGTCATCCGCCACGGCGGCGCTTTATGGGGTAACCGAAGCGGCGGTGCTGGCAGCAGGCTATGCGCCCGCTGTTGGCTTCATCCATACTGGCAAACCGCCTTCCTTCGTCTACGACGTCGCGGACATCTACAAATTCGAAACCGTCGTGCCGGCCGCCTTCAAGGTCGCGGCGTCCGAACCCCAGAACCCTGAGCGTGCGGTACGCCTGGCCTGCCGAGACATCTTCCGTCAGACCAAATTGCTGGAACGCATCATTCCGGATATCGAAACCATGCTCTCGGCCGGCGAAGTACCGCGACCGGAGAGTGCCGAGGGCGTGGTTGGCCCAGCCATCCCCAACCCCGAGAATCTGGGCGATGCTGGTCATCGTGCTTGAGAATGCCCCGCCCCGGCTGCGCGGGCGGTTGGCAGTGTGGCTGCTGGAGGTCAGAGCAGGCGTTTACGTAGGCAACTATTCCAACAAGGTGCGCGAACACATCTGGCGCCAGGTGGAGGATGGTATCGAGGACGGCAACGCGGTCATGATGTGGCGAACCAACAACGAGGCCGGCTTCGAGTTCCTGACTCTGGGAGCGAACCGCCGCATGCCCGCGGACTGGGACGGTGTTCGCTTGGTCAGCTTTCACCCCGAACCGAAAGACGGCGCTCTTTAACAACCAGAAATTCTTTTTGCATCGATTTCGCGCGGTAGAAATCCGTAAGCGTTTTTTCCCATGAAAATTCATGGAGATGGAAGAAGTCTGTTCCCCGCTCGCGCGGGGATGAACCGCATGCGATTGATCGCCCCGCCCTGGCGACGGCCTGTTCCCCGCTCGCGCGGGGATGAACCGCGCTACAACAGCGAAACCTGGGTGCCGGCCACCTGTTCCCCGCTCGCGCGGGGATGAACCGACCGTAGCCGGGCCGCGACTGATCAGGTATTCCTGTTCCCCGCTCGCGCGGGGATGAACCGTTCTCGGGGCTGGCGCAGGCGCTTTCGCCGGTCTGTTCCCCGCTCGCGCGGGGATGAACCGTGGGTTGGATCGGCCACGAATCTCTCGAACAACTGTTCCCCGCTCGCGCGGGGATGAACCGGCCACCAACGAGCGGATAGGCGACATGGAACGCTGTTCCCCGCTCGCGCGGGGATGAACCGGTTACGCGGGTTGCTACGTCCTGAAGATCAGCCTGTTCCCCGCTCGCGCGGGGATGAACCGGAAAAATCGGCCTCAGGGTCGGCGCGAACGGGCTGTTCCCCGCTCGCGCGGGGATGAACCGCGACGCTCCCCGTCCCACCGCAGCCCGCGCAGCTGTTCCCCGCTCGCGCGGGGATGAACCGGCCGGCGGTGTCGGCCCGGGCCATTTCTTGGTCCTGTTCCCCGCTCGCGCGGGGATGAACCGACCAATTTGCCCACCGAGCGCTGGGACGATATCTGTTCCCCGCTCGCGCGGGGATGAACCGTCGTCGAAGGCGGCGACATCGAACCGGCCGAGCTGTTCCCCGCTCGCGCGGGGATGAACCGTACGGCAGGGCCTGGTAGCCGGCTTCTTCGTCGCTGTTCCCCGCTCGCGCGGGGATGAACCGGCCCCTCCTATGATCCGTGCGGCAATGATCCACTGTTCCCCGCTCGCGCGGGGATGAACCGTGAATCAGCGGCCGCTTTTCGAAGTCTCGGCACTGTTCCCCGCTCGCGCGGGGATGAACCGCCCTCGCGGCTATGCGCGCGCCGGGCCGCACGCTGTTCCCCGCTCGCGCGGCCCGTATGCAAAGTGTCGATCTCAACAACCCAAGATCGGTGCAAGAACGCAGGCAGTCCTATGATCACGACGGCAACCTCTACAGTTTCGCCGTAGGTCAGCTCTTCCTGCGGACTCCATGACCGTGATCCGTCTCATCTGCGAGACCGCCCCGGGTCAGTGCCAGGCGCCCGTCTCCCGCTCAAGCGCATACTTTCCGTAACGAAAGCCCGACCAGGGCGACACGGAAATCACGCCGCCGTTGTCAGAGAACGCGAAGGTGATGATCTGTTCAGCGCCCAGCCACGACGCCCCCTCGCCCTTGGCAGGCAGCGGCTCGGGCAGCCCGAGTGCCCGCGCTTCCTGGGTGAACAAGAAGGGCGCGGGCGAACGGATCTCCGGCACGTACTTCATGGAAACGAAACGGGTGCCGTCCATGGCATGAACAGGCAGGGACCCGGCAATTTCGTGGACCTTCACCTCGCCAAAACAGAACCTCGATTCGCGACGGCTGTAATAAGGCTCGCCGGCCTCGAGCAGATGGTATTTCCCGTCGGAGAATGCCAGCAGACCGGCCTGCTCCAGCCCCTTGCATGCGTCGCACGGGATATGGTTCCAAACCGGTGAGCGCGGGAATGCGCCGGGTATGGTGATGCAAGCCGGTGCCAGGCGTTCGAGCTCGGCATCGATCGCCGTTGCGAACACGGCGGTATGGTCTCGGACAAGCGCTGCGCCATGACGGTCGGCGCCCGACTTCATCAACACCAGGTACAGGCCGATGCCGACCGCTGACAGTACAAGCACGCCGCGAAACAACTGCATGACGTCCCTCGATCCTCGTCAATAGAGCGCTTCGGTGAAGAGCGCCGCCACTCGGCCCGGCCGAGCGCCAGTCCGCCGGCCTGCCGTCAAGACCACGGGGTGGAGTACGCCGCCACCGCCGGTTCCAGGTGCGCGCACACTGCCAGCAAAGACTCGTCATGCCAGCGTCGACCAATCCACTGGAGCCCGACTGGCACCCCTTCCTCCAGCCCAGCCGGCATCACGACCACAGGGCTGCCAGTCAATGAAAATGGCGTCGCGAGACTGACGGTGGCCTCCAGATAGGGCAGCATCCGGTCATCCACATTGAGCTTGGGCGGTCCCCGAAAGCTATCCAGGCGGCAATGGGGATAGGCGGTCACGGGGGCAACGGGACACAACCAGGCATCCCAATCGGCCAGAAATGACTCCAGCTCGCCAATCAGCCGTTCCCTGATGTTCAATGCATCGTTGTAGCGTCTGGCTGAGAACGACAGGCCGCGTAAGAAGGCTCGCGCCACGGGCTGCGACTTGGGCACCAGCCGACCCGCGAGAGACAATACCGTACGTTGAACACCCGGCATGCCCAGCCCGATTTCACCTCCGACGATAATCCCGTAGGCGTACCACGCCTGCTCAGCCTCGAACCCCGGTGGACAGCGACGTTCCACTGTCACGCCGCTGCGCTGCAGCGCGTCAACGGTGCGTGCAAGTGCGCGACGGGTACGTCGACACAGCGACACGCCCCCGAAATCATCCCACCAGGCGATGCGCAAAGGGGTCTTGATGGTTGGCGGCGGTGCCACAGGCAGTGGTGGCACTTCGCTGTCGATGCCATCGGGCCCCGCGAGCACGTCCAGCCCAAGCCGGAGGTCGTCCACAGCGCGCGCAAGGAGGCCGAACGACAAGACGTGGCGAACGCTGCGCGAGCCATCGGGTAGATGGGGAATGTGTCCCGTTCGGGGGATACGGTTTTCCGTTGCCTTGAATCCGGCCACCCCGCAATAGGCCGCGGGTATCCGGATCGAGCCGCCAATGTCGCTCCCCGGGTCAAGGAAGGAAAAGCCCATGGCCACGGCTGCGGCGCTCCCGCCCGAACTCCCTCCGGACGTCAGCGCCGGGTTCCAGGGGTTATTAGTCGCGCCGAAGAGCGGGCTCCAACACTGTGGGTTTCCCGCCAACTGTGAAAGATTGGTCTTGCCGAGAACAATCGCACCGGCAGCCTTGAGCCGTGCGACCACGGTGGCGTCGCGCTTGGGAACATGGTTTGCCAGGGGGGGATGACTGCTGGTCGTCCGCAACCCGGCGGTCTCGAACGCGTCCTTTACGGAGATCGGGATGCCGTGGAGCGGCGGAGGACTTTCTCCACCTCGCGCCTGCAGTGCGTCAGCCGTGCGTGCCGCGGTCAGCGCGCATGCTTCGTCCAACGTGACGACGGCATTGATTGCGGGGTTGTACTGCCTGATTCGCGCCAGACAGGCATCGACGAGGTCGGTAGCGCTGATCTCGCCGCGGCGAATGCGTTGCGCCGCACTGCATGCGGACTCTGGAAAACCAACGGACATTCTCGGCGTACTCCCATCGCGTACCAGGTAATCGCCCCCTGGCCACGGCCGAGCAGGCCGGCGCGACGTTACGACAAGGAGTCAACCCCGTCAATGCCTCACGCCTGCTCTGCACATCGACGTTCCAGCGTCACCGCCGCACACGCCGCTCAGGAAGACATCAAGGGCCATCACGCCAAGCATGCCAGCGTGCCGCGGGCAGCCGTCACACGATCGGCGCCTGCAGTTCCCACACGCCGGCGGGCGGGGTGTTCTTCCAGACGACGGCGCGGCGTTCCCAGCGCAGGCCGTGGCGGGCGGCGAAGGGCGCGCGGGGTTGGTAGGTGAACTGCACCAGCTTGCGGCCGGGGGCGGCGCTGAGGAAGCGACAGAGGCTGTCGGCGGTTTCGCCGGCAATGTGGCGCGGCAGGGAGCGGAACGGCAGGCTGGAGACAATGGCGATGCGGCCAGGGGTGTCGATGAGTTGGTCGATCACTTGCTTGGCCGGGGCGCGGCGCACGTCCAGCCCGGGGTAGCGGTGTTGCAGGGTATCGGCGAGGCGGGGTTGGATTTCGACGGCGATGAGGTGGGCCGAGGGGTGGCGGGCGATCAGGGCGCGGGTGACGGAGCCGGTGCCGGCGCCGAGTTCGACGATGATGTCGGCCTCGGTCGCGGCGCCGGCCATGGCATTGGCCAGCGCGCGGGAAGAGGGCAAAACCGCGCCAGTGGCGGCGGGGCTTTTGAACAGCGCAATCAACAGTTCGACAGGCATCGAGCCACCGGGGGTTTCTTGGGATGAGCGGGATGGATGTGAATTCGCGGATGTGTGTATCCGCGGATCCGAGGATTTGCCCACCTGGCAACCGGCTGGGTGCGGGGTGGGCGGTGCGCCCATCTTAATGCGGCGGCGGCGCGTTTGCACTGTGCTGGTGTAACGTGCGGTGAGCCGCTGCCACCGCCTGCCGTTGCGTCAGCGCTTGGCGCTGAGGTAGTCGACCACGGCCTGGATGTTGTCTTCGCCAAGTTGGCGCACGGCGCCGGTCATGGGGGGATAGAGGCGTTCGCCGGACATGTCGAAGTAGCGCTTGAGGCTGAGCCGCATGTATTCCGGCTGCTGGCCGGCCAGGCGCGGGAAGGTGGCGGCGCCGGAGGCGTCATCCAGATGGCAGCGGCTGCAGAATTTTTCGTACAGCTGCTTGCCTTCGGCGGCGCGCGGACCGGGCTCCGGCAGGGTGGGCACGGCGTCGGCGGCGGCGTAGTGGTATGCGATGGCGACCTTGTCTTCCTCGCTGAGCACCTTCATCAGGCCTTGCATGAAGTCGTTTTTGCGCCGCCCGCTGAGGAAGGCGGAGATCTGTTCAAGGAGGTAGGCCGGGTGCTGGCCGGCGAGGTTGGGCACGTCGCCCAGTTTGCTGATGCCTTGCTCGCCATGACAGTTGGCGCAGAAAAAGGCCGCGGCCTTGCCCGCTTCGGTAAGCTGGGTGCGCAGTTCGGCGTCGCCTTGGGCGCGCTCGAACAGGGCGCGGGCGGTTTCGTTCGCCAATGCATGGGGGGCGATCGATGCCGCGGCGGCGAGCAGCAGGGTCGCAAGAATGCGTTTCGACATGGTGTTGTCTACCTCGGATGACACTCGGGGCCGGAGCGGCAGTGCTGCGCTACGGACAAGCCGAAACCATGGCCAAGCGGGCGGACGGGCGCTGCGGGGAATGTCTCCGCGCCGCGGTTGTCGCACTGCGACTTGCCAGTGGTCGGGCATATTGTTGTTTTTCCGGGACTCTATCATTACATCGCTATGGCATCGAAGTGGCCTCCGCCGATTTCACGTAAGTTTGATGTGAATCAAAATCAATTCGTGACGTTTTTCACACTTCGCCGCGTTCGCACGCGCACTGGGCGGCTGCGAGCGATGGCAGCGGGATTGGCGCTGGCCATGGCCGGCAACATGCCCGCCGCGCTGCACGCGGAGGTCGAACCACCGTTGATCGCGGTGGACATCGGGCACACGGTGGACGCCCCGGGGGCGATCAGCGCGCGTGGCCGTACGGAACTGGCGTTCAATCGCGATCTCGCGCTGCACGTGCGCGACGCGCTGGAGAAGCTGGGCCTGCGCACGGCGCTGGTGAACCTGGACGGCCGCATCGAGTCGCTGGCCGCCCGCCCGGCCGCGGTGCCGGACGCCCGTTTCTTCCTGTCCATCCACCACGATTCGGTCAGCGAATGGGAGTTGCGCAGCTGGGAGTACCAGGGCGAGACCCATACCTACTCGGACGACTGGATGGGGCATTCCATGTTCGTGTCGCGACGCAATCCGGAAACCGAGTTGAGTCTGTTGTGCGGCTCCACCATTGGTGCGCGGCTGCAACGCCAGGGCTTTACGCCCACCGAGAAGAACGCGCGCCGCCGCGAGTATGCCGACCCCATCCATGCGGTGCATTACTTCGACAACCTGGTGGTGTTGCATCAGTCGCGTCGGGCGGCGCTGCTGTTCGAGGCGGGGGTGATCAAGCACCGCGGCGAGGAACTGCTGCTGCGCGATCCGGCCCGCCAGGCGCGCATGGCCGACGCCATTGCCACCGGCGTGGCGGCCTGCATGTATGTGGCACCGCTGATGATGGGGCACTGAGCACACCGGCTGCAATGCGGGTCAGCGGCGTGCGAAACGCGTCAGGCGTACATCCACGGTCATGCTCAGGGTGTCCAGCGCGGCGGCCCGGGCGCGGCCCTCGGCGCTGGCGCGGAACAGGTGCGGTGTCATCGCCAGCAGGTCGGCGATGTGCCCGGCACCTTCCACCGTTGCGGTGTAGCGCAGGGTGTCGCTGCCCAGGCGGTGGAAACCTTCGGGATCGCGCTCGTCGGGTGGGCGTGGCGGCTTCAGCGTGGGGTAGATGACCTCGCGCAGTTCGCGCAGGTGGTCGGG
Organism: Rhodocyclaceae bacterium; assembly: GCA_046295975.1. GTDB lineage: Bacteria > Pseudomonadota > Gammaproteobacteria > Burkholderiales > Rhodocyclaceae > UBA2357. The sequence goes on from JBKBMG010000091.1 coordinate 9,334, forward strand.
GCCGGCGTCCACCTGCAGCAGTTCGCCGCCGGGCTTGAGTACGCGGGCGAATTCGGCGTACACGGGAAAGCCGAACATGCACAACACGCGGTCCAGCGCGGCCGGCAGCACCGGCAGATTGGCATTGCTGCCGACCACCCAGGCGACCCGGGCGTCGCGGCGTGCGGCCGCCAGCACCGCCCACTTCGAAATATCCAGGCCCAGCAGGGCGAGATCGCGGGGCCGCCGGCCGCCGTCTGCCCCGCGCCCGGCGGCGTTTCCGGCCCCGTCGTTCGCCTCGTTCGCCTCGTTCGCCTCGTTCGCCTCGTCCTTCCCGGCGCGCTCGGCCATCTCGGCCATCTCGGCCATCTCGGCCATCTCGGCCATCTCCGCCATCTCCGCCATCTCCGCCATCTCCGCCAGTTGGCGCAGGTAATAGCCTTCTCCGCAACCCGCGTCCAGACAGGCCAACGGGTCACCCGGCACCCACCCGGCCAGCACCGCCCGGCCCACCGCCTGGGCGATCGGCAGGTAGTGGCCCGCCTCTAGAAAGCGCCGACGCGCGGCCACCATTTCCTTACTGTCGCCGGGGTCGCGCGAGCGTTTCTGCTGCACCGGCAGCAGGTGGATATGACCTTGCGCGGCCACGTCGAAACTATGCCCGGCCGGACAGCGCCAAGCCTGGCCATGGCGCTGCAGCGGCGCGCCATCCAGCGGACAGGCGAGCGCCTGGAATGGAATGATCATGAAGCTAGGGGGTGTATCGGAACAAAGCCGGATTGTGCGGCGACGGCCGCGGCGGTGTCGAGGGGGGCAGGTGGATGCCATGGCTTTGGCTGACCTCGGTCAACACCTCGCGCGTGGCGCTGGCGCATGCTTGAATCTCGACGCCACAATCGGCCGCTTGCTGGTGGTTCCGATGCCGGACCACCAACGCGCTGGCTGTCTGTCGAAGCCTTCTCGACCCATTCGACCCATTCGACCCAAGCGGTATCGGGGAATCGGGCAAGCTGGTTCGGCAATGACCTCGCCGTGGCGATGGAGAACATCATGACGATCGGACGACGCGGGTTTGTTGCGGCAGCGGCGGGAGCGGCGCTGGTGGGTGGAGGCGGATGGCTGCTGGCGCAGCGGGGACCGGACTACGAAGCAGAGGCGAAGGCATTGTGGTCGCGGCGGCCCAGCGCGGCGGACGAGTTGGCCTACCTGGTGCACTACGCAACGCTCGCCGCCAACAGTCATAACGCGCAAGCCTGGCGCTTCGGCGCGACGACGGACGGGGTGGCGATTGCGCCCGACCTGGGTCGCGCGCTGCCCGTGGCGGACGCGGACAATCACCACCTGTACGCCTCGCTGGGCTGTGCTGCAGAGAACCTGATGCTGGCGGCCACCGCAGCGAGCCGGGCAGCGGCGATCCATTTTGCGGAGGGTGACGATGGCGCGGGCGGCGCGGGACGGGTGGAGATTTCGCTGGCGCACGGCGGGACGGCGCGTGATCCGCTGTTCAACGCCATCCTCGCCCGCCAATGCACCCGCTCCGACTTCGACGGTCAGCCGGTTTCAGCGGCAGACCTCGCCGTGCTGGCACGTGCGGCGCGCGTGGAAGGCTGCGAACTGGTGTTGATCGACACGCGCAACCGAATTGAGCAGGTGCTGGAGTTGATTCTGGCTGCCAACACCGCTCAAGTGTCTGACCCGGCCTTTCGCGCGGAGCTGCGCTCGTGGCTGCGCTTCAACGCGCGCGAGGCGGTAACGCAGGGCGACGGGCTGTACGCGGCCTGTTCCGGCAACCCCAGCCTGCCCTCTTGGCTGGGTCCGCAGGTGTTCGACCTGGTGTTCAAGCCCGGCGCGGAGAACGCACGCTACGCCCGCCAGGTGCGCTCAAGCGCCGGGCTGGCGGTGTTCGTGTCCGCCCGTGACGACCCCGCGCACTGGGTGCGCGCCGGGCGCAGCTACCAGCGTTTCGCGCTGCAGGCGACAGCCCTGGGCATCCGCCACGCGCATCTCAACCAGCCGGTGGAAGTGGCCGCCATCCGGCCACAACTCGCCGCTTTGCTGGGGGTTCGTGATGGGCGGGTGGATCTGGTGGTGCGCTACGGCCGCGCGCCGGCCATGCCGCGCTCGCTGCGCCGGCCGTTGGAAGCCGTGCTGCGGAGGGGTTGAACCCCGCGACAAGCTCGGGACAGGCCCGTCGAAGTTCGGTCGGATACTTTGCCGAAAGCGCCCTTCAACCGGCCTCAGGGCGAACGGTGTCGCGTGTTTCATTGCCGATTCGAAGGTGGCGCTGGCGGTCGGGTGGACGCACCCAACGCTGCCAGCAGGTGCAGCCGGCACGCCGATGTGGCAGTTCTGGCAGTAGCCCACCCCCCAACCCCATACCCACCCCTCAGGTCATACCGGCTCCGTTGCACGGAATGTGATCGGCTCGGCCCCTGCCCCGCAGTTGGCATGCGACTTGCCCATGCAGATGTACCCGCAGGCCAGACGGCCCATGCCCGACTTCAAGGAGACCTCCGATGTCCGACCTCGCCCGCGATCGCCGTACGCTCTTGATCGCCACCTCAGCCGCCGGGGCGGCCGCCGCAGCGGCCACTGCCGTGCCCTTTGTCGCCAGCCTCACCCCGTCGGCGCGGGCACGCGCCGCGGGCGCACCGGTGGAGGCCGACGTCAGCAAGCTCGCCGCCGGCACGATGATGACCGTTGAATGGCGCGGCAAGCCAGTGTGGATTCTGCGCCGTACCGCCGCCATGCTGGCGGACCTGGACGGCCACGCCAGCCGCCTGGCCGATCCGGCATCGCACCAGCCGCAGCAACCGGCGTACGCCACCAACCCGCAGCGCTCCATCAATCCGGAGTATCTCGTTGTCATCGGCATCTGCACCCACCTGGGCTGCTCGCCGTCGGAGAAGCTCGCCCCTGGCGGCGCCAGCGGCCTGGGCGACGATTGGCCGGGCGGCTTTCTGTGCCCCTGCCACGGCTCGATCTTCGACCTAGCCGGACGGGTATTCCGCGGTCAGCCGGCCCCTACCAACCTGGAAATCCCCCCGCACCGGTGGCTGTCCGCCAGCGTGGTACGCATTGGCGAAGATGAGGGCGAGGGGGCAGGCGGCTCGGCCTGACCCCCGCACGACGCCGGGCACGCCTGCGCGAGAGGCGTGCCTCCCAGTTTTAGGGCGTTGAGACCCCGCTACGCCTTCGCGCCCCCCTCCCGGCACGGACCGCACTCGTCCGCTCCACGGCCTGATGCGCTCCCCTATCCGCCACCGCCGACACTCGCCGCGAACCATCCGCGGCGACCTGTGCCTCTCCGCCGTTGGTTACACAACCGTGGCAAAGAGGCACCCTCATCTCGTTACGTTTAATTTATTGAAACTATAGATTTAAGCTATTTCTATAGTTTTGTGCCCCGGCGGCCACTTCAAATTCCTCCATCTGTGGCCAGGTCAAATTCCCCCAGTGGGAGATGACAGGACGGGTGGTTTTTACTCGTTGTCTGAACCTTTCGCAAGCCGGCTGGCGGCCT
>JBKBMG010000092.1:0-12793 GCA_046295975.1 Rhodocyclaceae bacterium
ATCGTCGCTGGGGCGCACTGACCTTTGGCTATCGGTGGTTGGTTCGCCGGGCCGCTTAAAAGAGCCGGGGGCGTCTAACGACGCCCCCGGCTCTTTTACGCTTTGAACCGGTACGATACCCCCAATTTGAGCTATGCCCGCTTCGCGGCCTTGTTCCGGATCGCCTGTTTCGATCGATTGAACACCGTCCAACGCACTCAGAGCACCCGGTCTCTTCACATCAACAAAGGGATTGGAGTCGCCTCGTTAATTCCATCGCCACCTCCGGCATCCGGACGATTTCCAGATGGTTCGCGTCGATTCCAAAGTCGCCTTGGATTCTTAAGCCCAACCATGAGGAGAAACGGGACTTTTCCGCCTCAGAACGCTCGCTCGACCACCATGTCACGATAGGCGCCTGGATCGGTATCGGAGTAAAGGGGACGCCGGCAATGGTTCCGAGAGAACGTGCAGCAAGAAACATCGCCGCCAGTTCCTCGCTGGTCAGCGCGCCGTATTCATGCAGTTGTTCGCGATCGACACGCGAGGTCACCAAATCGATCAATCGCCCGACCGAATCGCTCCGCCCGCTCGTCTCCGCAAGCTGATCACGTACCGCACTATCATTCAACAATTCCTGATGCAAACGCTCTGGAATAAGAATCGAGAAGAAACGCTTGATATCGTCCATCAGACTGATGACCCCGGCACCCCCCTGATGCTGCACATAAGGGTCTATGGCTCCAACAAAATCAACTGATTCCCCTGCATCTTCCAGCAAACCGGCCACCAGCGGCGCGATTGCCCCGCCGAGAGACCAACCACAAATCCGATAGGGGCCGCGGGGTTGGAGTTCCTTGATTACTCTTGCATGCTGTTTGGCGAGATCCAGTAGATTCCGCGGTCCTTCTGCACCATTGACATGACGGCAAGGGATACCGACGGCGGAGCCAATATCTCCGAGAAACCTGGCGATGTTCGTGTAGTCCAGGATGCTGCCCCATCCGTCATGGATGAAGAACACACGGAACGTCTCGTTCCCGCTATTCAAGCGCACATATGCTTCAGGTACTTCAGGTTTCGTGCCAGCCCCACGGCCCATTGACTGCGCAAGTTCGACCAGGGTGCGGGATTCAAAGAGTTGCCTGGGCGTCAAAGACAAACCGGACTTGCGCGCCCTTGCCGTGACCTTCAAGGCAAGAATGGAATCGCCCCCGATTGTGAAGAAGTTGTCGTGACGTCCTACACGTTCCACGCAGAGCACGTCCTTCCATATGCCCACCAAGGTTTCTTCCAAGTCGCCTCGCGGCGCATCATCGGAGTGGCGTCCTGCTTCGACATCGGGTAACGGCAGCTTTCTTCGATCCAATTTCCCGTTGGCAGTGAGCGGCAAGGCGTCCAGTTGCATCACTGCAAGCGGCACCATGTACTCTGGCAGCGTCCGCGCAAGCGCTTCCCGCAAGCCACCGAGGTCGACCCGCTCTCCGGCCCGGACGACTACATAGCCATGGAGTTGGAAATACCCGTCTTCTTTCTCGCGTGCGATAACCTCGGCTTCCGAAATACCAGGCTGCTCCAGCAGAGCCCGCGCCACTTCCCGTAGTTCCACCCGATAGCCACGCACCTTCACCTGATCGTCCACCCGCCCCAGGAATTCGAGGCTACCGTCCTCGAGCATCCTGACCCGGTCTCCGGTACGGTAGAGCCGCGCGCCCGCCTCGAACGGATTCGCGACAAAACGCTCCGCCGACTGCGCGGCACGCGCCTGGTAGCCCCGTGCCATGGTCGCACCGCCCAGATACAGCTCGCCGGCCACCCCAGTCGGAACGAGATTGAGGTCGGCATCGAGCACGTAGGAATTGCAGTTGGCGATCGGTCGCCCCACCGGCAAGGTGTCGGCCGTCAGAAGTGCCTCGCCGGCCTCCTGCGTGAGAATGCCCACCGTGGTCTCGGTCGGGCCGTAGTGATTGAGCACCCGGCAGCCGGGTTTCAGCGCCGCGATCCGCTCCAGCAGGGGCCACGGTGCCGCTTCGCCCCCCAACACCAGCCGGCAAGCAGGCAGCACGTCGGCCGGCGTACCCGCGTTCAGCAGGGCCTGAAGGTGACTGGGCACGATCTTGAGCACGCCCACTCGGTGCCGGTTCATGTACTCGGCGAAGGCATCCGGATCGAAGACACGCTCTGTCGGGATCAAGTGCAGGGTGCGGCCACTGCATAGCGCACCGAAAAAGCTGGTATGCCCGAGGTCTGCGGCTACGGTGGAGACCATTGCGACCTCGCTTGCATCTGCGGACAGATCGGCTCGCTCCAGCACCGCCTGTACGTAGTTCGCAAGCGCACCACGACTGATGACAACCCCCTTTGGCTGTCCCGTGGAACCGGAGGTATAAATGACATAGGCTGCCTGGGCAGGATGCGGCTTGATCTGAGGAGGCACCTTCCGGCGTGACGTCGCACCGAACGCCAGTTCAATCAGTGGTACTGATACCTCCCAGGCCGGTGCCTCGGTGGTCAACAAGACTTGCACGCCACTGTCGGCCGCCTGGTAGGCAAGACGCTGCGGCGGTAACTGCGGATCCAGCGGCACGTAGGCAGCCCCCGCCTTGAGCGCCGCAAGCACGCCCAGCGCGAACTCGCACGAACGTTCGGCATGAACGCCGACCCTGGTCTCCGGACCAACGCCGTACGCCATCAGCTCGGCCGAGAGCTGGTCGGCGTGGATATCGAGCTCCGCGTAGCTATAAGCGCGATCGTCGCAGCGGACAGCGTTGCGATCGGGAAAGCGGCGTACCGAGTCGTTCCACAGATCCAGCACATCCGTATGAATAAACGAGCGGCTTTCGCCTTCCAGGTGAGCAAGCGGCTCCCCGATGTCCGCGAGGTTCAAGGGAGCACCGGGGGACTTGGCGACATATCCGACCAGCGCAGAGAACACCCGCGCGAAACGCGCGATGGCGGCCTCGTCGAACAAATCCTTCGAGTACACGAACACCACCTCAATGTGATCGGATCTGTCGAGGAAATCCAGGCTCAGCTCGAAGTGGGCATCACCGGCCGACAGACCATCGATCTCGATTTCCATTCCCGGCAAAGACCACACGGTCGGAGTAGCGTCATGTTGAGTGCATTTCACCTGGAACAGCGGATGCACGCCCGCGTGACGCTCGGGCTGCAACGCCTCAACCAGCAGATCAAACGGGAGATCGGGATGAGCGTGCGCCTCGAGCACGGTTTCCCGTACCGCCCCAATCAGGTCTGAAAAGGTCCCGGACAGATCGACCCGGGTATGCAAGACCAGCATATTGGTGAGATATGCGATCATCCCGCGCGTCTCAAGACGCTGCCGGTTGGCAATCGGGGCTCCTATGCGCACGTCGGTCTGTCCGCTGTAGTGGCACAACAGCAGCTTGAACAGCGCCAGCATTACCATGAACAGCGAAGCGCCGTGGTCACGAGCCAACAGGCGGAGCCCGTCGCTCAAGTCGGCGGGCAGACCAAACTTGTAGTGGCCTTCCTTCCGGCTTTGTGACACGCCCCGTGGGCGAGTGACCGGCAGGTCCAGCGGCGGATGCTCACCGCCGAGACGCGCTTGCCAATAGGCGAGCTGACGTGCCTTCTCGCCGACCTCGAACCAATTGCGCTGCCAGACGACATAGTCCGCGAACTGAATCGGCAACGGCTCCAGCCTTTCGGTGTGCAACCCGCATTCGTATTGGTAAAGGAATAGAAGCTCGTCAACCAGTATGCGAACAGACGCACCGTCGCCTGCGATGTGGTGCAGCACAATGCCTAGCACATGCTCGTCATCACCGAGCGTCCACAACCTGGTCCGTAATGGCGGCTCCGCATCAAGTCGGAAAGGCGCTCGAGCAAGATCCTGCTGCAATCGGTGCACCTCTTGAGTGCGCTCCTGCTCAGGCAGATCGGACAGGTCCACCTCTTCGGTCTTGATCACATTCGGCGGCAAGATGACCTGATGGGGTTCGTCATCGTCATCGACATGGAAAATGGTTCGTAATGTCTCATGCCTCTCGATCAGGTTCTGTACAGAGGCCAACAAGGCACCAACATCCAGCCTCCCTCGGAAACGTAATATGCCCGCCATGTTATAGGCAGGACTGTCCGGATCCAGCTTCCACGTCAGCCACAAACCACGTTGCGCGTAAGAGAGCGGAAGCTTTCCGCTCCGGGCTGCCGGCAGGATGGGCAATTCGGCAAAACTCAAGCCCGCTTGCCGGAGCTTGGCGAGGAAACCACGCCGTCCTTCACGAGACAGGGCCCCGAAACGGCGGGCAAGGCGTTGATCATTGGGTTCCATTACTTCACTCCTCGAATTCGCTCATCAGAATGTCCATCTGCGCCAGCCGTTCGCTCCGTACGCCACCCCCCAATTGTTCTATCGACAGCCGTGAGGCAAACGCATGCAGCGTCGGTGCTTCGAAGAAGATGCGCAGCGGAATTTCGCAGGCGTGCCGACTAGCCAGGAGAGCGACCACTTGTACGGCCAACAGTGAATCTCCCCCCAGTCCGAAGAAGTTGTCATTGCGGCCCACACGCTCCACCCCCAGCACCTCGGCCCAGATCGCCGCCAGCGTCTCCTCCACTTCGCCCTGTGGCGCCTCGTACTGTGCACCGCTGGCGTACTCCGGCTCCGGCAGCGCCTTGCGGTCCACCTTCCCGTTCGCATTCAACGGCAAGCTCTCCAGCGCCACGATCACGCCGGGAACCATGTAGTCGGGCAAGTGCTTGCCCAGCCGCTCACGCAGCAGGACAGGATCGATGACCTGCCCTGCCTGCGCCGACACGTAGCCCACCAGCCGCGCCCCGCCCGGTCCGTCCCCGGCCACCACCACCGCCTCGCGCACCTCCGGCTGCGCCAGCAGTCGTGCTTCCACCTCTCCCAACTCGATCCGAAAGCCCCGGATCTTCACCTGGTGGTCGATCCGACCCAGGTACTCCAGCTGGCCTTCTCTGTTCCACCGTACCAGGTCGCCCGTGCGGTACAGTCGCCCGCCTTCCCCATCGAACGGGTCGGCCACGAAGCGCTCCGCGCTCAGGCCCGCTCGGCCCAGGTAGCCGCGCGCCAGACCGATCCCGCCCAGGTACAGTTCGCCAGCAACCCCTCGAGGCGCCAGATTCATGTCCCCATCGAGCACGTACGTCTTGATGCCGCTGATCGGCTGGCCGATCGGCACCTGGCTGCAGCCGTCGTCGCGGCAGCTCCAGTGCGTCACGTCGATGGCCGCCTCGGTCGGGCCGTAGAGGTTGTAGAGCTTGGCCTGCGGCAGGCGCTTGAACACGTCGTTCTGCACTTCGGCCGGCAGCGCTTCGCCACTGCACACGATGCGCAGGACACTCGCGCATGCCTCGATGCCTTCATGTGCCAGGAAGGCCTGCAGCATCGAGGGCACGAAGTGCAGGGTCGTAACCTGATGAGCACGGATCAACTCGACCAGCCGGGCCGGATCGCGGTGGTCGCCCGGACTGGCAACTGCCAGTCGGGCACCCACCATCAGCGGCCAGAAGAACTCCCATACCGATACGTCGAAGCTGAACGGGGTCTTCTGCAACACCGTGTCCGACTCATCAAGCCGGTAAGCCTCCTGCATCCACATCAATCGGTTGTACAACGCGCGGTGGCGGTTGGCTGCCCCCTTGGGCCTGCCGGTGGAACCGGAGGTGTAGATCACGTACGCCAGGTTCTCCCCGTGCACCGTCACCTGCGGATCGTGCTCCGGTTCGCCGCTCAGGTCCCGCGCATCGAGCTCCAGCACCTGCAGCCCCTCGGCCGCCGGCAGCCGCTCCTTGACCCAGCTCTGTGTGAGCAGCAACCCGATCCCGCTGTCGGCCACCATGTACGACAGCCGATCGGCCGGATACTCCGGGTCCAGCGGTACGTACGCCCCGCCCGCCTTCAGAATCGCCAGCAGCCCCACCACCATCTCGATGGAACGCTCCACCGCAATCCCCACCTTCGCCTCCGGCTTCACCCCCAGCTTGATCAACCGGTGTGCCAGGCGATTGGCCCGTGCGTTCAGTTCCCCGTAGCTCAGCGACGCCTCACCAAAGATCAGTGCCGTGGCCTCCGGATGTTCTTCCACCCGCCGCTCGATCAGCCGGTGAACCGCCTCCACGTCCGGGTAGCACCGACCGTTCACGCCCCACTCGGTCAGCTGCCGACGCTCCGCCTCGCCCAGCAGTTCGATCTCGCCAACCACCTGCTGCGGCCGCTCGGCCAGTGCCCGCAGCACCGCCACGTAGTGGCCCGCCATACGTTCGATCGTCTCGGGCTCGAACAGCTCCGCCGCATACCGGAACGTCGCTTCCACCCGGCCGGCCGCGTCCTCGCAGGTCTCCAGCGTGAGTTCGAACTGCGCGGTCGGTACGTCGGAATCCAGCCGCTGCACGACAACCCCGGGCCACGTCTGAAGCGACCCATCGTCACGGCGCAGATGGTTGAACATCACCTGGAACAGCGGGGTTTGCGTGAGGCTGCGGACGGGCTGCAGGCTATCCACCAAACGTTCGAACGGGATGTCCTGGTTCGCTTGTGCGCCGAGGGCGGTGTCCCTGCTCTGCCGCAGCAAGTCCGCCAGCGAAAGCCGCCCATCGAGATCGGCACGCAGTACCTGAGTGTTCACAAAGAAGCCAACAACGCCGGCGATCTCCGCGCGATTGCGATTGGCGATGGGCACGCCGACGCGGATGTCCTGCATGCCGGTATGGCGGAACAACAGCGCCTGGAAGGCCGCGAGCAACGCCATGAACAGCGTCCCGCCTTGCGACTGCGCCCTCTGGCGGAGCTTGGCCACCAGGTCCCCGTCCAATTCAACGGCGTATGCCGCGGCGGCATGATGGCCGTCCGCTTTGCGCGGCCTATCTGTAGCAAGCGTCAGCACCGGAGAATCACCGCTCAACTGCGCCTTCCACCAGTCGAGTTGACGCTCCCCTTCCGGGTCGGTCAGCCATTCGTTTTGCCAGGCAGCATAATCGGTGTACTGGACTGACAACTCGGTCAGTTGCGGCGCCCGCTCCTGCAGACTCGCCCGATACAGCTCTGACAATTCGTCAAGGATGATCTGGGTGGATTGCGCATCCGAAACAATATGGTGCATCACCACGATCATGCGATGCTCGTTCTCGTCGAAACGAATCAGAGCCGCCCGCAGCAGCGGACCTGTGGTGAGATCGAACGGCGTAACGCAGAGCTTCCGCAACTCGTCGCACAGCCTCCGGTCTCGCGTTTCGGGACCACTACCACGCAGCTCGATGCAAGGAAGCGCAACATCCACCATCGGCATGACGATCTGCTCCACGCTGCCGTCGTGCCCCTCCCGGAAAATGGTCCGCAACGACGCATGGCGCGCGACGAGCGCGTTCAGACTGGCATGGAGCGCCGCGACGTCGAGCGCCCCAGTCAAACGCAGCCCACCACTCAGGTGATAGGCGACACTGCCCGGATCCAGTTTCCATAGAAACCACAGTCGCTGCTGCGCAAACGACAGCGGAACACGCTGCTCCTGCGAACGCCGTGGGATGGTATGGCGCGCCGCGGCATCGTTGCCCGCTCCCCGCAACCGCATCGCCAACCTGGCGCGCTGGTCGGGGTTCAGTCTCGCGCGGCGTTCGTCAATCTTCTCAGGCATGAACACCTCTCATACTGTTGCAGAGCTGCGAGACGCTGCTCCGGGATCGGCACTTTCGTTCTCGATCTCCTCGATCAGCCGCTCTTCAACAAGCAGGGCCAAAGCCGCGACTGTTGGCGTTTGGAAGAGGGCCACCGGATGGATTTCCACGCCATAGGCATGGCGGACTTTCGCCAGCAACTGGATCGCCAGCAGCGAGTCGCCGCCCAGCTCGAAAAGGTTGTCCTCGACGCCGATAGGCGAAATCCCGAGAAACTCCCCCCATAGATCGACCAGCCCCTGTTCCAGCTCGCTGGATGGTTGGACATAGGCAGTCTGGAGAGCGGGACGCGGGTGTGACCGCCGTTTCGTCGACGGCTCGGGCAACAAGCGGTCGGCAAGCTCGGCGGACCGCATCTGTGCAAACTGCTGGTCGAGATCGAGCGTGGAAACCAGCACCTGGGGGCTGCGCGGATCGGCCAGCAAGCCTTCGAACAGCGTGCCGACCTGGATTGGCGCAATGCCGACGCCGTCAGGCAGTTTCTGGCCCGCGGCCATCCCGACTTCCCGCCAGGCATCCCAGTTGACGGATAGCACCGGTAGGTCGCCTCGACGTGAAGCTCCGGCAGCCAACGCATCGAGGAAGCAGTTGGCCGCGCAATAATCGACCTGGCCGAAAGCGCCGGTAGTCGCGGTGAGCGAGGAGCACAGCAATACGAAATCCAGCGTCTCCCCTTTGAACACATCCAGGAGATTCCTTGTGCCGGAAAGTTTCGGCGCAAACACCTGCTCGACCGCCGCGCGCTGCCGTTGCGCGATCATGCCGCCTCCCGACACACCGGCTGCATGCACAACCCCATGCACGACGCCAAAGCGGCGTCGCGCCTCGTCGACGGCGGCGCGCACCTGGGTCGCGTCGGCCACGTCGGCTTGAAGGACCAGCACCTCCGCGCCAAGGGCTTCCAGCTCGGCTACCGCCTTGGCCTTAACCGGGGAGACGGTGCGCCCGAGCAGCACCAGCCGCGCCTGCCACTGCCGGGCCAGATAGCGTGCGAGTGCGAGCCCGATGCCACCCAGCCCGCCGGTGATCAAATAGACGCCGTTCTTGCGCAGCCGATGAGCGGCCAGCGCCTCGCGGCCAAGCGTGGGATGGAGCGGCTCGAACGTCCTGACCCAGCGATGCGGGCCACGGTAGGCGACAAGCAACTCGCCGTCCGGTACCTCGACTTCGGTAACGACCTGCCGCACGAGCCGGGCCAGCGCGTCGGCATCGGCCGGGGGCAGCACGTCGATCACCCGGCAGACGATATGCGGATGTTCCTGCGTAATGACCTTGCATGGACCGTGCAGGGTCGCCTTTTCCGGGCACAGGGGCTCGGTGCCCGTCACATCTTCGAGTTGGCTCGCCACCACCGTGAACGAGACCTTGCGCCCGGCCGCCCCTCCCAGCACCTGCGCCAGGGCGAGCAGGCTATAGAAGCTGCGCTCGAGCATCTCATCCGGTCGCGGCGGAACATCTCCGAGATCGACATTCCACAGATGGCAGATATCGGACAACAGCCCAACCTCCGCCTCGACACGGCGCAGCAATTGCTCGAAGTCGTCCCGCTCACCGAGACGCACCGCGTAGCGGCGCTGTTCGAGCTGTGCGAACTCGTGCCCCCGCTCCACCCGAATCACCGTCCGGCCCGTCGCCTGCAATGCCTGGCACAGCCGGTCGGTCAAACTGTCGGGCTCGCCGATCACCAGCATGCCGCCGCGAGGCTTCTCGCCCTCGTCCGCGGACGGCATCAGAGGCTGGACGCGCCTCCAGGCCGGCGCGTAGAACCAGTCGGCAACGTCGCGCTCGGCAGACGCCGATTTGTCCGCAGCCTTGCCCGACGGCTCCGTCGGCGGCTCCACCCAATATGACTGGCGCTCGAACGGATAGGTGGGTAGTGGCACGCGGCGGCCAGAGGCTCTACTGAAAATAGACGCCGCCTCGACGTCGACACCGGCCACCCACAACTGCGCCAGGCAGCGCGCCGGCTGGTCGGCGTTGTGCGCGGCCCGCTGGGGGTGGCATTGCGATGCCAGCACCGACCTTGCGGCGGCCCGCGAATGGCTGCGCGCCAAGGCACTCAAGGTTTCGCCCGGCCCGACTTCGAGCAACACGCGGTCGGGTTTGGCGAACAGTTCGTCCAGTCCGTCCGCGAAGCGCACCGCGCCGCGCACATGACGCGCCCAGTAGGCCGGACTGCGAGCCTCTTCGGTCGTGATCCAGCGGCCGCTGAGATTGGAGACGAAGGGAATCCGAGGTGCGGAGAGCGTGAGGCGTGACAGCAGCGCCTCGAACTCGCCGAGCATGGGCTCGACCAGAGCCGAGTGGAAGGCATGCGACACGTGCAGGCGCCGCACGGTCGCACCGCGCCCGATCAGATCGCATTCAGCACGGTCGATCGCCTCGGCTGATCCGGAGAGCACGCACAGATCGGTCGCATTGACGGCAGCCAGATCGCAACCGTCGTGAGGGTGAGCCTGCAACAACGCCTCGGGCAGACTGACGGCCAGCATGGCACCGGGTTCCGTGGCCTGCAGCAAACGGCCGCGCGCCGCGACGATGCTCAGCGCATCTTCCTGCGTGAACACCCCGGCGAGGCAGGCCGCCACGTACTCGCCGATGCTGTGTCCCAGCATTGCATCGGGCTGGACCCCTTGGTTCATCCACCACTGCGCCAACGCGTACTCGACCACGAACAGCGCCGGCTGGGTGATCGCGGTCTGCGCCAGCCGCACGCTCGCCTCGACCGCATCGGCTGGCTCGGGGAACAGCAGCGTGCGCAGGTCCAGGCCAAGATGCTGCTGCAGCTGCGCGCAGCAGCGATCGACCGTATCGCGGAACGTGCTCTCACGCTCGTACAGCACCCGGCCCATGTCGACGTGTTGCGCGCCTTGGCCGGGGAACAGGAAGGCCACCGACGGTCGTTCCGACAGTACCTCGCCGGCGAAGAACGTGGCGGGATCGTGCTGCGCGAGCGCGCGTATCGACTCGGTCCGGTCACAAACAAGCGCGACGGCACGATGGCTGAAGCGTTTGCGCCCCTCGCGCAGTGTGTAGGCCACGTCGGTCAGATTCAGGTCCGGTTGCCGTTCCAGATGTCGTGCGAGACGCCCGGACATGGTCTGCACCGCCGACGCGCTGCGCGCCGAGAGCAGCAAGGCTTGGACTCCGGCGTGCTGCCGCGCGCCGCCTTCGGCATCGGCCCGCGGCGCTTCTTCCAACACGACGTGGACGTTGGTGCCGCCGATACCGAAGGCACTGACACCGGCGCGACATGGCGTCGTGCCGACGTCCCATGGTCGAATCGTCGTATTGACGTAGAACGGACTGCTTTCAAAATCGATCTGCGGATTGGGTTTCTCGAAGTGGAGGCTGGGCGGCAATGTATGGTGTTTGAGTGCAAGCGCGGTCTTGATCAGCCCGGTAACGCCGGCCGCCGCGTCCAGATGCCCGACATTGGTCTTCACCGAGCCGATGGCGCAGTAACCTTTGCGGTCAGTGCTGAACCGGAACGCCTGGGTCAGAGCGGCGATCTCGATCGGATCGCCGAGCGTAGTGCCGGTACCATGCGCCTCGACGTAACCGATGGACTCGGCCGAGACATCCGCCATGGCCTGCGCGGCGCGGATCGCCGCGGCTTGACCGCCGATGCTCGGCGCGGTGAAGCCCACCTTGTCCGAGCCATCGTTGTTGGCGGCACTTCCCCTTATGACCGCATGGATGGTATCGCCGTCCCGCAACGCATCTTCCAGGCGCTTCAACACCACAATGCCCACCCCGCTGCCTTGCAGGGTGCCGGCAGCCTTGGCGTCGAAAGCGCGGCAATGGCCGTCGGGCGAGAAGATCGCGCCGGCCTGGTAGCGGTAGCCGCCGTTCTGCAACAGGTTGAGCGAAACACCGCCGGCCAGAGCCATGTCGCACTCATGCCCCAGCAACCCCTGGCAGGCCGTGTGCACGGCCATCAGCGAGGTCGAGCACGCGGTCTGCACGGTCACGGCCGGGCCGCGCAGATCGAGCTTGTAGGCCACGCGAGTGCATAGCGCGTCGGGCATATTGCCGCTCATCAGGCCAAGCAAGTCTGCGATGTTGCCGCCATCCTCCAGCCCGTGGCGGGGCAGAAGCTGGCGCATCAGATAGGTGCTGGCACCGCTGCCGGCATACACACCCACCCTGCCCGAATGGCGCTGCGGGTCGTAGCCGGCCTGCTCCAGTGCCTCCCACGCGCATTCCAGAAAAATGCGGTGCTGGGGATCGAGCTGCTCGGCATCGCGCGGCGTGTAGCCAAAGAACTCGGCATCGAAGAGATCCGCACCCTCGAACGGCACGCCCGCCTTCACATAGCCTGGATCGGCCAGCAGGTCCTCCGGCACACCGCGCGCCCGTAGCTCATCGTCGGTGTATCGGACCACCGACTCCACGCCATCGTGGAGGTTATCCCAGAAGGTGTCGACATCGGGCGCGCCTGGAAAACGGCCGGCCATCGCGACGATGGCGATCTCAAACCCGGTAGCATCAAGATGATTGGTCATCATGCGATCCTTTCCATGTGGCGTTTTCGCTGCAGCAGGGCCGCGCGACGACGCTGGCCCACATCGACATCCATGTGGGCCTCGTCAGCCTGTGCGCCGTCATCGGCCCCTTGCTTGATGCGCTGCGCCAGCGCGGGAATGGTGGGATACTTAAAGAGGTCAATGAGCGAAAGCCTTGGGTGCAACTGATCTTCCAGCATGCGATGCACGCGGATCAGCAGCAGCGAATGCCCGCCCAAGTCGAAAAAGTTGTCGCTGACTCCGACCCGATCCATCCCCAGCACTTCGGCCCAGATCGCCGCCAGCGTCTCCTCCACTTCGCCCTGTGGCGCCTCGTACTGGGCGTTGCTGGCGTACTCCGGCTCCGGCAGCGCCTTGCGGTCCACCTTCCCGTTCGCATTCAACGGCAAGCTCTCCAGCACCACGATCGCGCTGGGCACCATGTAGTCGGGCAAGTGCTTGCCCAGCCGCTCGCGCAGCAAGCCTGGGTCGATGGCTTCGTTGGCCGTCGCCGACACGTAGCCCACCAGCCGCGCCCCGCCCGGTCCGTCCCCGGCCACCACCACCGCCTCGCGCACCTCCGGCTGCGCCAGCAGTCGTGCTTCCACCTCTCCCAACTC
>JBKBMG010000093.1:0-12588 GCA_046295975.1 Rhodocyclaceae bacterium
CTGCATCATCCTAGAAACCTCAGTTGACCGCTCTCCATGATCTTGAGTGCCTTACATAGCGTGGGCTACACAGCTTCGACTACGGTCACCCAATGGGTGAGTCCGCTACGGGCCCGATTGCACGCCTGGTGCGCCGCCTGGCTGCGTTGCTCCTCCTTGCAGGGAACAACCATGTCGCGTCGTCGCGCCTTGCCAGACGACGCCCCAGACGCACACTCGGACACGTCCAACTGAGGTTTCTAGGATCATCGGAACAAGCTGCCTACGCACGCGAGGACGGATTCGATGGTGTTCGAGAACCCGGTCCTGCCATGCAAGGCGAGAACGGTCTGATGGGCACGAATCCATCTGTTTGTCGGTCGCTCAGGCTCCAGTCCGACAACCCGGTTGCTCGATGATTTTCCGTAGCAGGCGGAACGAATCGCAGTCTTGACGCTACCGATTGGTCACCGTCAGCCGACGGCGATCTCCGGCCAGCGGTTCTCGGCCAGTACGTCGGCCAGAGGCATGCGCACGGCCCATCCATCGCGCTCGAGCATGGGTTGGGGGTAAAACGCGTCGACCGCGCCAATGCACAGAATGGCCAAGGGCTGCGCATCCTCCGGCATGTGCAGGAGGCGCGCGAGCGCGAGAGGGTCGAAGAGCGACACCCAGCCGAGGCCGAAACCCTCCGCGCGCGCAGCCAACCACATGTTCTGTACGGCACAGGCCAGGGACGCCACGTCCATTTCCGGCAGCGTACGCCGACCGAAAACGTGCTTCTCCCGACCGTCCATGAGCGCCGCGACAAGCACCTCGCCGGCTTCAAGGATCCCCTCCACCTTCAGCCGCATGAATTCGTCCTCGCGCTCGCCGAGGGCCTGGGCGGTAAGCCGGCGCTCCGATTCCACCAGGGCGTGGAGCTGCCCCCTCAGATCGACATCGGTAATGCGAATGAAGCGCCACGGCTGCATGAATCCGACACTGGGCGCCTGGTGGGCCGCCCAGATCAGGCGCTGGAGCACCTCGGGCGGTACCGGATCGGGCCGAAAGTGGCGCATGTCGCGGCGCTCGCGAATCGCACGATACACGGCGTCGCGTTCTGCCTGGCTGAAAGCATGGGGCGGGCACTTCGTCAAATCCATCGGTTCCGGTCCTCGGTTCTGATCGCGATTCTGGGGTCAGCGAAGGGGGGCGTCGACCAAGTCGTCAACATGTGCGTAGTCGGCAGACCAGGCTTCGGCGAGGCGCGCCGCGCGGGCGAGCGGAACCGCGGCCGACTCGAAGTCGATCACGCTGCAATGGTCCGCCTGACGGGGGCGGGGCGGCACGTCTGCGATGCGCCCATCGGTCAGCACCGAGATGTGGATCGCCCGCCGTGGCGAACGGCGCCGGGCCTGCGCCAGCAAGCTATCGGCGGCGGTGACGGCCGCCGCCAGCGGAGTGCCGCCGCCGCCCCCGGCTGCTACGAGCCAGTGCATGTCGAGCCCGGCCTTGGCGGCGGGACGAATCAGCTGCGCGTGATCGCCACCGAAGGCGAGCACGACGAGATCCTCACGGGCACTGTAGAGTTGCGCCACCCACCCCGCCAACAAGCCTTTCGCCCACGCCAGCCGATCGCCGCGCAGCATGGAGGCGGAGCAATCGAGCAATACGCAATGCAGCGCGCGTGCGCCATCACGGGCCGGGCGACGACGAAGATGGTGGTACGCCAGCGCCGCATCGCGCTTGGCCAGCAGCGTACGCGCCCAATGGATACGCCCGCCGGAATGCGTGGTGACCTGCCGCCCGGCATTGCCGTGACCGCGCCCGTCCGCGCGCCGACCGGGCGCGAACGGACGCGTCAGGGCTTTTTTGGCGTCAGCGGCCTTACGGTTTTGAACGCTTTGACTGGGACGGGCTCGGGCGCGAGCGCGCCCCAGTCATCAGGCTCCGGCCCCGAGGACGAGGGCGGTTCGGCGTGCCCCCCCGTGGGCGCCCCGGGGGGCACCGGCGCCGCTCCGGAGTCGGGTGCGATGGGCTGCGACTGCCGCTCACCCGCATGTGTGTGCATTGCCGCCGGCGCTGGCGTGCGATCGCCCTGCCCGGCCTGCGGCGGCGCATCCGCAGCGGTCTTGCGGCGATGCCCGAGGACGAACTCGGCCACGGCATCGATGTCCTCGCGACGAATCCGCTCGTCGCCGTCGAACGCGGCATGGGCGCGAGCGGCCCGCAGCATCACCAGATCGGCGCGTACGCCTTCGACCTGGGCGGCACAGCAGCGCTCGGCGACGATGGCATGCACCTCGTCGGTGAACGGGATGGCAGCCAGCCGGGCACGCGCGCTGACAATGCGCTCTGCCCATTGCTGTTGCTGGCGGGCGTGCGCGGCGACGAAGGCAGCCGGATCGGCGTCGTAGGCAAGGCGCGCCCGCACGATGGCCTGGCGGGTGGCGACGTCCAGCGTGTCGCCCAAGCGCAGGTAAAGGCCGAAGCGGTCCAGCAGTTGCGGCCGAAGTTCGCCCTCCTCGGGGTTCATGGTGCCGACCAATACGAAGCGCGCGGGGTGTTCGTGGGAGATGCCGTCGCGCTCGATGCGGTTGGTTCCGCTGGCCGACACGTCGAGCAACAGGTCCACCAGTAGATCGGGCAGCAGATTCACTTCATCCACGTACAACACGCCGCCGTGGGCATGGGCAAGCAATCCCGGTCGGAAGCGCAGCTCGCCCTGCCCCAGCGCGGCGGCGAGGTCGAGCGAACCCGCAAGCTGTTCCTCACTCGCACCCAGTGGAAGGTTGATGAAGCGTCCGTCGGGTAGCAGGTCGGCCAGTGCGCGCGCGCTGGTGGTCTTGGCCGTGCCGCGCGGCCCTTCGATCAGGACACCGCCGACCAAGGGGTCGATGGCGACCAGGGTCAGGGCGGTCTGCAGCCGCGCCTGACCGAGGATGGCGGTAAAGGGGAAATGCGTCCGAGGCGCTTCGCCCGGCCGCGGAAAATCGTCACGGTAGCTCATCTGGTGTTCTCGTTTCACGGCTGGCGGGGCCGGCGGCACCCTGCTCCAGACCTTGTTCGGCCTCCAGCAGGCGTTGCTCCAGGCGCGCACGGTAGTCGCCGGGGGCCTGCCAGAGCCCGCGTTGCATGGCCTCCAGCAGGCGTTCGCAGATGTCGCGCAAGGCGTCGGGATTGTGTCGCTGGAGGAAGTCGCGGGTGTCGTCGTCCTCAACATAGGCGTCGGCCACGCGCGCGTATTGATCGTCGCGCACGACCCGCGCGGTGGCGTCGTAGGCGAACAGGTAGTCCACTGTCGCTGCCATTTCGAAGCCGCCTTTGTAGCCGTGACGCTTCACCCCGGCAATCCATTTGGGGTTGGTGACGCGGGCGCGTACCACGCGGCTGATCTCGTGCGCAAGCGAATGAACGCGCGGCGACTGCGGGTTGGCATGATCACCGAAGTAGAGCTCGGGCTGCCGACCGCCGAAATGCCGCACCGCCACCGCCATGCCACCCTGGAACTGGTAGTAGTCGTCGGAGTCGAGCAGATCGTGCTCGCGGTTATCCTGGTTGTGCATGACGAGGTCGATGCCGGCGAGACGGCGCACGAAGGTCTCCGGCACGGCCGCGCCGTAGTCGTCCCTACCATAGGCGTAACCGCCCCAGTTGCGATAGGCGGACGCGAGGTCAGCGTCGTCGTCCCAGTTGCGGGCATCGATCAGGCCCTGCAGGCCGGCGCCGTAGGCCCCCGGCTTGGCGCCGAACACGCGGAAGCCGGCCTGCCGCCGCGCCTCCTGCGGTGCCAGCCCCTGCTCGGCGAGCGCCGCCGCTTCGGCGCGGATGCGGGCGCGGATCGGATTGATGTCGTCGGCTTCGTCGTCCTCGCCGATCTCGGCAATCTTCTGCACCGCGGCATCGAACAAGTGGATCAGGTTGGAGAAGGCATCGCGGAAGAAGCCGGACACGCGCAAGGTGACGTCGATGCGCGGACGCCCGAGCACCGCCATCGGCAGGATTTCGAAGTCCGCCACGCGGTGGCTGCCGTCGGCCCATTTCGGGCGCACACCGATCAAGGCCAGGGCCTGGGCGATGTCATCGCCGCCGGTGCGCATGGTGGCGGTACCCCAGATCGACAGTCCCACCGCGCGGGGATATTCGCCCTGTTCCTGCAGGTATTTGTCGATCATCAGGCGCGCCGATTTCAACCCCAGCGTCCAGGCAGTGGGCGTGGGCAGGGCACGCGTATCGACGGAATAGAAGTTGCGCCCGGTCGGCAACACGTCGGGACGGCCGCGCGAAGGGGCGCCACTCGGGCCGGGAGGCACGAAACGCCCCGCCAGGCCGCGGCACAACTGCAGCAGTTCCTGTTCGCCGCAGGCGGCGAGCGCCGGCCGCAGGCGTGTGCGCACGCGCGCAAGCACAGCCCGCGCCTGGGGCCAGTCGAACTCGCCGAGGCGCGTTCCGTTCTCCCCTGCCTCGCCCGGCAAGCCCTCCTCGATCACGCGCAGCGCGAGCAACTCCAGGCGCTCGCGCGTGTCGCCATGGTGGCGCCAGGGGGTGTCGGCAAGCGCCCCCAACACAGCCGGGCGCGGGCCATCCCATGGCGTCTCCCACTTCGAGTCAAGGGGATCGAAGCCGTCGCCAAGCGCGAGGTCGGCGGCCAGCGCGCGGATCAGGCTGCCGTTGCCGCCCGCCCCGTCGCCGACGGGGTAGCGCGCCAGCGCGAGCAAGGTGTCACGCTCCAGCCGCCCGCTTGGAGACAGACCGAAGATGTGCAGGCCATCGCGGATCTGGCTTTCCTTGAGCTCGCAAAGATAGGCGTCAGTGCGGTTGAGCAGCGCCTGTTCCTCGGCTTCGTCACGCGGCGCGGCCAACCCGAGGTCGGCGTGCAGGCCATTGGCCACGACCAGTTCGAGGATCTGCCGCCGCAGCAGATCGGCGCGGCTGCGATCCAGGGTGAGCGCCTCGTAGTACTCGTCGACCAGACGCTCGAGATCGCGGGTGGGGCCGTAGCTCTCCGCGCGCGTCAGTGGCGGCATGAGGTGGTCGATGATCACCGCCTGGGCGCGGCGCTTCGCCTGGGTGCCCTCGCCCGGGTCGTTGACGATGAAGGGGTAGAGATGGGGCATCGGCCCGAGTACGACATCGGGCCAGCAGGTGTTGCTGAGGGCGACGCTTTTGCCCGGCAGCCATTCGAGGTTGCCGTGCTTGCCGACATGGACGATGGCATCGCAGGCGAAACCGCTGCGCAGCCAGTGGTAGAAGGCCAGATAGTGGTGCGGCGGCACTAGGTCCGGATCGTGGTAGTTGGCCAGCGCGTCGAGTTGGTAACCGCGTGCCGGCTGGATGCCGATGAAGACCTGGCCGCAGCGCAGGCCAGCGATCATGAAGCGGCCGCGGCGCAGCATCGGGTCGGCCTCGGGCGCCCCCCAACGCGCCAGCACGGCGCTGCGGCAGGCGTCGGGAAGTTGGGAGAAGAACGCGCGATAGTCATCGAGCGCGAGGCTCTGGCGGGCGGGTCGCAGCGCCCACTGCTCGGCGTCGTTGGTCACGCCCTCGCGCAGTTGCGCCATGAGTGCCTCGCCGTCGGCGGGCACCTCGGCCAGGCGATAGCCTTGCTCGTGCAGCCGCCGCAGGATCAGGATGATGGAAGCGGGCGTGTCCAGCCCCACGCCGTTGCCGAGGCGCCCCTCGCGGGTCGGGTAGTTGGCGAGGATCAGCGCCAGGCGCTTGTCCGCCGCGGGCAATGCACGCAAGCGGCACCAGCGGCGCGCCAGTTCGGCGACGAAGTCGATCCGGTCGGGCTGTGCTTGATAGCGCACCACGTCCACCTGGGTGTGCGGGCAGCGGTGGTCCAGCCCCTTGAAGCTTACCGCGCGGCTGATGATGCGGCCGTCGACTTCCGGCATGGCAATGTGCATGGCCACGTCACGCGGCGCCAGCCCGTGCGGATCGTCGCGCCAGGCGGTCTCGTTGCCACCGGACAGCACCACCTGCAGCACCGGAATGTCATCGACCAGGGCGTGGTCGCCGGGATCGTCGAGCGCCGACTGGGCAAAGGAGGTGGTGTTGAGGATGAGCGACACGCGCTGCGTGCGGCACAGCGTGGTGACGACCTGGATGCAGCCGGGATCCTTGAGCGACACCAGGGCAATCGGCAGCGGATTCAGGCCGTGGGCGAGCAGGCTGTCGCACAAGGCCTCGAACACCCGGGTATTGCCCGCCTGGAGGTGGGCGCGATAGAACAGGAGCGCGACGCAGGCTGCGCCCGGATGCCAGCGGGCCTGCCACGCATCGACGCCGGCATGGTCGGCCTCGGGATGGAACACGCCAGCCGTGGGCAGCGCGCGCGGAGGCGCAGGCATGCCCGCGAGGCCGAAAAAGGTGGCGCCGATGTAATCGTAGAAGGCGCGCGCATTGGCCGCCCCGCCCTCGCGAAGGTAGCGCCACAGCGCGCGGCAGGCGTCACGCCCGGCAGTGCTCTTGCGCAACAGGTTTTCGTCCTCGCTGGTGTCGCCGGAGAACATCGCCAGCGCGATGCCGCGCGTCCGTGCGAGTTCGCATACCTGCTCGGTGCCATAGGGCCAGTAGCTCTCGCCACCGAGGTGATCGATGATAATGATCTTGGCATGACGCAGGACTTCGTCGACATACAGATCGATGGACGCGGGCTGGCGCAGGTGCAGCAGGTTGGCGAGGCGCACCCTGGGATAGGCGTCGGCGCCGGCGTCGGCGGCCGTGGCGTCGGCCGTGCGCGCCGGCGGGCAGGCGGCGGCGAGCAGCGCCAGGGTGGTGTCGGCGGCGCTGAGGATGACGATGTCGCCCGGCGTCTGTCCGAGTCGGGTGATCACCGAGGCGTCATCGACGAAGCCGCCGGGCTGGGCCGCGAGCAGGTGCATCAGGCGGGTTCCGTCACCGCGGCGAGCAGGTGCTCGCGCAGTCGCGCGGCGTCCAGCGTCTCGCCGATGATCACGAGTTGGGTCGCGGGCGTCTCGTCGGCGCGCCAGGGGCGGTCGAAGTAGCTGTCGAAGCGCTTGCCGACACCGTGCACCACCAGCCGCATCGGCTTGCCCGGAACGGCGACGAAGCCCTTGACGCGGTACACCGTGTGCTCGCGCACCAGTGCCTGCAGACCCGCCAGCAAGGCGTCCCGGTCGGCCAGGGGGAGATCGAGCACCACCGCGTCGAAGGCATCGTGGTCGTGATCGTGATGCGCATCGCCGTGCCCGTGCTCATCCTCATCCTCGTGGTGGTGGTCGTGATGGCTGGGGCGCAGGTGAATATGTTCTTCGGCCGCGCGCCCGAGTCCGAGCAGCAGCGCGGGGTCGAGGCGGCCATGCTCGGCGGTGACCACCTTCACCTCGGCCGGAACTTCGCCGCGCACCAGGGCCTCGACCGCTTCGCGGGCGGCGGGCGGCGCCAGGTCGGTCTTGCTGAGCACCACCAGGTCGGCCGCCGACAACTGGTCCTCGAACAACTCGTGCAGCGGCGATTCGTGATCCAGGTTGGGGTCGGCGCGGCGCTGGCGGTCCACCGCCGCAGGGTCGGCGGCGAACAGACCTTCGGCGGCGGCGGGCACATCGACCACCGTCACCACCGCGTCGACGGTGCAGGCGGTCTTGATCTCCGGCCAGTTGAAGGCCTGTACCAGCGGCTTGGGCAAGGCCAGCCCGGAGGTCTCGATCAGGATATGGTCGATCTGCTCGCGACGCGCGATCAACTCCCGCATCACCGGGTAGAACTCCTCCTGCACGGTGCAGCACAAGCAGCCGTTGGCGAGTTCATAGACGGTGCCGGCCGGGGAAGCGGTTGCGGAATCGACCGGCTCGTCGCAACCGATTCCGCAACCTCGCAGGATCTCGCCATCGATACCGAGTTCGCCGAACTCGTTGACGATCACGGCGATGCGTCGGCCATCGGCGTTGTCCAGCAGATGGCGCAGCAAGGTCGTCTTGCCGCTGCCGAGAAAGCCGGTGACGATGGTGGCGGGAATGCGCGCAGGCAGGTTCATGTGGGACTCCTCTGGATAAGGGGGGATGAGTCGCTGGCAGGGCCCGAATCGAGATCCGGCCCCGCCGGCGCCTCGCGTTCGCAGCGCCACGGCAGGACATAGCGTTCGTCCTGGTGTTCGCCGAGGCGGGCCTCGACGCGATAGACGTGTTGCAGGTTGCGCGGGGTGAGCACCGCGCGCGGCGCGCCGCAGGCCACGGCGCGGGCTCGATGCAGCATCAACAGGCGGTCGCAGAAACGACTCGCCAGGGTCAGGTCGTGCAGGACGACGACGATGGCCATGCCGCGGGCGCACAGGCGACGCAGCAACTCCATGACGCTTAGCTGGTGGAAGGGGTCGAGCGCCGCCACCGGTTCGTCGGCGAGCAGCAGCGGCGCCTCCACCGCCAGCGCTCGCGCCAACCGCGCGCGGGCACGCTCGCCGCCGGACAGGGTATCGAGCCGGCGGTGGCGAAAATCCCACAGGCCGACCTCGCGGATCGCCTGGTCGACCACCTCGGCCGCCGCAGCGCCGCGGTTCGTCCGCCACGGCAAACCCCAGGCGGGGCGGTGCGGCATGCGGCCAAGCGCAACAAAATCCGCTACTGCGAGCGGCCAGCCGGCATGGTCGTTCTGCGCCAGGTAGGCAAGGCGGGTGGCACGCACCGCCGGTGGCAGCGCGGCCGCATCTTGGCCGTCCAGCAAGACGTTGCCGCAGTACGGCCGCAACTGCGCGAGCACCTTCACCAGGGTGCTCTTGCCCGCACCGTTGGGGCCGATCAGGCCGAACAGCTCGCCGCGGCGCACCTCCAGGTCGATATCCTCGAGCAGCGTCGCGTGGCCGGCGTGCACGCCCACACCTCGGGCGGCGAGCGCCGGCACGTCGTCGTACGCTGGCGTGACGGGGGCGGCGGCGCTCATCCCAAGCTGCTCCGGCTGCGCAACACCAGTGCCAGGAAGAACGGCGCACCGATCAGCGCGGTGACCACACCCAGCATGATCTCCTGGCTGCCGCTGAGCAGGCGCAGCACGATGTCGGCGGACAGCAGCAACAGCGCGCCGCCCAGCGCGCTGGCGGGAAGCAGGCGCGCCGGGTGGTAGCCCACCAGTCGCCGCAGCATGTGCGGCACCACCAGGCCGACGAAGCCGATTGCGCCGGTCACCGCCACGCTCGCACCGACGCACAGCGCCGTGCCGACGATGACCAGGATACGCAGCCGCGGCAGATTCACGCCCAGGCTGCGCGCCTCGTCCTCGCCCAAGGTCAGCGCGTCGAGCTCCCGACCGCAGGCAAGCAGCAGCCCCACGCCGAGCAGCACGAACGGCAGGCACAGTCCGATGTCGGTGAAACTGCGATCGGCCAGCGAGCCGAGCAACCACAGCACGATGTCCTGGACGTCGGTCGGGTTGGGCGCGAGATTGATTGCCAGCGAGGTGAGGGCCGAAGCCAGCGCCGACAGCGCCACGCCGGCGAGGATCAGGGTCAGGTTGTCCGCACCGGCGCGGGCAATCAGGTAGAGCACCAGCGTCGCCAGCGCAGCGGTACTCATCGCCGACACCGGCAACCACCACAGGCTGACCGTGGCCAGCCCGAAGTACAGGCACAGCACCGCCCCCAGGCTGGCACTGGCGCTCACCCCGAGCAGCCCCGGTTCGGCCAGCGGATTGCGCAGCAAGCCCTGCATCGCCGCCCCCGCCACCCCCAGCGACATGCCCACGAGCAGGGCGAGCAGCACGCGCGGCAGACGGATCTCGCGCACGATCACCTGGTTGCGCAAAGTTTCGTCGGCAAGGCTGGCGGCGGACGCGCCATCGGCACCCGGTACGGTGTGCATTTCGGCCGCGCCACTGCCGAACAAGGCGCCCGCCACCTCCACCGGACCGAGCGCAACCGGGCCGATGCTGAGCGACATCAGGACCAGCACCGCCAGTGCGCCGGCGAGCAGCGTCTTGAGCCACGGCAGCGCTCGCGCCGACGCGGCCGAAGCGGCGACGGACAGCCCCTCCACCCGCCCGGCCGTGCTCACCGCAGACGCTCCGCGAGCTGGGCCGGTGCCGCCAGAACCGCGTCCACCTGGTCGGCAATCGCCTCGGCCGCCTCCACCAGCAACCAGTTGCTGCAGCCCCAGCGCTGCGCGTCCAGGGTCACCACCGGGCGCGACTCGAGCAGCCGGCGCGCCACCGCGTGGCGGACATAGCTCGAGCGCGCGTAGCCGGTTTCGCGTACCGCGTCGCCGATGACGAAGACGTCCGGCGGATTGGTCACCAGCCGCTCCAACGGAAAACGCCCCCAGCCCACCTGACCGGCCTCGGCGGCATGATTGCGCACCCCGGCCGCGACGAACACCGCGTCGACATAGGTGCGCGCACCGGCACTGCCACCGTTGGGGCGCAGATAAAGCGCGCTCGGCACCGCCTGCACATTGCCGGCGCGTGCCGCGCGGCGGGCATCCAGCCGCGCCAGGCGCTCAGCCACGTCGGCGAGCAGCGCTTCGGCCGCATCGGCACGCCCGATCTCCGCCCCGACGCGCCGCGTGGCGGCGAAGATCTCCGGCCAGTCGAGCGGAAACGGCACCACCACCACGCGAATCCCATGACGCGCGAACAGCTCGGCCTGATGGCGCGCCTGCCAGCGCCGCGACGCGAGCACCACGTCGGGACGTAGCGCGACGATCTCCTCGGCGCTCCCGCCGTTGGCCGGATAGTCGCGCGCCCGCAGGGCCAGCGGCGACACCCGTCCATCCTGGCTGCGCGCCGACACCGACAGCAACTGTGCCGAATCGGCCAACCCCAGGGCGAACAGATCGGCACAAAGATTGGTCGACACCACCGTCGGCAAGCGACCGGCCACCGCCGCATCACGCCCATCCGCCCAGTCCGCTGCGGCCGGTGCGGTACTCATGGCCGCGGCTGCCGCCAGCAGCACGAACACCCGGCGCCAGCAGCGGCCACGCAGCGCACCACCCGAACGCGGCACACGCGCATGGGTTCGCATCGCGTGCTTGGTCGCGCCCTCGGTCGTACCCTCGGTCGTGCGGTGGCGCATGGCTGGTGGCGCGGGCAACTCGGCGATCATCTTTCGTCAGACGCTCCGGTCCGGACAGGCAGGCAGCGGTTGGCAGGCGTTTCCCGGATCATCGCCCTGGCTCAGAAATCGATGCCGTTCTGCGCCTTCACGCCGGCCTTGAAGGCGTGCTTCTCGTCGCGGATCTCGCTCACCGTATCGGCCAGCTCGACCAGTTCCGGCTTGGCCGCGCGCCCGGTCACGATCACGCTCTGATGGGCCGGCCGCGCACGCAAGGCGTCGAGCACCATGGCGGTTTCCAGGTAGTTGTACTTGAGCATGTAGGTCAGCTCGTCCAGCACCACCAGGTTCAGCGCAGGATCGGCCAACTTGCGCGAGGCATGGGCCCAGGCCTCGTCTGCGGCGCGTTTGTCGGCATCCCAGTTCTGGGTGTTCCAGGTGAAACCGGTGGCCATGGCGTGATACTCCACAGCCGCCTGCGCGCCCACCACCTGCTGCAGGAAGATCACCTCCCCGGTGGCCTGGGTGCCCTTGATGAACTGCACCACTCCGGCGCGCTGACCATGCCCGAGCGCACGAAACAGCGTGCCGAAGGCCGACGTGGTCTTGCCCTTGCCGTTGCCGGTGATCACGATGACAATGCCGCGCTCCTGCGTCGCACGCTCGATCGCGGCATCCACCACTTCCTTCTTGCGCTTCATCCGCGCCTCGTGACTGCGCTTGCGGTCCTCGTCCATGCCTGTCGCTCCATTGCGGGTTGGGCACGCACCTTCGGTCGGGGCGCACCAGGGGCACGAGGCGGACAACAGGGAGCGATGGACGAAACAGCCAGACGGCTGCGCGATTCGACCACGGACGGCTTACGGACAGGGGATGGGACGCGCGGACGAACCACGCACCCGACCGGCCGCCGCCCACACCCCGGAGCTCGCACCTCGTATCGATGGGCCGGTCTTCTGGCTCGCCTTCAACCGGAAATCGTCGCCTTCCCGGGCCGAAGCCCAGTGGCAGGGAGGCGCATTCGCACCGAACGACTCCGTCAGGCCTACAGCAGCGGGGGCTGCGCCGGACTCCCCGGGGGCGACTGCCCCGGCTGCACCGGACTTCCCGTTTCACCCCGGACCGCGACCGCGAACCGGGGCACCCTGATCGAACCGGGCAAGGATACGGCATGCGGGGACGACGGCGCAAACCCGGCCGTAATCCGGCCGCAATCGACTCGATGAGTTAGACTCGAACGCCTCTCCCCACCTCCGCCCGGTCCGTCGATGAGCACCACTCCCCTGTTCTGGCGCGATCCGGCGCTCCCCCACGTCGAACTCCGAAAAGTCGATGACGGGCGCCGCGTCTGCTATGCCCCACACACCCACGCCCAGTGGTCCATGGGGGCGATCACCCGTGGCGAAAGCAGCTTCGTCTACGCCGAGCGCCGTTACCACGTGCGCACCGGCTCGCTGGTCATGGTGAATCCGGAATGGGTGCATGCCTGCAACCCCATCGAGAACCCAATCCTCTCAACTTAGGCATTGATCATACAGCAGGCTTGTAAGCATGGAACTTGTGAGGCTTGTTGCGCGGGGTTCGAGGTCGATGGCGTTCGGGGACGAACTTCTGGACGTTGAGTG
>JBKBMG010000094.1:0-12499 GCA_046295975.1 Rhodocyclaceae bacterium
CCAAACCACCAACCGCCCACCAGGCCGGACGCCCGCCGACACGGACGCAACCATGTTTCGCTATCTACGTAGCTGGTTCGACAAACATTTCTCCGACCCGCAAGTGGTGATTCTCGCGCTGGTATTGCTGATCGGGTTCGCGGTCATCGTTTTCGCCGGCCATCTGCTCGCCCCCTTGCTCGCGAGCATCATCATCGCCTATCTGCTCGAGGGGGCGGTCAGGGCGCTGGAGCGTCGGCGCGCGCCGCGCATCGTCGCGGTGGTGCTGGTGTTCAGCCTGTTCCTGTCGCTGTTCATCGCCATGATGCTGTTGCTGCTTCCGCTGCTGGCCGGCCAGCTCAGCCAACTCGCGCGCGAGCTGCCAGCGATTGCGACCAAGACGCAGGCCTTGCTGCTGCAATTGCCAGAGCGCTATCCGCAGGTGTTTTCGGAGCAGCAGATCAATGAACTGCTGTTCTCCATCCGCCAGAATCTGACAACCTTCGGCCAACAGTTGCTGCTGTTGTCCCTGTCGTCCGCGGTGCAACTGGTGACGGTGCTGGTGTACCTGGTGCTCGTCCCGCTGCTGGTGTTCTTCATGCTCAAGGACAAGGACAAGATCATTGCCTGGTTTCTGCTGTTCCTGCCGCGCGAACGCAGTCTGGTCAACAGCGTCTGGGCCGACGTTGACGCCGGTATCGGCAACTACGTGCGCGGCAAGTTCTTCGAGATCCTGATCGTCTGGGTGGTGAGCTACGTGGCGTTCACGCTGCTGGGGCTGCCGTACGCGATGCTGTTGTCGCTGGTCACCGGGTTGTCGGTGATCGTGCCGTATGTCGGTGCGGCCGTCGTCACGGTTCCGGTTGCGGCGGTGGCCTATTTCCACTTCGGCATCGCCGCGGAGTTCTGGTATGTGCTCGCGGCTTACGGCGTGATCCAGTTCCTCGACGGCAACCTGCTTGCCCCCTTGCTGTTCTCCGAGGTCGTCAACCTTCATCCGGTGGCGATCATCGCCGCTGTACTGGTGTTCGGCGGTATCTGGGGGCTTTGGGGAGTGTTCTTCGCCATTCCGCTCGCAACCGTGATCGCCGCGGTGCTGAAGGCCTGGCCCTCCTCGGAGGCGATCGAGCAAGCCGCTGAGGAAGGTCGGGGGTAGGCGGCGCGCCCCACGTAAAAGAAAAGCGGCCCGTAGGCCGCTTTTCTCATTCGTGCGCCCGTCTGGGCGCCTGTTCAGACGCAGTCCCGGGTCAGCCCCGGCGGCGCAGTGCGCCCAGGCCGACCAGCCCGATGCCCAGCAGGGCAAGCGTGGCGGGTGCGGGCACGCCGGTCACGACCTGCTGCGCCGTGCCGATCGTCATGTCGTCGAAGCCGAAGAAGTCCGCTCCGCCCGAGGTGTTGCCGAAAGTCAGGCTGGTGAAGGGCTTCTCGACATCGATTACACCCCAGAACAGAACCGAACCGCCGGGGCCGTTCACCGTGTTGCCGATGTTGAATACGTCACCATGATTGGTGGTCACGGTCACCTGGCCGTTGTAGTCACCGATGTCGATGCCGAAGAAACCGAACGCGGCGATCGGGTTGGCAAAGGAAATGCTGAAGATGCTGCTTGCTTCCCAGAAGTTCGAACCACTGGTGGCATAGCGGCCAACCCCGTTGGTGGTGCCGGGGGCAACGGTTTGCACGCTGCCGTTACCGCTCAGCGTGGCGGCGCCGGCGCCGGGGAAGGTCAGGTCGAGCGGTGCGCCCGTCCACGTAGCGAAGCCTTCGAAAGTTTCGGTGCCGACACCGATCAGGTTCGACAGAAAGCTTGCCTGCGCGGCGGAAGAATTGGTCCAGCTTGCCAGGGCCGTACCCTCGCCCAGGCCGAGGTCTTCGCCGAAGAAGAACTGCGGCGCGGCATTGGCGTGCATGCTGGTGGTCAATACGCCGGCGAGCAGCGCGGCGATGGCGGTCTTTTTCATAGTGTGAACTCCCTTGTTCGACGTACTACTTTGGTTAGATGGTTTCTCTTGTATGTGGTCATTTAAGCAATTTAGGTGCCAGCAGTTGAGAGTGTAGATAAAACAAGGGATTGTACAAAGTCTGAAGTTTATGACATAGGAAAGTGTAAGAAAGTTCGACAGTTCAGGCGTACCCGTTCAGGGCGGTGCAAGCCTTCCAGATCGGGCTTCTACGCGGTATGCGTATTCCGAATCGGTGCCGTGACGAACACGCCTGTATGCGGCAAGGAACGAACTGTGGTCTGACCAGGTTTGCCGCGCAGATCAGTGACGCCGCATGACGACGCCCACGTAATGGGCAGGTAGATAGCGCACTAAGGTTTCAAAGTGCTGGCACGCATCGCGATCAGCGCCGCGATCAGCCTGGCTGCCAACCAGGCCAGCCCGAGCCACAGCAACAACAGCAACAACCAGCCGAAGTTCGTCGGCTGACACCAACCCCAGCCGCAGGCGCCGCCCTGTTCGAGCAGGCCTGGCACGCCGACGGCGTGGAGCAGGTAGATGGACAGAACGGGCACGGCCGCGATGCGTCCTGGCAGCGTGTCGAGGTAGTCCGGCCAGATCAGTGCGGGAACCGCCAGCACCATATAGGCCGACACGATGGCTGCGAAGTACCGCTGCGTTCGTCTAGTGGTCGCGGTTGTCATGGTGGTCACGGCGGTCGGGCTCGGTGCGATGAAGATGTGCGGTGAAGAGGTCGCGAGGTGGGGTGATGGCGGCCGCGCTCAGGATTCGGCCGATGCCCCCGCGGTGATAGCTGCCGTGGGTGATCACATGGGCGAGCATTTCCGCGCGCGACATGTACCCGTTGTCGCCATCGGTGAAGCGAAACGCCCGCATCTCGGCAAGGGCGTCGGCATTCAGCGTGGCGGCGTAATCGACAAACCAGTGGTCGAGTTCGGCCACCGCGGCGCGAAGTGTGCCCAGGGTCGGTGTCTCGGGCGTATTGCTTGCGGTGTAGGGGTGGCTGCCGCCGACCAGGTGCGCGGCGAAGATGCTGTCGGTGACGAAGAGGTGGTTGAGCAGGCGGATCGCCGCATGGCGTTCGGTGGCCTGCGTCTCGGGATCAAGTCGCTCGACCTCGGCGAACAATTCTTCGTTGGCCCAGGCTTTGTGCCGGAACAGGGACTGGAGGAGGGGGGCAGTACTCATCGCGGGTGGAGCTCCAAGGCGAGCGGGCGTCGCGAAACGGACGCCTATCCGGAATTGTCTCATGCCGTCTGCGAAGGTGTCATGCCACGGTGAGCCCTGGCTAGCCGCTGGCGGGGCAGGCCAGCAGCGGCTTCAGCCGCCGCTTTTCCACCACCACATGATCACCAGCACGACCGCCACCATGAACAGGGTGCTTGCGCCGACGGTCGCGACGACCGGGTTGTCCTGCAGGCGGCGAAGACCGCCGCTGACGAAGAAGCGGTGCAGGCAATGCTTGCACCGCCAAGGTCGGGCGCCGCGGTGGGTGCGCCGTTCGTCGTCGGATTGCCAGGGTGAAGCGCAGCAGTCTGCGGATTGGCAGCGGGGGCAGGTGGTGGGCATCGCGGAGGCGTGGCGGTGGGTGTCGAGGCGCCGGTCCTGGCAACCTCAAGTCCGATGCACTGTAGCGTGCGGCGGCAGGCGTGCCTTTGATCCCGGACAAGTCCCCGACCGCGAAACCTGGGCGGTCGTCACTTGGAGGCTCACCGGGAAGTGGGCGGATCGGCGGGCTCGTCCTCCCAGTCGTAGCGCTTCGCCGGTGGAACGTCCAGGTCGCGATACCGGATTGCGAGCGCGATGCCGATCAAGGCCGCCGCAAGATGGGTCTCCCACGAGACGCCGGGCTGGATGGGCAGCACGCCCCAGACCATTCCGCCGTACAGAAAACCAACCAGCAAGGTGGCGGCGATTGCCCTGCGGTCGCGACGCAGCACGCCGGAGAGAAAGATGTAGGCAGCAAGCCCATAGACCAGACCACTCGCGCCAACGTGAATCGAGGCCCGGCCGAGCAGCCATACGATCAGGCCGGGTCCGGCATGCAGGAGGGGCAGCACCCTCAGCGACGAACTCGGGTACAGGTGCAGCATCATCGTTCCCAATACCAGCAGGGGTAGTGAATTCGAGAACAAGTGCGCAAAGCTGGTGTGGAGCAGGGGGCCGAAGGCAATGCCGGCCAGTCCGTCGATGCTGCGCGGACGCACGCCGAACTGCGTGAGCCCCAGCCCGAACACCCAGTTGGTGACGTGGATGAGCCACAGCAGGACGACGAAGCCGGCAGCCAGCTTCAGGGCCAGACGGAAGTTCGCCTGCGCACGCGGAGAGCGGGTATAGGCGGGGTCGGGGGTGCGGAACAGCATCGATCAGAGCATAGCAGGGGTTTGCCGCAACAACGCGCAGATCCGGCCGGCCTCGGCGCGGTGTGACGAATTGCTCAGAGCGGCGCACGTGGATGGGTTGGTGCGTTGTCCCGAAATGGGCAAACGGGCATACTGCCCCGCACCATCATTACCGTTTTCGAGGGCTGGTTTGCAAGTGGGCAAGTCTCGCAACGACCCGGAAGCAACGCGTCCCGGGCCACAGGGTACGACCTTGTTCGAGGCGGGTGAGATCGACGATGTCGTCGCCTCTCCGTCGGCCGATCGCGAGGGGGATATCGATCGCGCCGCCCTGGTTGGCACCAAACCGCCGTTCCTCGATCAGCGCTTCGTGTTGCGTCGCGGCAAGACGACGCTGGGCCGGCGCGACGGCAATGACATTGTGCTTCCCGATCCCAGCGTCTCGGCCCGTCATGCGTGGATTCTTTACGACAACGGCCAGTACCGGTTGATGAACGTGCTGTCGACCAACGGTACTTTTCTCAACGACGAACGCATTCATGAGGCGCCGCTCGCGGATGGCGACCGAGTGCGTTTCGGGCGTGCGGAGTTTGTTTTCAAGGCGGGGGTGATTGCCGCCAGCCGCGTTAAGCAGGCAAATGGCGTACCGCCGTGGGTGTGGCTGGGCGCGGGGGTGGTGCTGGCGCTCGCGGTCGTGGCGGTGCTGGTACGTTGAGCGCCTCGACGGTGGTGGAGCGGATGCTGGGCCGTTACACGCTGCGCGGCGAACTGGGCCGTGGCGCGATGTCGGTCATCCATCTCGGCTACGACCCCCGCATTCGTCGCAAGGTCGCACTCAAGACGCTGCACGACGACTACGCCGAACGTGACGACTACCGTCATCGCTTCCTCACCGAGGCGCGTGCGGCGGGCACGCTCACCCATCCGGGCATCGTCACCATTTTCGACGTGGGCATTGCCGACGGCGTACCTTTCATCGCCATGGAGTTGCTCGATGGCGTGACCCTCGACGTTTTCGTGCAGCGCCATGGTGCCCTGTCGCCGCGCATGGTGATCAAGATCGCCACCCAGATCGCCGATGCGCTCGACTACGCACATCGCCATGGCGTGGTTCATCAGGACATCAAGCCGGAGAACATCGCGGTGACCAGCGATACCGGCAACGTCAAAGTCATGGATTTCGGCATCGCGCGGCTGCGGGACGAGTCGGACTCCGGACGTGGCGCAGCCCTGGCCGGGCAGGTGGCCGGTACGCCGCATTACATGTCGCCGGAGCAGATCCGGCGCGCCGAGGTGGACGGCCGCAGCGACCTTTATTCGCTTGGGGTGCTGCTGTACTGGCTGCTGTCCGGGCAGAAGCCGTATCGCGCAGACAACGTCAAGGATTTGCTGCGCGCCATCCTCAACGAGGCGCCGGCACCGCTCAAGCCATTGAACGCGGAGACGCCGGATGCGCTCGCCGATGTAGTGCGTACCCTGCTGGTCAAGGATCCGGCCGCGCGCTACCAGAGCGGTAGCGAACTGATCGAGGATCTGGGCCGCATCGACGACATGCTGGCCGAGCGCGAGCGCACCTGGGAGGGGCGTCGCATCGTGCCGATACGGGTGCGATGGACGGCGGTCATGGCCTTGGTGGTGACGCTCACGGTGGCCCTCGGGCTGAGCTTCGTCTACCACCGCCAGAATGAGGCCATGACCGGCTTGGCCTTCGACTACGGCTTGACGCTCACCGGCATGCTGGCGGCGGAGACGGCCGAGGATTTGCTGCTGGAAGATCACGTCGCCATCCAGGTGCTGGTGGACGAGATGGCGCGCAATCGCGAGATCGTGCATCTGGCGGTCAGTGACCGCAACGGACGGGTGGTGGCCGGCAGCGATGAAGGTGCACTTGGCAACGAGTTGACAGCGTTGCCCGCGTCACGCCAGTTGTTGCAGCGCGACATGCGCAGCGTGCATGCGGTGGACGACGACGCGGGCCGTTCGTACTACGTGTTCGAGATGCCGGTACAGTACCAGGCCCATGAACTCGGCCGCTTGCGCGTTGGTCTTGCCACCGATTCGCTGGTGGCCGCCAACCGCACCACCCTGGCGGCCCTGGTTGCGGTGTTGTGCGCAACCCTGCTTGCCGTGTTGGTGGGGGCCTATGTGCTTTCACGACGGCTGGCGGTGCCGATCGAGATACTGCGCGACGCCCTCGGGCAGATCACGCGTGGACGCTTCCAAAGCCGCATCCGCCTGCACCGCAACGACGAATTCGAGCGCGTGTTCGCTGCCTACAACACCATGGCCGATTCGCTGGAGGCAAGGATGTTCAATGCCCAGTCCGGCGGAGGCCGGATGGGGGGCGCATCGGAAAGCGGTGAGCGTCCCGCATCCGACGGGCGGCGGGCGGTGGCCGCCGGGCTGCCAGCCACCGAGGTGAATGCCACACAGTTGATGTCGGTCGATGTCGTCATCGAGGCCGGCGGCGGGGTTGATACGTCGGCCGGCGATGACGCCCGGGGCGCGGTACACGCGCCCGATTCCCCGCGCGCAGGGTGAGCGGGCGCCGTACCTGCCGTCCCTTCAGTTGCGCGCAGGCAATTCTTCGAGCCGGCGTTTGAGTTCCAGCGCCCGCGTGCGGTAGCCGCGGGCCGGTTCGAATTCCGGGTCCAGCGCGAGTACTTGATCCCACAAGGCGATGGCCTCGTCGAGTCGTTGATTGCGGAAGTGAACCACCGCCGCTTCGTGATACTCCGTCACCCTCGCAGCGTTGGCTGCCGTCGGGGCGGGGGCTTCGTCGGTGCGGGGAGGTTCGGCCGTCGGCGAGGGGGGAGGCAGGGCTGCGGGCGCTGGCTGCGGCGGCGGTGAAATGGGTTGTGCGCCGCGCGCGCCGGTCGGAATGCGCAGCGTCTGTCCGGCCTGCAGCGCGCGCGGGCGCTCGATGCCGTTGTAGCGGGCCAGGGCGAGGAAATTCACCGGGTCGCCAAGGTGGCGCGCCGCGAGTTCGGACAGCGTGTCGCCGGGCTGTACGGTGTAGAGCGAATGCTCGCGCCCGAGCAGGGCGACCGGGTCGGTATCGATCTGGCGCAGCAGGCTGCGCGCGGTGGCGTTGCCCGGCTCGCGTTCGAGCAGCCTGACCAAGCCGCTGCGGCCTTGCTGCAAGCGGCCGTCCTGCAGCAGTTCCACGATCTGGCGCAAGTCACGTGCGTCGCCCGCGGTGGCTGGCGCGGGGCGGCCGGTGGTCGTAGGGGTACGGGGCGACGGCGATTCCTTGCTCGTGGTGCCGGGCAGCGCGTCGCGCAGCGCGGGCGGCAGGCTCTCGCAGCCGGAAAGCGCAAGCACCGCCGCTATTGCAAGTGCGGCGCGTGACCTGCGCACAGGAGCGGATCCAGGGTGCAGCATGAAACGGGTCATTCGGCGTAGTCCGGGCATTCGAATCCAGTCATTTCAAGGTGTGAACGAACAGCAACAACAGGGCGATGACCACCGCTGCGAAAAGCGGCCAGTAACGGCCAAGCGCCTGGCCAAACACCGGGTGAGCGGCTGTCCCGGCCGCCGGGTGTTGTTGCGGCGCGCAACGCGCCGGCCGACCGGGCTTGGCGGGCAACAGCACCGCAACGGTCACGTTGTCCCCGTCCGGGCCGCCGCGCTCGGCGGCGATCGCCGCCCATTCGGTGCATTGCGCATGTGCGTCGCGGGCGCTCAACAAGGCTGGGAGTTCATCGTCACGCACGACGTTCCAGAAACCGTCGGAACACAGCACGAAGCCAGTGTCGGCGCTCAGGCTCATCTGGCCGTGCGCGGGCTGCGGGCCATCCGCGCTACCCAACCCCCGCAGCAGCAGATGGCGTTCAGGGTGGGCGCCAGCCTCGGCCTCGTTCAGCTGTCCGGTGGCGACCAGCTTGCGCACCATGGTGTGGTCCTCGGTGCGCAACACCTGGGTGTTGCCGCGGAAGGCGTAGACGCGGCTGTCTCCGGCATGCACCCACCAGGCACGTGTGGCGGTTGCGAACAGTGCGGCGACGGTGGACATCGGTTCGAGTCCGAGGGTCTGGCCGCGTTGGCGGATGCCGGCGTGCGCGTGCTGGCACAGGGTCTCAAGAAACGCATGGGGGTCGTCCGGATGGCCCTGGCAGTTTGCCCACAGCTCGGCGGCGGCGTCCACCACGGTCTCGGCCGCCAGCCGGCCGCCACTGCGGCCGCCCATGCCGTCGGCCACGACCAGAAGATGGCACTCGCCGTCGTGGCTGGAGAAGCTGGCCGCCATGTCCTGCTGTTCTTCGCGCC
This sequence comes from Rhodocyclaceae bacterium, assembly GCA_046295975.1. Lineage (GTDB taxonomy): Bacteria > Pseudomonadota > Gammaproteobacteria > Burkholderiales > Rhodocyclaceae > UBA2357. The sequence continues at coordinate 8,555 of JBKBMG010000094.1, forward strand.
CGCCGACATGGCTGGCGCATGCTGCCCGCACCACATGCGCTGCCGTCATTCGCCCTCCATTGCGTAGGTCTGGGGATGTGTTTATGGATTGGGCAGAGCGGCTCAAACTGCGCCAGCGCCGCCTCGGCCTCGGGGCGGAAGGTTAAGGCCTGCGGCGGGGCGGGGCAAGCGGGGCGTTGCGCGTGGGCAGGCGGGAGCGCTGCTTGACGGGTAGCGTCAGCGTGTGGGCGCGGCCGCGCGCGGTGCGACTGCGTCGAGCACGCGGTTGAAGCGGTCGAGCTCGGTACGCGTCTGCGGTCCCAACGCGGCGGCGCCCGTCCTGTCCCGGTCCAGAATGCGGGCGACGGCCTGGTGTCCGCTGGCAGCCAGGGCGGGCGTCCAGGCGTCGGGGGCGGTGCGCGACAGGTAGTAGAGCAGGTTGATACGCCCGTTTGGCGACAACCTGTCGATGCGCTCGGCGGAAAGTAGATCCAGGGCCGCTTCGATGGCCGGGGTCGAGGCTCGGTAGCGGGATTGCAGCAACTGGCCGGCGGCCAGTCGTTCATCGCGTACGTCGGAGTCGAGTTGCATGACCACGCGTGCGATGTCGTCGGTTGCAGGGCGCGCGTACCAGACTTCGAACTGGCGTGCCGGTACCGACTCGTAACCGGCGATGAACCTGATCGCAAGTGGGCCGCCGTTCCAGGCCGCCAGTTGGGCGCTGAGTCGTTGTGCCGCTTCGGCGTCGTCGTGGCGGAAGTAGCGCAGCTCGCTCTGGTTGGGGACGGCGTTCACCCGCTCAGGGGGCGGTGCGTCATAGCCGGCTTCGACGAGGTGCGTCAGGGTCGACTCGATGAGTGGTTGCTGACGTGTATCGGTGTAGTGGAGATAGACCCGGGGTGGCCGCTCGATCGTGCTTTGGGCAGCATGCTCGCGCAGCGCGCGTGCATCCGGGACGGTCTCCGCCAGGGCTTGCAGCTGCATCTGCCCGGCGTCGCTGTTGCGGCGCGCAGCGGATTCGGTTTCCGCCAGCGCCAGGCGCAGGCGCTCCACTTCCCGTTTGAGCGCTGAGTATTCTTCCTGGCGGGCGCGTTCCGCCGCCTCAATCTCGGCGATCCTCAAGATTTCAGCGTCCTGCGCAGCGGCGCGTTGGCGGTCGATCGACCAGGCCAGCAGGCCACCGCCGATCATCACGGCGGTAAGGGCGAGCCAGATCAGGTTGAGCCGCCGGGAGGCGTCTGCTTCGGCGCGCTTGCGCGCCCGCTCGTCACGCCTTCTGGCGACTACGCCGACCAGACGGTCGTGAATGAGTTCGATGCGCGCGACACCCCGCTGTTGGTCGATGCGCAACAGCCGCTGGCGATCGGTAAGTTCGGCCAGTTCGTCCTTGGTGAGCAGGCCGCTGGCGAGGGCTTCGTCGCGCGGGTAGCTGCCGCGATAGCGGTCGCCCTGGATCAGCCAGGTCTCGATGAAGGTGGCGACGCGCGCCGGCATTCCGGCAAGCGCGTTGCGGTAGAAGCTCGCCAGGATGTCGGGCCCGGCACGCGCCACCAGTCCCGCGTCGATGCGACCACCGGCGGAGCGTCGGCGGTTGAGTTGATCGCAGCACAGGCTCAACAGTGCCGGCTCCACGTCGGGCTCGTGACCATTCAGGCCGGCTGGTCCGATGTTGCGATTGGCGACGAAATCGACGATGCGTCCCGCGACGCCTGGCTCCAGCACGGCGGCCCCGGCCGCTTCGGTGGCCGCGGTTGCCTGAGCGCAGCTCATCGGCAGCAAGCGCAGCCGGTTGCGCAGCAGCGAGGGCACCTTGTCCGTCCAGGTTTCGATGTCCGGCAGGAAATCCTCACGAAAGGTCAGCACGACGCGGTAGCGTTGCGTGGCGAGGTCGAGGCGGGCATGCCTGCCGCCCGGGCCGGCCGTGACGGGGTGGGTCGGAATGCGATTTTCGAGTAGGTCGGCAAGCGCGTCGAAGACGCTCGCGACACGGGGGGCTCGCTGCCCCCGCGCGCCGGCCGCGGTGAACAGTTCCTCGAACTGGTCGAACACCAACACCGGCGTCAGCAAGTGATTGTCGTGACTCCAGATTTCCGTGTCCCGCCGCTGCAGGTACTGCCATACGTCCTCGTTGGCTTCGCGCGGTGGGGCATCCGCGGCGGTATGTGCGATTTCCGCCTCCAGACGGCGCGCGCTCTGCTCGAGCACGTCCAGCGTCGCTGCTTCCGAGAAGTCGAGGCGTATCCACACCGGCAGGTAATGCTCGGCTCGCAGCCTGGGGAACAGCCCGGCCTGCAGCAGCGAGCTCTTGCCAAGTCCCGACTTGCCATACAGCGCGACCAGCGGTGCGTGCCGGATCAGCCGCAGCAATTCCTGTGCTTCGTCGTCACGGCCGTGGAAATACGCGCTTGCTGCTTCGTCGTAGGCGGCGAGCCCGGGCCACGGGTGGGTGGCATCGACCCGGAAGCTAGCGGATGAGGTGTCTGCGGTGTGGTCCGGGGGCGCGCTGTCCATGGTCATGGGCCGGAAAGCGGAGTCGCGGGGCGGCGGGCGTCGCGAACCAGGGTTCGCAGTCTTCCCGTCAGCCGTTGGTCGGGTAGGCCGGCCGGCGCATGCCCGTAGTCCAGCATGGTCCAGGCGCGTGTCGGCTCGGCGGTGTAGCGCTCCGGCACGTAGTCGGGGTCGACCACCACCGGCAGCAAGAATGTGCGATTCATGCGCCGCAAGCGATCGTTGGCTTCGCGCCATTCACTGAACACGAAGGCTTCCGGCCGCGCATCGGCGGCGGACGACAGCAGCGGCAGAAAATAGCGACAATCGCGGATGCCATCGAGAATGCGGTGGCGGAAGTCCTGGCCGGGTTCGATCGCCAGACGGTCAAACCAGATTTCGTCGCTGCCGATGCCGAGTTGCTGCAGGGCCTGGACGAGCGCTTCTGCATGAGGAAGATCGGTGGTGCGCGAGTAGCTGACGAAGAACAAGGCCTGGGGTGGCAGACTGGCCCGCGCACTGGCGGGCGGAGGTGATTGGGGCGGTGCCGAGCGCAAGGCTTGCCAGCGCGCATGCAACTCGGCGACGAACGGAATCGGCTGGACTTGCGACAGTACCTGGGTTCCGCGACTGTAGCTGCGCAGAAAGCCGGCCAGTGGGTCGTCCGGTGGCAGCGATTCGACCAGCCATTCGCGCTTGGCCTTGACGGCGAGCCGCTCCTTGCTTGCCAGCCGGAGGAAGAAGCGACTCAGCCAGTCGGGGAAATTGCAGCCGATCAACAGCAGGCTGCGGTCCATCAATTCGCTCAGGAAACGGGTCGGCACCTGACTGCCGCGCGCGATGACGTTGTGCGCGTACTCGAGCACGTCCTCGTCGTGGATCGCGAACAAGGGCATTGAAGAGGACTTGCCGAACAGGTACAGCAGGCTGGTTTCGCCCGCTTGCTCGCGCCATTCGCCGAGGTCGCGAAAATCGCTGCTGGCAAGCCGTGGTGAATGCACGATTTCATTCACCGCGCCACGTTGGGCGAGACAACGAGCCAGCAAGTCATCCGCGGTGAGCGTGACGAACAGCCGGAAGTCGGTGATCTCTGCCAGTTGTGCGAGTGCGGAGGGCATCACGAAACCGGGTGCGGCGGTGATCGCGCGCAGCGCGGAGTCGATGTCATCGTAAAGCTGCTGAAGGTCCGCGCCTGCCCGCAGCAGCAGCGGGACGGCGGTGTTCAGCTCGCGAAACGGCTGCAGGGGGACGGTTTCAGGCGGTATGTTCCAGTCTTCGAGCAAGCGCAGCGCGATCTGCCTCTGCAAGGCTTCGCCGCGTTCGTCGACCAGTAGCTCCGGCCCGATCACCGGCACTACGCCCCGGCGGCCACCCAAAATCCCCCAGTGATGGCCACTTCAAAATCCCCCAGTTGCTGACCGTCGGAGGTCAGGCCCGGTGATGCGCCGGGAGTAACGACAGGACATCATCCGCGCCCTC
>JBKBMG010000095.1:0-12485 GCA_046295975.1 Rhodocyclaceae bacterium
TGGTTGTGGCCTGGCGGCAGGCGCACCTGGTGCGATTGGCCCGCGTTCATCCTGACTTGCCCGCCAGCACCGTGTTTGACCAGATTGAGTGGCAGGCCGCCTGGCTGCTGGCCGAGAAGGATCCACCCAAGAAGACGCCCACCATGCGTGAAGTCATCCGCCGCATCGCCATGCTCGGCGGCTTCCTTGCCCGAAAAGGCGACGGGGAGCCGGGCGTCAAGACGCTGTGGCAGGGCTTCGCCAGGCTCAGTAGCTTCGTCAGGGGGCTTGAGAAAATCCGTCAGAGCTATGCGTTATGAGTTGTGTGGAAGGGGATGGATTATAGGGCTATTGGGATTCTGTCGAGCCAGTTTTTCAGGAACAGCTTGAGAGCGGACCTTTTCCAAAAAGGCAGAATCCACTTCAAATGACTTGAGCTCTGCCCCAGGCAAACCTTTGTCAATTTTAGTTTGCAGGTATTGCGTTGCTCGGCCCTCTTGCCCAAAATTGATCCAGACAACCTGATCCTTATTTGGCACCAGCGATACTTCACCCGCCTCGTCTATTACGACTCGTTGATTCGGAATACCTTCAATCCGATACGCGGTCACTGAGCCATTTCCCACCCCGAGCGAAACCTCAACCTTCGCCCCCTGCCGGCCAAGCGCAACCGTGAGCCACTCCCCGACCCTCGTCGTGCCCGCCTTCACCGCACCGCCGATCGCGTAGGCGCCCGGCACCAGCCAGTCCTCCACGATCACCGGTTCGACCGTGCCGTGACGTGCGAGGTAGCCCGCCAGACGGTCCTGTTCTCGCTGTGCCTGGCCCGGTACCACCTGCGCAACCGGCGCCGCCCCAGGGAACACGTTCAGGTAGCGGTCACTCCATTGCTGCTCGGTTGCGCCGAAGTAGGTCTGTACTTCGCCGTCTCGCCCAACGTAGGGGGTGCCGTTACTGCTGAGAATCGGGCGTCCGGCCTGGGTGGCCAGCACAGCTTCGGCCCGCGCCAGATCGCTGAGATACATATGGACGTCGTTGCCATAGTACGCTTCGAGGCGGGGATCGGTCGATGCGAGGGTGATCGTGCCCAGATAGGCGTCGAGGGCGCGTGCGGCCTCTTCGCCCGCCTGGGCATGGGCAACCGCGGAGAGGTTGTCGGTCCAGTAGAGGGTGCGCTCCTTGAGGCTGCAGCCGCTTGCCCCCGCGCAGTCGCTCGCGGCCATTTCCTTGGCTTGCTCGGTGATCCAGTCCTTTTCCGGCTGGGTCAGCATGCGGTTGTTGAACGCCGCATTCTGCGCCGCGCCAATGGCGGTGGCCGCATCCAGTCCGGTGCCCTGGGCCAGTACCGCGGCCAGCAAGGTGGCGCCGGTGCCGTAGAGCAGTTGCGAGCCGGTGCTGTACTGGCCGGTGAGCGGGTCGTACTTGAGATCGACGAGGTTGCCCAGCACGCTTTCGCTCGCGGCCCCCAGGGCGCCCGCGCCGCAGTCTCCACCACTGGCCGCGGCCGCGCCGCAGCCCAGTACGGCGTGGGCAACGGTCTGCATGACCGGGTCGTGACCACCCTGAGCGTCACCGCCCCAGCGGGCGCCGATGCCGGCCGCACTCAGGGCGGCCAGGTCGCCCACGACGGCACGCCCGAAGGCGTCGCCGAAGCTGCCGCCGTTGAGCGCCGTGCCCACGCCGGCGTGGATGAGGCCGCGACCGGTGATGCCAAGCATCTGGTCGCCCAGGCCGCTGAAGTCGAGGCTGGCCAGCCGGTCGATGAGGCCCAGCTGGGTCCCCCCCAGGGTGCTCAGGCCGGCCATCTGGTTGAGGCTCTCTCCACCGAAGATCTCGGCGTTGCTCAGGCCGCTGGTGAGCGTGGCGCCGACGGTGGCGCGCACGGTGGCGCTTGAGCCCAGGTCTTTGAGGGTGGCGCCGAGGTTGCCTTTGTTGTTGGCGAAGCTCACCGCGGCCTGGGCGGCAAGGCTGGAGACGCCGGCATTGACGGCGTGGCCCAGGGCGGTGTAGGTGGTGCCGTTGGCCAGGGTGAGCCCGCCCATCAGGGTGGTGGTCGTGGTGGCGGCGGTGGCGGCCCCGGCGGCCGCGCCGGCACCCGCAGCCGCGCCGGCCGCGGCACCGGTGGTGGCGCCGGTGGTCGCGGTGGTGGTGCCCAGCAGGCCCACGCCGGCCCCTTGGGTGGCGATGGCCACGGCGATGCTGATGATGGCTGCGGCGGCGGGGCTGAGCCCTTCCTGGTGGTAGTCCCACTGGTCATGGGCCAGGGCGACTTGCTGCCAGTCGATGCTGTGGCTCTGGGCCAGTTCGGCCACCCAGGCCTGGCCAGGGGCGCGGGCGAGGTGGTCGAGTTGCTGGCGCAGGTCGCCTTCGGGCACTTCGACGCGGATGCCGCCCGCGGCGTGCAGGTCGAAGTTGCCGTGGAATTGGGCCTGGCGGGCGGTTTCGATGAGTTCGCCGTGGCCGGAGCGTTCCATCCACAGCAGTGAGCTGCCCTCGCGGTGGTGGGCGGTTTCGATGCGGTCGCGGGCGACGTCGAAGATGATCTGGGCATCGGCACGGGCGTGCTCGCCCACCCCCGCTTCCATGAGTTGCTGCGGGGCGTCGAACACGGTGCCCTGCCAGCGGGTGTCGCCACCGGAGCGGGTGTGCAGCAGTTCCGGGCTGCGCAGTTGGGTGACCCAGGCGCGTTCTTCGGTGAGGGTGTCGGTGCTCGAGGTTTTGCCGATGGTCAGCCCGAAGAAGCCACGCTTGCTTTCGCTGTGGGTGGATTCGTAGTAGCGGTTGGCCAGGGCGTTGTCGTGGATGTCGCCGCCGGCGATGAGTCTGAGCGGGCCTTCGCGGGTGCCCAGCACCGGGGCGTTGAGGGTGAGGTCGCCGCCGGCGACGATTTCGAGCCCGCCGGTGTCGAACACGGTGGCGCGCACCCGGTGTTGTTCGGTGATGTGTTCGTCGCGCCGCTTGGTGCCGAACACGCCGCCGCCGCTGGTTTCCAGGCGCTGGCTGCGTTCGGCGTCGAGGTTGGCGTCGAGCACGATGTCGCCGCTGGCGCCGATGCGCGCCCGCCCGTCGGTGACGACGTCGGTGGCGACCAGGGTGACGTCGTGGCCGCTGACGGTGAGGCTGCGACCTTCGAGCCGGCTCGCTTCGCTCCAGAGCGACTGCGAGGCGTCGATCCGCAGCCCGGCGCTGTTGCGCACGTCTTCAAGGTGGGCGCTTTGGGCGCTGTCGATGCGGATGTTGCCGTCGCTGACGATGTGGATGTGTTCGCCCGACAGGTGTACGCTGCGCAGCCCCACGCCGCTTGCGAGCCGTTCGCCGTCGGCCCCTTCGCGGCTCATGGCGATGATGTTGATGTCTCCCCCGGCTTCGAGTCGGGTGCCTACGCTGGTGACGGTCATGGCCACGTCGCTGCTGTGACCTTCGAGCGTGGAGTGTTGTCCGTACGACTGGGTGGTCTGGGCGATGCGGCTGTTCTCGAGTTCGAGCACGCCGGTGGTGACGATGCGCCCGATCAGGTTGGCCTCGCCGCCGATCTGGGCGCGCACGCCGGTCAGGTCGAGGTGGTCGCCGGCCTGGGCAACGAAGTGGCCGCCCGCTTCGATGCGTCCGCCCACCAGGGTCTGTTCGACGCGTTCTTCCCGGATGTGGGTGTTGCCCCCCACCAGGTCGTCGAGCGCGGCGTAGCGCTCGGTTTCCTGGCCGCTGCTGCGGCTGGCAACTTCGGCCTGGATGCGCAGGTCGCCCCCGGCGACCAGGGTCATGTCGCCTCCGGAGGCGAGGTCGCTGCCCAGGTACAGGGCGTCGCCGCCGGCCACGAGGCTGAGGGCGCCGCCGGCGCGGATGCCCGAGGCGAGGAAGTCAGTCTGGCGTTCGTAGGCGGCCTCCGACAGGCGGGTGTGTTCGGTCTCGATCCAGCCCGAACCGTCGCCTGCTTCACTGGTCGATGTGCCGAGGCGGGTGGTGTGCGCGTGCTCGCGCCCGTTGTCCAGCCGCAGCGCCTGCACGTCGATGTGGCCGCCCACTTGCCCGATGAGGTCGCCCGCGGCGCTCAGTTCGGCTCCGCGCATGATGAGGTCGCCTTCGACCACGACGATCATGTCGCCATCGCGCGCGGTAATGCCGGCCATGTCGTCGGACTGCTGCACTTGTTCGCGCTCGTAGCGGGTCACGATGGTGTCGCTGCCGGCATCGGCATCGCGCCCCCAGGGGTCGGCCCCACCGGTCCGTGCGTGGTGTTCGACGAGTCGGTCTTCGCTGTAGAGGCTGCGGTTGTAGAGGTCGCCGCCCACTTCAAGGTAGAGGCTGCCGGTGTCGATCCGGCCGGAGTCGTTGATCAGGTCACCGCCGGTGACGACAACGGCCGCCCCGGCCACGTCGATCTGGCCGCGGGTGTTGTTGAGGTCCCCGCCAAACTCCGCCACCAGCGTGCCTGCGCTCACCCGCCCGCCGCTGTTGTCGAAGTCGCCGCCCGACAACACCACCGCCTCGCCGCTGATGTGGCCCTGGTTGGTCAGCGCGCCCTCACCCGTGCGCACCTGGGTCACCGCGTCCGAGCCAATGCGGCCTTGGCCGGTGTTGTGCAGGCTGCCCGCGCTCAGGCTCAGGCCGGCGCTGTGGAACAGTGCCCCGTCGTTGGTGACGTGCCCGGTGAAGGCCAGCGACACCGCCCCTTCCGCCTGGAAGAAGCCGGTGCCGTCCAGCACCCGGTCGCCCACCAGCGACAGGCTGAAGCTGCCGCCCGACAACAGGCTGCCGTCGAAGCCCAGCCCGGCGGCGTCCAGTTCAAGGTGGGTGCCCGCCGACAGAATGCCGTCGGTGTTGATGATGTTGAGTGTCTTGGCCCCGGCATCACCGGCGCCCAGCGGGTCGATGATGGCGGTCACGCCATCCGAGCTGATGCGCCCGCCGCGGTTGTCCACCGTGCCGCTGGCGCTGAGTACGACCCATTCGTTGGCGTGGATCAGGCCGCCCTGGTTGAGCACGTCCTGCGCGCTTACCGACAGGCTGTCGCCCCGCAAGGTGCCGCCGCGGTTGTCCAGCACGTCGGTACTGATCCAGGTGCTGCCGTTGCCGCCGATGCTGCCGCTGTTGATCACCGCCGACGCACTGACGCCGACGACGCCACCACGGGTGCCGATGGCGCCGCTGTTGATGAGTTCGGCCGGGGTATGCACCGAGCCGCCGATCTGACCGGTGTTGGTCACCCGTGCCTCGGCGTGCAGCGAACCGCCAATGCTGCCGCTGTTGGCGACCGGGCCGCCGGCGCTGACCGAACCCCCGATGCTGCCGACGTTGTCGAAGGCGCCGCCGCTGCTCGCGTCCCCACCAATACTGCCGAGGTTGCTCAAGCCGGCCAGCGCGGATGCCGCACCGCCGATGGTGCCGGCATTGGTCAGGGTGCCCTGGCTCGAGGCCGAGCCGCCGATGCTGCCACGGTTGTCGAGCCCGGCGACTGCGCTGGCACTGCCACCGATCGCGCCGCTGTTGGTGAGGCTGCCACCCGCCCAGGCCGAGCCGCCAATGCTGCCGCTGTTGCCGATGTCGGCGCCGCTGGCGCTACCCGCGATTGCGCCGCTGTTAGACAGGCTTCCGGAGGTGTGGGCACTGCCGCCGATGCTCCCGGAGTTGCTCAGACCGCCCATGCCGCCGCTGGCGTCGCCGCCAATGCTGCCGCTGTTGGACAGACCGGCCGCCCCCCCGGCGCTGCCGCCGATACTGCCGCTGTTGCCCAGCGCGCCGCCCGCCCAGGCGTGACCCCCGATGTAGCCGCTGTTGCCAATACTGCCGCCGGCCGAAGCGGAGCCGCCGATGCTGCCGGAGTTGTCCAGTCCGCCCGACCCGCCGCTGGCATCGCCGCCGATGTAGCCGGAGTTGCCCAGGCTCAGTCCGGAGGCGTCGCCCATGATGGTTCCGGCGTTCGAGAGACCGCCTCCGGCGCTGGCATTGCCCCCGATGTAGCCCAGGCCCTCGTTGTTCAGATTGGTTCTGGCAGTCGCATTGCCGCCGATGTAGCCGGAGTTGTCGAGCTGGCCACCGGCATCTGCGTCATCGCGGATATAGCCGCTGTTGTCGAGGCTGCCGCTGGAGGTGGCGGAACCCAGAATGGTGCCGGTGTTGATGAGCGTCACGCCCGCGCGGGCGCTGCCGTCGATGCCGCCGCTGTTGGACAGCGCGCCGGTGGCGCTGGCCGCACCGTGGATAGACCCGGAGTTGGACAGGTCGCTGCCAGCGGTGGCGGTGCCGTCGATGTGGCCGCTGTTGGTGAGGCTGCGCCCGGCGGAGGCTTCGCCGAGAATGCCGCCGCTGTTGGCCAGTTCGCCGGTGGCGGTGGCCGCGCCGTGAATCCAACCGGAGTTGGACAGGTCGCTGCCGGCCGTGGCGGTACCATCGATGTGGCCGCTGTTGATCAGGTCCGCCGCCGCGCGTGCGGTGCCGACGATGCTGCCGGAGTTGTTGAGGCGGCTGCCGGAGGTGGCGGTGCCGTCGATGAGCCCGCTGTTGTCCAGATCGAGGCCGGCGATGGCCCTGCCTTCGATCAGGCCGGCGTTGTGCAGCGATGCGCCGGCCACGGCTTCGCCGAGGATCCAGCCGAAGTTGCTGAGCATGTCGCCGGCGAAGGCGACGCCGTCGATGAGGCCGGTGTTGCTGAGGTTGTGGGCGGCATGGGCGTAGCCGCCGATCACGCCGCTGTTGACGAGATCGCCGCCGGACACTGCCTCGCCACGGATCGAGCCGCTGTTGTGCAGGTGCTCGCCGGCGTAGGCCGAATCGCCGATGGCGCCGGAGTTGGACAGGCTGCCGCCGGCACTCGCGGAACCGGTGATGGTGCCGGAATTGGACAGCGATCCACCGGCGCTCGCCGAGCCGGAGATGGTGCCGGAATTCGACAGGTGGGCGCCGGAGGCGTCGCCCAGAATACTGCCGCTGTTGGACAGGTAGCCGTAGGAGGTGGCCGAGCCGTTGATGGTGCCGGCGTTGGAGAGGTTGGACGACACCCGCACGCTGCCGCCGACATAGCCGGCGTTGTGCAGTGTCCAGGTGTCGAGCTGGATGCCCTGCAGGCCGCTGATGGTGCCATGGCCGTTGTCGACGTGGCCGTTGGAGCTGAGCCGCAGGTGGTTGCCGGAGTAGAGGGTGCCGCCATCGTTGTCGATGCGCATGGCTTCCAGGGTCAGGTCGCCGTCGGTGCTGATCACACCGCCGACATTGTCCAGGAAGCCGCTCACCGCGATGCGCAGCGCCTCGCCACCGGTCTGGACGATGCGTCCGCCCTGGTTGCTGAGGTCGGACGCGGTGAGCTCGATGAGGTCGGACACCAGCGTGGCGTCGTCGGCGACGATGTGCCCGCCGGTGCGCGCGGCAAAGCTCACCCCGGCCTGCATCTGCGCACCGCTCAGGTCGATGCTGCCACCGTTGAGGCGCACCACGTGATCGGATTCAAGGGCATCGACGATGGTCTTGCGGTCGCGCTGGCGGCGCGGATTGGTGACCGCTTCGAGCTCGATCACCGGCGACAAGGCGCTGCCGCCGCGCGCGCTGATGTAAGCGCTGGCGACCTCCACCCGTTCCGGCGCAGCGGTGTAGCCACCGATGTGGACGCGCTCACTGGCGCTCAGCACGAGTTCGCCGGTCTGCCCCAGCGAACCGTCGTCCTGCAGGCCGGCCGCGATGATGGAGCCAGCGGTGCTGTCGATTTCGCCCGCCTCGCCCTGGGCGCTGAGCGTGGCGCTGCCTTCGGCAGCAATCATGCCTTCGTTGCGGATGCGGTTGCGGGCGGTTACCTGCACCGAGGTCTTGGCGTACAGCGTGCCGGTGTTGGTCACCCCGTCGCGGGACTCGACGTTGGCGTGGCCCTGCGAGACGATCTGCCCGGTGTTGGTCACCAGCCCCTCGGCAGTGATCACCACTTCGCCGGCGCTGGCGACAATGCGAACAGCATTGCGCACGCCTACCCCGGCCTCGGTGCCGATGAGGGTGATCTTGCCGGCGTACATGCCGCCCAGTTCGGACACGTCCAGTGCGAACGCCGGTGCCGGACCGGTGCCGGCAATCGGCGTGACCTGCTTGTGATCGGCGCTGACCTCGTTGGCGCCGACGATGACGTCGAGTTCCTGGGCATGCACCGCGCCATTGACCTGCACCGCGCGTGCGATCACCGCGGTGTAGTCGCTGCGGCTGGCGTCCAGGCCACCCTCGTGCACGGTGACGGTACCCTGGCGCACCACATAGCCTTCGAGGTTGCCACCGTTGATCGTGGGCGTGCCGGTGGTAATGGTGGCGCGGCTGGCGTTGATGAAGCCGCTGCCGTCCACATCGACCCCGGCCGGGTTGGCGATGACCACCTCGGCGCGGTCGCCGCCCACCTCGATCATGCCGCGCAACTGGCTGGGGCTGCCGGAGACGACCTCGTTCACGATGATGCGTGCGGTGCCCTTGGCCATCCACGGGTTGCCCTGAATCTGCCCGGCAAGTTCGGTCTGCGCGCCGGTGCGCGAGTTGTTCAGAACGGCGCCCTGCTCCTGTACGTCGAACTGGCTGTAGGTGTTGCGCGACACCCCGGAGTTGCTCGGCGTCTGCACGTTGACAATGGGCACACCGCCCGCGCCGGGCAGCACGGTGGGCCGCTGGCTGCCCGGCGCCTCGCGGTAGGCGACGATCTGGGCCTGGGCCTGCGGCATCCAGACGATCTGCCCGCCCAGGGCCACCAGCACCAGCGCAGCCAACAGGCGCAGCCCGGGCAGGCGCACCGGGGCGGCAGCTTCGGCCGGTTCGCGGCCACTCGATCCGTCCCGTTCGCCGGCGGCCGACTTGCCGCAGGCGCTGGCATGTTCGGCAACCGCCATGAGCTGGCCACGGTGGGCGTTGAAGACGATGCGATAGCAATGCTTGTTCATCGACGTGCGTCCCTCAGAAGCTGTAGCTCAGTTCGACGCCGCCGGTGACGCTGGGCGACTTGAAGCCGGACGGCTTGACCAGCGGCGTACCCGCGAACACTTCGTAGCGCAGTTGCCGGTAACCGCCGCGCACCCCGACCACCGCGCCGGCCAGGTGCTTGCCGATGAGCAGGTCGGCCGAGGGGCCGGCCACCTGCCCGTAGTCCACGCCGGCGTAGCCTTGCATGCCCCATTTGCCGAACTGGGTGGAGACTTCGTTGCGCAACACGAAGCCGCGCTCGGCGGACAGCACCGTCTCGCCGTCAAAGCCGCGTACCGTGTAGCGGCCGCCGATGGCGAACTGCTGCGGCGGTGCCAGGCGGGTGTGGTCCTTCTGGCCACGGAGGTGGCCGTGGTACTACCAGGCACGCTCACCCAGTTCGAAGGGCAGGCCCAGGCTGACGCTGGCGGTGTAGATGCCGAAGCGCGACGTGCCCTCGCCGAAGGCCTGCTCCGGCGCCTCGATCGATCCGAACGCGCCGGTGCCGCGGCGATAGCCGAGATGCGCGTCGACCGTGGCGCGACCGAGGTAGTGACGATGCTCGGCGGTGACAAACCAGCCACCCGCGCGGCGGCGCTGCACGACCACTTCGGTGTCGTCGATGTAGTTGCTGGAGGCGCGCCGGAACAGGCCGGCGTGCAGCGAGGTCTTGCTGTCCTGGTCGCGGTGCAGCAGCCGGCCAAGGCGTAGTTCGGCATTGCTGTGGCGGCCGCCGTAGACGTAGTTCTGGGTGGCGCCGGCAATGGTCTGGCGGTTGCGGCTGTGGTCCACGGTCGCGGACGCGTTCCAATAGCCGACCGGTACGGAGTAGTGGGCGATCACCCCCTTGGTGCCTCGCCCGCCGCCCCGGCCGGACAAGTCGTGGTTGAGCGTAAGGTAGGCAAGGTCGTTGAGGCCGGTGGGGTTGTCGTAGGCCACGCTCAGGCTGCCCTGATACTTGCCGGTGGCCTTCACCCCGCCGTCGTCGACGGAGAGCGACCCGCGTAGCGGCGAGCCCTGTCTGCGCTCGATCAGCAGGTCGCTGTAGCCTTCGAGCTCGGCGGGCAGGATCTTGATGTCGGTGTCGGCGGTGGGCACGCGCTTGTAGTTCTCCAGCGCCTGCTCGATATCACGCAGATTCAGCACTTCACCCGCACGGATCGGCAGCGCCGCCCACTTGCGCACACCCTCCAGGGTCTCACCCTCGGCGTCGCGGATGAGGTTCACGCGCCCGGTCTGCAAGGTCAGCACCAGCCGGCCCTCGCCCAACTCCTGGGCCGCCGCACCAATCCGCGAAGTAATGAAGCCCCGCTCGATCAGCGCGTTTTGCATGCGCCGCAGCACCAGGTTGATGCCCTGCGTGCCGAGGCAGCGCCCCTGCGGCGCGTCGTCTCCGGCCGGACCGGCGGCGGCCCGACCCAGCCACGCGAATGCGGCTGCGCCATCGCCTTCGACGACGACCTCGTCGATCTGGAAGCACGGCACTTCCCCCTCGGGCAAGCGGTCCTCCACTGCCTCCGGCAGCCCCGAGGCGCGCACATCCACCGTGCGCTCCTGGCGCTGGCGGATGGTCTCGATCCGCTCCTCCTGGCGACGCTGCTCGCGCACCGACGTCGCCACGTCCGCACCCGGCTGCGTCTGCGACGACGCCGGCAGCGGATACGCCGAGAGAATCAAGGGGAGCGTGACGGAGCAGACGGTGAAACCCACACCACGGGACAGAACGGAACGGAGGGACATGATCTACGGGTATATGCAAAATGCGGGGAGAGCGCTTTTTACATTCCGTAGCACTATGCTGTCAAGCTTTACTTGCGTTTAACATACCTCAAAAACGTATGTAATTTGATTTCCATCAAATTCCACGGATGATCACGCAGGAAAACCACAAAACCGCCGAAAATGCGAAACAGGTTCGCCTTCGAGCGAACGGCTTCGCAACCGCTACTGCCGGGTTGGCAGAACCTGACTCAGCGGTACGCCGATCTTGAGGATTTCGTCGCCCTGCATGGATGACATCGCGGGATGGCGGGGGGAGGCTTCCTCCGCGGTCAGGGGGCGGTAGGCAGTGCCGGCGAAGATCGCCGCGGCACTGCCGCCGGCGCCGCCGAGCAGCAGCGGGCGCCAGCCATTCACCATGCCGTAGCCCAGGCGCACCGGACCCGCTATGCCGGAAAGGCTGCCAGCCTTGCTCGGCAAGCCTTCGGGGTTGCGCGCCAGCACGTGCATGGCACAGTCTTGGGGGGCGCGGCGGACGTCGGCACACACCCGGACGATGAGCTCATCAACCTGGTCGCCGTTCAAATCGCCACGCCAGGTGAACATCGACGCGCCGGGCGCGTGGCGGAGGGCATCGGGGAGCTCCCGGGCGAGCAGCGCGATTGCCTCGCGCTCGAACGCCACCGCCTGATCCTCGCCGGGCGGGCGCGTCCGCGCAGTAGGGCTGCGCAACACCCGGTCGGCGGCGCGAAAGAACGCAATCGTGTGCACCATCTGGTTGCGGTGGCGGGGCCGGTACTCGGGCAGCACCCGTTGCACCGGCATGTAGCGCAGTTGCATGATGCCGACGACCCGCCACACCCCGTCGGTCTGGCGCTCGAGCACCGGTCCACCCGACATGCCGCTCTCGAAGGCGCAATCGACCGCAAGCAGGCCGACCACCTGCCCACTTCCACGCACCCGACACCCTTCCTCGACGGCCACGCCGCCGCGCCCGATCATCGACCCAGGGTAGCTGATCGTCATCAGCGGGCCAGTGGGGACCAGGCTGTGTGCTTCGGGCCGGAGATAGTCGAGAAAGCCATAGCGCCGGCCCAGGCAATCATCCAGTTCGAGAATCGCCCAATCGCCGGTCATGCCGCGGGGCGCGCCCGGATAGTACTTGCCGAAATCGACCACCCTCGCCTTGCTGTGTGCCCGAAAGGTGCCGGGCCGTGCCGGATCGGGATCGAGGTAGAAATCAAGCGCATGACCTGCCCGCCCCTGCACCGGGACTTCGCCGCTGGCGACGGCGAATTCGTCGCGGAAGAAGGCCGAGTGGTACGCCGTCACGACATGGCATTCGCCGATCAGAAAGGCGGTGCCGACCTGCCGCCGTGCGCTCGCGAGCAAACCCACGGAGCGCAGCAGGGGTTGATCGGCATCGCGGTACTCACGCCGGTCCGCGCCAAACACATTGGCCTGGGCATCGGTGACGCCGATGGCGGCGAGCACGAAGAGAAGGATCGCGATGCACGCGCGCGACGTCCACCACGCCAAGCCGGTGCGCAGCGTTGCCGCGGCACGCATTCGGCCAGGCGGTGCGGCGCTGCAGGATGGGTCGCGGGGGTAGCGCATGGTTTGCTCAGGCAGTGGCAACAAGCACGGGCGCGACGGGCGAGCGCATCGCGTTCACGGACGCGGGAAAGAAGTCCTTTCTAGCGTATCGGTTCGAGTACCTGGAACCAGCAAAGTTGTGGTCGTCCGCTCAGAGCCTGTGAATCAATCTGCTGCGCGAACCGATTGCTGCGTTACTCACTCGCTCACTCCTCGCCTATCTATCTGATATGTCTCGTCGTTCGCTCGCTCGCGCCTTGCACTCGGCTCTGCTCGCG
>JBKBMG010000096.1:0-670 GCA_046295975.1 Rhodocyclaceae bacterium
TGCTCGATTGCTTCAGATCGAAACGCGCCATGACGAAATGGGTGAATCCGGAAATTCCAGCATTATATTTGCAAAACAATGCCTTAAGTGAACATCCTAGTCGTCAGGACACGGATTCAGGAATCTGGTATACGATCCAAAGCACGCACAGGCAAAGGCATTGGATCTACTCCCGCCATATGCCGACTTGGATCATGCCTGACGTGTGATGCTGGCGTTCTCCAACTACCGTTGAGTCCGCCTCGCTGGTTTAGCATCTTGTTAAGCACACCAGAGGTATGTCTATTAACAGTCTTTCTCGCGATACTGTGCGACCATTCAAGCCCGGTCTCGCGTGTTAGTGACTTGGGGCCAAGGCGCAAAAATGCAGCCTTACTCAATCCGCCACCAATGGTTCCAATAGCACCCGCCAGAAGAATGTCTCCAGCCGATGCGCATGGATTTGTCAAAGCCTCCAGTCCAGCACCGATCACAAAACCCACCAATTGGGGCACAAACTCCCCGGTTGGATCCGTGAAGTTGACAGGGTTACGATCAGCATACCCATACAGATTCGTATCGCCACCAGCAAACAGGATCGGATCCTTCGCCGTCCACCGACCCGTTTCCGCATCATAGTCCCTCGCCCCGAAGCGGGTCAGACCGGTATCCCTATCGTACACACCCCCCG
>JBKBMG010000096.1:770-10429 GCA_046295975.1 Rhodocyclaceae bacterium
CAGGGTCGATCAGGTAATCGATCAGGGTCCCGTCGGACAGTTGTACGCGGCGCAGGTTGCCCAGGCTGTCGTAGTCGTATCGTGTCGTGCCCGACGGCGTGGTCTTGCTCGCCAGGTCGCCCGCCGGGGTGTATTGGTAGGTGTTGTCACGCCATTGAAGCAAGCGATCTTCCACGTCATAGGCGGCGATGATCAGGCCGTTCTGGTGGGTACGGTTGCCATTGGCGTCGTAGCCCCACTCCGTTCGCACTCCATTGCGTTTCAGGGACGATCACGCCCGCTTGCCGCCGGGGCCGATCTCATCGTCTCCGGCGGACCGGCATCTTGAGCAGACCGAACGCTCGCACGGGCGCATTGTGCTGCAGGCGGTGATCACTGCACCGAACGACGGGAGCATCGATCCGACGCTCTGGGCGGGCTGCAAGACGGTCGGTTGCGTGGTGTCCCAGCGCATCGTCGGCGACCGGGTTGCCGAGCGCGAAGAACGCTACTACATCAGCTCGCGCGTGATGACGGCCGAGGGGTGGGTACCGCGAAAGCCTTCGGATCGCCCCCAGCATCCAGAAACGCGTCCCAGAACGCCACCGACCTCACACACCCCGCAGCAAGCCGACCCGACCGAACATCCGCGCCAACCCAGGCCACTGCAACCAGGAAATCCCGCTGCCTAGAGGGCTGTGCTCAAACTAGACGACATTGGGGCACAAGGAACTGGCCAGGCGGGTCGACGAGCTGGAGACGCGTATCGAACGCAAACTCATGACCCACGATCCGGCCATCGCCGGCATCCTCGATGCCATCCGCCAACTCATGGCGCCGCCGGCACCGAACACGCGGTCCATCGGATTCGTCTCCGGCCACAAGAAGTAATCACCACATCGAAGGGCCGCACACTGCGGCGGCCCTTCTCCTCAGCTCGCTTCACGCCTCGGCATCTCTTGCCGCAAGCGGGAGCCGTCCGGATCACATATCGTGGACTGACCCGGCTTCCTCTTTGCAAGAAGCTCTCACGGCATCAAAAAACAAACCTCACAAGTAACAAGACCGACACGAGTGTATAGGTCAGTGCAATGGGAAAAAACGCGACCTTCTTTAATCTACCAATCACGCCCTTCGATCCATGCACGAACCATGCATCATACATCAGCAGGATATGAATAACTCCGATGACAAGAAATGGCAACAGAACTATTCCGAAGTGCCATTTTTCAAGGGTGATTTCTCCCTGAGATCGGAACACGAGAAACAGACCAAGAACAACAGCGATCAACAAAACGACAATACCCTGCAACCACTTCCGACTTGCACTGACGAACTTCCTCACCATGCTATCCCTACCGTTGCGGTTGCGCCGCCGCCGAGGCTGAGCCCCCACCCCGCCTGACCTCTCAGGCTTATATCAGGGCCGCCACCCTCGGTGAACTTGAATTGCAGCTTCCCATCGGATGACTCGCCGACGATGCCGCCGGTTTGACCCTTGATCTCGGCGGAAAGAGGACCAAACGACGCGCCAAAAGATCCACCAAAGCCGATGTAGCCTTCTGAGCCACAAAGTTGGCCGCCGTCCGAAGGTTCTGGGAAAGATCCATCCGGATAGAACTTGATACCAGCGCCAATGCCCACCCCAGCGCCGCCTTGCACGAACCACTTTCCGTCGCTTCGTCCAAACGTGGCGGACCCACCTTTTCCAAGGAAGAAGCTGACCTTGACGCTCCACAGACCGGTTGGATCGGCGAAATTGACGGGATCGCTCTCAACATACCCATAAAGATTCGTATCGCCACCAGCAAACAGGATCGGATCCTTCGCCGTCCACCGACCCGTTTCCGCATCATAGTCCCTCGCCCCGAAGCGGGTCAGACCGGTATCCCTATCGTACACACCCCCCGCGAAACCAAACGGCTGGAAGCCGGGGAGGCTGTCGTAGGTCACACGCCCCCAGACATCGTAGTCCATCTGCTGCACCACCGTGTTGGTGTGCGTGTCGATCACCAGTCGCACGCTGCCCAGATGGTCGGTGATGATGCGGTACAACCGGCCGTCGCGCAGCAGGGCCGAGGGGGCGTTCCCGCTTTCAAGGTACAGGAACACACTGCGGACGCCGCCTTCGGGCTTGAGTTCGGCAATCGGGCGCAGGCTGTCCTCGTAAAGCAGACCCCACTGCAGCACGCCGTTACGCTTCTTGCCGATGCGACGGTTTTCAGGGTCGATCAGGTAATCGATCAGGGTCCCGTCGGACAGTTGTACGCGGCGCAGGTTGCCCAGGCTGTCGTAGTCGTATCGTGTCGTGCCCGACGGCGTGGTCTTGCTCGCCAGGTCGCCTGCCTGGGTGTATTGGTAGGTGTTGTCACGCCATTGAAGCAAGCGATCTTCCACGTCATAGGCGGCGATGATCAGGCCGTTCTGGTGGGGCATCCGAGGGTGGGATCTCGATATCTTGAACGCTGACAATCAGACCTCGAGCGTGACTCAGCTCGGGTTGAGGGTGGCGAGAAGAGCGTACGGAGAAGGGAATGACGCCTCACGAAGCAGGCATTGGTGGCCCTTCGGGGCGAACAGGCCGGACGTGGTCGCGGACACCCAGCGATCCACTCAAAGCAACCAGGCGCGAGCCACTAGCGACTACTTCGTCCGCTGCTGGATGACACCGTCCCGCAGCAACCCCTCGATGTAGTCGTCGTCCAGGCCCAGGGCGCGGAGTATGGTTTCGTCGTCCGCGCCTTGGGCGGGCGCGGCGCGCTGCGGCGGAGGGGCAAACGGGCCCAGTTTCAGTGGTGGCGCAAAGCGGCGGGCATGTGCTTCGCCATGCACCATGCCGCGTGCGGCGAAGTGCGGGTCCGTCAGGCTTTCCTCAAGCGTGCGAACCGGTGTGACGCAGCAGTCGACGGCGTCAAAGCACGCACACCACTCGGCCTGGGAACGCTCGGCGAAGATGGCGGCCAGCGCTTCGCGGGCCCGCGCGCCAGCCTCACCCCGGTCGAGGTGGGCGGGCTTCAGGTCGGGGCGGTCGAGGGTGTCGCACAGCAGATGCCAGAACTTCTCTTCCAGCGCCCCGACTGCCATGTAGCGCCCGTCCGCGGTGCGGTATACGCCATAGCATGGCACGCCGCCGGTGAGCAGGTCGCCGCCGCGAGGCGCGACCGTGCCACGCGCAAGAACCGCCGCCATGGGAAAGATGGCATGCGCAAGCGTGACATCGGACATGGACACGTCCACGTGCCGGCCGCGACCGGTGGCACGTGCATCGAGCAAGGCGATGAGCATGCCGCTCAAGGCCCCCATGCTGCCGCCCAGCAAGTCCCCGATCTGGAGATTGCACAGCGCCGGCTGACCGTCGCGCGTGCCGGTTTGATCGAGTACGCCGGCGTATCCGAGGTAGTTGATGTCGTGCCCGGCGCGTTGCGCGTAGGGGCCGTCCTGGCCGTAGCCGCTGATGCTGCACATCACCACCGCCGGGTTGTGCTCGCACAGGACTTCGAAGCCCAGACCGAGTTTTTCCATGACGCCGGGGCGAAAGCCTTCGACGACGATTTCCGCCGACTCGACCAGCCGCAGGAACACGGCCCGACCTGCGGGGTGTTTGAGGTCCAGCGACAGGCTTTGCTTGCCGCGATTGACGAGGCGGTAGAAGTGGCTCATACCGTCGGTGCCGGGGCCCATCGCACGGGCGTAGTCGCCGGCACCGGTGTCCTCGACCTTGATGACGTCGGCGCCGTAGTCGGCCAGGTGCTGGGTGGCCAGCGGCCCAGGCAGCAGGCGCGTGAGGTCGAGTACGCGCAGGCCGTCCAGCGGCGCACGACGGATCACTGGCCGTCTCCCAGCCACTCGCGGCGCGCCGCAGAGGTCACACCCGGGCGCCTTCGCGGCTCACTCGTACTTGCGCACATCGTCGATCACCTTGCCATCGTTGGCGAGCGCCCCGTTTGGAAGAAAGGCAACTTCACCACGCAGCTTGGTCAGTTCGCGGATGCTCGTTGCAACGGCATCAGCCAGCGCCTCACTCCCGCCGCCCGAGACTTCGCACAGCAGCGTCATGCGATCGACCAGCCCGGGGTTGTCCACCACCAGGCGGGCACGTGTGATCTCTGGGTGACGCCTGACCACATCGGCCACCTGGCCCGGGTGCACGAACATGCCCTTGATCTTGGTGGTCTGGTCGGCGCGGCCCATCCAGCCTTTGATGCGGACATTGGTCCGCCCACAGGGCGACGCACCGGGCAGTACCGCCGACAAGTCGCCCGTGCCGAAGCGGATCAGCGGGTAGTCGGGGTTGAAGGTGGTCACCACCACTTCGCCGACCTCGCCGGGCGCGACCGGGTCGCCGGTGCCCGGACGCACGATCTCGAGCACGATGTCCTCATCCACCACCATGCCTTCACGTGCTTCCGTTTCGTAGGCGATCAAACCGATGTCTGCGGTGGCGTAGGCCTGGAACGCGGCAATGCCACGCGCCGCGAAGGCGTCGCGGATGGACGGCGGAAACGCCTCGCCGGAAACGAAGGCCTTGGTGAAACTGGGTGCCACGCCAAGCTCGTCGGCCTTGTCGAGCAGAATGCGCAGAAACGACGGCGTGCCGACATAGGCGTTGGGCTTGAGATCGGCGATCGCCGCGACCTGCTGCTCGGTCTGGCCCACGCCGGCCGGAAACACGGTGCAGCCAATGGCGTGGGCGGCAGTTTCCATCATCGACCCGGCCGGGGTGAAATGGTAGGAAAAAGTGTTGTGCACCAGGTCCCCTTCGCGAAACCCCGCTGCGTAGAACGCACGCGCGAGCCGGTAGTAGTCCGGACGCGCACCTTCGGGTTCGTACAAGGGGCCGGGCGAGGCGAACACGCGATGACACGACCGGCCCCAGCCGACTGCGGCAAAGCCACCGAACGGCCGCGCCGCCTGCTGCAGTTCCAGCAGTTGGGACTTGCGCGTTACCGGCAACGCCGCCAGCGCCGCCCGGTTGGTGACCACCGCAGGATCAACGTCGGCAAGCAGGCGCGCGAAGGCGGGGGCATTCGCCCTGGCGTGGGCAACCTGCTGCGCAAGCCGCGCCATGAGGTCGGCCTCACGCTCGGCGGGATCACGGGTTTCTCGGATGTCGTAGTGCATGGTTCGAGTCCTGGCTGCGTGCGCGCGCGAGGTCGCGCGCGCGATATGGTCGTCCCGCGCAAGAGCGCTCAGGACAGCCAGCGTTTGCGCCGGCGGTAGTGCTTCACGTCGCGGAAGCTCTTGCGTCCCTCGCCCGACAGACCGAGGTAGAACTCCTTCACGTCTTCGTTGGTGGACAGATAGGTGGCATCACCTTCCATGACGATGCGGCCGTTCTCCATGATGTAGCCGAAGTCGGCATAGCGCAGCGCCACCATGGTGTTCTGCTCGGCGAGCAGGAAGCTCACCGACTCCTTGGTATTGAGGTCCTTCACGATCTCGAAGATTTCCTCGACGATCTGCGGCGCAAGCCCCATGGACGGCTCGTCGAGCAGGATCATCTCGGGCTTGGCCATCAGCGCGCGGCCGATCGCGCACATCTGCTGTTCGCCGCCGGAGGTGTAGCCGGCCTGGGAGCCGCGCCGCTCCTTGAGCCGGGGAAAGTAGTGGTAGACCTTGTCGAGGCTGTCCTTGAGCTCCGCCCGGGAGATGCTCCGGGTATAGGCGCCGGTGAGCAGGTTTTCCTCGATGGTGAGGTGGGCGAAGCAATGGCGTCCCTCCATCACCTGGATGACGCCGCGCTTGACCAGTTCGTTGGGCGTGAGGCTTTCGACGCGCTGGCCCTTGAATTCGATATTGCCCTTGGTGACGTCGCCGCGCTCGGCGCCGAGCAGGTTGGAAATCGACTTGAGGGTGGTCGACTTGCCCGCACCGTTGGCCCCGAGCAGGGCGACGATCTTGCCCTTGGGCACTTCCAGCGATACGCCCTTGAGCACGAGGATGACGTGATCGTAGATCACCTCGATGTTGTTCACGCTGAGGTAGGACGCTCCGGCACTTGCGGAGGCATTGGTCGTGGCGGTCATGGTGGCTGTATTCATTTCGGTCTCTTGGCCGTCGTTGCTGTCTCCATCCCACCTCCCCGGTACTGCCGAGAGAGGGCCTGCGGGACGCGCTGGTGCAACGCGCCCGGCAGGCCTCCCCATGGAGGGGAAGCCCCGTCCGGCGGGCGCGCGTGGCGCCTGCCGGACGGTCTTGCGGGGCTTACGAAGCTGCGCTGCAGTCGCGCGGGGTGATGCCCTTCTCCTTGGCGTAGGCGGCCGCGGATTCCTCGATCATCGAGCGCACCAACTCGCGGTCACCGGAGATCCAGTCGCTCACCACCGTCCACTTGGTGCCGTCCCACTGCTGGAACTTGAGCAGACCGGAGCCTTCGTGGTCGTCGCAGGTAACGTTGAGGTCGGGCAGGAAGCCAACTGCACCCAGGGCACTCAGGCGGGACTCATCGAGCTTGAGGTTCTCGATGCCCCAGCGCATTTCCTCGCCGGTGATCGGACGGCCGGTACCGAACTTCTCCTGCGCGGTACGGATGGCCTCGACGGTGATGATGCCGTGCACCACACCACGGTTGTAGAGGATGGAGCCGACCCGGGCCTTGTCCTCCATGTTGCCGCGGCCCTTGGCATAGACGTGTGCCTCGATGTCCTGGATCACACCGAACTCCTTGCCCGCCGGATTGAAGCCCGCCGCGGTGTAGCCCTTGGCGGCGTCACCGGCCGGAATCACATCCTCCTCGGAACCGGACCACCACACGCCGACGATCTTCTCGCGCGGGTAGCCGGTACGCGCCGCGGTACGGATCGCGGTGGCATTCATCACGCCCCAGCCCCACAGAATCACGTAGTCGGGACGCGACTGGCGGATCTGCAGCCACTGGGCCTGCTGCTCGTTACCCGGCGAGGCTACGGCGATCATCTGCAGTTCGAAGCCGTTCTGCTGCGCCAGGCGCTCGAGAATGGCGTGTGATTCCTTGCCATAGGCGGAGTCATGGTAGAGCAGGCCGATCTTCTTGCCCTTGAGCTTGTCCATGCCGCCTTCCTTCATCCCGATGTAGTTGATGATGGCGGAGGCCTGGTTCCAGTAGGTGGAGATCAGCGGGAACACCCACGGGAACACCCGCCCGTCGGCGGCGTCGGTGCGACCGTAGCCGATGGTGACCATGGGGATCTTGTCCTGCTCGACGCGATCGAGCACCGAGTAGGTGATGCCGGTCGACAACGGCTGGAACACCGTGTTGCCGGTGGGGCCGCGATTCTTCATGCGCTCGTAGCACTCCACGCCACGGGCGTTGTTGTATTCGGTCTCGCACTCTTCCCAGGTGAGCTTGACGCCGTTCACGCCGCCGTCGCGCTCGTTGATCATCTGCATGTAGTCGATCCAGCCGCCGTAGAGCGACGCACCGTTGGCACCGAACGGGCCGACACGGTAGCTCGGCAGGCCGATGTACTGCTCCTGTGCCACCGCGACATTGCCCCCGAAGAGCGTGGCAATGGCGGCTGCGGCGATGAGAGTCTTGCGGAATTTCATTGTGTTGCCTCCTCCTTTATATGAGATGACGCTCAAACCTGCCTGCCGGTACCGCTTTCCAGCGGCTGCCGGCGGGCGGGAATCCTGTTGCCCGGCGCTCCGTCAGTGCGGGAACGGCCAGATGCGCAGCTTCTCCTTGGCGATCTGCCACAGCCTTGCCAGCCCGTGCGGTTCGACGATCAGGAAGAAGATGATCAGTCCGCCGAAGATGATCAGTTCCAGGTTGGAGCCGAGCCCGGCCGGAATCGCCGAGCCGAAGATCGCGTGCATGACGATGTTGAGGAAGATCGGCAGCAGCACGATGAAGGTCGCGCCAATGAAGGAACCGAGGATGGACCCGACCCCGCCGATGATGATCATGAACAGGATCTTGAACGACAGGTCGAGGTTAAAGCCTTCCGGTTCGACCGTACCCAGGTAGGTGTAGGCATAGAGCGCCCCTGCCACGCCGCAGTAGAACGAGGAAATGGCGAAGGCCTGCAGCTTGGTGTGCATCAGGCGGATGCCGATGACCTCGGCGGCAACGTCCATGTCGCGCACCGCCATCCACTTGCGTCCGGTCGAGGAGCGCACCATGTTCTTGGCGACCAGTGCCAGCACCGCCACCACCGCCAGGGTGAGCAGATACTTTGACGCCGGCGTGTTGAAGTCCATGCCGAGGATATTGATCTGCTGGGCGGTGATCACCCCGGACGACGAGTAGTTCGAGAACCAGGGGAACTTCACCAGCACCCAGACGATGAAGAACTGCGCCGCAAGTGTCGCCACCGCCAGGTAGAAGCCCTTGATGCGCAGCGACGGCAGGCCGAACAGAATCCCCACGGTCGCGGCGCACAGCCCGCCCAGCACCAACGCAAGCAGGAAGGGCAGGCCATCGATGCGCAACATGAAGTTGTAGGTGCCGAAGGCCCCCACCGCCATGAAGGCCGCCGACCCGAGCGAGAGCTGGCCGGCGTAGCCGGTGAGGATGTTGAGGCCGATCGCCGCCAGCGAGAAGATCAACACCGGAATGAGGATGGCTTGCAGCCAGTACTGGTTGGCGATGAACGGCACCACCAGGAACATGAACGCGAGCAGCGCACCGAACCCGATCTGATCCTGGCGGATCGGGAAGATCTGCTGGTCCTGTTGGTAGGTGGCCTTGAACTGGCCGGCTTCACGGTAAAGCATGCGTGTCGTCTCCGAACTTGTGCTTGTTTTCTAAGGTGTTCCACCTGCCGCCCGAACGCCCCCCGAGGCCACACGGACGCCCTGTCGGGGGCACGCCCGGCGCAGTTGGTGCCCCGGGCACGGGGCTCACACCCTGTCGATATGCTTTTCGCCAAACAGTCCTTCCGGCCGCACCAGCAGGAACAGCATCGCGAGGATGTAGGGGAACCAGCCCTCGATACCGCCGCCCACGAAGGGGCCGAGGTAGACCTCGGCGAGCTTTTCCGACGCGCCGATGATCAACCCGCCGATGATGGCGCCGGGCACCGAGGTGAAGCCGCCCAGGATCAGCACCGGCAATGCCTTGAGCGCGGTAAAGGTCAGGGCGAACTGCACCCCGCTGCGTGCGCCCCAGATCAGGCCGGCAACCAGCGCAACGAAGCCCGCGACGCCCCACACGATCGCCCAGATGTGCTTGAGCGGAATGCCCACCGACAGCGCCGCCTGGTGATCATCGGCCACCGCCCGCAACGCCCTGCCCACCCGGGTGTACTGGAACAGCACCGCGAGCAGCACGAACAACACCAGTGATACGCCGGCGGCAAACACGTCGAACTTCGAGATCATCATGTCGAAATCGTCGAGCATCCACATGATGGGCTCGTCGGATATGCCAAGGTTGAGCGCCCGAACGCCGGTGCCCCAGATGCCCTGCGCCACGCCCTCGATGAAGAAGGTCAGGCCGATGGTGGCCATGAACAGCGTGATCGGCGGCTGATTCACCAGCGGACGCAGCACGACCTTCTCGGTCAGGATGCCAAGCACGATCATGGACCCCAGCGCGAGCACGAAGGCCAGCCAGAACACCGCGTTGCTGTCCGGTTCCAGCCCGGTCCAGCGCGGCAGCACCTCGGTGAAGCCAACGAAGGTCAGTGCAGCGAAGAACACCATCGCCCCCTGGGCGAAGTTGAACACCCCCGAGGCCTTGAAGATCAGCACGAAGC
>JBKBMG010000097.1:0-10074 GCA_046295975.1 Rhodocyclaceae bacterium
CCATGTTGTTCTCGCGCTGTTTGCAGCTCACTCGGAAGGTATTTGTTTGGCAAGGAAGATCATTGTCCGCTCGGCCGGTCAGGGGGAGCTATTGCTTGACAAATGGGGAAGCCCTTGTAGTAGGTATTGATGGCACGGCTGTTCACGTCTCGAATCTCATCCACCGTCCAGGCGATCTGCTCATTGAAGATGCGCGCGCGCCGGGCCCGATGCATGCGCAGTTCCTTTGCGCCTTCGCTGATGCCGCGATACGCCTTGTGCAGCCGCTCCTCGGCATCCCTCGCCTGCCAGAAGCCGCGCACTCCCCGGGCCTGGGCAAGCGTCTGCGCAGCCGCCCCAAACGCCAGCGCCACAATCAATGCCGCAAACAGCGGCGGGGACAACCATGCAAGATAGCCGAGACAGCCAAGCGCAACGACGAAGGCCACCAGCGTTGCGGCGAACACGAATGCCACATCACTGATCATGTCGACATCCTGGGTCAGCACCGGCATCAACCGATGGATGCGATAGCGCTCGAGCGCGTCGATGGGTGCGGCGAGAATCTTCGTCGCCAGGTCGCGACGTACCCGCGCCACCAAGTGCTGCCCGACGCGATTCGTGGACATGTCCGAGACCGCCCGACCAACCAGCACCACCACGCACAATCCAATGAACGCAGCCAGCAGCCCGCCCTCCATCCCTCCCGGGCGGTTGAGAACGTGATTGATGGTACCAAGCAGCGCCACCGTCGCCATCCCGGCGCCAATGCCCGCCACCGCGGACAGGGCAATCCAGTGCGAATACGGTCTGAGCAGACGCAACATCTCGGCAACTCGGCTTGAATCACTACGCATCATGGGGACTCCGGTTTGCATGCGTTACCGTCACGCGCATCCGCACGCGAGCGACCTCTCTTCCATGACGATTTCGGCCGACCGGTGTTTAACCCTGCGCGCACAGCAGCGAGCAACACCGCTGGGCCCCGTGCGCGGCCAATCGCGGCGGCAAGGGCGATCCGTCCGTACAGACTCGCCCTTGCCGCCGGACTCGTAGACTCAAGGCCTCAGCACCGTCCGCACAAGCCCGGGGTCGAGCGCGATGTCCGCTTCCCGAAACGGCATGCGCAGCCAGTCCTTCCGCACATAGCGCACTACTGGCCCCGTAGCAGGGCCGCCATCGAGCGCGCGCTCATCCTGGCCATGCGCCAGCAGCGTATGGGCCTCCACCCCTTCGTCAGTGAAGAACACCACTTGCAGATAGCTGTTGCCATGGCTGTTGGCATCAAGCTCGTAGCGCCGTTCCCCCGCGCATGCGATTGCGAAGTAACCTTCGGCCGTGCAACCGCCGAAAAACGGCAGCGAGCGCCCGTCGACCTCGACGCTCAACACCGCCCCTCTCGCAATGTCCAGCGGCCAACCCTTGCGCTCCATCGCAAGCATCGCCGCGCCAAGCGCCTCGGCCACGCGTGGGTCATCGACTGCGGGCGCGGTCGGCGTATCGAGCGGACGCCGGGCTGAGAATGGAACGCGGTAGAACTCCGTCTCCGGAATGCGTCGCAGTCGGGACCACCACTCATCCCACAGCACCGAACCGCGGTCATCGGCATCGCCCCCACCCGACCACGCCGCCAGTACAGCGCAGGCCGTACCAAGATCCACCTGCCGGGGTGCCTCGAGCGCGTCGGATGTGGCCAGGTCGTGGCCAACCGTCACGCTGGATCTGGCGCACACGGCCTCGATCAGCGCGCCCCTGAACCGAACAGCGGCATGGGCGCGGGCGTCAAGTGCCGCTTCACGCAAACGCAGGGCAAGCACCTCGACCGAGCCCGGTTCCGAACTCATGATCATGGTTGCCAGGTGATGTCCGGCCTGCCCCCGCAACGACAGGGCTTCGCCCTCTCCTCCCAGTATCCGGTCAAACCCCTCCAGCGGCTTCGCCGGGTTGGTCAACCAGTAGCTGTCATTCATGTTCGCGACGTAGCGTTCCGAGATCATCGCTGGCAGGTGCGCGGGTGGCATCGCGCCCGCCTGGATCGCATCCGCGTGAACTTCCCAGTCGCAGTCGGCACGACTCCCATTCAGTACGGGCACATAGGGGTCCAGGCGGGCAAAGGCGTCAGAAAGCGCCCCGCCGCAGCGCTGACGATGGGTGTCGGACACCGCGGGCACCGCCCCAACGTCGCCAAACCAGACCCGTCCATCACCGCGGCCGATGGCAATCGTATTCACCCAGGGAATCGCGACTTCCTCGCGCTGGATGGCGATGAACTCATCCAAGGAACGTGCCTGGTTCCAACGAAAAAAAGTCCGGAAGGTCCGGAAATTGCGCTCGTTCACGTCCCGGACCGAAAGCGCGCGCTTTGTCCCCCAGCGAAAATCGGGCGCCCCTTCCCCGAGGTCCAGTACTGGCCCGAACCGGCTGCGATATAGGGTGCGCGCGACCGACTCCACATCTCCATCGCCGCCTCGTACCTCCACCGCAACCTGTACCCGCTCCATCCGTTCAGACACACCATCCACGACGTAGCGCGTCGGATCGACAGCGTCGAGCGACAGCTCGAACAAGCCGAAGCGGCGGGCTGTGGATACCGTATGACTCCACGCCACCTCGTCGTTGAAGCCGATCATGATCACCGGTACCCCGAGAAACGACACCCCGGCCACGTTCACCAGGCCGGGAATAGTCAGGTGCGCCTGATAGAAGCGGTCCGGCCCACCCCAGTACCAGTGCGGATTGCCGAGCAACACCGCAGCACGCGCCCCTGCTGCAGCGCTTCCCAAAGCCAAAGCGTTGCTTCCCAGCCCGTGGTGCTCACCCACATAGTGCGAAGGCCAAGAACCGGCCGGACCGGTTGCCATGTCTGGCAACCGCTCAGCGTCACTCAAGCCGCGCGGTTGCGGTGGGTTTGCGTTCACGATCTGGGAGACAAAGTGCACATATCCGGCGGCAAGCCCGGCCGCATACATACGCCGGTAGATGTCCTCGGCAGTGATCGCCTGCACCCAGTCCGCATCCACGCATGTCGGGTTCGCCGACACATTCCCGCGCTTTGCATCGCCGACGAAGCGGCTGTAGCCCTCGGCGAAGCCGGTCACAAGCCGGTCGAGCTCGGGAGGCTGGGCCGCCCGGTACGTGGCAATCAGCGCATCGTCGATCAAGGCACGGAAGAACACATCGAGTTCGATGTTGCGGCTCTGTCCGAATGTCGCCTTGTGTTGCGGGCGCTCCTCGGCACCAAAGTACAGCGCTCGGCGCCCTCGATAAGTGACGAACGCCTCGGCCAGCGTGCACAGGACATCTTGCGCTTGTGCGTAACCATAGCCATAGCCCAGGCCATGCCAGTCCTGTGCCCTGACATGCGGAATACCATCCGTTGTGCGACGTATCTCCACGGCCGATGGAAGCGGATCGGCTCGTACGTTCGAGGACGACGCGCTCAGAAACAACCATGCCACACCCAGGGCGACGAGCATGCTGCATCGCCACCTGCCTGCCCGACTGCTCATTCCCGTCACTCCACAGTATCGAACCGCATACTACGAGGCCTGATACGCGATCACGCCCCCTCCACTTGTGATGACGTATCGGCCTTGAGTGCGTTTACTGCTCGGCGGAAAGAATATCGGCGAAAACAATGCGTACCGAGCCTGCCCACTAAGCGGTGGCCACTAAGCGGTGGCCACGCTGGCGGACGCGAGTGCAGCCCGGCAGCAATCCAGCGCATCCCTTACCATGAAGTTCACCAAGGTGGCCGACACGCCAAGCTCCATGCCGATATCACGCTGCGTGACCCCGCCGAATCGATACAACTCAAACGCCCGGCGCGTGCGTTCAGGCAGTGCTGAAAGCGCATGCGCAACCGCCTGCAACTCCTGTCGACTCGACGCCCGCGCTTCCGGTGTATCAACGGACACGGATTCGTAGGCTCCTTGCTCCTCGGCCACGAACAGACCCATCTCCAACGCGCCCCGCCGGTGCGCATCGATCGCCAGGTTGCGCACAACCTGGAACACGTAGGCAAGTGGTTGCCGGACTTCGAACACAATGCCTGCGTCGAGGATCTTCAAGTAGGCATCCTGTACGACATCTTCTGCCCTTTCACGGTTACCGAGAACCTTCATTGCCGCCCTATGCAGCTGACGACGATGCGCAACGAACACCTCCTCGAGAACCGGAATCTTCTCTCCTTCGCTCATGAGGCTCCTCTCCTGTTTTCGCCCAACGGGCATGAGGCAAGCGATAAATAAGAATCACTATCAAACAGGCGGAAAACATGGCATCGGCTCCAGGCAACGCGCGGTAGATCGGATCCCGGCACGACACTCAGCCGAACGCAAGTCAGGGCTGTGCAATCGCACGGAAGACTATCGATGGGTCGGCATCGCCCGCTCCGGAGTACCAGGCGATCAACGACCACATATGTCTGTATGAGACGAATGACAAAGGGAATGTGGGACAGACCGGATGAGCATGGATGTAAGTAAACATCCCGACCCGCCACTCGTCACCCAAGGGTGCCGACCCGATTCCCACGCTCACGGAGCCGCACGTGATCGACATGCTGAAGCCGCTCTTTCCCGGCAAACTGGCCGCATATGCTGAAGCGTTGACCTGCGGCGATACAGCCTCGCCCGGTTTGCTGCCGCTATCCGAACTACTGGACTCCCCAACTTCCCTTGACCAGCTTCTGGCCCGCCAGGCCCATCTGCTGGGCTGCTCGGACCGGAGACCGGTAGCCTCCGCCTGGATGCTGAAATACGTGGGGCTACTGCTGCCGCCGGTCGCAGCCGCAGCCACCGTTCTGGAGCATGTGTTTCCAGTCGGCGTGGAGTGTCTTGCCTTGAGGCTGGATGAACACGGCACCCCGCGCGCCGTTGTCATCCCTCATCTTGGTGAACACGCTCACGGCCTGAGCTCTCGAGAGCGTTATGACACACTCCTCGACAGCCACCTCACGCCTTTGATCGACGCACTGTCGGCCCGGGCCCGGCTTCCCACCAAGATCCTGTGGGGTAGCGTTTCACGCCACCTCGCCCCCCTCCTGGACCAAGCCGCTGTGTTCGCCAACGATCTGCCCCCGCTGGCCATGCGGGTGGCGGCAGACAAGGACTACCTCCTCGGCCACGAGAAGTGGCCCGATGGACGACGCAACCCGCTGTTCGGGCGCCGCCGCTTCACCACACCACCAGACTCGAAAGCCACCCCCGTCCTGCTGCACCGTCAATGCTGCCTGTATTACCGGCTGCCCGGCGAAGGCTATTGCACCGCCTGCCCGCTCGCGCCAGCCGTTCGCGGGGAGCGCGGCCTCGTCACCAAAAAAATACCGATCACCCCGGACTCGGCGCCATCGACCACCGGCATGTAGACCTGCACCAACCCGTAAGGCCTGTCATTGCTCGAAGCCCTGCAACACATTCACCGTATTGACGCCGATCTCCGCGACGGCATAGCCGCCTTCGAAAATGAATACCGTTGGCAGTCCCATACTCGCGAGCAGCGCGCCTATGCGAAGATAATCGTCGCTGCGGAGCCGAAAGCCGGAGATCGGGTCGCCCTCGAAGGTATCCACACCCAGCGATACGACCAGCGCCTCCGCCCCAAAGGTGGCGATACCCCGCAACGCACGCAGCAAGGCCTCGCGCCACACGGAAAAGTCACTGCCGCGTCCGAGCGGAAGATTAAGATTGAAGCCCCGCCCAGCGCCTTCCCCGCATTCGTCCGCATACCCCAGGTAGAAGGGATATTCGGTACGCGGATCACCGTGAACGCTGGCGAAGAACACGTCCGCGCGGTCATAGAAGATGGCTTGGGTACCATTGCCGTGGTGATAGTCGATGTCCAGCACCGCCACCCGGCCCGCACCACCGTCGCGAAAGGCCTGCGCGGCGATCGCGGCATTGTTGATGAAGCAATAGCCGCCGAAGAAGTCGTGGCCGGCGTGATGCCCGGGCGGACGCGTGAGGGCGAAGGCGGCCCGGTCGCCGGCCAGCACGCGGCCCGCCGCCGACAGCGCACACCATGCGCCAGTGCGCGCCGCGCGCCAGGTGCCGGCGGTCAAGGGCGTACCAGCATCGAAGGAAAACAGGCCCATACGCGCGGCAAAGTTCTCCGGCAACACATCGCTGCGGTGACACCGCACCGGCCACACCGACGGCAAGGCGTCGCGCAGATGATTGTCCGGCGCCAGCGACGCCCACTCATCCCAGGCACCGCGCAGGAACTCGACGTAGCGCGGCGCATGAACCCGCATCAACGCCGAATCGCCGAACACCTGCGGCGCCTCGATCGGCCCCAGTTGCCGTCGCCTCAACACTTCCAGCACGCCATCGGCACGGGCAGCCACTTCGAAACAGGGCACCAGCTCGCCGCGAAACATCTCCAGCTTTCCTTGATGCAAGGCATGCTGTTCGTTGTAAAAGGTGATCAAGCAATCGCCCCTTCAAATGCCGGCCAGTCGAGCCAATCCCTGATGCAAGGCCGGAAACAGGCTCTTGTTGAAGTTGTTCCAGCGCAACTCCAGGATGGTGTCCTGCGGATCGATCTCGGTATTCAGCACATCCAGAATCACCTCACCGGAATCGATACCGTTGTCGACATAATGGAACGACGCACCCGTCATGAAGATCGGCGGAACTGCCCGTGTCTCCATCGTCGCCCAGTCCACCACCTTCTCGCCTCGTGCCCCTTGCAAGGCATCCAGGGTGGCATACGCCCCGCGCCGTTCGTAGGGCGAATCGAGCCGGGTAATGCCAGGGTGGATGTTGACGATTTTTCGGTGGAACGGCGCCCCGGGGCGCACCAACTCGTCCAGGATGATCAGCAGACCGTCCAGCACGACGAGTTCGGCCCCCAGATCGGTCAGCGTGTTCAGCAGGCGTTGTTCGTAGGCACGCTTTCCCGCGGGACGCTCAGCAGCGTTCAAGGGTAGGCGGCGATAATCCGACGGCATCGAATGGAACAGAGCATTCAGCTGGCGCCCCTGTACAGAAAGCGTCGGCGGAAAGAACCATTTCTCTCCCGCACCGCACGAAAATCCATAGCCCGCAAGCTTGTCGTGGTCACTCTGCGAATATGGATCGTCGTCGGATATGACTGCCTCCAGCGTGTAATGCTCACCCAGCGAACTGCCATCGAGCATCTCCACCAGATACTCCAGTGGCGACTTCATGTATCGAAGCTCACCTTTGTACTCAATATACTGCCCCGCCCTATCGGCTGCAGCGTTTCGTAGCGACCACAGATAAACGATTTTCGTCTTGGACATATTCCCTCTTGAAGCCAGATCCCGACGCATCCAAATCGGATCGTTTACATGGCGCCAGTCAACATGGATTTGGCATGGTCAAGCACGATCCATCAACTTCGAAAGGAAACGCTTCTTGCGTCCGCTTCCTGCGTATCGGAGCCAGTTGCCAAACGGTACAACTGATACAACTTGCTTCCGTTGGTTTGGACGAATGAGCGCAATGCTTGTTTAACGCGGACTCGCGGACTCCTCGAACTCAACCGAGGTAGGCACAGGACCCCGCTCCCTATCCGGCAGACCTTGCAAACACAATCTGCCACGACCGATGGCCGATGTTTCGACTCTCGGACTAAACACCCCGCGACCACAGTCGTCATGAAGGACATGAGCCATCGAAGAGCCTGCCGCAGGCATGGATTCTTCGGTTCCATGCCTGCGGCCAGCGCAACGATGAGGAAGCTATTGATGTCCATCCCCACCCCGTCACCCAACCCACTGGAATGGCACGGACTGGCATCGATCCTGTCCTACCCCGGAACCCTTCCCCACCAAGTTATCCAGGACGGCAAGACCTTGGTGGTCTGCGTCGCCCACTACTCCGACGAGACCCGCTGGACACTGACGGAGAGCCCAATCGGCTTGGTGCTGGAATGCACCGGGGCTGAGCCTCAGCCGGCGCTCAGCCACCTGTTGGCGGCACTCGAGGGGGCCTTCACCTTCCATCCAACCCAACCAACAGCCCAGGTCTGCCTGCCCACGACGCTTGCCCGAGAAGCGCTGGATGCCGGCATCCTGGTTGCATCGAACAGCAAGCATCACGTACATCGGGACATGCTATGGCAGCACGCCGGACTCTGGCTGTCTGATGTCCCCACCCCTTTCCCCTTCTGCTACCAACTGACCCAGGGTCGCCGGCACCCACTGCGCCGCCCCAAACCTACCGGGCTGCTCTACCAACGCTTCATCCCGTGGCTGGGCAAGACCTTCTCCTTCCGCGCACTTGAAATCGAGCGCGACCTCACCCGCTTCAACCGCTGGATGAACGATCCGGAAGTCGCCAAGGTGTGGTCGGAAGAAGGTGATCTCGACAAGCATCGCCACTACCTGGAGGAGCTGGCCGCAGACCCGCACATTCACGCCATGATCTGCTGCCTGGACGGCGAACCCTTCGGCTACTTCGAAGCCTACTGGGCCAAGGAAAACCGCATCTCGCCCTTCTGCGACGCGGACGACTACGACCGCGGCTGGCATGTGCTGATCGGCGAACCGGCGTGGCGCGGCAAGGCCTACGCCACCGCCTGGCTCACCTCCATCTCCCACTACCTCTTCCTCAGCGATCCACGCACCCGCCGCATTGTCGGCGAGCCGCGCATCGACCACGTCCAGCAGATCCGCAATCTGGACCGCTCCGGCTACGCCAAGCTCAAGGAATTCGACTTCCCGCACAAGCGCGCCCAACTGGTGGTGATGCTGCGGGAACACTACTTCGCCGACACCCTGTGGTGGCCGCGGCAGGATACGCCCACGCCATCTTCTCCCTCCCCCGTCACACCCACCCACGTCTCTCCGGAAAGGAGTTAAGCATGCAGACTCACGATCTCATCGGCATCGGCTTCGGCCCCTCGAACATCGCCCTGGCCATCGCGCTGGACGAAAAATGCCAGGCCAGACAACGCATGGACGCGCTGTTTATCGAGAAACAGCCAGGCTTCACCTGGCACAAGGACATGCTGCTGGATCACGCCCACATGCAGATCTCCTTCCTGAAGGATCTGGCGACACTGCGCAATCCCGCCAGTCACTTCACCTTCATCAACTATCTGCACGAGAAACAACGCCTGCAGGACTTCGTCAACCTCAAGACCTTTTTCCCCAGCCGGCACGAGTTCAACGACTACTTTGCTTGGGCTGCGGCCCAGTTCGAGGACCGCTGCATCTACGGAGAGGAAGTGGTCGACGTACTGCCCGAGAAGCGAAGTAGCGAGGTCGAACTGCTACGCGTGCGCTCGCGCGACATGACCGGCGCGACCCATGATCGACTGACGCGCAACCTCGTGGTCAGCGTTGGCGCCACCGCCAACATCCAAACAACTTCCGCTCACTCAAGGACGACCCACGGGTCTTCCACTCCAGCAGCTATCTGCGCAACATTGCGCGACTTTCCGATGCGCGCAGAATCGCCGTCATCGGTGCAGGCCAAAGTGCCGCCGAGATCTTCATGGATCTTCATGGCCGCCCCAACGCCCCACAAGTCGACCTCATCACGCGTGCACGCGCGATAAAACCCGCCGACGACAGTGCCTTCGTCAACGAGATCTTCAATATCGAGTTCGTTGACCACATCTACAATCGTTCGCCGGACGAGCGCAGCGAGTTTCTTCGCGAGTTCCGACATGCAAACTACGCCTGCGCGGACCTGGAGTTGATCGGAGAGATCTTCAAGGTCTTCTACGAACAAAAGGTCAAGGGCGAGACCCGCCACTGCTTCCTGCGCCGCCATGAGATAACGGCTGTCGATGCCTCCGGCGACCGTATCCAACTCTCACTGCACGACGGGAACGCTGACCGCAGCAGCACCTCCCATTACGACGCCGTGGTGCTGGCAACCGGCTACGAGCGCCAGCACCACAAAACGATACTCGAACCACTCGCTACGTATCTGCGCGACTTCGCGATCGACCGCAATTACCGCCTGAAGAGCACCGACGATTTCCGACCTGCCGTCTTTCTGCAAGGCGCTTGCGAGGCCACTCATGGTTTGAGCGATACCCTGCTATCCCTAACCGCCGTTCGAACAGACGAGATCAGCGACGCGCTGCTGGCGGCATCGCAAGGCACGCCGCCAG
>JBKBMG010000098.1:0-9892 GCA_046295975.1 Rhodocyclaceae bacterium
TTGGGGCCTGAAAGGCCTCGAAATGCAGCGGTAGAAGCGGAAAAATCGATCATCGGAATCGGTGATTACGGCTGACTTGGGTGAGTGAGCTCAAAACATCAATTGATCAGGGGTTCCTTAACGAGTAAGGCAGTTCCTTGGGCAGCATGGTCTGCGCTCTGTCGAGTTTGTTGATGTTGATAAGTTCATGGATTGTGTTGGCTATGTCGCTAATGTCAGTGATATTGCATATCCATTGATTCACGTAAAACTGGACGGCTTCTTTGCTCAGACCAATCTGAATGGCTCTGTGCTCCAGCGGACGCAAGAGCAAATCCCGTTCCGGGTCCCACTGGATGCGTACTGGTGATGCTTTCTTCTTGGTTTCCCATTCTTCCTTTGTCATGCCTTCGTCAGCATGACTCAAGCAGCTATGCGTCAAGGCCCAATCGAAACCTTCCCTGGTGATATCGATAGCCAGGATGCGTTTCTGTCCGGCATCTTTCAGTCCCCACCCGGCGCGATACATCATCCATAAAAATGAAGGCTTAATCCAGGTCATGCGCTCCATCTTGAACGGCGGGGAAACGAATGTCCCTTTTTCCAATGCGGAATCGGCGATGGAGTCGGAATAGGCTTGATAGACGCGAATGGTTGTTGCGTCATAGACGGCCCTGATCTGGCGATGCGGTATTGCGGCTGTGTCGTGATGATGAACTTGCATTTTTGCTCTCACTGATTGAAGTTTCTTGCAATACTCATCTTGTGAGGGGGCGAATAGGCGGGTGTCGGGTGGCCAATTTTGAAATCTAGAGTCATGATGCTTACTACGTATCTCGCGGTGATCATACAACGGGGCGCCTTGAATAGGCTCATGGCTAGACCTTAGACCAAAAATAAATGCTTCTTTTGAATTTTGAGTGGGTGAGCTGGGCTTCAAAGACGGTGGATCTGGCCGGGTCAAGGACATGCCGTTATACACATCTACAGGCAGGGACGAAAAATCAATGACTTACAGATCAGTTATCTGATGCTGCCTCACGAGGGTTTTGTAGCCCCAACCCCCCGGAAGCCCTACTGTCACGGGGCTTCTGAAAATCTGCCTAAAATCTAGGCAGATAGATGTGTATAACGACATGGGTCAAGGACGGGCGCAGCCCGGCGAAGCGTTCCTTGATCCGGCCAGATCCACCACTACGCTTGAGAGCTCGTGGCAGGCAAAGCTTTGCGCCTCCTGGCCCCCGATCCCGTCCGGCGGCGAGGACTTCCCCGGGTTCCGGGCAGTGAGTGTGTCGACTGGCGTTTGCCCGGCGCTGGGGTGATGGCGACGCCCACTCGAGGCTTCGCGAACAGAAACGATCAGGTGCTGGGCATGCCGGCCGTGTCGGTGTTCGTTCCGCCGATCATGCGTTCGATCAAGGACGTGGCGGTTACGGAGTTGCGGGTTCCGGCGGACGGCCCTTTGACGCTCGTCTTCATGAGTAAGGGAGATGGGCAGCGGCAGTGTTTTGCAAGAGGCTGGTTTGTGCCCGAGGCAGGGGCGGACTATGAGGTGTCGTTCAGGCAGGTGGGGTCCGCCTGCCGGTTGATGTTGCATCGGCTGAGGTCGGACGGGACCGGCGGGCGGGTGGTGCCGGTGGCGTTGTCGCCGACCGACTTCTGCCGTGCGTCCGATAACCTCTGATGCATTTCTGAACACTGCCGACGACAGGTGGCGAGGCGAACGACGGGGCCTGTCGTTCTCCGATGGTGGGCGGGTTTGAGTGCGGCGCGGGCCGAGGCGCGCAAGGCGCCTGGCACCGCACCGGCCTGTCGGGCTTCATGGGCCGCTGTGGAACTTCACCCCGAGCTGGTCCGGGGCTACTCGCAGGGCGACGTATGCTCCCCGTTGGTGCGTGTGCTGAGCGGAACGAGCATGAGCTCGCCGCGGAGGGTGCGGAGCGTGGCGCGGTTGCATCCGGTGGGGATGAACTTCGCGCGTTCGACGCGCTCGTTGCCGCCTTCGCGGTAGCGTACGGTGCGCTCCGCAATGTCGCGCCAGGGGTC
The DNA here is from genome assembly GCA_046295975.1 of Rhodocyclaceae bacterium. Classification (GTDB taxonomy): domain Bacteria; phylum Pseudomonadota; class Gammaproteobacteria; order Burkholderiales; family Rhodocyclaceae; genus UBA2357. Next base: position 2,026 of record JBKBMG010000098.1, read on the forward strand.
GCCTTGCATGTCCGTCACCACCGCCGCGAGCGCCGATTGCAGTAGTGAGGCGGCCTCGCTGTGCATGTGCGCGCCGTTGTCCGCCAGCCACCAGGCCTGCGGATCGGCGGCGGCCAACGGTTGGGAGACGGCACGGACCACGTTCGCGTAGATCGGCTCGGTGGCGTTCGGCGTGCGCCGCACGGAGACGCTGACGGCGAGCACGACGGCGCGCTGGTCGGGGGTCAGGAAGTAGGTCGGCGCATAGTCCAGGATCAGCCCTGTTGTAGTGATGGCCTGGCCTGTAGCGGCGACGCTGGCGCCGAGCCGTGTGCCGGCTTCTTTGGCCAGATTGACCTGGCGCATCGATGCCACGATGGCGGCGTAGGGTTCGAGGACTTTGTCGGCCTCGGCCTGCAACGCGTGCTCACGACTGCGCCTGGAGGATTCGTTGAATATTCCATGGGTGATCAGTGCCGCGAGGAAGGCTTCCGGGGACGGGGCGGGATAGAGCACGGACGCACCGCTGGCGGTGCCCGATTCGGTTACGACACCGCGCCAGGGCACCGGGTCCGCCGGAACCCGGAGCACGATGCCTTCCGATGGCGCCGCCGCGACGGGCGATGTGATGGCGAGCGTGCCGAGCAGCAACCCGATCAGATAGAGACGAGCGTTCATCGGGACGATACCGGCGCAGCTTGGTTGGGCGCCGAGAACACGTTCAGAAAGGCGTCGCGCCCGGCTTCCATGGCCTGATAGTAGGCGTTGGTCAGCCCCGGAAAGCTCGGGGGTTCGTCCCATTCGCCAGCAACATCCCGGGCGGCGTACACCGGTTCGAGCCACTCGAAGCGTCCGGTGCTCAGTTCGATCATCTCGCCCGATCCGGCCAGTTCGCCGCGCGGGTTGCCGCGTGGGAAGTAGCTGGAATACAGCCGATGAAAGCCCAGCCGGTGGACGGAGATGATAAGCAGGCGCTCGATTCCATACTTGGTTCGAAGTGCGCGCAAATCCTTGGACGTGTGGTCCGGCTGGCGCTCCTCAACGTCCGGAAAGGTGGTGAAGTCGATGACGTCGTCAATCGGTTCGGCGTCGAGCCCGCGCGCGCGCAGGGCGTCGACGATTTCGGCCTTGAGGCTGAGGAGGTCGTCCACCGGCAGGCTCCCGGCGTGTTCGTTCAGTTCGCTGAGTGCGTTCTTGGCGAACAGGTAGCAAAGCACGCATCCCGCGCCTTCTATCGCGACCGATGGCACGGGCAGGGGCGCCATTACGACCCCGATCTTTCCGGGGGTCGTGGTCAGTGCCTGTTGATCGAGGGCAACCGGGCCCTGGACGAAGGAAGCGCAGCCGGTGAGCAGTGCGAGTCCAAGCGCGTGCAGCAGGAAGAGCAGTTTATGAGCGAGTCGGGTTGGCATGTTTGGAATCAAGATCGGAGCGGACCGTGCCGGTCAGGTGTGTTGTGGGCCAATGTCGCCGTTGCGACGTCTTGGGGCTTGTTGGCAGCGGAAGCGGGGTGCGCTCGATACGCTCGATGAGCCGCTGCGGCAAGGCACTTGTGGAGAGGCTTGGCAGCCACGACCGCTGGGCGGCCGTGGCCAGGGCGCGTGATCAGCGCTGGGTGTATGGCGTGGCGGCGTCCAGCGTGGTGGGGTAGGCGTCGCCCTGCGCGGTGGCGAGGTCACCGAAGTAGAGCTTGCCATCCGGGGCGACGAAGGCGAGGTCGCGGCGGTTGGTGGTGCGCTGGAAGTAGTTGCCGGGGAAGGTCGTGCCGTTGATCACGATGATGCCGCCGGAGGAGAGGCCACTGGATGCGGCTATGGACAGGCTGACCGCGTCGGCTTCGACCATGGTGGAGTTGAACGAGGCGCTGACGCGGTTTGCCAGCGTGAGCCGGTTGGAGTTGTTAACGCGGGTCTGCGTGCCCGCGGGCGGGTTGGCGCAACTGGTGTCGCCCGGTTCATAGTAGCGCTCGACGTAGCCTGCCTGCAGGGTGTTTGCGTCGAGCTTGGTGAAGGCCAGTTCGACGATCATGTTCACCGGCAGGCCGTTGCGGGTGACTTCTGTGGACGGACGGCAGGGGGACTGCCAGGTGCCCACGTAGCGGTCGGCATGGTGGGTCGGCGCCTGGCTGCCGGTGTCGCCAGTATCGGCCTCGATGGGCGTGCTGCTGCTACCGCCACCGCCGCAGGCGGTCAGTGCCAGCGCAAGAAACAGGGCGGAGGCGGAAAGAACAGGCTTGTGTGCGGAGTTGGATTTTTGCGTCATGTCTTCAGCTTTCCAGCGTGTGTGAATGCAAGCTTGGAACGGAGCGCCCGTTCCAATGTAAAAGGGGTGCGAATATTACCTCAGGTTAGTGATTATGGGTAGTTGTGTTGAATTTATTTCTGCCTATGGCATTTTTTGGGTGCAGGGGCATGCAAAACTGGAAAAGCTGGATATTTGTGCGGTGCGTCGGTCGTTGTCGGGCGGGGTGGGCAAGCTCGAGAACGCGATGAGATCCATTGCGACGGTTGTGGCACAATGCCCGAGCCTTATTGGATATGCCTTTGGTGATGCGTGCATGCGCCTGGGAGGTGGCAGTGATGCTGCTGCGCACCCTGCCGGATGGGCGCCCCGGGGCGCTGAGGTCAGGCAGGGCATGCAGAGTGCTCCGTTCGTGGATTCGGGTGACAGGTGTGGGGCGGTTCGTCTCGTGCGTGCCGCGGTTGATCGATTGGGATAGGAAACGAGGTTTGTGATGGCGAGTGCGGATACGGTACGCGTGGAACCGGCGCGCAAGCGCGGTACGACGTTTGGGCGCCTGCTGGCGCGGGTAATGGCGGTGGGAGCGGCAGCAGGCGTGGTAGCAGGAATGGGGTTCGGGACGGCGCTGGTGCAGGCGGCCGACCTGCCTCTCGCGTCGGCGTATCCCGAGGACAGCTTTCACACCCGCAACCTGCAGGCCTTTGCGGACGATTTGCGGACGGCCACGGCGGGGCGGGTGGCGTTCAAGATCCACCCCAACGGCAGCCTGATCAAGCCGGCCGAGATATTCGCCGGCGTGCGCACCGGCGATGCGGCGGCGGGCGAGGTGGTGATGTCCAGCCTGGCCAAGGAAAAACAGTTGTTCGGCATGGATGCGCTGCCCTTCATCGTGTCCGGCTACGGCGACGCGTGGAAGATGTGGGAGATGTCGCGCGATGCGGTGCGCGACACGCTTGCCAGCCAGGGCCTGGAGCTGCTGTACGCGGTGCCGTGGCCGCCGCAGAACCTGTACTCCCGCGATGCGATCAACGTGAAGGAGGACTTCGTCGGTCGGCGGATGCGCACCTACAACCCCGCCACCGAATACATTGCCGAGGTGGTCGGCGCGCAGCCGGTTTCCATCCAGGTCCCCGATCTCAAGAAGGCGATTGCCGAGGGCGCGCTGGACATGATGATCACCTCGAGCGCGACCGGGGTGGAGGTGGAGTCGTGGTCGGGCATGCGGCACTTCTACAAGGTGAGCGCCTGGATCCCCAAGAACATCGTGTTCATGAACAAGCGCGTCTTCGATGCCTTGCCGGAGGCCGATCGCACGGCGATCCGCGAGATGGCGAAGCTCGCCGAGACGCGCGGCTGGCAGATGAGCAAGGACGTCGAAACCGGCTACGTCGCTCAGTTGGCGGCGCAAGGGGTGCAGGTGTCCGAGCTCGATCCCTTCGTGTATCGCAACCTCGACCGCGCCGGCGAGGCGCTTTCGCGCGAGTGGCTGAAGGGGGCGGACACGGTCGAACTGTCGATTCTCCTGAAATACATCTCCGAGCGCGGCGTGCAGTGAGCGTCGGTGAGTAAGCTGCACCTGAAGCGTGCAGTGGAACGCAGTGAGGGCGGGCCGATGAACGCGGCGGCGATTTCGGTTGCCCTGCTGCCGCATCCGTCCGATCCGTCGCCGGTCGTCGAAGCGGTCGAGTGTGTGCTTGAACCGCAGGATCACTTCTGGTCATTGCGCTACTGCGCGCGTGATGGCGGCGACCTCCTGGTGCCGGCCCCGGTCGGGGCGGGGCACGCCGACGGCTTGTGGCGGCATACCTGCTTTGAACTGTTCGTCGCGACGCCGTCGGCATCCTCCTACCGTGAATTCAATTTCTCGCCGTCCGGACAATGGGCGTGTTACGCCTTCACCCGTTATCGCGAACGCGACCCGGATTTTGCGCCGCCCCCGGATGCCGCGCCGCACATCCAGGTGTGGCGATCCGCCGACCGGCTGACGCTGGACGTGAGGTTGCCGCGGGTCCTGTTGCCCGCCGGGGCGACGGAAGGCCCATGGAGGCTGGGCGTGTCGGCGGTCATGGCTTCACAGCAAGGCGGGATCGCCCACTGGGCGCTGTGTCACCCCGGCCCGCGGCCGGACTTCCACGCCCGCGACGCCCTTGTGCTGACTCTGGGGTGACTCCGTGTTGACTCCGGGCTGACGGCGTCCCCCGTTCCCTTGCCGGACTGATGGTGTGTGCACACTCTGCTACGATCGTGCGCAGGCACTCCATACGGCCAGTCGCGCTCCGCGCAAGCGAGCGCGCGAGCCGTGTTCCATCCCTCCCTGTCGGCCGTCGTGCGGCGGCAATTGTCATGTCATGAAGATCGGAATCGAACGTTTTGTTGCCGAGCCCGCGCTGCGCGCCGGCTTGAAGGGGCGCCGGGTCGCGCTGCTGGCCCATCCGGCGTCGGTGGACCGGGCGTTGGTCCATTCGCTGGATCTGCTTGCCGCGCTGGAGGATGTGCGCCTGTGCGCTGCCTTCGGCCCCCAGCACGGTCTGCGCGGAGACAAGCAGGACAACATGGTGGAGTCCGAGGATTTCGTCGATCCCTTGCTTGGAATTCCCGTATTCAGCCTCTACGGCGAGGTGCGCCGGCCGACCCAGGCGATGCTGGACAGCTTCGACGTGTTGCTGGTCGATCTGCAGGATCTGGGCTGCCGCATCTACACCTTCATTACCACGCTGCGCTACGTACTGGAGGCCGCCGCCACCCACGGCAAGGCGGTATGGGTGCTGGACAGGCCCAATCCCGCGGGCAGGCCGGTGGAGGGGCTGACGCTGCGGCCCGGTTGGGAAAGTTTCGTGGGGGCGGGCGCGATGCCGATGCGCCACGGCATGACCATGGGGGAACTGGGGCACTGGTTCATTGCCGCGCTGGGGCTGGAACTGGAATACCGCGTGGTGACGATGAGCGGCTGGCTACCCAACGCGGGCCCTGGATTCGGTTGGCCGGTGGGCGAGCGGAGCTGGGTGAATCCCAGCCCGAACGCGCCCAATCTGTCGATGGCGCGCTGCTACGCAGGTACCGTGATGCTGGAGGGCACGACCTTGTCCGAAGGGCGCGGGACGACCCGGCCGCTGGAATTGTTCGGCGCCCCCGATCTGGACGCAGGCGCCATCGTCGAGGACATGCAGGCGCTGGCGCCGGAGTGGCTGGAGGGCTGCCGGCTGCGGCCATGCTGGTTCGAGCCTACCTTCCACAAGCACGCCGGCAAGCTGTGTGCGGGGGTGCAGATCCATGTCGAGGATCCGGCCCACTACGACCACGCCGCCTTTCGCCCGTGGCGGCTGCAGGCACTGGCCTTCAAGGCCTTGCGCCGGCTGCGGCCGGACTATCCGCTGTGGCGTGACTTCCCCTATGAGTACGAGCATGACCGCCTCGCCATCGACTTGATCAACGGCGGGCCGCAACTGCGCGAGTGGGTGGACGCCATGGCGGCCGTGCCAGCCGACCTCGAAGCGCTGGCCGCAGCGGACGAGGCCGCCTGGCGCGAGGCACGGCGGCCTTTCCTGCTCTACTGAGCGAAGCCGAAGGGCGTATGCTGGCCGTGCTTCGGCCGTGCTTCGGCCGTGCTTCGGCCGTGCTTCGGGCGGGCCTCGATGGGCTCAGCCCGAACGGAAGCGCCGCCTTTCAGCCCCTCCAGTCGATGCCCGGTCGAGGACATTCCTGAGCATATGGGGTCGGCGCTGCCCGCCTGCGTGTTCAGCCGGTCAGTGCGATGCGCCGCGCCAGCGCGACGAGACTGCGATCGCTGCCGGCGGGGCCGAGCAGCGACAGCCCCAGCGGCGCGCCCAGGCGGCTGGCAAGTGGCATGGACAACTGCGGGAAGCCGGACAGGCCAGCCAGGCACAGCAGCTTGATGGCCTTGTTGCGATAGTCCTCGAGCTCGGCTTCGCTGGTGGTGAGCAAGGGGGCCACATCCGGCATGGTGGGCAGCACCATCACGCCATCCGAGCCGAGCAGATCGGCCAGGCTGGTGGTGACGGCCTTGCGGATCGCCCAGCTTTCCTCGAACTGCTCATCGGTGACCGTCTTGGACCAGGCAAAGCGGTCGCGCACGCCCGGGCCAAGGGCGAGGCCATGGGCTTCGATCAGTTCGCCATCGCTCAGCCATGCCTCGCGTCCCTGAATATAGCGGAACGCCCAGTAGTTGCGCTCGAAGCCCTCGGGGGCCATGTCCACCGGCTGGGCGCGACCGAGCAGGGCTTCGACCCGCGCCAGCGCCGGCGCCAGTGCCTTGAGCGCGTCGGCGTCGAGCAGGTTCCAGCCGTCCGCCGGGTAGAGCAGGCGCGGGGCGTCCGGTAGCGGACTGCTGTCCTCGCCGAGCAGGACCTCGCCCACGCGAACGAAGGTGTCGGCGTCGCGGGTGAAAAATCCGCAAGTATCGAAGCTGGGCGCAAGATCGAGGCAAGCCTCCAGGCTGATCCGGCCGTGGCTGGGACGAATGCCGAACAGGCCGCAGTGGCTGGCGGGGCAGCGCACCGAACCGCCGGTATCGGTGCCCAGGGCGAAGTCCACCAACTGATTGGAGACCGCCGAGGCCGAGCCGGACGACGAACCGCCGGGAATCCGCTCCGGGGCACCACCGTTTCGCGGGGTGCCGAAATGCGCGTTGATGCCGTTCATCGAGAAGGCCAGTTCGTCGGTAATCGTCTTGCCGACGAGTTGTGCGCCCGCATCGAGGAGTGTCTGCACCGTCGGGGCGGTGCGCGTCCTGATGCCCGACAGGGCGAGAACATGGGGGTTGCCGCCACTCGTCGGGTAGCCGGCGACGTCGAACAAGTCCTTGGCCGCGAAGCGGAATCCGGCAAGTGGTCCGGTGGGCGCGCGGGGCAGGTCGACGCCGGGATAGGGTAGGAAGGCGTGGGCGGGGTCGTGGTCCAGCAACATGGGTCAGCGGGTTCCGGATGGTTGGAGCAGGCGCAGGCTTGGGCGGTGCGCGGGTTTGGCCGATGAGGGTGCGGCGATGCGTGCTTCGGCTTGCGAGGCGGTCATCGGGTGTTCATCGGGAAGTCATAGGGCGGGCACGGTGGCCGGCATGCCGGCCGCGGTGGCGTCGGTGCGCAGGCAGCGCACCAAATGGCCGCTGCCGAGGTCGACCGCCTGCGGTTGCTGCGCCTGGCAGCCCGCCTCGGCAAACGCGCAGCGTTCGGCAAAGGCGCAGCCCGTGGGCAGGTTGGCGAGGTCCGGCGGCGATCCGGGAATGCTCGCCAACCGTGCGCCCTTGGTCATGGCCCCATCGGCGCGCGCCTGCATCAGCGCCAGGGTGTAGGGGTGGCGCGGATTGCGGACGACTTCGCGGGTGCTGCCCTGCTCGACGATGCGCCCGCCGTACATGACGGCGAAGCGGTCCGCGACTTCCACCGCGGCGCCCATGTCGTGGGTCACGAAAATGATCGCCAGTCCCAGTTCGCGCTGCAGTTCGCGCAGCAATAGCAGGATCTGGATCTGCACCGTGGCATCCAGCGCGGTGGTGGGTTCGTCGGCGAGCAGCACCTGCGGCCGGCAGGCCAGCGCCAGCGCGATCATTGCGCGCTGGCGCATGCCGCCCGACATCTCATGCGGAAAGGCCTCGAGGCGCCGGGCCGGGCGGGGAAAGCGCACCCGGTCGAAC
>JBKBMG010000099.1:0-9625 GCA_046295975.1 Rhodocyclaceae bacterium
CCTTGGTAGATAAAATGGCATGGAGCAAGCACAAGGTATACCAGACTAAAGTGTATGGTTATTCGGGCGCCCAGCGGGCGAGCTGTTTATGACGAAAGAGTTGTGTGGAATGGGATGGGCTTGACCGGGTGCGGGGGTATGACAAATACGTCGATATCGAGTAGGCTGGCATACGGATACCTGCTCACCCGAGGTGTTTCCGACCGGTCCTGACGCGGAAATGACCAAGTTGTCATTCCGCCTCTTTTGAATTTTGAGTGGGTGAACTGGGCTTCAAAGACGGTGGAGTTGGCTGGGGTCAAGGGCGGGCACAGCCCGGTGAAGCGGACCCTTGACGTTGGCAGCTTCACCGCTACGCTTGAGGGCTCGTGGCAGGCAAAGCCTTGCGCCGCCCCTGCCCCCGAGCCCGTCCGGCGGAGAGGACTGCTCTTCCTATGGGGTTGCGCTCGGGGCGGCATGAAACGAAGAAGGTCGCCCAGCGGCATCCGCAACCAACCCACTCGTTTTTCAAAAGAGCCAAAAGAGCCAATATAAGAGGGTATGGAGATGGCTTGCATCCTCAGAGTTGGCGGGTGCGACCTGGATATTGATGCTCTTCTGAAGACGACCGATCTTGAAGTGAATTCGGTGTGGACCAAGGGTGAGCAGCGATGCATGGGTAGCAAGACAGGCGGTAGGGTAAGTAGCTCAAGTGGGCTCAGGATCGTAGTGAGCGAAGCCGATATGTCCGACATCGCAGGGCAAATGGATGATGCCCTGAGGTTTTTCCAGGGAAATCGACAGCGGATAGCGAAGATTGTCGGGTTTCCAGGGGTCGAATGGGCTGTGGCAGACTTTGGGGCGGAGGTTCGTCCGCCTGGTTGGGCCTCGTTTTCCTTCCCGGCGGTTCTTGCGGTTGCGATTGGGGAGGCTGGCGTTTCGATTGAGCTATCCGTTTATCCAGTTGATGACTCGGAAGAGGATGAGTGAAGCCGGATGCCGTCATATCGGGGCCGCCGGCGAACCCCCGCCGTCACCTTCAATGTATGAGCTTTTCGTCGGCCATCTTCCTCTGCGTTGCACGAGACCTGTTCGGCCGCCTCGCCCGGCGGTGGTCGGCGGATGCACGGTCGTGAGGCACGTTGCGTTTGTCCGCCACGCGTCCGGCGCGTCCATGGCTAGCGCTGTTGTCGGAAGCAAGCCGGATTCCTGCCCCCGTCGTGCTTAGACGCGAGATCATCATGAGGGCGCAGCACATCGAGACCGAAGGCGTATCGCTGTATTCCGAATCCTTCGGTCGTACAACTGATCGGCCAGTCCTGCTCATCATGGGGGCGATGTCGTCGGCTGTGTGGTGGCCAGAGGATTTCTGCAGGCAACTGGCAGACCTCGGGCGCCACGTCATTCGCTACGATCATCGCGACACCGGGCGTTCCACCTGCTACCCGGCGGGCACGGCGGGGTATTCCGTTGAAGACCTGGCGGACGACGCCGTTCGTGTGCTCGGCGGCCATGGAGTTGGCGATGCACATATCGTCGGCATGTCACTCGGAGGTTTTCTCGCGCAGCTCGTTGCGCTGAAACACCCGCAGCGGGTGCGCAGCCTGACCCTGATCGCATCGGAACGATTGGCGGCAGCGGATCCGGGCATGCCGCCCATGGATCCGGCCATTCTGGACTACCACCAGCGAGCGGGCGAGTTGGATTGGGCGGACCGCGAGACGGTGGTCGCACATCAAATCGGCGCGTGGCGGCTGCTCGCCGGAAGCGCACTTGAGTTCGACGAGGCGGCCATTCGAGCCCTTGCCGGCGCCGACTTCGACCGCACGCCGAGCTTGATGACCACCTTCAATCATGCCGCTTTGACGGGCGGCGAAACATGGTTTGGACGACTTGACGAGATATCGGCTCCGACCTTGATCATCCACGGTACGGACGACCCGGTGCTCCCGTATGCACACGGACTTGCGCTGAAGGCTGCGATTCGTAATTCCAAGCTGCTGACGCTGAAGGGAACCGGCCACGAGCTGCATCGCGAGGACTGGCCATGCATCATCCAGGCGATCGCGCAGCATACGGCCGATTGAGGGAGCAAGCCAGGTGTTTGCACAACGAGCACGATGGCCGGTGCACAACTGCGCGCGTGCCCAGGGCTGGGTGGGTGTTTCGAGTGACGTCGGTTACCCGCCCCTGTATCCGAACGAGGCGGTGGCCGAGGACTGTGTGGCGCTTTCGAGACTATGTTAACAGCACAATTGACCAAGAATGACGTACTCAAGGCGCAGCAGCTCCGAGTGGCGCTCGGATTTTGCTGTTCTGTGAACCTGCGTTCGAGCTTCATCCGGCCAGTCAATTCAGCCTGGATGGGCGGCGGTTACTGGGCGTCGAAGTAGGGGCGCTGTTAATTTTGTCGAAGGCTATTCGCGCTATTTGTTCGTCGGGATGCTTCCTCTCACACTAATATTTGCGGTGGCGGCCGTGTTCCTCGTAGCCGAGCGCCTCGCGCCGGGTCGAGCGCTTCCTCAGTCACCGGGCTGGTATCTGCGAGCTGCGGCGATGAACGCTGCTCAGCTCGGGGTCTTCGTCATCGGCGGCGTCACCTGGAGCGTCTGGCTCCAGGGACCTTCGGTGTTCAATCTGGGAAGCGCCCTGCCCCCCGTGTTGCAAGGCTTGGTTTGCTGGTTTGCAGGAACGTTTGTGTTCTACTGGTGGCACCGCGCCCGCCACGCGTCAGCCCTGCTCTGGCGCGCCCTGCATCAGATTCATCACAGCGCATCGCGCATCGAGACGCTGACTTCGTTCTACAAGCATCCGCTCGAGATCGGTATCAATTCGGTTCTCTCCACTGCCATCATCTTCCCGCTGCTCGGCGCGTCCATTGAGGCTGCCGGGTGGTACGCGTTCTTCGCGGCGGTTGGCGAGTTCTGCTATCACACCAATCTTCGTACGCCCCGGTGGTGGGGCTACTTCCTTCAACGGCCGGAACAGCATTCGATTCACCACCAGCTCGGGGTTCATCATTTCAATTACGGCGACATCACGTGGTGGGATCGTCTTTTCGGTACATTCAAAGAGGCCGACGCCTTCGCGCCTCAGTGTGGTTTCTCCGAGGCCCGGGAACAGCGGTTGTCGGAGATGCTGATAATGCGCGATGTCCACCAACCTCAGCGGCCGCTCGCTGTCGCCGACCCGAGCTCATCGTCATTGAAGCAATAGCGCACCACTTGTAAGTTGAGCGTCTATTTATGATATTTGACAGGACGCTGGCGAGAAGATGGGTGGATGCCATGAGTGGTTCGCCTCGGTCAACTGTTCGTGTTACAAGTGGGGCGAGTGTTTCTATGGTGTGAGCAGCCGCTGCGTTGGCGGGTGACTGCGGCTTGCTGGCGGACTCGTCTTGGTCAACTCAGGTCTGTTATGGATGTTCGTTGTGCTTGCTCGCCGCAGAAGGAATGACTTGTGAATCGCTGCTTGGTCCAGTGATGGAAGGCGACGGCATGAAGGTCTTGATCGCGTCGGTACTCGTTATCGCTACCAGCATCTGCGTGGCACCTGTACGAGCGGACTCGTTTGCGGACGAAGGGGATTGCACGGATGTGGTTTCGAGTGCTCAGATCGACGCGTGTTCGAAGCAGGAAGTGCTCTATTCGATGCAGCTGCTTGCGGACGAGCTTGCGAGTCTGGAGCTGCGCGTGGTGCGTGCCTATGTTGCGGATCGGACGCTGGGCGGGGAGCTGGTCGAGTTGGTCCGGGAGGCCCAAAACGCCTGGGTTTCCTTTCGCGATGGCACTTGCAGGCTTGAGGCATTCGAGCTGGAACCGGAGGCGCCCGCTTACGCAACGACAGTCAATCGCTGTGTCGCTCGCATGAACGCCGAGCGAGTTGAAGTACTGAGAGGAATTATTCGATAACTAAGCGTTGCTTAGTGCCGGTGGCCGGTGAAAGGATCGCGGGAATATGGGGGCTCGCCTTTACGTCCATGGGTCGAGTTGTCTTGCACACCAGCGGAATTGCCGTGAGGCGGCTATGTGTCCCGGTCGGGCGATGGCAGAGCCTGTTCGGACCTTTCATGGAGGTTTTCGAGATTGGACATACCACGGATATTCAACATCACGGAGCGTGAGCACCGCATCCACAATCCGTTCACGCCTGACAAGTTTGCGACGCTGGGCGCAGCCCTGCGGTTGAAGCCGGAGGACCGTGTGCTGGACCTCGGGAGTGGCTCGGGTGAGATGCTGTGCACCTGGGCGGGGGATTACGGCATTGGTGGCACAGGCGTGGATATGAGCCAGCTGTTCAGCGACCAGGCGAAGCGCCGCGCCGAGGAACTGGGCGTGGCTGATCGCGTCGAGTTCATTCACGGCGATGCGGCGGGTTATGTTTCAAGCGAGAAGGTTAGTGTGGCCGCATGCGTTGGGGCCACCTGGATTGCCGGCGGGGTTGCCGGCACCATCGAGCTTCTCTCGCGAAGCCTGCGTGCTGACGGAATCATGCTTATCGGGGAGCCGTACTGGCGGCGTCTGCCGCCGACGGAAGAGGTCGCCAAGGGCTGCCTGGCCAACGCGATCACCGATTTTCTGGAGCTGCCGGAACTGATCGCGTCGTTCGGCCGCCTGGGCTATGACGTTGTTGAGATGGTGCTCGCCAACCAGGACGGTTGGGACAGATACGAAGCGGCAAAGTGGCTCACCATGCGCCGATGGCTTGAAGCCAACCCGGACGATGAGCTGGCCGGCGAGGTCAGGTCCAAACTCGCTTCCGAGCCGGTGCGCCACACCACTTATACGCGAGAGTATCTGGGCTGGGGCGTGTTTGCGCTGATGCCCAGGCTCTGACCGGAACAGGGCTGACCCGACGACCATTCAGGCGACGCGAGAACGAGGCACCCGCCTGAATGGACCATGTCTGCAGGCGTAATCGATGAGCTACGACTTGATGGTGTTCGAAGCGTCCGCGGGCAAGCCGTGGTGGAAGCGCGGGTAGCGGGTCATACAGGTTGATCGAATCCCGATATGGATGAACAAGCAGACTCGAAGCGTCATGGAATCTCGGCGCATTTTCGTCGTGAAGTGTTGATCACGATCGGGTCGATTCTCGCGTTCCTCGGTCTGGCGCTACTGGCGGGTTTGATCGGCCCGTCTGTGCTCAACCGGTTCCAAAGGCTGATACCCTACGCGCTTTGCCCGTTCCCGGCGGCTTGCTGGCCGCGCGGTGCAGTATCCATGTCCGACGATATTGAAATCAGATTGATGAGGGCGACCGACATCCCGGCGGTCGTCGCGATCCAGGCAACGTGCTACACCGAGGTGGCGCCCGAGTCCGGGGGCTCGTTGCTGGCGAAGCGGGATGCCTCGCCGGAGACCTGCTTTCTTGCCTTGTACAAGCGGGTTCCGGTGGGGTATTTGATCGCAGTGCCCTGGACGGCGCACGATGTGCCCGAGCTCGATGCCGAGCGCTGCCGGCCGCCCGACACAGCCAACTGCCTGTATCTGCACGACCTCGCCGTGGCGCCCCAAGCCCGCAAGTCCGGTGTCGGGCTCCGGCTGGTCGATGCGTTCATGGACGCGTTCAAGCGTTCCGGTTTGAAAGACGCCGGCCTGATCGCCGTTCAGGCATCGGCTGCCTACTGGAGCCGCTTCGGCTTCAGTTCCGTCGCCTTGTCGGGCCCTCCGGCCAGCAAGCTCGCGACCTACGGTGAGAGGGTGGCGTACATGATGCGCCCGGCGGGGGAGTAGGCGTCGCAACCGGCTGGGGGGCATCCGCAAGCTGCGGCGGGCGGCGCTGCGACGCATGGGGCGATGCCCTGCGATTGATATGGAATGGAGCGTTGCTTGTCATGCGGTGTGCCTGTGTGTTGCTACTGGCCTTCCTGGTGACGCCAGCGCATGCAGAATCCCCTGAACGATTTGGCGAGTGGGTTCCGCATGGCTGGAAGCTCATCGCAAGTAGCTTGGGGGATCTGAATCACGACGGAGTCGACGACGTTGTGCTGGTTGCCGAGGAAACCGATCCCGCCAATTTCAAGCAGAATGAGGACCGCCTGGGCGCCCCGGTGTTGAATCTCAATCCACGTCGTCTGATTGTTCTCTTGAATACCGCCAGTGGGCTCGAGTCGGTTCTGGTCCGGGACGACCTGCTTCCGAGCGAGCACGTGGAAGCGCTGCCTTGCCTGAACGATCGACTCGAGAACGGGGGCGTTGTGATCGCCAACGGGAATCTCGAAATCCGGTTGCAGGCGTGGTTCAGCTGCGGAAGTTATGGCGTGACGAACGAGGCATTTGCCTTCCGGTTTGATGGCGCCCGGTTCCGCCTGCTCACCTACGACTACTGGATGCTGTCCCGCAGTACAGGCGAGCAATACGAGTCCAGCATGGATTACCTGGCGGGCAGAAAGAAGATCACCGAGGGTTTGAACGCTTTTGAGGAGTCCGAGCCCAGAGTTGTCTGGCAAACCTTGCCGCCCATGCGAGCGTTTTTTCTGGACGAGATGTCCTTGCATTGCGACTCTGCGGACCCGGCGCACGCGGGTAGTTGGTGCCAGTAGTCAATGGACTTTCAGGTGGCGAGGAGCAGGCAATCTTGCCTGCGCCAAGAGGCCCGGGGCGGCAAGCCGAGCGGCATCCGATCACCGGGTGGCACGCAAATCCGGTATGCTTGACCAGGCTGTCCATTCGTCATATCGAGGCGAGTGGCTGCGGCCACTTCGCCAACCACTGCTGTTCGGAACATGCTTTCCATTTCGCACGCCCAATTTCCCGAGGACCTCGCTGAAGTCACTTCGATTTTTCGGGAGTACGTCGCGAGCCCCAGCGTCAGCCTCGATTTCCAGGGGTACGAGCGCGAGTTCGCTGCCCTCCCTGGCCAATACGCCGCGCCTGACGGGCGCATCCTGCTCGCCAGACAGGGAAGCGGGGTGGTCGGCTGCGCCGCGCTTCGCCGGGTAGACGAGCGTCGGTGCGAGTTGAAGCGGGTGTACGTGCGCCCTTCGGCAAGAGGCACGGGGGTGGGGCGCGGTCTGGTCGAGTTCATGATCGCCGAGGCGCGAGACGCCGGCTACGCGACCATGTGCCTGGACGTCTTGCCGGAGTTTCGTGCGGCTCAGCAGCTATACCAGTCCCTGGGGTTTGTATCGTCCGATCCGGTGAGCTACAACCCGGTTCCCGGCACGCAGTTCCTCGCCCTGGTCCTACGGTAGGCGCTCGCGACGTGAGGCGCGATTGGCGTGTCGCGATCCGCTGCTTACGACATCCATTCGGTGCAAACGACCGTCTGGTCACGGTGGGGCGTGAAGAGCGGGGATTTCATCATTGGCGCGGAAGTGCGGAGATGCCGCTGTTTTGGCAGAACGGAGTGCACACGAAACGTGGGTGTTGCGGTTATTGAGATGAACGAAATGAGATTTTTGTTTGTATGCGCTTTGCTCATCGCTTCGGCGAGCAGTCTTGCGGCTGACGCCTTCTGCGATTCGGGGGTGCCGCACCCGATCGATCTTCAGTTGAAGCACGACCTCGAGCGCAGCGGCGGTGTGACCAGTGATATGCGAGACGCGTTCGGGAAGGCCTACGGTGCCTGGGATGCGGAGTTGAACAGGCTTTATCGGGCGCTCATGGAGGCGCTCAGCGCGGACGAGCGACAGGCGCTGAGGCACGCGCAACGTGCATGGCTGGCGTTCCGCGATGCCGAGGCCGCCTTCTGGAACACCGAGTACGTTGCCGGTGGCGGTACCTTGGCACTCGTTGTTGCCGACGGCAAGCATGTCGATTTTGTCCGGGATCGGGTGTGCCAACTCCAGCGCTACAAGGCGCCCACCCCTTAAGGGAAACACTGATTAAATCAGTTCGCCCTGAGGTTATCGAAGGGCATGCCTCGGAAAATCAAGGGCTTCGACAGGCTCAGCCCGAACGGTTCGGGATAAATCGGAGCTTCCTAAGCGAGTCGCTGTTTGCGGTCTCCGTCATGGTTTGCGTGTTTACGCCAGACGGTGCTCAGCCAGTTTGAAGATGAGGATGAAGCGATGCGAATAGAGAACCTGCCGTTTTCGATCACCGATTGGTCGGACGTCGAGGCCACCGAGCACAAGGGCGAGACGGGCTCAGCCTTCTGGCGTACCCGGCAGTTCGGGCCGATCCGTGTGCGCATGGTCGAGTACACGCCAGGCTATCTTGCCGACCATTGGTGTACGAAGGGGCACATTCTGCTTTGCCTCGAAGGGGAGTTGCATACGGCGCTGGAGGATGGTCGCCAGTTCGTGCTGAAGCCCGGAGTCAGCTACCAGGTCGCGGACAACGCCGAACCGCACCGCTCGTCTACTGCGGTCGGTGCGAAGTTGTTCGTGGTGGACTGAAGCGTCGCACGCCCGATGCTCGCCATGGACGTATGTCAGTCTTGTACGGTCGGCACTATCGAAACAGTCGTTCCGGAAAGAATCTGCCCTCGACCGAGGCTGCGTGGCAGGTAAGAACGGTTTGTGGGGCAAGGCAAGGAGTGCGCACCTCGGTCGTTACGGGACCGCAGGCTTCAAACTCGATCTGGATGATGCGGGTAAGAGCGGGGTCGGTGACGATCGATACGTGGTGGTCGTCTGCGAAGGGTGATCCCAGGGGGCGCCATTGAGTCGCGCCCCTGTCCTCCGGTTCCGATCGCATCATCGACGCGGGGTCAAGGCCGGCGCCAATGGTGCCTCGCCCCGTCTGCACCGCAAGTAAGCGTAGTCCGCCGTAGTGGCGTATCTGTATCGCCAACTCGCAATCGTCGAACGGCGTGCTCAGCAGAAGTTGCCTGATGCGTTGTGCGTCTTCCGGGAAGTAACGGTCCTTCAGCGACGGAACCACGAAGAGGATGGTTACGATGATCAGTACGATGTGCAGCAAATGTCGCGTCGTTGTCGCGACGGCTGTGCGGAGCGGATGACGTGGGGGTGTGGGTTCGGTATCACGCATGGTTGGAATCGTAGCATGACGTTGGGCGCGCGCTGCTTTACCATGCGCCTGTCGTGTTCGTAGAGTGCGCCGTCGTGCGAGCGGCATGAACGGACAACTTGAGGGTTGTTGGGCGCATGATCGCGTTGGCCCGCGCCCCAGCTAATGCAGGAGGAAGCATGACGCAGTTATCCCCCCGGTTCTGGCAGCTGTTTTTCGAGGTGTTCGAGTACCTGCCCCGGCAAGGGCCGGGTAGCCGCGCTTGCGCGGAGCGGGCGCTTGCGCTTTGTGTGGGCCTGCCGTCGTCGCCTGCAGTGGTCGACCTCGGGTGTGGGGTCGGCGCGCAGACCTTGCAGCTGGCAGAGCTGATTCCCTCGGCCACCATTGTGGCCGTCGACTGTCATGCGCCGGCCATCGAACGGTTGCGGGCGACCGTCGCCCGGCTGGGTCTTGCAACGCGTATCAACGCGATGGTCGGAGATATGGCAGATCCAGGTCTGCCAGCCGGGCACTTCGATCTGGTGTGGTCGGAGGGCGCGCTGTACAACATTGGGTTGGCGAAGGCCCTCGGGATTTGCCGCGACCTGTTGCGTCCACGGGGCTATGTGCATCCCATTCCACACAACTCATAACGCATAACTCTGACGGATTTTCTCAAGCCCCCTGACGAAGCTACTGAGCCTGGCGAAGCCCTGCCACAGCGTCTTGACGCCCGGCTCCCCGTCGCC
>JBKBMG010000100.1:0-8737 GCA_046295975.1 Rhodocyclaceae bacterium
AGGGCGCGGATGATGTCCTGTCGTTACTCCCGGCGCATCACCGGGCCTGACCTCCGACGGTCAGCAACTGGGGGATTTTGAAGTGGCCATCACTGGGGGATTTTGGGTGGCCGCCGGGGGCGAAGAGCGCCGCGCTGCAGCTGGGGAAAGCGCTTGAGGATCCGGAGCGCGGGCTGACCGCGCTGACCCGCGCAGGGGTGTCGTTCTCCGAGGCTGAGCAGGAGATGATCAAGGGCCTGGTCGAGTCCGGCCGGCTGCTTGAGGCGCAGGGAATCATCCTGGACAAGGTCGCAGGCCAGGTCGGCGGCGTGGCCCGCGAAATGGCGGGCGGGCTGGCCGGGGCGATGGATACGGTTAGCCAGCGCGCGGAGGAAGTGCGGGTTCGGCTCGGCGCCGCCATGCAGCCCGGGCTGATCGTGATCGCAAACCAGATTTCCGGCGCGCTCGAGGGGCTGGCGGACAACCTGGACAACATCGCAACGCTGGCTGAAATTGCGGGCTCAGTGGCTGTGGCTGCGCTCGCCGGTAAGGCGGTGCTCGCCGCGCGGGCGTATGCGGCGTCTATCAACATTGCCACGACGTCGACTATTGCGCTGACAGTTGCAACCAATGGCCTCGCTGCTGCGGGCAAAGGTGCGTTTGCGACGGGCAAGTTGGTTGCCGCGGCGTGGCCTGTGGCCGTGTTTGCGGGTGCTGCGTATGCCATGGCCAAGCTATCCGGCGGGCTGGACGAACTGCGCCGCGATGCCGAGGCGCTGGCCGACGCTGAGGAATCTCTGGCAGATACGCAAGCGCGCTCAGCCGAACGATTCCGCGAGATCTCTGCCGAGACTGGCGTTGTCGTGCGCAATATCCGTGAGCTCACGCTGGCCGTCGACTCTGGTCGCATCGCATGGGACGCTGCCGCCGGTACCTGGGTGCGCGTGCGCAGCGCCATGGAGTCAATCTCCGCATCATCTCCGCGCCCGGCGCTCGAGGCTGTGCGCCAGGAAATGGAGCTGCTCGCCGCGCGGGGGCCAGAGACAGCAGCAGCGCTAGAGCGGATCATGAAATCCGCCGATATCGGCAGCTCGGACGGCATCAAGGCCCTGGTGGCGGATCTCGATCTGCTACAGCAGTCGGTGCTCGCCACCGGCGAGCAAATCGACACGGCGTTGCGCAAGCGCCTGGAGAGCCTCACGACGAAGGAGCTGCAGGAATTTCGAATTCAGGCAGAGATCGCGTTTTCGGGCGCCGCTGATGCGGCTGAGCGACTGGCCCAGGTCAATGACGGGATCCTCGCCGTATCGTTAGCAAAGCTCGGCATCAACGCCGCGGCCGCGCTGGGCACGATCAGCCCCGCCGCGCAGGAGGCGATCGACGCGGTCGACGGCATCGCAGTGTCCCTAGCGCAGGCAGGGGTCAGCGCCGAACGATCGGCACTTGTGATTGAGCAGGCGCTGAGCAGCGCATTTTCGTCGGCAGACAGCCTGCCGGCGCTCGATGCGCTAGATGCTCGGCTGCAACAGATGGCGCGCAGCGGACATATCGGGGCGGATGCGCAAGCCAGGCTTGGCGCCGAGGTGCAGAAAGCGCGGCAGCGCATCGAAGCGTCTGTACCGGGCGTTACAAAGGTCACGAAGGAGCTGGAACGTAACGCGGCCCAGTCCGAGGAAACCCGCAAGAAGATTGCCGCACTGAGAAAAGAGTACGAGCAATTCATGGCGGCCGGCGACCTGCAGGGCGCGGCCGGGGTGCAGCAGCAGATCGACGCGCTAAAGGGCCTCGGCGACCAGTCCGAGCAGACCAGTGAGCAGGTAAAGGACGCCGGTGAAAAGGGTGCGGAGGCCGGCAAAGGCATCCAGCAAGCTGGGTCCTCAGCAAGCGCCACTGCTGGCGAGATGAAAAACCTCGGCGGCGTGTCCGAAGTCGTCAAGAAGCAGTTCGAGGGTGCCATGTCAGCGATCGGCGCGCTCTCGTCGGAGGCCGAGAAGGCGGCTCGAGAGGCCTACAGCTCCGCGCGATCCTTCGAGGATTTTTCATCAAAGATCGACGGCCTGGCGGCGTCTGCATCCAGGTTTATCGGATTCGATCAGACGACGGCCCAAATCGAGGAATTCCGCGACGCTGCTGACACAGCTCGCGAAGCAGCCAAGAAGCTTGAGGAGCAAGCCCAGTTCAAAGGCCACGGCTGGAAACAATTCGACGAGGCGCTGGCCTCGATGAGCCGGTTCGAAGCCGCCCTCAACGACGCCAGCGCCGCGGCACTCGTCGCAGAGCGCCGCGTGGAGGGGCTCGACAAAGAGATCTCCAGGCTGGGCAGTTCGAGGGCGCGCGGTCTCGAGGACCTCGAGCTGCGGCTATTGTCGATCAATGGAACTGAAGAGGAAATCGCGAAAGCGAGGGCGCGGCGGGAGTCGGCCGAGCTGGAGATGGAGCGCAAAAAACTGCAGCTCGAGATCCAGCGCGCGCAACTGCGCGGAGAGTACGACGAGGTCTCGTTTCTGCAGCAGGAGATCAAGCTGCTCAATGAGTACTCGACGCTGCTGGCGAAGGTCCATTCCGAGGAAGAAAAGGCGCGGGCCAAGGCCCGCAAGGAACGCGAGCGCGAGAAGCGGGACCGCGAGCGCGAACGGGGCGGCAGCAGCTCCGGTGGCGGTGGTGGCGGCACTACATCAACCACGACGCGCCCCGATGTCACGACCAATAACGTGACGAACAACACCCCGATTCACATCCACGGCATCACCGACCCGTTGGCGCTCGTGCCGGCCATTGAGAAAGCGCTGGACAAGCGAGCGAGACTGCGCAAATGACATCAGTTCAACGTTTCCTGTCCGGCCACGCGAACCACGTCCGCACCGCCGCTGCGTTGGCGGCATCCAGCGTCAAGCCCAGCACCGCGATCGAGCGCATCGGCGCGACGCGCGCAGGGGGCGGGCGTGTGCGGCTGCAGGGCGCGTACACAGGGCACGAGGCGGCCGGCATCGACGTTGAGATCGTTGCCGCTGGGGGCGTGCCGCGGGCCTCGGTGCCGACGTTTGCCGGGGTTGGCAATGGCCAGTTGGCGGTGCTGGATGTGGATGGCGCCGCGGCGCTACAGGCGCTGACCTTTACCCTGCGAGACCTGGGGGTGAAGACTCAGCACGCGCGGCTCGATGTGCGCGAGGTCGTGATTCGCGCCAAGGCGCCAGGCGTAGCCGGCAATAGCGTGCGCATCACGGTTACACCCGCGCTCACCCGCGCGGGCACCGCCTATGCACTGCTCGCGGAATGGCAGGCCGGCACGCGAACGCAACTGGGCGAGCAGTGGGACTTCGGCGGCCTGCCTGTGTCGGCGTCGGGTGAACTCGATCCCGCCAGCCCGAGGGTGCAATTCGGGTTCGACCCGACCGTGTACCGGGCGTTTAGAGAATACAAGGATGGCGCGTGGCGGCACGGGTTGAGCCCTGTGCTCGAGCGCGCGGTGCCCGCCGGCACACGGGTGTGGTCCGTTACCGGTGGCTACACGGTAACGGTGACGGACGGCACAGACACCGAGACCTATGTCGACATCGTGACGTTTTTCGACTTGCTCGCAGCGCTCGCCGCGTCGGCCATGGTGGAGGTTGCGGGGGTGGTCGCGGCAGATCGGCGGGTGGGTGGCCAGGCGGCGATCGACGTGCCCCTGCGCACGTCGGCGTGGCTGTTCGCGATGTCGGGCAAAGTGAAGCTCGACCAGGTCGGCGTGCCGGCCGCGGCGCCCACCCAGGCGCTGACGATTCGCTGCATCAACAGCGATGTGGTCGGCGCGGAGCGCTGGAGCGTGAACGGGGCGGTTTCCGGCGAGCTGGCCACCGCGGTGACCGGGCAGCTCTATACGAGCGCCGCGGCCAACTTTCTGGTGCCGACGATCACGCCTGCGGAGGCGGACGCCGGGGAGTGGTCGTTCAAGTACGAGCCGGTCAGCCGCGAAGAATCCGAGGGGGTTCCGAGTGTGTGCGTGCGGCCGTTCAAGTTCGGGCGTAATGCGCGGGCGCGTTCGGTCACTTTTCGCTATCAGAAGCGTCCGCCGGCGGACTGCAAGTGCAGCAACATGCCCACCCCACGACTGAGCCTCAAATGCCTCGGTCTCACCACAGGAGAAGAAGCTATGGCACTGGACACCGAGTATCATACTCGGCTTGTAGAGCTGTACGAATGGCAGCACGGATTCGTTTCCGGCAACGTGGACTTCGCCGACCCGGTGGACCGCAAGAGCCGCGTGCTGGCCGACGAAGTGGACATCCAGGTCGCGAAAGGCAGTGTCGGGATTCTCGCCGAAGCCCTCGCCGAGATTTACGCCACCCCGCTCGCCGCCGCGCAGTGGGATGACTACTTCACCCAGCTACAAGACGAACTCGAAGCATTTTCCGGCCGGCGTGAATCCGCCAGCCGATCAGGCCGCCAATCGGTCGCATGGGCCGCAGAAACAACGGTCAACGTCGGCCAGTTCATCCGCCCGACAACCCCAAACGGCAATCTTTACCTCGTCATTGGGGAGGGAACTTTCAGCTCTACCGAGCCAGACTGGGGGGGAGCCTCCAACCCGGTGACCGACGGCACCGCGCAACTAGAAATCCTGCCCCCATACTGGTCTGCGACCACGGCCGTGAGTGAGGGAGACATCGTTGAGCCCGGGAACGGATACCGCTACCGCGCCACCACGGCAGGCACCACGGCTGCCACAGAGCCTTATTGGCCTCAGGGTGCCACCGACGTCACAGACGGAAGCGTCACATGGTCAGCTACGGTTGTTTCCTCGGGGCAGGAAATCGTCTCGCTCGAAGTCTACGGGGGAAGGTCCCAGCCACAAGTGATCACCCCAGCCACCGTCGAGATTTTCGACATCGATAACGGCGAAGGTGTGTCGCCCCGGTACATGTCACGAGCGGTAGTTATGGATGGCCCGTCAGCAGGTAAGGTTATTACGCATAGCAGCCCAACGTCGGTGTCTGCCGCAAGGGCATATGCAGAGGTGTCGGCTGCGGGCTGGCGGCGGGTCTTCGGCACCGTTGACGTTTCGCAAAGCACCACGCTCCACCGCCAGCGCATAGCCGCCGCAATCGCGGAGGTCGAGCCCTACTACGACCGCTACCGCACGGCGATGGACCACGTCCGCACGTTGGCGGGCATCGTCCCAAAATCTAGCGCCAGCAGCGATGCCGGGGATTGCTGGCGCGACTACGTGGAAGAAGCGTACTGGTGGGTCGACACCGCAGGCTTCTATCTCCCGGCATTCAACAACAAGGGGTACATATCGGCTCGGCGGAACACTGAGACCGGTAAGCCATATTCGACCCAGGAATTCGGATTCGGGCTCGTGGTGGCGTGCCCTGAGCGGCTCAAGGAAGGCGACACGCTGAACATCAATATCCTGACTGTCGACGCTCAGCGGCCGTACCAGGTCGGCGATGAGGCTGTGCTCGAGACAGTGGCCGCCGGGCCTGCGTGGCTCGGGGGCGGGGTGGACGGCACCGACGAATTGACCTGGTCTGTGTTCGGTTCCGACACCGGAGTGTTGCCCGACTACGTCGTGCCGCTGTCTGGTACCGCCCCCGTTTATGCCGAGGCTGGTATCGAGGCCCGGATGGCGTTGGGTGGAATTCCGTTCGCGCTGGGCGATGCGTTTTCGTTTTCGGTCGAGGCCGGGCAGTTCCGTTGGCGGCGAGACGCAGAGGCGTGGAGCGACGCGGCGGACATCCCAGCGACGGGCGTGGCTGCGCTGGCGGACGGGGTGTCGGCGGTGTTCGAGGCCGGTGCAGCCCCGAGTTTCGTGCCCGACGATGTCTTTAGTTTCAGCGTGCATCAGCCCAACGCGGTCAGTCACGTTCGCGACGCGCATGACACGGCCTGGGCCTGGGCGGGCGACACGGCGACACTCGAGATCGACTTCGGAGCGCTGCGGTCGGTGTCGAGCGTGGCTCTCGCACGGTACTGGTTTCCGGCCGGGGCAGCGGTGCAAGCAGCGTTGTCAGCCGACGGGGTGGCGTGGTCGGATGCGATCGCGCTCGACGTGACGCGGCCGGTGGCAGTTGCGATGCTTACTGCGCAGGGTGCGCGCTATGTGCGGCTCAGCGTTACCGATGGCGCGGGCGGGTCGATTGGCTGGGTGTGGGCCGGCATGCCGGTGGCCACCCGCTACCACGCGACAACGTGCGAGCCTTCCAGGCGATACGCCGTCTCGCGCGGTGGCGGCCTGAACCCGGCCGGGCTCTATGCGGGTCGGGGGATCGGGTGGGATGTGGCGTGGGATGCGATCCTGTCCGACGGTGACGTGGGGCGCCTAATAGAGGTCGTCGACTGGATGCAGGTCGAAGATGAGCCGATCATCTTCGTGCCGCACTATCTACATGCTCATGACGCGGCCTTGGTGCGTGCTGGCAGTGATGCCCTAGACCTGCCGGATTTCCACGCATATCAGCCCAATAGCGTGGGCCACCGCCAGCTGTCTGCCTCGCTGACCCTGGAGCCTGTACTCGCATGATCGCGTGGCTCGAGATCGACGGCGGGGCCGACGGGGTCGCTCGGGCGTACTACCGCGATCAGGCCGCACGGGCGCATCTGACGACGCCACTTGCGTATCCCGCGCTCGATTCGATCAGCGCCATCCGTCGCCCGCTCTCAATACCCGGAATCGACACGGTCGCGTCGCTGGCTGCGAGCATGACCGCTACGCTCGACAACGCGGACGGCAAGATCACTGCGATCATGGGGCAACGGCCGCCGATGCGGGCTGCGGCGCGGGTGATGACACCACAGGGCGAAGTATTCCGGGGCATCGTGACGGCCGTCGAGTTGGGGGACGCAGCGACGATCGATATCGAGGCGGGACTCGAGCGCCCGCTATCCGATGCCGTGGCGCTGCGCAAGTCCACGGCCTGGGGCGGCTATCGCGATGTGCGCACGCTGCCGTGGGGCTACGGCAGCGTGACGATCACGCCGATCCAGTATTCTGACGATCAGCGCGTTTTCGTGCTGCTGGATCACCCTATCGCAGGTGTCGACGCTGTGACTCGTGACAACGTGGCCACGGACGCATTCGAGTGGACGAATGACGTGGATTCAACTGGGCACGCGTGTTCGTTCATCGAGCTGGCCGAGCCGCTGGCCGAAGGCGAGCAGCTTGCGGTGACCCTGCGCGGGCGCATGCACCCAGATACCGGGCGCCTGCTGGTGTCGCCCGCTGAGATCCTGCACGACGTACTCGCGAATCTTGGTGGCGCGCCGGTCGCGTGGGCAGATCTCGACGACTATCGCACCGAGACGGCCGAGATCGCGATCGGCGGGGTGATCGACGACGGCGCAGCTTCGATCCGGGCGACACTCGATCGCATCGTCCAATCAGCAGGCGGGGCTTGGTCTGCCGGCATGCCGGGTATCGCACTTACCTGGCCTCCGAAGGCGGATGACTCGGCGCCCGCCGTGGCTGTGACACCGCTTTCAGCGACCGACGTTCGCGCCGAGTGCAGTCACGACGGCATCCGCACCGTGCTGCGGGTGCTGTTCGACTACGACAACGCCGTCGGGCGTCATCGCCGTGCGATCCAGCTGCAGGCGCCGGGTGCGATCAAGGATTACGGCGTCCTTGAACTTGAGTGGGATGCGGGCTGGCTGCGCAGTCCGCGCGATGCCGAGGCGCTCGGACGGCGCATGCTCGCATGGCTCGCCCGGCCCCGCTGGCGCGTCAGTTTCACGCGAGGGTTTGCGGACATCAAGTCCGGAGCGTGGGCGGATGTAGATCATCCGCGCTCTCCAATTTCTGGGCGCCACCGCCTGATCGATGCCGAACTCGACTTGTCGGTACCGGCCCTGCGCTGTGCGCTGGAGTCTCCGGTCGGCCCGGAGCCCGAGATCGAGATGACGCGCCTGTCGACCGCGTTCGATCCCGTGGTGCCGGCGGGCGTGACTGTGGAAGTCGGCGCCAACGAAATCATCTACACGGTGCGCGGCGACGACGGCGCCGTGCTGGCCGGCGCCCTGGTAACGCTCAACGGCACAACGACGCGTGTCGCGGGATCGGATGGGAAGGTGTCGTTCTCGCCGGTCCAACGTGGCCGGCAACACCTGCTGATACAAGCGTCCGGGCGTCCGACAACAGAGGTATGGGTTATCGTATGAGACGCCGCTTTTTTGCCACGAAACCAGCCCAGCAGATCCCCGGGCGCCGGCTGGAACTGGAGGGCATTCTCCCGCCTGCTGCGCCGGAACTTGTACTGCCTGAGTGTGATTGTCCTGATCCGGGGCCTGCTGGCGGCTGCGATGTCACCGCCGTCGTTTGGGCACCCCCTGTGCGCTTGTACGACGGGGGGGATTACACGGAGTTTCGGGTTGCTTACGTGGAGCAGCTAGACGAGACCGCCGATCCGACACGCATTCAGACCTTCGTTGAGTCATATTCAGAGGCGGTGCCTCCACAAGTAACGGCATATGCAATAGGTCCAGCGACAGCGGGGGTGCGGTGGGAGCACGCAATTGCTTCTGAGCCGTGGCCTGGGTCCGATGAGCCGTTGCGTGCGGATGATTGGGATTACTTCACTGTGGATGCGTATGGCTCGGTGGCAGTGGTCACCCAGCTAATCAGCCCGTCGCCCTACGACAATTGGCACGCCGACATCACGCTAAGGAAGCTCTGATCTATTCAGAGCCGGTAAAATATCGAGGTCATAATCTGCCCCGCCGCCATGAAACAGACGACCTTCGCCTCGCTGGCTTTCGACCGCAAGAAGAAACGCACGCG
>JBKBMG010000101.1:0-8668 GCA_046295975.1 Rhodocyclaceae bacterium
AAATAGGCAAAATGGAGCTAGATTCGCCCGCCTATTCCCGCCTTTTCTTCACGCCGCGCGCCAGCGCTGACTGCGGACCACTCGTCCTCACGGTGGCTGAGTTTGAATTGAGAACTGCTGGGGCAGTTGCCGCGATTGGCCGGCCCGTCGCTTGCCAGCGAGGGATAGGGGGGCGGGCACGGAAGGCGCTGACCCAAGCGAAACGAGGGCGTCCGTCGGGCCTCGCCTGAATGAAAGCCGGGCGCGTCCCAACGGCTGACGCACCCGGTAGAGGAGACTGGCGGGCGGCGGCGGGTTGCTCTGCACCCGCGCGGCGCCCGGTTCGGTGTTCAGAAACGGTAGCCGATGCCGACCATGTAGACCCAGGGGTCGATGTCGACGTTCACGCGTACTGCGCTGTTGCCGAGTCGGGCAGTGGCCTTGGTGTCGATGTCGATGTGCCACACGGCGGCGTTGATCAGCAGGCGGTCATTGATCTTCCAGTCGACGCCGGCTTCCAGTGCCAGGCCCCAGGAATCCTTCAGACTCAGTCCGGAAAAGCCCTGGGCCTTGCGCGTGGCGGTGAGTTTTTCGCTGAAAAAGGTGGTGTAGTTCAGACCGGCACCGACATAGGGCTGGAAGCGGGATGCTTTGTCGAGCGGGAAGTACTGCAGGGTGAGCGTCGGCGGCAGGTGCTTGACGTCGGCGAACTTGCCGTCCAGCGCGCCGAGGCCGTCGAGGGCGACACGGTGCTTGAACGGCGTGGCGGCGAGCACGCCCAGGGCGAGGTTGTCGGTGAACATGTAGCTCATGGTGAGGCCGAGCTGGGTGTTGTTGTTTACCGTGGCGCGGCCGCCGATGCCCGCGCCGTCCACCATGACCTGCGAACTGCTGTCGTCCGGCGCGACGGTGGCGGCGCCAACGCGCAGGATCAGGTTGCCCGCCTCATGCGCCTGAACCGAGCCGGTTGCCAGGACCATGGCGGATGCTGCAGCGATAGCCAGTGCTTTCTTCTTCATGTCGCTTCCCTCTAGCGGTGGTTATTGTCAGCCGCGATGGTAGTCCTCATGCAAAACGCGATTCTGATCCAGATCAAAAAACCATCCGGAACACCGTTGGCAGTCAAGCGCGGCCATGAGGCCGTGGAGCCCGGTTGGGCGCGTGGCAGGAAGTGACGAGGCGGGAATGCGGAATCCGGCAGGTTGTTGCAGGGGCAGGGAGGGAGCAGGCGCAGGGCTTATCGGCTGGCCGCTTCGAAGTGTTCGAGCATCAGTTGCAGGCTGCTCACACCGTTGTATTCGTTAGAGGCCAGGCGGAAGGCGGCGTGGATTTCGGGTGGTGCGCCGTCGGCAAAGTTGAACTGTATGGCTTCGTAGCGCGTGCCATGGCGGGACAGTTGCAGCTTGAGATGGCGTTCCTTGAGCACGCGCTGGCTGTCGACGATGAAGCGATCGGAAAACACCGGCGCCGGGAATCCCTGGCCCCAGATGTCCTGTTCGATCAGGCGGGCCGATGCCAGATTCATCCAGCCTGCGTCCAGCGGACCGTCGGTTTCGATGCAGCGGGTGAGGGCCGCCGGCTCCACCAGCGATTGCACGACGTCCTCGAACACCGCTTCGAATACCGGCAGGTCGGTGTCACGGATCGTCATCCCGGCAGCCATGGCGTGGCCGCCGAAACGCAGGATCAGATCCGGGTGGCGCTTGCTCACGAGATCGAGCGCGTCGCGCAGGTGCAGGCCCGGGATCGAGCGGCCCGAGCCCTTCAACTCGCCGTCGTTACCCTGGGCGAACGCGATCACCGGCCGGTGCAGCCGTTCCTTGATGCGGCCGGCGACGATGCCGATCACCCCCTGGTGCCAGTCCGGCTCGTACAAGCACACGCTGGCGGTGTTGCCGGGGTCGAAGCCCGCCAGACGTTCGAGTGCGCCTTCCTGCATCTCCTGCTCGATGCTGCGCCGCTCGCGGTTGAGCTTGTCCAGCTCCTGGGCGATGTTGAGTGCGCGCGCCGCATCGTCGGTAATCAGGCATTCGATGCCCAGACTCATGTCGGACAGGCGGCCGGCCGCATTCAGCCTCGGACCCAAGGCAAAACCCAGGTCGAAGGTGTTGGCGCGCGCGGCGTCGCGGGCCGAGGCGGCGAACAGCGCGCGAATGCCCGGCTGCATGCGTCCGGCACGCATGCGTGCCAGTCCCTGCGACACCAGTATGCGGTTGTTGTGATCGAGCTTGACCACGTCGGCGACCGTGCCGAGCGCCACCAGATCCAGTAACTCGCCCAGGTTGGGCTCGCTGCGCCCGGTAAAGGCACCGCGTTCGCGCAGCTCCGCGCGCAAGGCCAGCATGGTGTAGAACATCACGCCGACGCCGGCCATTGCCTTGCTGGGAAAGTCGCAATCGGGCTGGTTGGGGTTCACGATCACGTCCGCGTCCGGCAGGGTGTCGCCCGGCAGGTGGTGGTCGGTGATCACGGTGGCCATGCCGTACTGGCGGGCGGCCGCCACGCCTTCGATGCTGGCGATGCCGTTGTCCACCGTGATCAGCACCTCCGGCTCCATGCGCGCGGCCAATTCGACAATGGCGGGGGTGAGTCCGTAACCGTACTCGAAGCGGTTCGGTACCAGATAGCCGACGTCCGCCCCCATGGCCCGTAATGCCCGCACGCCCACCGCGCAGGCGGTGGCGCCGTCGCAGTCGTAGTCGGCAACGATTACCATGCGCGCCCCGGCCTCGATGGCATCCGCCAGCAGCACCGCCGCTTCGGCCGTGCCGCGCAGCGCCTGCGGCGGCAGCAACGCCTTGAGTCCGTAGTCCAGCTCGTCACGACGGTGAATGCCGCGCGCCGCATAAATGCGCGCGAGCAGCGGATGAACGCCGGCGTCGATCAGGTTCTGGGTGCTGCGGGGTGGAATGGCGCGGGTGAGGATGCGGGTCATGTCGGTTCCGGCCGACGCGATGAGGCCACCCCCGGCGCTGCTTCAATCAGGAATGGAAACAAGGCCGGGGCGCAGGCGTTCGGCCGTCTGCAGTGAAAACCGCCGAACTATAGGCTGCAGCGCGCAGGCTGTCGAGCGCGTTCGGGCTTGCTCGCGGGGGCTGAGGTGGCGCGCTCAACGGTTTGCCGTGCCACGCCATCGGCAGGGTTTGATTCGCTCAGCACGAGAATGAAGACGGCGCTCGTGCGCCGGCTGCGTCAGTCCGGGTTGCGACGCGGCAGCCAGTCCAAATAACTGCGCGGCCGGCGCCAGAACTTCCACAGGTCGATTGGCCGAAGCGCCAGCGCTACGGCGTCATGTTCGCCTGGCGCGTACAGTGTGAGTTCGTCAACACGGCGGTGGCGAAGCGCTTCAACCAAGGGCGCGAACCAGTCCCGCTCCAGGCGCGCCAGACCCGCCTCCCAGCGTTCCACGTCGCGATACAGACTCGGTTTGTGCAAATCGTCCAACACTACCAGGCAATCGTGTTCGGGCAGGTCCGACATCGAGCCAGGTGTGAGCACCTCCGCGCCGCAGGCGAGGGCGAGCCCGCGCACAACGGGGTCTTGTGTGAGTACGGTGCGAAACGGGCAGCGCAGATCCTCCGGCAGGTCCCCCGCGCCCCACAACCACAGGCCATTGATCGCCCGCTGGCCACGCGCTTCGCGCGCCGCATTCACCGGATCGTTGTGAAGCAGAACCTGTGCTTCATTCATCATGCGCCGCCAGTACGCCGCGTCCTCGCCTTCCGGCAGAAACGCGGCGACCGGGCGCCCGATCACATCGTCTACAGGGCTGAACGTGGCCATGGGGCGAGCGGTCAGCTTCAGATACCAACGATCGGGTGCGGCAACCACAATCCCGCCGAAATCGGGCTCGACGTCGCGAAAGAAGGTATTCAACGCCTCCACCAGCGCATCTGCCTCGGCTTGCTGAAGGTCCAGATACGTTGCATCTGCAAGCAGCAGATGCTCGCGGGCGAAGTGCAGATGCACTGGGTCCGCACACAGCCATGTGGCGGACGAATCACGCTGTGGCGCGTCACCGAGCATGCGCGCGGACGCCTGCGCAGTTCCGCGGCCAAGGTCAGCCAGGGGCATGGCAGGCAGTTGGGAGGGCACGGCCTGCGGATCGTACCCGCTGCGCGCGAACAACAACGCCAGCGCCGGCGCGGGTTGCGTAGAGCTTGCGAGAAATGTCGTGAGCCCCGGAACGGTCAGAAACACATGCATGGAGTCCGAGGAAGCGGATGGTGACGTTGCGCCGCAGTTTAGCAGCATGCAGACGCACACTGCGTCCACCTTGGACAACTGGTCGCAGGTGGAAACCCGATTGTCTACTCATGACATCGATCATGACCTGTGCGTGTCATGAGTTGACCGGTGAGGAGCCTCAAAGCTGTGATTTTGCACCCCGTCGTCCCGGGTGCGTCTTGGTGGTGAAATTAAACTTCTTTTAAAAACAATATGTTGAAATTTTTCGAGCTCGGGTCAGCCAAAGTGGCACGTCGATTGCTGTTATGAAGCCAAGCGGATCCTCCGCGTGTTTCCTCAAGGAGAAAGTAATGAAGAAGGTTCAGCAAGGTTTCACCCTGATCGAATTGATGATCGTCGTGGCGATCATCGGCATCCTGGCCGCCGTGGCTCTGCCGCAGTACCGTGACTACATGCAGCGCTCTGCGAACGGTGCGTGCCTTTCTGAGGCGAAAGCCTACATAAACACTGCGGTTGCTGATGCGGCTGATGGCCGGGCTCCGACTGCGTTTGTTGAGAGCGCGTGTCTGCCTCGCGGCCCTATGGCCTTGGCTGACTTCACGGGTAACGTTGCGGTGGTGTTCCAATCTCAGACCCGTGGTAACCCCGCTCTTTTGCAAAACGTCAGCTGCGAAGGTGGGACGGGTACTTGCTCGTTGGTTGCTCCGTAATCCTGATTGCCAGTAGTCGCGAGACTTAGTTTAAGAAATGCGCCTCTAGGCGCATTTCTTTTTGCGGGGGGGGGAGAGTGAACGTTAGAGGATTTACCCTGATCGAGTTGATGATCGTGGTGGCGATCATCGGCGTTCTGGCGGCTGTGGCCATCCCTTCGTACCGTGATTATCTTCAACGGTCGGCCAACATGAGTTGCCTGTCCGAGGCCAAGGCATACGTTGGCACGGCCGTCGCCGACGCAGCGGATAGTCGCGCGCCTACGATATACAGCCAGCGTGCATGTGCGTCCGGTCCCAGAATGACAATCGCTGATTTCGAGGGCGGCAGCATGCTCACCTACACGCCGCACGCACGAGGCTCCGCCGGGATGCAGCAGGATACGCAGTGCAGCGCGGGAACCGGCGATTGCGCTTTGGTGCCGTGACGGCCTTACGTTGTTTCAAGGATCAACTTCGGCAAGCCATGCAAGTTGACGCTCGTCCGAGGGTTTCGTGCTGATTTCCACCTCAATCCGGTTTCTAATTATTTCCTGTTTTACTGCACTACTGGCTGCAGTCTGTTTTGTGCCTGCCCTGGGTGGTGGGTTCGTGTTGGATGACGATATAAACATCCTTCAGAACCGTCTTTTGTATGTCGACACCTTCAATCTCGACGACTTTCTGATTGCAGCGCTGAGCTTTCACGACGGAAACGGTTCGCGTTCACTGGCAATGCTGAGTTTCGCTCTGGACTATTGGCGCTCAGGCAGTATGGATGCTCGCGCGTTCAAGATCACCAACTTGTTGATTCACGCCTTGACTACGTTGTCTCTGGCGTTCTTTCTTCGCCGTCTGCTGACGCTCGTTGGCTGGGCGCCACAGCGTGCCGCCTGGGGAGCGCTTGTCTTTTCTCTGATCTGGGCTGTGCATCCGCTCCAGGTTTCCTCCGTGATGTATGTGGTGCAGCGCATGCAGACCATGGTCACGCTGTTTATCGTGTTGGCCTTGTGGGCCTACCTTGCCATGCGGCAAGTGCAATTGGCCGGAGGACGGGGCCGATGGCAGGGTGTGTTGATGCTGCTCTTTTGGGGGCTGGCGCTGGGATGTAAAGAGGATGCGGTACTCTTGCCGCTGTACCTGCTGGTACTCGAACTCACAGTGTTGCGCTTTCGTGCGGGGCAGCCACAGGTCGCCAAGGGCTTGCGGCAAAGTTATCTTCTGCTCACCGTGCTGGGCGGACTGGCGTACATTTTTGTGATCTTGCCGCACTACTGGCAGTGGGAGGCCTATCCTGGCCGCGACTTCTCTACGATCGAGCGACTCCTCACGCAGGCGCGTGTATTGGTGATGTATCTGGGGCAGATTGTCTTTCCGTTCCCCGATCGATTCCCATTTCTTTATGACGACCTGACCGTTTCACGTAGCCTGTGGCAACCATGGACCACCCTGCCTTCCCTGCTGCTGCTTCTTGCTTTGGTTGTCTGGGCCTGCTGCTGGCGTTCCCGCAGGCCCTTGTTTTCGTTCGGCGTGATGCTGTTCTTCGCGGGGCATTTCATCACCAGCAACGTGATCGGTCTGGAGCTGGTGTTTGAGCACCGAAACCATCTTCCACTAATTGGTGCCGTGCTGGCACTGAGCGATCTGCTCATGATGGCTTACCAGCGCCGGCAGTTGAACTGGCGCATAGCAGCCGGTGCAGCAGGTGGCACGGTTGCGCTGCTGAGCCTGGCGACCGCATCGCACGCTCACACTTGGGGCGATACGGTGCGGCATGGCGAGAGATTGGTGGCGTTGGCTCCTACATCTCCGCGTGCATGGTCGCAATTGGGGGGCGCTTATTTCGATATGTATAAGGTCTCGAGGGATGCTGATTATCTGATTCAGGCGATAGAAGCAAACGAGTTGGGTTTGCAGCATGTTTCTTCGCCAACGCTAGCTTCGAACGTGGTGATCTATAAGTCTATTTTGGGCACGGTCGCGGACAACGACTGGCAGCAACTGCTCGATATCTTGCGAAATGCACCTCCAAGTCCGCAGGCTCGAGCGGTGATTTGGACCATGATGAGTAACGTTGGCCGGAACTTTGACTTTGACAGTTTGCGTGTGGTTGAGGCAATCGACGTAATAAGTGGTAGATTCGAGTTTCGTTCAGACGAGTATTTGCGCATGGCTGTATTTGTATTCAAGTCACCACATCCGGAGCGCGCGTTATTCTATTTCGAGCGGTTCGTCGACGTCGCGAACCCTGACGATCCTGCGGTGAAGCATATTGTGAAGGAGCTTTCGGATCTGGGATACGAGGATTGGGCGCAAAGACTCCAGTTTCGCGCTGAAGAAGTGCGAACGCGCGAGAGTTCCGCCTCGATCACGACTCAAGTCATTCAATGAGTGAGGAAATTGGTTCGTACTGTTGCGGTACTACTCCGAAGCCATGGATACGGACGTGGCTGCCACGTCGACAGTACCGTATTTCAGCCGATCGGCATGCCGCGAGCAAGAATGTTCGTAGCTGCGCGCAACTTGCCTGAATCGCATGTCTTCTCGTCTCAGAATACTCCACGTTACGCGTAACCTCCCCCCGTTGGTCGGGGGGATGGAGCGCCTCAACTGGCACATAGCCGATGAGTTGGCGCGTTACGCCGACGTACGCCTCATCGGCCCAATAGGTTGCGCGCGAGAACGCCCGAAAAGCGTGGAGGTGGACGAAGTCCCACTGCGCCCACTCTGGCGTTTCCTGCAGGCTTCTGCGTGGAAGGCAGTACGTACTGCCCGAGTCTGGAAGCCACAACTCGTGCTTGCGGGCAGCGGCTTGACTGCGCCGGCGGCCTGGGTGGCTGCACGTGTAGCGTCGGCCCGAGCAGGCGTTTACCTGCATGGTCTGGACGTGGCGGTTAGGCATCCGATTTACCAGGCCTTGTGGTATCCCGCTATGCGGAAGATAGATTGTGTCATTGCCAATAGCCATGCAACGGCGAAGCTGACAGAGGCCATTGGCGTAGATACCGGTCGGCTAAAGATCATTCACCCAGGTGTGGCACTGCCTGGGTCTCCACAAGAGCCTGAGGTTCTGGAGGACTTTCGGCGTCGCCACAAGCTCGGTGATGCACGCATACTCTTGTCCGTCGGTCGGCTGACGTCACGCAAAGGACTATTGGAGTTTGTCGAGCAGTCGCTGCCCAGCATCGTCCAGAATGCACCGGATACACTGCTGGTTGTCATTGGTGCAGCACCGTCGGACTCGCTGTATGCCGAGGCACAAACCCTTAACAACATTCAGGCCACTGCAGATGGTGCGGGAATAGGTGGGCATCTTCGCTTTCTTGGGGTCATAACCGATCCGGTTGAGTTGGCTTGCGCATACGAATCGGCGTCTGTGCATGTCTTTCCGGTGCGTAATCTGCCCGGAGATCCTGAGGGGTTTGGAATGGTCGCCATAGAAGCGGCCGCTCATGGTGTTCCGACTGTGGCTTTTGCCACAGGAGGCATCGTAGACGCGGTTGCGCCGGACACATCCGGGTATCTCATACCCTCGGGTGACTACCGTACCTTCGCCCAGGCAGTCGTGCATGCCCTTGCAGAAGGGCGTGCACGATGGCAAGGAACAGCACAAGCCTTTGCGCAGGGGTTTTCGTGGCCGAATTTCGGTGAACGACTCTATTCGGCGCTCGCCGAAACAGCACGTTCGCAATCTAACGAATGAAAGGGACTTCCCCGTCCCGGCCTGACCGCATTGCGGTAATCGGCACCTGAATGCCATGATGGGAAGCGCGAACTCTCATCAATCCGTCCGAAAGGGGAAGTCCATGAAC
>JBKBMG010000102.1:0-8143 GCA_046295975.1 Rhodocyclaceae bacterium
ACCGATTGCTGCGTTACTCACTCGCTCACTCCTCGCCTATCTATCTGATATGTCTCGTCGTTCGCTCGCTCGCGCCTTGCACTCGGCCCTGCTCGCGACGATTTCTTCACAAGCTCTCAGCGTATGGCAACGAGAAAAGCAGCGGGTGGGACGATCGGGATGCCGCGCCATGGATGTAGGCTGGTGAGGTGGGGATCGCTGGCAACGATGAGTTCGGCTTCGGCCGCTTCCGCAAGGGCGAGGAACTTATTGTCTTCAGGGTCGATGCAATCGCTTACCGTGCAGCTGACCTCGATTCGGATAGACCGCTCGATGAAGCCTTCTAGAAAGGCGTGGCGGTCCCGAATTGTGGTGTAGCGATCAAATTTCGCTCGGGACAGTACTGCCTGCAGTTCGGCGAGGGTGGCGTCCGAGACGCAGACGTCGAAATACCGAAGCGCCTTCTCGAGCGCCAACGCCGGTGTGGAATCGGGCCGGATGGCAGCGCTGACCAACACCCCGGTATCGATGACGATGTGTCTAGCGAAGCTCATGCACCAAGCGGTTGACGTCGTCGTCGCTCAACTCGCTGGATGCGCCGCCAGCGCGTTGTGCGACTTGCTGGCGGTACTGTGCATACCAGTGCGCAGCATCCTCCCGGCGCTTTCGCAGTTCGACCACTTCCTGCATGTCGTGCTCGGAGACCACATAGGCGACCACCCGCCCGCGGCGGGTGACCTGAACGGGTTCGCGTTGGGAGCGGTCGATCAATTCGCCAAACCGGTTCTGCGCTTCGACCGATGTGAATGTGATCATGGCAAACTCCATGAACTAGCTATTTCAGGGTGAAGCCAGCGTATCACGAAACCGCCCGCGCCAGTACGCCGATGGTCGGGGCCCAGTCGTCGCCGGGTTTCTTCTTGCGCGTGACCAGGGTGAGCTGAGCAGGCGCGAAGACGTTGGCGTTGTGGGTGACCGGGGTGGTGATCAGGTATTGCGCGCGGGTGGCGCGCAGGAAGGTGCCGACGCGGTCGATGTTGGCCACATCCAGGTGGGCGAAGGGCTCGTCGATGAAGACGAAGCCGCCGGGGCGGGCGTCGTCCATCAACAGCGCGATGAGCAGGATCAGCGATTTCATCACCTGCTGGCCGCCAGAGGCTTCGCCGTCGTTGAGGCCCACCGCACCCTTGCGATCGAAGTCGAAGCGCACTTCCAGGCCGGCCTGGCCGAGCGAGAGGTCGTCCGCGCCCAGTGCGGGCGGCGGGCAGTCCACACCCACGCCGGCGAGTTCGCCCAGCGCCTTCAGGTTCTTGCCGTACTGGCGCACGGTGGCGCGCAGCTTGGCGATGTAGGCGTTGCGTGCTTCTTCGGTGAGGCGGCGGGTGGTGGCGCAGTAGCCCTGGCGTTCGCGGTAGTCCTGTTCGCGCTTGGCGACGTCGGCCTTGAGGCGCTCGGAGAGGGTGAGCACGGCGGGGTCGGTGATCCAGTCGCCTTCGTCGAGGTGGCGGCGCAGGCGTTCGGCCTGCAGGCGGGCACCGCGGGCGTCGCCGTATTTTTCCGCGAGCAGCGCGATCTCGGCCGGGTCGCGCCAGTGCGCGGGCATGCCGCGGCGCAGGCTGCGCAGGCGCTTGAGGCGTTGTGCCTGGGCGTTGCGGCGCGGGGAAGTGGTCTGGTCGAGTTCGGCCAGACGTTGGTCGATTGCCTTTAATTCGCGCTCACGGCGCTCGAGTTCGATGACGATGCCGGCGAGTTTGCCGGAGATCTGTTCCTGGCGGGCCTGCATCTGGCTGCGCTGTTCATTGGCGGCGGCAAGCGCGGCACGCGCCTGGGGCAGTTCGGCTTCGGCGGCGGCGTAGGCGTCCCCCTTGGCGGCGAGCAACTGCGCGGACTGCAGACCCAGCAGGCGCTGGCGCAGCAGGGTGAGGCGGTTGCTGGCTTCCTGCACCTGGGGGCGCAGGCTGCCGAGTTCGCGGTCGAGCACGCGAATGTCGTCTTCCAGTTGGGCGATGCGCGCCTGGCGGGCAAGCTCGCCGAAATGGAAGTCGGCCGGGCGGCCCAGATGGCGGGCGCCGCGGCGTTCGCGGTGGTAGCCGTCGCGGGTAATCCACTCGATGTCGCGCGACAGTTCGCGCGCGGCCTCGACGTTGTCCACGCGGCGGATGCGGTTGAGTAAATCAGTGAGCCAGCGCGGCACCGGGGCGGAGAAGTTCACGACCTCCGCCAGGCTTTGCGGGCGCGGCGGCGGGGCGTTTTCGCGTTCCGGTACCAGGAAATGGCGGAAGCGCTCGCGTTCGCCCAGCGCCCATGCGGCGTGGCGGTCGGATTCGCGTTCCAGCAGCACGACGTGGCGGTAGGGGCGTAGCACGGCTTCGAGCGCGGCCTGCCAGGCGGCATCGGTCACTTCCACGACCTCGGCCAAGCCGCGGTGGGCGATGCCGTGTTCGTCGAGCAGGGCGCGGAAGCGGGTGACGTCCGGCTCTCCGGGTGGGCCGCTGCGGCTCTTGGCGGTGCGCAGGCTGTTCGAGCGCTCCTCGAAGCGGGCGACCACCTCGCGTTCCTGGCCGCGCAGGCGGGTCAGCTCGGCTTCGGCCGCTTCGTGCTCGCGCTCCAGCGCGACGGCATCGGCGCCGTGTTCGGCGGCGAGTTGCGCGCGCAATGCGTCGCGCTCGTTGATGAGTTTCTCGAGATCGCGCACTTGGTCGCGCGTGGCGAGGTAGTTGCCTTCGATGCCCGCGGTACTCTGCTTGAGGGTGGTGCGCTCGGTTTCCGCAGTGGCCTTTTCGGCGCGTACGTCTTCCAGACGCTGGACCGCCTGGCGGCGATCGGCGTGGCGGCGGATGCGTTCGGTTCTTTCGGCGGCCAGTTGCTGGCGCTCGGCCGTGGCGTCGCGGGCCAGTTCGGACGCTTCCAGACGCGGCACGATCTCCGCGCCCAGCGCCTGTGCTTCGTCGGAAAGCTGTTTCCACTGCAGGTAGTTGTCGGCTTCCAGGCGGCGCGCTTCAGCCTGGGCGCGCAGGCGGTCGAGGTCCAGGCCAAGGTCGTCGAGCTCGCGCTCGGCACTCTTTTGTTCTTCGCGTGCGGCTTCGTAGTTGTCCAGCACCTCCTTGTCGCCGAACACGTCGAAGACCAATTCCAGCAAGGCCTTGGGCGAGTATTCGCAGAGTTTGTCGGTGTCACCCTGCTCGAGTGCCAGCACCTTGGCGATGGCCGGGGTCAGGCCGCCCCAGGCGAGCCGGCTCTGGTAGTCGCGCAGGCCGACCCAGTCCTCGGTGCGTTCCAGTTCCTCGATGGACTGGTCGCCATCGACAATGGTGTAGTCGCGCGTCCATTCGCCGCCGGCGCGGCGAATGCGGCAGGCCAGCGTGACTTCGTCGTTCAGGCAGGGAAAGAAGGGGCGCCGTCCGGTGCTGCCGGGTTGGTTGGCGACCACCGCGCGGATCCACGCGAAGCTGCGGTCGGCGCGACGCACGTAGCGGCGGAAGTCGCGCTTGCCCGAGCAGCGTAGCGCGAAGAGCGTGCGCAGGGCGTCGAGCAGGGTGGTCTTGCCCGAGCCGTT
Source organism: Rhodocyclaceae bacterium (assembly GCA_046295975.1). GTDB lineage: Bacteria > Pseudomonadota > Gammaproteobacteria > Burkholderiales > Rhodocyclaceae > UBA2357. Next base: position 3,536 of record JBKBMG010000102.1, read on the forward strand.
GGGGCCGACAATGGTGATGATCTGGGCGTCCAGCGGCAGCGAAAAGCGGCGCCAGTAGTCCCAATGGACGAGTTCGAGTTGCTTGATGTGGAACATGGGGAGGGTTCAGCCCGCGGGGTGCGGGGTTGCAAGGGAAGTGTCGTCTGGTCTGGCTGCACAGGGCTCTAGGCGAACCAGCGGGATGCCCGCGCGTGACAGCACAATCGTTTTGCCGTTGAGGGCGCGTTCGATCAAGGCATCTAACGGCCCGCAGACGTCGTCGATGTTGATCGATGTGGAGGTAATGCCCGGGGTCATGTCGTTGCTGGCCGGGTCAGTTCAATCGCTTGATCGAGGGCGAGGTCCAGCCAGGCCCGGTCAGCCGTAAGTGCGGTGGCGCCAAGCTGTTTGGCAAGGGCGAGGCAGGCGCGGTCACCGCGGGAGAGGCCGCGTGCTTTGGTGGCTGTGCGCAGTAGACCGGTAGTAAGGGCCAGTGGTTGGTCGAACGCGACAATCTGCAGATCAAGCGCGGCGGTGAATGTCTGCAACTCGGCCGCCGGCATGCCGCGTTCGTTGAGCCATCCCGCCACTTCGGACAGGTTGACCGCGCACAGATAGTGCTCGCCGGATTCTGCGAGACGCGTTTCCAGCGCATCCACGCCGGGTTCTCCGCGCAAGTAGACCAGCACGGCGGAGGCGTCCCAGACGTAGCGAGTCAATCGGTGGTCTCCCGCAGATGGCGGGCGGCCAGAAAATCATCAGTACTGGCTTCGGCGAGATAGGGTGCAGCCAGCCGGCGCGCCTTGGCCAGCCGGGCGCGGCGCGTACTCAGGCGGACCTCGCCATCGACGATATCCCACTGCAGGGACTCGCCTTCATGAAGGTCCAGCGCCTGGCGGATTTCTGCCGGGAGGAGGATGCGGCCGTCACTTGATGGCTTGACTTCCTGCATGGTCGGCTCCTGACTTGCAAGCATGGATGATGTCATTCTAGATGAGATTGCCCCGAGGCGGTTTCAGGCATCGTCTTCTACGTCTTCGTCGGGCAGCACGTCGGCGACTTCGAAGGCGTTGCTTTCGGGCAGCGCATGGCCGGCGCGGGCGATGACGTCGGCCAGGGTGCCGTGGATGATGCGGTCGGCCATTACGCGGTAGTCCAGCGCGACGTCGAGCAGCGGGCCTTCGGCAACGATGCCGTTCCTGCGTTCGATGAAGCCGAGGCGGGCGAGCTTGCCGAGCATGAAGTTCTTCACCCGGCTGCGCCCGCCGAGCAGCGGTCCGAAGTCGGCGATCAGCGAGGCTTCGGAAATGCCGGCGGAAACCGTGTCGCCGTGAACCACCGGCTTCTCCGCGCCGAACATGTCGCCCTGGCCGTCGTCGGCGACCTCACGGCGGGTCACCTGGCGTTCGCGCTTGGGCAGCACGATGAGTGCCCAGATCACCACCAGCAGGGCGATCTCGTCGCGGGTCAGGCCGACGTTGCTGGCGGCGTACTCGCGTTTGGCGCCGAACACCGGTTCGAACATGACGGGCTCGAGTGCGGCGGCGACGTGGCCGGCGTAGGGGTTGTCCTGCAATTGCAAGCCTACGGCGGCCAGACGGTGGTCGAGCTCGACGCGGAAGGTCTCGTCCACCAAGGCGCGACGCACCAGGCGGTCGTTGCGCGGCAGCCAGCGGTTGGCCAGCAGGCGGGCGGTGAGGGTCTTGATGTCGTGTTCCATGGCTTCTCGCGGTTCGGCGATCAAATACCGTTCGGGCTGAGCTCGTCGAAGCCCGGTTGGGGCAAGCGCCCTTCGACTGGCTCAGGGCGAACGGTGGTGGGAGGCGGTACGCTCTCTCGCGGACTCACCCGGCCGCTGGAGATCAGCGCGATCTCGTCTTCCGCCACCGTCTCCAGGGTGTCGCCGAACAGCACTTCGAGCGGCAGGCGCATGAACTCGCCCACCGGGCCTTCGGCCGGGCCGGTGTTCGGTCGGGTGCCGGTGCCATCGGCGAGCAGCGCCAGCAGCGACAGGCGGTAGGAGGCGGGGGCGAAACCGCCGCCGGCCACCACGTCGGCCAGGCTTGCGGGTTGCGCGATATCGCTCAGACGGTGGGCAAAGTGTGTCAGCAGGGCGAGGTCTTCGGTTTCCGGCGCGGTATTCACTTCGGCGGCGTCGGGCGGTGGCAGGGCGGCATCCACCTCCTGGGCGCGGATTTCGTCGGAGAGCACCGCCTCGGCGCGGTCCAGCAATTCGTGGCCGCCGGCGACCAGCGGGATTTCCGGCACCAGCGCGAGCGCATCATCGGCGAAGGCGGCGAGCTTGTCGGCGTTGAGCGTGCGCAGCCAGGCGGAGACATCCGAGGACGAAATGCCGGAGGCCCCCAGGGTGACGCGCTGTGCCTCGATCTTGTTGAGAGCGCGCTGGAAGCTTGCGTCGGCGCGCGCCAGACGCGACTGCGCCAGGCCGATGCGCTGGGCGACGTGGGCGACCTCGAAAGGCACTTCCGGGTCGGCCAGCAGCTCGCGCAGAATCTCGGTGCCGCGCGCCAGCCATTTCTCGTTGGCCGAGAGTCGGCGTCGCGCGGCGACGATGTTGAATTCCGAGCCTGAGGCGATGGCCTCCTCGAAGTGCCAGGTGAGTTCGTTAAGCTTTCCGAGCAGATGGCTGAGCGCTTCCGGGGTGAGGCTGCCGACCGCCTGGAGGCCTGCCAGCTGCGCGGTGAGGAAGCCGAGTTCGGCATCTTCCTCATCGGAGAAGCGCAACAGCATGGCCAGTGCCGCCACGGCGTTGCGGCCGATGTCGGAGAGGTGGTAGTGGCCGTCGTCGCCAAAGGCGAGCAGGCTGTTGTCGCGCAGCCGCTTGAGAACGGTTTCCAGTTTGACTGCGTCGAGGTAGGTGAAGCGGGCGCGCAATGCGTCCGGCGACCAGCGTGGGGCGTCGGATTCGCGGCCGATTTCGCGCAGTACGAGCAGACGCATCTGTACCTCGGCCTCTGAGCCGCGGAACAGCGTGATGAAGGCATCCAGCAGCGGCCGCGCAGCCGCCAGCGAGGCCAGTTCCGGCACGTCATCGGGGGTCACGCCGGGGGCCAGGAAGTCGGCGAGGTCCAAGGGGGCGTTCAAGATGATCTATTCCGTGTTCAGCAGTCCAGCCCGGTCTGGCGTGACCGCAGGGCCGTGGCAAAGCGCGTGCGGACAAGCTTGCTTAGTGCTCATTGCTTGTTGCTCGGCAGCCGGGCGCCATCGGTCAATGCCTGGGCTGCGCTCAGGCGGGCGAAGGCGTCGGGCGTGAGCTCACTAAGGCGAGATGCGCGCACCGCAATGCAGTGCGCGCATCTCGACGTTCAAACCCCTTGCTTGAGACTGGCCGCGATGAAGTCGTCCAGGTCGCCGTCAAGCACCGCCTGGGTGTTGCCCACTTCGTAGCTGGTACGCAGGTCCTTGATGCGCGACTGGTCGAGCACATAGGAGCGGATCTGGTGCCCCCAGCCGATGTCGCTTTTCGACTCTTCCAGCGCTTGCTGCTCGCTCTGGCGCTTGCGCAGTTCGAGTTCGTAGAGCCGGGCTTTCAGCATGGACATGGCCTCGGCCCTGTTCTTGTGCTGGGAGCGGTCGTTCTGGCACTGCACGACGATGCCGGTGGGCTCGTGGGTGATGCGCACCGCGGAGTCGGTCTTGTTGATGTGCTGGCCGCCAGCGCCCGAGGCGCGGTAGGTGTCGACGCGCAGGTCGGCGGGGTTGATCTCGATCTCGATCGAATCGTCCACTTCCGGATACACGAACACCGAGCAAAAGCTGGTATGTCGTCGGGCGTTGGAGTCGAACGGGCTCTTGCGCACCAGGCGATGGATGCCGGTTTCGGTGCGCAGGTAGCCATAGGCGTAGTCGCCGCTGACCTTGATCGTCGCGCCCTTGATGCCCGCCACTTCACCCTCGGATTCCTCCATGATCTCCACGTCGAAACCCTTGCGCTCGCAGTAGCGCAGGTACATGCGTTCGAGCATGCCGGCCCAGTCCTGCGCCTCGGTGCCACCTGCCCCGGACTGGATTTCGATGAAGCAGGGGTTGGGATCCATGGGGTTGGAGAACATGCGGCGGAACTCGAGCTGGTGCACCTTGGCTTCGAGCCCGGTCACGTCGGATTCGACCGCCACCAGGGTGTCCTCGTCGTCCTCGGCTTCGGCGAGTTCGAAGAGGTCGCGAAGGTCCTTCGAGAGCTGCTCGATGTCGTCGAGGGTCAGCACCACGTCCTCGAGCTGGCGCTTCTCCTTGCCGATTTCCTGCGCGCGCTCGGGGTTATTCCAGATCGCCGGATCTTCCAGCGCCAGATTCAGTTCCTGAAGTTTGCTTGCCTTTTCAGGGTAGTCAAAGATACCTCCGTAGTTCCTGACCGCGCGCGCGCAGGTCGTCGAGCTTGTCGGAAAGGCTGTTGAGGCGTTCGGCTTCCATGGAAGGGCTCCGGAGAAATTCGTGGAACCCGGCATTGTACCCGTAACAGCCTATCCTGACCCCTGCCGTGGGCAGTTGCAGCAGTTCTCATTTCAAAATCAGGTTGAAGTATGTGGGGATTTAATTTGGTACGGGCTGTGGAGGTTACCCAGAGTCTATCGGTTGTGGGTTGAGGCGTTGCGTCATGAACTGCATCAG
>JBKBMG010000103.1:0-8105 GCA_046295975.1 Rhodocyclaceae bacterium
TGAAGAAATCGGCGCGCGCGGTGCCGAGTGCAAGGCGCGAGCGAGCGAACGACGAGACATATCAGATAGATAGGCGAGGAGTGAGCGAGTGAGTAACGCAGCAATCGGTTCGCGCAGCAGATTTATTCACAGGCTCTGAGGGCGATCCGCGGCCCATACTCATACGCTCGAACGAGCCGGCAGCGGGGACTGTCCAAGTTCCTGTGATTGCGCTGGCCCGGGGCGCCGCCCGCAAGCGGGTGCCCGCTTCATTCAAAACGCTTGAAAAATTTTTGCGAGAATCTATTCTTTGCATTCGAGTGCACTCGAGCCGATGTGCGCCCCCGGTCTGTCGTTCTGGCCCATGCTTGGGCGACGGTGTCGGGCGATACCTGTGCAGGCGGGGTCGGGAGCGGGGCAGAGACCTGCGCACCAGGCTTCGCAGGCCATTTCAACTGACGCAAACTGGAGCGCGATCCATGACAGAGGTGACGATCAAGGTGGCGGGCATGAGCTGCGGCGGCTGTGTGCGCAACGTGACGGGCGTGCTCAAGGCGGTGCCCGGAGTGGACGAGGCGCTTGTGTCGCTGGAGGAGGCCGAAGCCCGGGTGGAGTTCGATCCAGCCCAGGTGTCGGTGGATCAACTGCGGCACGCGATCGAGGCGGCCGGTTTTGATGCGCCGGCCTGAACGCTGCGTTCAGGACCGTCTGTCCGCGCGTGGCGTGTCCGAGCGTGCGGCCTTCATGCGTTGCCGATTCCTCCCGCATGATCGGATGACGCCGTTCGCCGCGCTTGGATGCGGTGACCGGCGGGTGCCGGTGCACAGGCGCTGAGGGTTTCCCCTTATAATTCGGCGTCTTTTTTCAAGGGAGGGACGTATGGGTTTCGATCTCGTCAGTGCCGGCAAGGACGTGCCGAACGACATCAACGTGATCATCGAGATTCCGGCGCAGGCCGATCCGATCAAGTTCGAGGTGGACAAGGACAGCGGCGCGGTGTTCGTCGACCGCTTCATGGGTACCTCGATGCGTTATCCGATCAACTACGGCTACGTGCCGCACACCGTGGCCGGTGACGGCGACCCGGTGGATGTGCTGGTGGTCACGCCGTTTCCGTTGCTGCCCGGAGTGGTGATTCGCTGCCGCCCGGTCGGTGTGCTGAAAATGGAGGACGAGTCCGGTGTGGATGCCAAGGTCGTGGCCGTGCCGGTATCCAAGCTCACACCGCTCTACGACAAGGTGCAGTCCATCGACGATCTGCCCGAACTGCTGATGAAGCAGACGGTGCACTTCTTCGAGCACTACAAGGATCTCGAGCCGGGCAAGTGGGTGAAGGTGCTCGGCTGGGGCACGCTCGAAGAAGCGCGCCAGGAGATCCTGGACGGCATCAAGAACGCCGCCAAGTAAGCGCGGGGGGTGTCGCAGCGGACGACCGCTGCGGACCAACGTCTCGCTCGAGCAGGCGTTGTTGGAAAGTGGGCGCGGGGCGACTGCCGTCGCCCGGCCGCTCCGCCCATCCGGCTGCTTCGTCCGGCACCCACAAGGGCCCGCATGCTTGCGGGCCCTTGTTCTATGCGGGCCCTTGTTCTTATTGGTCGGCCGCCTTCCTGAACGGGCGGCGTTCGGACAACTCGTCCAGGTAAAAGGCCATGCCCTGCGTTTCCCGTTCGAGAAAGCGGTCGACGGCGTCGCGAAAACGCGGATCGCGTATCCAGTGTGCCGAATAAGTGACCACCGGTTCGAGCCCGCGGGACAGCTTGTGCTCGCCCTGTGCGCCGCCCTCGAAGCGCGCGATGTGGTGGTCGATGCAGTATGCGATCGCCCGGTAGTAGCACAACTCGAAATGCAGATGGGGCAGGTACTCGGTGGCACCCCAGTAGCGGCCATACAGGGCGTGGCGGTCGTGGAGGAAGAACGCGGCGGCAATTGGCTGGTCGCCGCGGCGTGCAATGAGCAGCCTCACCGCGTCCGGGCGGTCGGCGGCCAGCCGTGTGAAGAACCCGGGGGTGAGGTAGGGGGTGGAGCGGTGCAGTGCGTAGGTCAGCGCATAGCATTGGTAGAAGAAGCGCCAGTGCTCAGCCGACGCGGTGCTGCCGTCCAGCCAATCGTATTCCAGGTCATGCCGTGCCGCGCGCTGCCGTTCCTGGCGAATCTTCTTGCGCTTGTCGTTGTTCAGGGCGCCGAGGAAATCCGCAAAATCGGTGTAGTCGCGGTTGTGCCAGTGAAACTGCACGCCGTTGCGGATCAGGAAGCCGGCATCGCGCAGCCAGGCGGCTTCTTCGGCGGCGACGAACAGCAGGTGCAGCGACGACAGCCCGCTGTCCTCGGCAAGCGCGAGCAGCTGCGGTATCAGCGACCGGCGTGCGGCCTCGTCGCGGCCGAGCAGGCGCGGCCCGGGAATCGGCGTGAAGGGCACGGCACCCAGCCACTTCGGGTAATAGTCCAGGCCATGCCTGGCGTAGGCGTCGGCCCATGCCCAATCAAATACGTATTCGCCGTAGGAGTGGCGCTTGAGGTACAGCGGCGCGGCGGCATGCGGGCCGTCGGATGGCCCGCTGATCAGGTGGCGGGCATCCCAGCCGGTGCCCGGACCAACGCTGCCGGATGCCTCCAATGCATGGAGATAGGCGTGGCTGAGTACCGCACGACCGTCGCCAAGTCTGTCCCACGCCTCGGGGGCCAGGGTGGCGAGCAGGCCAGATGCATGGCGTTCGGTCACGGGCTGCGGTGGTCAGTGGCCGCTGCGGCGCAGACCCGAATCCCGGCCGGGAAAGCGGTCAGGCCGCGGCGTGGCTGCACTCGCTGGCTAGCGGTTTCTGGGTGCGACCGTCGAGCAACACGCTCTTCCACGGCAGATCGATCCACACCAGGCCGCTGTTGCGGTCTTCGAAACGTGGCAGGCCAGATGCGGAGGGGTCACGTTCAAGCAGATATTGGTTGCCGGTCCAGAGGATGAACAGGCGTTCGGCGCCTCCGTCGATGCGGGTGACGTCCACCTCCATGCCGAACTCGCACTTGTAGGTACCGCTGGCCAGCCCGAAGTCGACTTTTTCGGCGTCGGAGGGCAGTTCGACGATGGTGCCGGCGTCGGCGTGCTGGGGGGCACGGTTGGCACAGGCGGACAGCAGCGCCGTAGCCATCAGCAAGGAGAAAAGGGGAAGGGTGCGCATGGGTGTGACTCCCGGATGACGATTGGGCCTTTCAAGGTTGCGCGCATTCTATCAGTCTGTCTCGGTCCACGTGTGATCAGCTGCGGCCGGGTGGGGGTGCGAAGGTCGCGGAAGTGGAGGAGGGTGACGGATCACACCGCTTGCCCAAATTTTGTGCAGCCGGCCCGATCGTGCGCCACGAAGGGCGCAATGCGGTTTTTCCCGGTCTTATCCACAGGCTTGCCCACGCCGGATGTGGGTTGCGCGCGCACGCCTCGCGACCATGTGTTATCCGTCCTGACGGCCTGCGGATGCGAAACCCCCGGCGGAACGGTATAGTTCCGTCCATGAATACATCCCTATGCATTGCGGTTGGTCAGTTCAATCTCACCGTGGGTGATCTGGCCGCCAACGCCGACCGGGTCATCGCCGCGCTCGAGCAAGCCCGTGCCCGTGGGGCGGATCTGCTGCTTACGCCCGAACTGGCGTTGTCGGGCTATCCGCCCGAAGATTTGCTGCTGCGCCCGGATTTTTACCGTGCCTGCGATCGCGAGGTGGCCCGCGTGGCCGAGCACGCCCGCGGCATTACGGTGGTGCTGGGGCACCCCGTCGATCGTGACGGCGCCCATTTCAATGCCGCCAGCGTGCTACGTGACGGTCGGACGGTTGCGTGTTATTTCAAGCAGTTGCTGCCGAACTATGAGGTCTTCGACGAGAAGCGCTACTTCGAGCTCGGCAGCGAGCCTTGCGTGTTCGATCATGCGGGGCTGCGCGTCGGACTGAGCATTTGCGAGGATCTGTGGCAGCCTGGGCCAGCGCGCCTGGCCAAGGCTGCCGGGGCGCAGGTGTTGCTGAGCGTCAACGCTTCCCCCTACCACGTCGGAAAACAGGCCGAACGCCTGGCGGTGATGCGTGATCGTGTGGCGGAGACCGGTTTGCCGTTGCTGTATTGCAACCTCGTTGGCGGTCAGGATGAACTGGTGTTCGATGGTGCGTCGTTCGCGCTGTCTGCGGATGGCGAGGTGTGCCAGCAGTTGCCCGCCTTCGAGGATTGCCTGGAGGTGGTGCGCCTGGAGGTCGGACCTGACGGTGGGCGCTGGCAGGTGGCCCCGGTGCCGTCCGCACTGTCGTCTGAGGCCGAGGTCTATCGCGCGCTGACCGTGGGCGTGCGCGACTACGTGGGCAAGAACGGTTTTCCTGGGGCGATCATTGGCCTGTCCGGCGGCATCGACTCGGCGCTCACGCTGTGTGTGGCGGTCGATGCGTTGGGTGCCGAGCGGGTTCGGGCGGTGATGATGGCCTCGCCCTATACCGCCCAGATGAGCCTGGACGATTCGCGCGAACTGGTCGCCAATCTTGGTGTGCGCTACGACGAAATCCCGATCGAGCCGGCAATGCGGGTGTTCGACGAACTGCTCGCCCCCCAGTTTGCCGGCCTTGGGGCGGATACCACCGAGGAAAATCTGCAGAGCCGTATCCGCGGCATGATATTGATGGCGCTCTCCAACAAGACCGGAGCCATCGTATTGACCACTGGTAACAAGAGCGAGATGGCTACCGGCTACGCGACCTTGTACGGCGACATGGCGGGCGGCTTCGCGGTGCTCAAGGATTTGTACAAGACCTTTTTGTTCCGCCTGGCGCGCTGGCGCAATACGGTGTCGCCGGTGATTCCCGAGAACATCATCACCCGCCCCCCCTCGGCGGAGTTGAAGCCGGATCAAAAGGACCAGGATTCGCTGCCGCCTTACGAGGTGCTGGATGCGATCATCGAGGCCTATATGGAGCGCGATGAGTCGCCGCGCGAGATCATCGCCCGTGGCCTGCCCGAGGCGGACGTACGCCGCACCGTGGCAATGCTCAAGCGCAACGAGTACAAGCGCCGGCAGTCGCCGGTTGGCATTCGCGTGACCCGGCGCGGTTTCGGCAAGGACTGGCGATATCCGATAACATCGCGCTACAGGGACGAATACTGAGCCGGCCGCGTTGTGCGCGGCGGGTACCCGAGGCTGGAGGAGATGCAAGTGAAGAAAATCGAAGCGATCATCAAACCGTTCAAGCTCGACGAGGTGCGCGAGGCCTTGTCGGAAGTGGGCATCAACGGCTTGACCGTTACCGAGGTCAAGGGTTTCGGTCGCCAGAAGGGACATACGGAGTTGTATCGAGGGGCGGAGTATGTCGTCGATTTCCTGCCCAAGATCAAGGTGGAGATCGTGCTGTCCGACGGCATGGTGGATCAGGCCGTGGAGGCAGTCATCAAGGCGGCGCGTACGGGCAAGATCGGTGACGGCAAGATCTTCGTTACCAGCGTCGAACAGATCGTGCGCATTCGTACCGGTGAAACCGGCGAGGATGCCGTGTAAGCATCAGGTCACGGGCGAGGGCTGCCGGGCGCGGTTCGGGCCCGCAGCTCCGACGGCTCGTGAACGGACAGGCTGAGCGCTCCGTTAAGGAAACACGGGTCTAATCCGTTCGCCCTGAGCCCTTCGGCTGCGCTCAGGACGGGCTTGTCGAAGGGTATTCCTCAGAAAATCAAGGGCTTAAAAAGGCTCAGCCCCAACGGTTCTGAGTAACTCAGAGCTTGCTCAAGTGCCGCCGCCCGCCGTGGCGGCGTCATTCCTGATCAGCGTTCTTCGCGCCCGGCCTGGGGGTTGCCCGCAGACGGTGCGCGCAGCAGGACCAGCAGTGCGCCCGACCCGCCCTGATGTCCCTGCGCCTGGCAGAAGGCGAGGATTTCTTCCCGCTGCGCAAGCCAGCCGCGCGACAACTGCTTGAGTATTGATTCCCGTCCGGGCGAACCCAGGCCCTTTCCGTGGATCACCCGCACGCAGCGCCGACCGCGCTGCAGGCTCGCACCCAGAAAGCGGGCGAGGGCCGTGCGTGCTTCCTCGCGATTCAGGCCGTGCAGGTCAATCTCGCCCTGCAATACCCAGCGCCCTCGGCGCAGGTCCACCAGCACCCGGCGTGGCAGGCCGATACGCAGAAACGCTGCCTCCTCTCCCATGTCCAGCCGGTCCTCGAACGACATTGGTGCTTCCATCGATTCGCGCAGGGCGGCCAGTTCGTCTTCGCTGCGCTTGAGCGGTTCCGGGGGCGGTGGTGGCGAGGTGTTCTCCGCCCGGTTGTCCTGGGGCAGGGGGCGGGCGCCGCGCGTGGCGTAGCGAAAAAGCTCGTCGTCCCCCACTGAATCGGCGTCGGGGTGCAGCAGGTAGTGCGTCGCATCGCCCGGGTGGGCACGATGCGCGTCCGGCAGGCGCGGGGGCGAACGGGTGGCGTCGACATCGGCATGGCCACGTTCGCGCAGTGGTACGACGTCGGCCATCAGGCTGTGGAAAAGGGCGTGGTCGTCCAGTGGTGCGCCGGCGCGGCGGCGCGGCGGCGTGTCGTCTGGCCCGGTGTCCGGCGTGCGCGGTCGCGGTAGCGGTGCTGGCTTGGGGGGAGCGACGTCGGCCCGGTTGTCGTGCTTGATCGGGATGGCGTCACGTACCGAGGCATGGAACAGGCGCGAGTCGTCTGCTTCCGGAGGCGTCGTGCCCTTGGTCGAGCCGCCCGAGGCTGGGGCGGGGCCGGGGGGCTTGCCCGCGCGCGCTGCTACGGGCTCCACCTCGCGGGCGGAGGCTTCGCGAGAGGAGATCAGGCGACGGCGCAGGCCCTCCAGCTGCGCCAGCCCATGCAGGCGCGCCGCCTCGGTTGCGGGCGGGCGCGGTGGCTTGCGGCTCATCTGGCGCGGCCTGCGGCCAAGCGCTTGGCTTAGTTGTCGAGGGCGTCTAGATAGCGCTCGGCATCGAGCGCTGCCATGCAGCCTGTGCCCGCAGAAGTGACGGCCTGGCGATACACGTGATCCTGTACGTCGCCGGCGGCGAACACGCCCGGCACGCTGGTGGCGGTGGCGTTGCCGTTGCGGCCGGACTGGGTGACGATATAGCCGCCCTCCATTTCGAGTTGACCTTCGAAAATGTCGGTGTTGGGCTTGTGGCCGATCGCGATGAACACCCCCTGCAGCTTCACCTCGCGGGCGCTGTCGTCCGCCGTGCAGCGGATGCGCATGCCGGTGACGCCGGAGTGGTCGCCAAGTATTTCGTCCAGTGTGTGGTCGAGCGCCAGTTCGATCTTGCCGGCGGCGACCTTCTCCATCAGCTTGTCGATCAGGATCTTCTCGGCGCGGAAGGTCTGGCGGCGGTGCACCAGCGTGACCTTGGAGGCGATGTTGGCAAGGTACAGGGCTTCCTCGACCGCGGTGTTGCCGCCACCGATCACTGCCACCTCCTGATTGCGATAGAAGAAGCCGTCGCAGGTGGCGCAGGCCGACACGCCGCGGCCGGCGAATTTTTCTTCGGAGGGCAGGCCGAGGTACTTGGCGGTGGCGCCGGTGGAGATGATCAGTGCGTCGCAGGTGTACTCGCCGGCGTCGCCAACAAGACGGAACGGGCGCTCGCCCAGCTTCACAGTATGGATGTGATCGAAGATCATCTCGGTGTTGAAGCGCTCTGCATGGCGCTGGAAACGCGCCATCAGATCGGGGCCGAGCACGCCGTCGGCGTCTGCCGGCCAGTTGTCGACGTCGGTGGTCGTCATCAACTGGCCGCCCTGCGCGAGTCCGGTGATCAATACCGGGTTGAGATTGGCACGGGCGGCGTAGACGGCGGCGGTGTAGCCGGCCGGACCGGAACCGAGAATGAGCAGACGGGCGTGCTTGGTGGTCATGGTCGAGATCTGCGAATGGGTTGTTCGAAAGCAGCGATTATAGGGCTTGTGCGGGGGTTGCCGGGCTATGGCGGGGGTTGCCGCCCCCTATCGCAACCGGCCATGCGGGCTTGATGGCGTGTGTACATGCGGATTGCCAGCGCACGGAGCTTAGGAAGCTCTGATCTATTCAGAGCCGGTAAAATATCGAGGTCATAATCTGCCCCGCCGCCATGAAACAGACGACCTTCGCCTCGCTGGCTTTCGACCGCAAGAAGAAACGCACGCGCCGGG
>JBKBMG010000104.1:0-7750 GCA_046295975.1 Rhodocyclaceae bacterium
TGATGCAGTTCATGACGCAACGCCTCAACCCACAACCGATAGACTCTGGGTAACCTCCACAGCCCGTACCAAATTAAATCCCCACATACTTCAACCTGATTTTGAAATGAGAACTGCTGGGGTGGGCGCGACCCAGGCCCGGGCCCGTGGTGTCGTGAAGCCAGGGTGGTTGCTGCCGTGCGTTGCGATGGGCAGTGCGATCGCACGACCGCCTGCGAGTGCGTGGATGTGATTACGTTAACCTGAACGGGCCGACGCGCAAGGACGTCGGCCCGTTCACGAAACGCGTTGCGCGGACCGCGAGGCCCGGGCGCAAGCTTACTTGCGCTTGGAACGTGCTTCTTTCTTGAGCGACTTGAACAGATCCGGGTTGGAGGACTTGAGGTACTCGGCAACCTCGACGTCTTCGCGCTTGACCTTGGCGATGTCGATTTGCTCGACGTGCACCAGGCGAAGCAGGGCCTGAACCGGACGGGGGATGTTGCGGCCGCTTTCGTAGCGGGAGCCGCCGCTCTGGGTAACACCGATCTTCGACCAGAACTGGGACTGATTCATGCCCAGTTTACGACGGATTTCACGAACATCGAGCTTTTCATCATTTTTCTTCATGATCAGATTCCTTGACGTAACCACACTGACAACAGTTGTTTAGCATTTTGCCTGCTTGCTCGCATCCGACACGAGCCGGGCCTTAATGGTTCCTACGACTTAGGTCATAAGACAATACAAGTATAGGGCACTACGCCATCCTCATACAATAGAAAAATACTACGAAGCGTGATAAATGCAATAATCGTCAGAGTCGTCAGTGGGTGCGGTCGGGGGGGTGGATGCACTCGTGGCGGGGATTCGCTAGAATTCCGCTTTTTCCCTGAAAGGTTGGGGTTTCGGCGATGGCTTTGATAGTTCAGAAGTATGGTGGCACTTCGGTCGGCAATCCCGAGCGGATCAAGAACGTCGCCAAGCGGGTCGCGCGTTTCCGGGCGCAGGGTGACGATGTGGTGGTGGTGCTCTCGGCGATGAGCGGAGAGACGAATCGGTTGATCGCCTTGACCAAGGAGATCTCCAGCAATCCCGACCCGCGTGAACTCGACGTCGTGGTGTCTACCGGCGAGCAGGTCACGATTGGCCTGTTATGCATGGCGCTCAAGGACATGGGGGTCGATGCGCGCAGCTACACCGGCGGACAGGTGCGTATCGTCACCGACTCGGCGCATACGAAAGCGCGAATTCTCCGTATCGACGAAGAACGTATCCGTGCTGATCTGGATGCCGGTCGGGTGGTGGTCGTCGCGGGCTTCCAGGGGGTGGACGAACACGACAACATCACCACGCTGGGGCGGGGCGGCTCGGATACCACCGGTGTCGCACTTGCGGCGGCGCTGCGGGCGGACGAATGCCAGATATATACCGACGTGGACGGTGTGTACACCACTGATCCGCGGGTGGTTCCCGAAGCGCGCAAACTCGACAAGATCACGTTCGAGGAAATGCTGGAGCTGGCAAGCCTGGGCTCCAAGGTACTGCAGATCCGTTCGGTCGAGTTCGCTGGCAAGTACAAGGTCAAACTGCGTGTGCTCTCGAGCTTCGAGGAAGGCGGGGAGGGCACGCTCATCACTGTTGAGGAAGATCAGAACATGGAACAACCCGTCATCTCCGGTATCGCCTTCAACCGCGACGAGGCCAAGCTGGTGATTCTCGGCGTGCCAGACAAGCCGGGCATTGCGTACCAGATCCTCGGCCCGATCGCGGATGCCAACGTCGATGTGGATATGATCATCCAGAACGTCGGCCACGACGGACTGACCGACTTCTCTTTCACGGTCAGCCGTGGCGATTGCGATCGCGCCCTGAAGGTGCTGGAAGGCGTGAGGGAGCACATCGGTGCGCGCGCGATCGAAACCGACAAGAACACTGCGAAGGTTTCGGTGGTCGGTGTGGGGATGCGATCCCACCCCGGCGTGGCGTCGCGCATGTTCCGGACGCTGGCGGAGGAGGGTATCAATATTCAGATGATCTCGACCTCCGAAATCAAGATCTCGGTGGCGATTGACGAGAAATATCTGGAATTGGCGGTGCGTGTGTTGCACAAGGCCTTTGGACTCGAGCAGGCCTGAACTTGAGCCTAGGTGCGGCGGACTCGCCTTTGCGGACCCGTCGCACGGTACCGGAGTGTACGTCCTTGTGCATGGCGTTTGACCCAGCCGCCCAGAGTCGCTATTATTCGCGCCTCTGTTGATTGGAGACGTGGCCGAGTGGTCGAAGGCACTCCCCTGCTAAGGGAGCATACCTGCAAAACAGGTATCGAGGGTTCGAATCCCTCCGTCTCCGCCAGATACTGAAAAGCGACCCTAGTGGTCGCTTTTTTGTGCCTGTTCGATTCTGTCCTGCATCGAGATCCGCTGTCCGGATCGGCGCTCGTTCCCTGCCAGTATCAAGGTAGCGGGGTGTGAGCGAACGTTTCCATTGACTTCGCGCGCGCGCATAACGCAAAGTTCGCAGATAAGTGTCGGGCGGCGAGGTGTGCGTGACGGACGAGTTCGAGTTCGCAGCCGAGAACGATATCGGTGCTGCGCAAGACGAGGCGCGTTGTTGGCGGATCCTGGTGGTCGATGACGACCCGGATGTCCATGCATCAACCGCGTTCGCGCTTCGAGGTATGCGCATCGTCGGCCGCCCCCTTATGCTGACGCACGCCAACAGCGCCGCGGAGGCGCGAGCCTTGCTTGAGCACGAGCGCGAATTTGCGGTGCTCCTGCTCGATGTGGTGATGGAGGCGGACGATGCCGGCCTGCAACTGGTCGACCAGCTTCGTCGCATGCCCTGGCAGCAGAATCTCCGGATCATCCTCAGAACGGGGCAGCCGGGCCACGCGCCCGAGACCGAGACCATCGCCCGCTACGATATCAACGACTACAAGATGAAGAGCGAGCTGACCCGCAGCAAGCTCTTCGCTTCGCTGACCGCAGCCATCCGCTCCTACGACCAGTTGCAGCGTCTCGACCACGGTCGGCTGGGGCTCGCGCGGATACTGGAGGCAAGCCATCAACTGCTCAGGCAAGAGGGCCTGGACGCCTTCGCCGAGGGCGTGATCACACAGCTGGCCGGTTTCATCGGCACCCGCCCGGATGGCGTACTTTGCGCCCGGCGTGCGGCCACAGCCGAGGATGGCCGTGGCTACGAGATCATTGCCGCAACTGGGCGCTACAGTCATTTGCTGCACAAGCGTCTCGATGGCGTATCGTCCGATCGGGTGCTGTCAACGATAGCGAGCTGCCTCGCGCGTCAGGCCACAGTGCGCGACGGTCAAGGTATATGCCTGTATTTCCCTGCCGAGACGGCCAGCTTCGCCGCCTACGTGGATACCGGGGAGCGTATTCCGGAGGTGGATGAACAGTTGCTGCGGATGTTCTGTTCTCACATCGCGCTGTGCGGCAAGAACGTCAAGCTGGTTGCAGAACTGGCGGAACTCGCCTACCGCGATCCGTTGGTCGGCTTGCCGAATCGTGTCGCCTTTGTGCGCAGTCTGGATGCGAGGCTGGACGTGTGCGATGACGACTCGGTGCTGGCGCTGGTGGACATTGACCAGTTTGGTGCGTTGAACGATTTGCTCGGTCACCAGCATGGTGACGCTTTGTTGCGGGCGGTGGCGCAACGCCTGATGGCTGGATTCGGCGCCCGTTGCGAGGTGGCCCGCGTGGCGGGCGATGCGTTCGGCGTGTTCGGCTCCCCCGGCGTGGTGTGTCCCAAGCGGGTGATCGATACGTTTTCCGAGCCTTTTACGCTGCCAAGTGGTGAGCAGCGCGTATCTGTCTCTGTGGGGTTGGTTGAGGTGGCGGGGGGGCGCGAGGGTGAGCGGGAGCACGGCCGGGACGGCGCCAGCTTGTTGAAGAACGCCTACATCGCACTCAAGCGGGCCAAGTCCGAGGGTATTGGCAAGTACGCGGTTTTCAGCGAGGCCGTGGGGTTGGAGACACGCGAGCGGGTGCGCATGTTGCACGGGCTGCGCGACGCCTTTCAGAGCGAGCGTCTGTACATTGCTTTTCAACCGCAGGTTGAAATCGCAACCCGCGCAGTGGTGGGCTTCGAGGTCTTGTTGAGGTGGCGTGGCGAGGGCGGAGAGCACGTACCGCCGGTCCGTTTTGTGCCGATTGCCGAGCAATCCGGCCTGATCGTACCCATCGGCGACTGGGTGTTGCGTTCGGCCCTGCATGCGCTGGCGGATCTGGACCGTAGTGGATTCCCCGGTCTGCGAGCCGCCGTGAATGTGTCGGTGGTGCAGTTTCGCACACCGTCTTTCGTTGATTCCGTGGACCGCGCGCTGGTGAATGCGGGGGTGACCGCGGAGCGGTTGGAACTGGAGGTGACGGAGTCCGTATGCGTGTTTGGGCATGAGCCGGTGGAGATCCAGTTGAGCGCGTTCGCCCGCAGAGGCATTTCGGTGGCGATAGACGATTTTGGAACGGGGTTCTCGTCCTTGTCCTACCTGGACCGCCTGGGGGCGGACCGGTTGAAGATCGATCGCAGCTTCGTCATGTCCCTTGGCAGCGAGCGCGGTGGCGCGCGTATCGCCGAGATGGTCATTGCGCTTGGCAGGCGGCTCGGCATGCGCACGCTCGCCGAGGGGGTGGAGGACGAAGCGCAGCTTCGTACGCTGGCTGAGTTGGGCTGTGACGAGGGGCAGGGCTATCTGTTCGGTCGACCGATGGCCTACGACGCCTTCAGGGAGTGGCTGGCGCAATGGCCGCACGGGATTGCCGCTTCGGCCGGATAGTTGCGGCCGTCTTGCTGATGATGGTGATCGCTGGCTGCACGCGGGAGCCAGCACCGTTGCGCCTGGGTTTCGTCGGCGGGGTGTTCCATGGCGCGGTCGATCTCGGACTTGCGGGCAGAAACGGCGCGTTGCTGGCCATGGAGGAGGTGAATGCCGCGGGCGGTGTCGCGGGGCGTCGTTTGGAACTGCTCGTGGTTGACGAGTCGGCTGGCCTGGCGCCCGAGGAAATCGTCGACACTTTTCACCGGGCGGGGGTGGAGTACGTGATCGGGCCGATGACGAGCCGCATCGCCTCCGAGCTCGCGGTGGCGGGCGCCGTGCATGGGATCGCGTTCGTCAGTCCGACGGCGGCGAACAGTGCGCTTTCCGGCCTGGATGACAATTTTTTCCGCATGGTTCAGGGTACCGAGGTCTACGCGGAGTCCCTGGCCGCGCGTCTGCTTGAGCGGGGCGTGCGGCGCGCTGCGGTAGTGTACGAAACCGTCAATCGCGAGTTCACGGAGTCGTCGCGAGATGCCTTCGAAACCCGTTTCCGCTCCGGTGGTGGCACGCCATTGAGCGCGTTTCCGCTGCGTGCCGGCGACGATCAGGTGTATTCGCTGGCAGCGCGCGCGGCGATCGCGCTCGAGCCGGATGCGATCGTGGTCGTCGCGGGGGCGGTGGACGTGGCCCGGTTCGCGCAATTGCTGCGCGCAATGGATGGTGATCGAATCCTGCTGGCGAGCGCCGAATGGGGTGGAACGGAGGCCTTGCCGGAGCTCGGCGGCCGGGCGGTGGAGGGGCTGCTGGTGCAGCAATTCTACGATCGAGACAGCCAGGCGGTTGCTTACAGTCGCTTCGTGGCGAATTACTGGGAGCGTTTCCGGCAGCCGCCCGGCTTCGGCTCGGTGATGGCTTACGACGCGTTGCGGGCAATTGTCGCCGCCATTGACGAGCGCCGTTCCGGCGAGGATGCTCAGGCCGCGCTGGCCCGGCTGGCGAGCTTCTCCGGCGTCCAGGGCGAAGTGCGCTTGGACGCCTATGGCGAAGCCGAGCGGGCGGCGCATCTTACCCGCATCGAGTTCGGCCGTTACGTAGGAGTTCGCGAATGAGCGCGGTGCGGTGGCGGCTGCGCGCCTCGCTGACGGCGCTGATCGTCACCGCCTCTCTGCTGGTGATGGGGCTGACGATATTGCTGGTGCTGGTCAACCGTCTACCCAGGATCGATGCGGACGCCGACCGTGCTGCCGCCAATGCCGTTGAGGACGGCGGGCGGGTGCTCGACCATTTGCTTGGCGAGCTTGAGCGCTCGTTGTCCCCCGTGGTGCGTTTGCTCGAAGCGGGCGATCTTGATGGCGCGCAGCGATACCTGTCCGACTTTGCCGCCCCGGGCTGGCGCTTTTCCGATGTTTATGTGGCAGGATCCGACGGGCGATTGGTGTTTGGCCTGACCCGTGCGCCCGAGGGCGGGCTGATGGAAATCGATGCGGTGTGGTCCATCGACGGCAGCCCCTTGTTTCAGCTCGCGCGACATAGTTCTGGGTTTCGCTGGCAGGAGGCAAGGCTGTCGGTAGTCTCGGGCGCGGCGACAGTGAGCCTGGCGGCAGCGGGGGGCGAGCACGTACTCGTTGGCGAGTTGCGGATCGAAGCCTTGCTGGAAGACTTCCGGCGTCTGCTGGCGACCGCGGTCTATCCGTTGATCGTGGTGGACGGTCGTGGTGACTGGTTGCTCGACACCTTGGGCGACCCCGAACTGCGAAGTCGCAGCTGGGCACATCACCCGGCGCTGGAAGCGGTATGGCACGGCCGCTCAATGCCTGCACGGGCGGTATTGTTCGATCAGCCGGTGCGCCCGGTGGCGGCGATGCAGGAGAAGCTGTTCTGGATTGTGTTGAGTGGCGCACCGGTTGGAATGGCCAATCCGGAGTACCGCAACACGGTGTTGCTGGTGAGTGTGGCGTTCCTGTTCTCGGCCGTGATCGCGCTCGTGCTCGGCCCGATCTGGGCAACCACGCTGGAGCGTCCGTTGCGGCGATTGGTTGGCCTGAGTCGTGCCGTGGCGGGTGGAAACTACCGACCGGCGCACGACGATTTCCGCATTGCGGAGTTCGAGGCGCTTGCCCAGGATATGCGGGCGGCCGCGGTCGCGATCGAGGCACGCGAGCGCAAGCTGCTGCTGATCTTCAATGCGTCGCCCGTGCCGATGTGTGTGTCCATGGAGGACGGCGGTGAGGTCTGCATAACCCAGATCAACAACGCATTCGAGCGGACGTTCGGCTATGCACCGGCACAGGTTGTCGGCCGCAGCGGACTGGAACTCGGCATCTGGGTGGACGCGAGGGCGCGCCGCGTATTCATTGCACGCGTACGTGCAGAGGGGATCGTCGCTGGGGTCGAGGCACATATGCGGGCACACGACGGCACTGTGATGCTGTGCGCGCTGTCTGCGTCGCTCGCCAAAACGGAGAGTCGTGCTGCAATCATCATGGTCATCGAGGACGTGACCGAGGCGCGCCGCATGCAGGACGAACTGGCGGCCCTGAATGCCGAGCTTGAGAACCGTGTTCAGGCTCGTACCCGTGCCTTGGCGGAGGTCAATGCTGAACTGGGACGTACCGTGGCCTCGCTGGAGCGCGCCCAGACCCAACTCGTGCAGGCGGAGACGCTGGCAGCGCTGGGGCGGCTTGTCGCAGGGGTCGCACATGAAATGAACCCCCCGATTGGCAACGCTCTTATGGCTTTGTCAACCTTGCGGGAATCGCTGGGGGTGTTTCGCGAGGAGGTCGAACGTGGGCTGCGTCGTTCGGTGCTGAGCGAATTTCTGGCGGGCGTGGAGGCGGGGCTGGAAATCTCGGAGCGCAACATGCACAAGGCCGGCCCCCGGCGGCCACCCAAAATCCCCCAGTGATGGCCACTTCAAAATCCCCCAGTTGCTGACCGTCGGAGGTCAGGCCCGGTGATGCGCCGGGAGTAACGACAGGACATCATCCGCGCCCT
>JBKBMG010000105.1:0-7739 GCA_046295975.1 Rhodocyclaceae bacterium
GTCCAGGGCGGCGTCGCCGGCGATTTCGCGCACGAAGCCGGAAAAGCCGCCCCCGCCTCCGCTGCTGCCCCCGCCACCACTCCCGGCCCCGGCTTCCCCGAGGTACATCGCCTCGGCCGCGGCGAGGTTGTTGCGCACATGCGCCAGCGAGCGCTGGCTGCGCCAGGCTTCGGTCAGCTGCGGCCGGGCCGCCTGCCGGCTGGCGCCGAGCGGGCGCGCGAGCTTGTGTTCGGCCACCAGTTCCAGCGCGGTGTTGAGGCTCTTGAACAAGTCCTGGGTGGCTTCGCGGTCGAGGTGGTAGTGGCCGCCGGGCTCGGCTGCGCGTGCGATGACTTGGCGGTATGCCTCGTCGCCGTCGCGCCAGGCCTGCAGCGTGTCGGCGGCCATGCTCGCGAGGTTGTGGGTGATCGCGCGCAGGACGGCGCAGCGCCAGGCGGATTCGTCGGCATCCTGGCCGGTCAGCGCGTCCGGATCGGCGAGCAGGCGTTCGAGCGCGGGCAGGCCCTGGACCGCGATGGTGGCTCGGGCAAAGGCCTCGGGTGCGAGTGCGGCGGCGTCGCGACTGGCGAGCAGGGTATCGAGCTGGCGGCCGGCGGTGTTGCGCGGATCGGGCCAGAACGAGATGCGCATGCTGCGCATGAACAACTCCACCGGGCCGAAGCGCACGTGCTGGATGCCTTGCCAGGCGTCGGTGCCGGCGTGCCAGGCGGACACCAGGGCGTCGCGCCGCGATGCGTCGGGTTGGGCGCAATAGTCGGTTGCGCGTGCGTCAAGGGTGGCGGTGGTCTCGGCCAGCGCGGCGTAGCGCGGCAGCAGGTGGCGGTCCACCAGTTCGAGGTTGAGGCGGCGATAGTCGTCCGGCGTCGCTTCCACGGCCGCGGAGGGCGGTGATTGAGACTGTGCCGGTGCGGGCAGTGGCGCGGCCCACAGCATGACCAGCAGCAGTGCGCCGGCGGAGGTCGAGCAGCGCAGGCCGCGGCGGTATGGCGGCGCCGTCTCCGCGGGATGGCGCGGGGTGTGCGCGGCGGCGCGGGCTGGACTGGCGGGCATGGCGCGCATGACGGATCTCACAGCGAGTTCAGGAAGGCGAGCAGCGCCTCGCGCTCTTCGCGCGACAGGGCGATCACCCGTTGCTTGGCGGCTTCAGCCTCGCCGCCGTGCCAAAGAATGGCTTCGAGCAGGTTGCGGGCGCGCCCGTCGTGCAGGAAGTAGGTGTGGCCGCTCACCATCTGCGTCAGACCAATGCCCCACAGCGGCGCGGTGCGCCATTCTCGACCGGAGGCGTCGCCTTCCGGGCGGTGGTCGGCGAGCCCCTCACCCATGTCGTGGAGCAGCAGGTCGGAATAGGGCCAGATCAACTGGAAGGCCTGCTCCGGCTCGACAGTGTCGCGGGGGGTGACGTACTTGGGGCGATGGCAGCCGGTGCAGCCGGCTGCGTAGAACGTCTGCTTGCCGGCCAGCACCTGGGGGTCGTCCGCATCGCGGCGGCCGGGGACGGCGAGGTTGCGCGAGTAGAACACCACCAGGTCGAGCATGTCGCGGGTGATTTCCACGCCGTCTTCGCCGTAGCTGCCATGGGGCGCTTCGCGGCAGGCAGGCTGGGCCGCGGTGCAGTCGCCCCAGGGGGCGGGCAGGAGGTGCGTGGAGATGCCGATGTCGCCGGCGAAGGCGTGGACGGTCTGATCGGTGACGGTGGGTTTGCCGGCCTTCCAGCCGAAGCGGCCGAGCATGACCTTGCCTTCGGCGTCGCTCCATACCTGGTTGGGGCGACCCGAGATGCCGTTGCCGCTGGCGTCGTCCGGATCGGCCCAGGCGAGGATGTCCTCCTCGGCAATCGCCTCCAGCAAGCCCATGCCGATCATCTGCGGCGCGACCCGGGGTGACAGCATGGTGTCCGGGTGCATGTCGCCGTAGTTGAGGTCCACCGCGCGATAAGTGGGCTTGCGCAGGTGGACGATCTCGCCGTCGGCGAGGGTGACGGGAATCTCCTCGTAGGCGATGTCCATGCGACCTTCGGCGAGTACGCCTTGTACCGAGAAGTTCTGGAACTGGCCGCCGTAGGTCGGCTCGGGGATCACCGACTTGCGCCGGCTCGCCAGCGCTTCGCGGTCGGCCTCGGTCTGCGGCGGAATCGACAGGCGCAGGAACATCGACACCGCCGCCTCATCCCCCTCGGGCGGCCGTCCGCGGCCGTCCTTGAGGTGGCAGGACTGGCAGGAACGGGCGTTGAACAGCGGGCCGAGGCCGTTGGACGACTGTGTCGAACTGGGTGCCGAGACCCACAGCTTGCGGAAGATGCCGTCTCCCACGCGGAAGTCGAGTTGGCGTTCGAAGGCCATGTTGGCCGACGGATGCGAGAAGCTGCTGGTGTTGAGCAGTTTGTGGACCGTGGCCGCGCCCGCCGGATTGACTTCGAAGGGTTCGGAGCGGCTGAAGTCGCCGGTGGGGGCGACCACCTTGGCGATGCGCTCGGCCTCGGCAAGGGGCGCGGCGGGCAGGGCTGCAGGGCCGGCTGCACCTGCGGCCAGGGCAGAGGCCGGGGCACAGGCGGCGAGCACGGCCACAATACAGAGGATGCGCGGCGTGCGGACGGGGAGGAGAAGGGCTTGCGATGTCATCTGGAGGGCCTGGCGGGCGTGAGGACGGATGCGATGGCGGGGGCGCCATATCCGTCCGCCCGAAAAATGGGGGCGGACGGAGAAGGGAAGGGGAATGGGAATGGGAACAGCCGGGGCTTACTGGAACACCGCCTCGGGGTTGTCGAGGCTGTCCGACCCTTCGAACTCGATCGGTTGCAGCGACAGTGCTGCGACGATGCGCTCGATGCTGCGGGTCTGGTCGGTGAGCGCGTCGATCGCGGCCTGCACGACGGCGTTACCTTCCGGATTGTTCTCGCCGATCATCTGGTCGTAGGCTTCGACGGTTTCGGCGCGCTGCTTGATGGTCGTCATGGCAGCGTGGGAAGCCGCGAGCTTGGCCTGCATTTCGTCGTCCAGGGCCGCGTTGGTGGCACGCACCAGCGCGGACAGACCGGGGCCTTCCAACGCGCTGCCGTCGCTGCGCAGGTAGCGGCCACTGTACACCGACATCATGCCGACTACGTTGTAGTAGTGGGAGTTGTGGGTGTTGTCGGAGAAGCAGTCGTGTTCTTCCTCCGGATCGTGCAGCATCAGGCCGAGCTTCATCCGTTCGCCAGCGAGCTCGCCGTAGGAGAGGCTGCCGAGGCCGGTCAGAACGGCGGTGAGTGCAGTGTTGCGGTCGGCCGTCTCGAGCGCTTCGCGCGCCTCGCCGCCCGCCTGCCATTGCGCGGCCATCCATTCCAGGTCGTCGATCAGCAACTCGGTAGCCACCGCCAGATAGCGGGCGCGGCGGTCGCAATTGCCGTTGGTGCAGCCGGCGCCCTGAACGTAGTCGGTCCAGGGGCGGTTGCCCGCGCCAGGGCCGGTGCCGTTAAGATCCTGGCCCCACAGCAGGAACTCGATGGCGTGGTAGCCGGTGGCGACGTTGGCTTCGACGCCGCCCATCTCGTGCAGGGTCTCGGACAGCAGTTCCTTGGTGATTTCGGAGACGTCCACGGTCTCGCCGCCGAACTTGATCTCGGTGTGACCGATGACGTTGGCCACATACAGCGGGTTCTCGTCCGATGCGGTGCCGTAGTCGGGGTCGACATAGTCGATCAACCCCTCGTCCAGCGGCCACGCATTCACCTTGCCTTCCCAGTCGTCCACGATGGCGTTGCCGAATCGGTAGACCTCGGTCTGCTGGTAGGGGACGCGCGCGTCGATCCACGCCGAGCGTGCGGCCAGCAGCGTGGCTTCGCCCGGTTCGGCGATCAGGCGCTCTACGGCCGCCTGGAGGGTGCGCGCCTGGCCGAGCGCGTCCTGGTACATGGCCTGGGCGATGTCGGCGTAGTGGCTGACGACCGCCTTGTCGTCCGCCGTGGCCGGCAGCGCGAGCGCGGACAGGCCAAAGCCCGCCACGACGGCAAGGGTGTTGATTCGGTTCTTCATCGGGATGCGTACTCCATTGCGGGGCTGTGGGCGCGCGCGATCACGCTGTCTGCGCGCACGAATGACGATATTAACAACAATGCGAATTACTTGCATTAGCGTAATTGCTATCCCGCGTCATGAATGTGGTTTTTTGCCAACTGGACGGGAAACCGGAACAAAACATGACCTAAGTCAAAAACCAGGGTCCTGCAGAGGTGTTCAATGGCTTCCAGGATTTAGACGCGGTCTAAATGCGGCGAGGCGGCAAGGACGTGGCCGTTGCGCGCTCGCTGGGCACTTGGCATTCGGACCGCAGGGATTTCTCTCTGAAGGAGCACATCATGAAGATCAAAGTAAGCACGCTCGCGGTCGCCTTGGCGGTGTCGGTGTCCAGCAGCCTCGCCTGGGCGGCGTCGGTTCGCGACGAGCCGATCACGCCGATCGAGCCCTACGTCACGCAGAATCCGGCCAAGGTCGAGTTGGGCAAGAAGCTGTTCTTCGAGCCCCGCCTGTCGATGTCCGGCATCATCTCGTGCAACACCTGTCACAACCTGTCGCGCGGCGGCACCGACAACCTGGCCACCTCCATCGGTCACAAGTGGTCGGCCGGCCCGGTGAACGCCCCCACGGTGCTCAACTCCAGCCTCGCCATCGCCCAGTTCTGGGACGGCCGCGCCGCCGACCTGCAGGAGCAGGCCGCAGGCCCGATCCAGGCCGACGTCGAGATGGCCATGCCGCACACTCTGGCGCTGGACGTGCTTCAGTCCATCCCGGGCTACGTGGTGGAGTTCGAGGCGGTCTTCGGCCCGGGCGAGATCACCATGGACAAGGTGACCGCCGCCATCGCCGAGTTCGAGGAGACCCTGGTCACGCCGAACTCGCGCTTCGACCGCTGGCTCAAGGGTGACGACAAGGCCCTGAGCGCCAAGGAACTGGCCGGCTACCAGTTGTTCAAGGACAGCGGCTGTACCGCCTGCCACAACGGCGCGGCGGCTGGCGGCACCTCGTTCCAGCGCATGGGCATCGTGCGTCCTTACGAGAGCACCTCGCCGGTCGAGGGGCGCTACTCCATCACCGGCAACGACGCCGATCGCTTCAACTTCAAGGTGCCGACGCTGCGCAACGTCGAATTCACCTATCCGTACTTCCATGACGGCCAGGCGAATACGCTGGAGGAGTCGGTGGACATCATGGGCCAGATCCAGCTTGGCCGGCATTACAGCGATGAGGAAATCGGCAAGATCGTGGCCTTCCTGAAGACGCTCACCGGCGACATGCCGGAGATCGTGCTGCCGATCCTGCCGCCGTCCAGCAATGCCACGCCGCGTCCGGACCCCTTCCACTAAGCCACTGAGCACCTGACCAGCACTCGCCGAAACCGCCGCCGCGTCGGCGGTTTCGGCTTTCTGAATCAGGCACGGAGAATCCGCCCATGGTCATGAAACTGTTCAAGGAGGCCGCCGCCAAGCTGCGCGAGGCGGGCATCCCACCGACCCTGCAGCGGCTGGCGATTGCCGAGGTGATGCTGGCCCGCCCGGTGCACCTGTCGGCCGAACAGGTGCTGGCGCGCGTGCGCGCGTTCATGCCGGAAGTGTCACGCGCCACCGTGTACAACACCCTCAAGCTGTTTCGAGAGAAGAACATGGTCAGGGAACTGGTCGTCGATCCGGAGCGGGTGTTCTACGACTCCAACACTGCACCGCACTATCACCTGTTCGACGTGCGCACCGGCGAGCTGTCGGATGTCTCGGCGGAAGAACTGCAGGTGGTCGGCACGCCCAGGCTGCCGGACGGGCTGGAACTGGAAGAGGTCGACGTGATCATCCGCGTGCGCAGCCGCGCGCCGGATTGATCCGGGCTGCCAGGGCTTTACCGGTCAAGAGATCTCGGGGGACCAGCGGGGCTTGCCTTGCGCGGGGCGAACCGGGCGCAGGTTTCAGGCGACTGCCTCGCCGCGCTATTCGTATCGCCGTGCAATGACCTGGGCGTCGCTGTCGATGCCCAGGGTGTAGCCCAGCGACACGTGATGGAAGCGTCCGGCAGCGTGGCTGTCGTGGATGGCGAAGCCGAAGTTGTAGGTCTTGCCCGGTTGCAGCGCGATGTCGCCCGGGCCGCCGACGAAGCGACGCACCAGGGTGACGGTCCAGATGTCGCCCTCGCGCGTGCCGCTGGCCGACACCAGCGCCTGGCCGCCTTCCATGACCCGGCTGTCGGCAACGTGGCCGTCGTAGCCGCGGTTGTCGCCACTACGCCACTGCACCAGATCGTAGAACACCCCGTCGGCCAGCGAACCGTTGTGGACGTACTTCGTGCGGGCCGGATCGCCGGCGGGCATGCCGCGCGAGTCGGCGTGGCAGGCGGCCCAGCAGCCGTTGCGTTCGGCCCCTTCGACTTTCCCCGCGTCGAACATCAGCGCGAGCTTGACGGCATGCTCGGCGTCCATGGTCTCCCCGGCTGGGGGCGCAGGCTGCGTCCAGCGGAAGCGCAGATGCAGGTGGGCGCCGTCATGGGCGGCCTGCAACTGCACGGGGATGGCCGCCACTTTGCCGGGGATGGGCTGGGGTTCCAGCTTGGCGCCGGTGACGATGCGTCCGCCCATGCGCTCGGTTTCATCGAAGTGGCAGGCGTAGCAGCTTTCACCATTCTTGTAGGCCCAGCCGCCACCGTGACGCCAGCGCCCTTCGCGGACCTCGCCAGTCAGCCATTCGGAGTGGGCGATGCCGGGGTAGAGCAGGGTGATGTCATGGGTCTCGACGTCGTCCCAGGCGATCGCGGCCACCGCGTGCGCGGTGGTGGTCGCCGTTGCTGCCGGAGCGGCCAGCGCCGCCTCTGGCGCTGCTCGCGCCTCGCCCATGTGCGCGGGTTCCGGCGGCACGGCGCGGGCGAGCAGGTGGCGTAGATCGTCCTGCTCGTCCATGTCCTGCGGCAGGTGGTGGGCAATGCCCTGGTGGCAGACGATGCAGCCTATGCCCTGGTCGCGCGCAAGTTCGTGCTGGCGCGCCGAGCGTGCCGACTGGCGATCTCCGGCCATGCTTTCCAGCCCGTGGCAGTTGCGGCATTCGAGTGAATCGTTGGCGAGCATGCGCCGCCATTCGCGCCGCGCCAGCGTCAGCCGCCGGGCCTCGAACTTCTCGCGGGTGTCGATGCTGCCGGTGAGCGTGCCCCACAGTTCGCGCGAGGCCTGGAGCTTGCGGACCATCTTCGGGCCCCATTCGCGCGGCACGTGGCAATCGGCGCAACTGGCCCTGACGCCGGTGCGATTGCTGTAGTGGACGGTCTGCTGGTACTCGACATAGACGTTGTCGTACATCTCGTGGCAACCGATACAGAAGGCTTCGCGGTTGGTCCACTCCAGCGCGGTATGCAGACCGCCCCAGAACACGATGCCGAGTGCCGCGCCGACGAGTAGCAGGAGTGCGACAGCGCGCCGTGCTCGCCCGCTGGTCGGGCGGGCGGCCGGATGGGGGCGGTGGGATCCGGTGTCCGCGTGGGGCGGCGTATCGGTGGATGGCGTGGGAGCGCTCATGGGAGGCGACGTGGCCTGCGCAGGAAGACGCCCTTGATTATCCGGCGTCACACCCATGAATACGGACTATCGGGCGCTTCTTTGTCCTGGATCAAATTCGCTGTTGGTAAGGCCCCTGGGCGCTTGACAGGCGTCCCGCCCGGCCGGGCGGGACGGCAGCGGCCCGGATCGCGCTAGTGCTAGGGAAGCTCAGAGTTATTCAGCGCCGTTCGGGCTGAGCC
>JBKBMG010000106.1:0-7633 GCA_046295975.1 Rhodocyclaceae bacterium
TCACTCGCTCACTCCTCGCCTATCTATTTGATATGTCTCGTCGTTCGCTCGCTCGCGCCTTGCACTCGGCTCTGCTCGCGACGATTTCTTCACAAGCTCTCAGCCCAGCCGCAAGCCCGTTTCGCGGTCGAAGCCGTGGAGCTTGCCCGGGACCGGCCGGACGTGCAGCAGGTCGTCGGGCTGGGGGTGGACCGCGCTGTCGTCGGTGCGCACCACCAGCGGTTGCTCGCCGAGGCGGGCGTAGATCAGGCGTTCGGCACCGAGTACCTCGACCATTTCGACACGGATCGGCCAGCCCTCGTCATACAGGCGCAGATGTTCGGGGCGGATGCCGAGGATGTGCGCGGTGCCGCTGGGGGCGACCGGCTCGGGCAGCGTCAGCCGCAGGCCGGGTAGCTCGAAACCGCCGTCCACCGCCTGGCCTTCCAGCAGGTTCATCGGCGGGGAGCCGATGAAGCTCGCGACGAAGGTGCTGGCCGGACGGGTGTAGACCTCGTCGGGTGTGCCGAACTGATCCATGCGGCCGCCATTCATGACGATCATGCGCTGGGCAAGCGTCATGGCCTCGACCTGGTCGTGGGTGACGAACAGCGAGGTAATGCCCAGTTCGCGATGCAGCTTCTGGATTTCCAGGCGGGTATGCACCCTCAGCTTGGCATCGAGGTTGGACAGTGGCTCGTCGAACAGGAAGACCTGGGGCTGGCGCACGATGGCGCGCCCCATGGCGACGCGCTGGCGCTGGCCGCCCGACAGTTCGCGCGGCTTGCGTTCGAGCAGGTGGCCAAGCTCGAGGATGGCGGCGGCCCGCTCGACGCGGGTGCGGATCTCGTCGCGCGGTACCCGCTTGATCTTGAGTCCGTAGGCCATGTTGTCGAACACGCTCATGTGCGGGTAGAGCGCGTAGTTCTGGAACACCATGGCGATGTCGCGCTCGGCCGGTTCCAGTTGGTTCACGACCCGCGCGCCGATGGCAATCTCACCGGCGGTGATCTCTTCCAGCCCGGCGACCATGCGCAGCAGGGTGGATTTGCCACAGCCCGATGGGCCGACGATGACGACGAACTCGCCGTCCGCCACTTCGGCATTCACCCCATGGATGACCTGCAGCGACTTGGGTCCGTGGCCATAGGCCTTGATGACGTTGCGAAAGGAAATCGATGCCATGTGTCGTTGTGCTTTCCGAATGTGTTCCGGGAGGACCGTTGCGCGGGATGTGCCCGCTGGCGGGCTGTCGCGCGCCGGTCGCGTGTCTGGGTATGCCCCGGCAAGCGGAGACCAGGGGCGAGGGCTACTTCTCGGTCTCCACCAGGCCCTTGACGAACCACTTCTGCATCAGCAGCACCACGACCGCCGGCGGGATCATCGCCAGCATCGCGGTGGCCATGATGATGTTCCAGTCATTGCCGGCGTCGCCGCCGCTGATCATGCGCTTGATGCCGATCACTACCGGGTACATGTTCTCCTCGGTGGCGATGAGCAACGGCCACAAGTACTGGTTCCAGCCGTAGATGAACTGGATCACGAACAGTGCGGCAATGCTGGTCGAGGACAGCGGTACCAGGATGTCCTTGAAAAAACGCATCGGTCCGGCGCCGTCCATGCGGGCGGCCTCCACCAGTTCGTCCGGCACGGTGAGGAAAAACTGCCGGAACAGGAAGGTGGCGGTGGCCGAGGCAATCAACGGGATGGTCAGGCCGGCGTAGGAGTTGAGCATGCCGAGGTCGGCCACGACCTGGTAGGTCGGACCGATACGGACTTCCACCGGCAGCATCAGGGTGACGAAGATTGCCCAGAAGCACAGCATGCGCAGGGGGAAGCGGAAGTACACCACGGCGAAGGCCGACAGCAGCGAGATCACGATCTTGCCGAAGGTGATGGCCAGGGCGCACACCATGCTCACCCACAGCATGCGCCCCACCGGTGCGGTCGACCCCGTGCCGCTGCCGCCTTCCCAGGCGTTGCGGTAGTTCTCCAGCAGATGGCCGCCCGGGAGCAGGGGCATGGGCGCCTGCACGATGGTCTGGGCGGTGTGGGTGGAGGCGACGAAGGTCATGTAGACCGGGAACGCAACGATGGCGATACCGACCAGGATCACCGCGTGCGACAGAAAGCTCAGGAAGGGACGTCGTTCGATCATCATGTCATTGGTCCGTCAGTACTGCACTTTCTTTTCGACATAGCGGAACTGGATCACCGTCAGGGTGATGACGATGGCCATCAGGACCACCGACTGCGCGGCCGAGCTGCCCAGGTCCAGGCCCTTGAAGCCGTCGTAATACACCTTGTAGACGAGGATCGCGGTGTCGCGCCCGGGGCCGCCCTGGGTGGTGGCGTCGACGATCGCGAAGGTGTCGAAGAAGGCGTACACGATGTTGATCACGAGCAGGAAGAAGGTGGTGGGCGACAGCAGCGGAAAGACGATGCTCCAGAAGCGCCGCCATGGCCCGGCACCGTCGATGGCCGCGGCCTCGATCAGGGACTTGGGAATGGACTGCAGGCCGGCGAGGAAGAACAGGAAATTGTAGGAAATCTGCTTCCACACCGCGGCCATCACGATGAGCGCCATGGCCTGGCGGCTGTCGAGCAGGTGGTTCCAGGTATAGCCGGCTTCACGCAGCCACCAGGTGACTACGCCGATGCTCGGCGCGAACATGAACAGCCAGAGCACGCCGGCCACCGCCGGGGCAACGGCGTACGGCCAGATCAGCAGCGTCTTGTAGGCGGTGGCGCCCTTGATCACCCGGTCGGCGAACACTGCCAGCACCAGCGCGATGGCGATGCCGAAGAAGGCCACCAGGATCGAGAACACGGCGGTGGTGCGGAAGGACGCGAGGTAGGACGGGTCGTTGAACAACATGCGGAAGTTGTCCAACCCGACGAACTCGGTGCGAAAGCCGAAGGCGTCCTGCTGTTGCACGGATTGCACCAGCGCCTGGCCCGCAGGCCAGAAGAAGAACACGATGATCACGGTGAGCTGTGGTGCAAGCAGCAGCCAGGGCAGCACGCGTGACTGGAAGCGGACTCGTTTTTCCATGCGGATTCGGGTTCATCAAGCCGATCGCCCGCGCCTCAGGCGGTGGCGACCAAAGAAACAACCGGGGACGTGGTGAACGTCCCCGGGGTGGCGGGTGTCGGCGACACCCGTTGGCGCGGCCCGGGCGCGCCCCGCGAGAGGGCGCGACCCGACGCCGGTGCCGGTCAGCGATTGGCTTGCTGGAAGCGGGCGAGCTGCTCGTTGCCGCGCTGCACGATGGCGGCGAGGGCGGCCTGCGGCGTCTTGCTGCCGGCCCACACGGTTTCGAGCTCTTCGTCGATGATCGCCCGGATCTGCACGTGGTTGCCAAGACGGATGCCGCGCGACTTGTCGGTGGTCTTGCGGATCATCTGGGTCACCGACACATCGGTACCCGGGTTGGCGGCGTAGAAGCCCGAATCCTCGGTCATCTTGTACGCGTCCATGGTCAGGGGCAGATAGCCGGTGCGCTGATGGCTTTCCGCCGCGACCTTGTCATCGGAAAGGTAGTTGAAGAAGGCCGCCACCGCCTTGTACTCCGGCGCGGGCTTGCCCGTCATCACCCACAGGCTGGCGCCGCCGATGATGGTGTTCTGGGGGGCGCCATCCACGTCCGGGTAATAGGGCAGGGTCGAAATGCCGTAGTCGAACTTGGCCTCGCGCTTCAGCCGCGCGTACATGGCCGACGTGCCGGTGAACATCGCGCATTCGCCCGCGGCGTAGACCGCGTCGGCGGTGTTGCCGCGGCCCTTGTAGACGAACAGACCGTCCTTCGCCATGCCGGCCAGCGTTTCGATGTGGCGCAGATGCAGCGGGGAGTCCACCGCGAGGCGGGCGTCCAGACCGCCGAAGCCGTTGTTCTGGGTGGCGAACTCGACGTTGTGCCAGGTCGAGAAGCTCTCCAGCTGGGTCCAGCCCATCCAGCTGGTGGTGAACGGGCAGGCGTGGCCGGAGGCCTTGAGCTTTTCGGCGGCGGCAACCACTTCCGGCCAGGTCTTGGGCGGATTGTCGACGTCCACCCCGGCAGCCTTCAGCGCGTCCTTGTTGTAGTGGAACACCGTGGTCGAGCTATTGAAGGGGAAGCTCAGCATCTGTCCGTCCGGCGCGGTGTAGTAGCCGGCGACGGCGGGCACGTAGCGGGCGGGGTCGAAGGCGAAGCCGGATTCGGACATGACCTCGGCCGCGGGCTTGATGGCCTGGCGGGAGGCCATCATGGTGGCGGTGCCCACTTCGAACACTTGCAGGATGTGCGGCGCGTTGCCGGCGCGGAAGGCTGCGATCGCCGCCGTCATGGACTCGTCGTAGCTGCCCTTGAAGGTCGGCACCACGCGGTATTCACCCTGGCTTTCGTTGAAGGACTTGGCCAGATCGTTCACCCACTCGCCGAGGGCGCCGGACATCGAGTGCCACCACTGGACTTCCACCTGGGCGTGGGCCTGGGTGCCGAGGGAAAGAGCAAACGCGAGCGCTGCCAGTTTCAGGTTACGGGATTTCATTTGGGCTCCTTGGTGCGGTTTGTGGTGCACCGGTTATTGTTGTTGCGAGTGAAAAACCAGGTTCGGCGGGGCCGCTCCGGGGGGACTATCAACTCGCGGTGCGCCTGCGGGAAGCGCGCTTCGGTGCGACGGTCAGGGCGGATTCCTGATCGACCGAGTCTGCCACCGCGACGCTCACGTCCGCAAGGCTGACGGCCGAGGCATCCGAGGCGTCCACCGCCAGATCCACGGCCGCGAGCGCGAACTCGGTGCCGCGCGGCGTCCACTGCTGCAAGGCGTCTACCGCACTGTGCGCGGTCGCATGGGAAAGGTGGATCTGGGAAGCCAGCACCCCTACCCATTCCTTGTAGTGGTCGGTGAGAATGTGGATGGCCTCGTGCATCAGCTCGGGCGGACTGGGGCTGTCGATCTCGAACTGCGCCTCACCGCCGGACCATGCCAGCGTCCACGCATGCGGTGTGACCAGGTGAGCGCGTGCGCTGCGCAACGCAAGGCCCGACAGCGCCTGCGCGGTGTCCAGCGCGATCAGCGCGCCGCGGCGGAAGTTGGCAAGCGATTCGACATGGTGTTCGGTGACGACGTGACGCGGCAACATGGCAGGCTCCACCGGGTTGTTGAGGCCGACAGGATCGCGCGTAATTGTTACAGAAATGCGTCACTTGAACACAAAAAAACGCTCAAACGAACATAAGCGAAGACGGGTTATGCCAATGGACATGACGGCCATGGCCGCCGCCTGATCACAGCAGCTTGTAGTAGTACGCGGTTGGATGCAGGCGGCCCGCGGGGTTGGCGGCGTAGTTTGGGATTTCGCCGGCACGGATCCAGCCGAGCCCGCGGTAGAACGATTCGGCGCCCGAGCCTGCTTCGGTATCGAGTACCAGGAGCGAGCGCTCGAGGGCGCGTGCGCGTGTCTCCAGCGCGTCCATCAAGGCCGAGGCGATGCGTGCGCCGCGATGCTCGCTGTGCACCATCAGCTTTTGCACGTCCGCACGGTGCCGCCCGTTCTGCTTGGGGCAGGGCGCGAGTTGCACCGTACCGACGATGCGGTCGTCCGCGCGCGCGACCCACAAGTGTAGCTCGGAGCCGAGCGCATCCACGACGCTTCGCCAGTAGCTACGGGCCGTGTCGGTCGACAGCGGGGCGAGAAAGCCGATGGAGGCGCCGCGGTGGACCACGTCGACAAGCAGTTCCGCAAGGCGGTCGATCAGATCGGCCGTGGCGTCGGCCGGGGCAATGGTGTCGATTTGCACGCTCAAGGGAAAATCCGTTCGGTTGGCCGACGAATGTCGGGATTCGGTTGCGGGGGCAGGGGGGGCGGAAATACGTGCCTCACCACGCGGCCTCGAATTCGGCACGATTGCGCCCGTTCTGTTTGGCCTTGTAGAGAAGCCGGTCGACCTGCGCGATGAAGTCGTTGAGATCGTCGCCGGGGCCGGGCATCACTGTACCCACGCCCATGCTGATGGTTACCCGCCCGTCGGCCGGCGAACTGGCGTGCGGAAGCTCCAGTTCGGCCACCCGCTGGTTGCAGCGCTCCGCAACCAGTCGCGCGGCATGGGCGTCCGACTCCGGCAGGACGAGCACGAACTCCTCGCCGCCGAAGCGGGCAACGAAATCCTTGGCCCGGGTTGCTCCGGTGGCGAGCGCACGGGCGACGCGGCGCAGACAGTCGTCGCCCTGAAGGTGACCATAGCAGTCGTTGTACTGTTTGAAAAAATCGATATCGACCAGGATCAGCGACAACGGCTGGCGATTGCGCCGTGCGTTGGTCCATTCGATTTCCATGACGGAATCGAACATGCGGCGGTTGGCGACGCCGGTGAGCCCGTCCTTGTAGGACAACTCCTCCAGCTCTTTCTGCAGGCGCAGCAGCTTGTCCTCGGTCTTCTTGCGTTCGCTGATGTCGAACATGAAGCCGATCAAGGCCTCGACTTCCCCGTTGCGGCGTTCGACATGTACCACGTCCCGGATCCATACGTAGTCGCCCTTGCTCGTCAGGGCACGATAGTCGGCTTCGTGGTCTATGCCGCTCTTGGACTGGGCAACGCAGAAATTGACCACGCGCTCGCGATCCTCCGGGTGCATCCGGGCCGCCCAGTCCTCCACGCTGATCCAGCTCGACGGTGCCCAGCCGAGCAGCGCCTCGATTTGCGGGCCGATGTAGGTGAAACGCATCGTCCGCCAGTCGATCCGCCAAGGGATGGCCTTGGTGGATTCCAGCAAGGTCTTGTAGACCGCGTCGCCATTGTCGATGTCTGCCGTCGAGTCCTGCATGCTTTTTCCCTTCATCGCTCGCTCAGCGCCAGGTTCACGCCCAGTGCGGCGAACAGGCCCGAGAAGCTGCGGCGAAGCCAGGACTGGACGCGGGGCGAGTCGATCACGGCGCTGCGGAACAGGTCGGCGAGCAGGCCGTAGAGCACGAACACCACGAAGGTCATCGCCATGAACACCGCGCTCAGCACCAGCATGTGGACGAGCGGCGAGATGGCCTGCGGCGAGACGAACTGGGGTAGAAAGGCCAGGAAGAAGATGGAGAGCTTGGGGTTGAGAATGTTCATCAGGAACGCCTTCATGGCGATCCCGCTGCCGCCCCGGGCCGCCGGCTGGTCGCCCAGGGCGAAGGCCTGCTTGTCGCGCCAGGTCGCGTAGGCGAGGTAGAAGAGATACGCCACCCCGGCGTATTTGACCAGGTTGAAGGCCAGTGCGCTGACGTGAAGAATTGCCGCCAGTCCGAGAATGCTTGCGAGCAGATGCGGCACGATGCCGGCGGTGCAGCCGAGGGCCGCGAACACACTGGCGCGTTTGCCAAGTATCAGCCCGGTGGATACCGAATAGACGACACCGGCCCCGGGAATGAGGACGACGACGAGTGACGTGATCAGGTACTCGAGCGTGATCATGCAATGCTCCTGCGTGAGTTGGCAATCGGCGGAACGGAGGGTGCGACGACGCCGAGCACGAACTGCGGGGAGCGTCGTGGGGCGGGCCGCAGCGCTCGCCCGGCCCCGAACGCGCGGCCCACGGGGCTTAGCGACATGGCCGCGACAGTTTCGCACATCGGCCGGGATGTGAGCGAGAAGGACGACACGACGCGACACCGCACGACTCCGCGTCGCGTCGA
>JBKBMG010000107.1:0-6474 GCA_046295975.1 Rhodocyclaceae bacterium
GGCCGCCAGCCGGCTTGCGAAAGGTTCAGACAACGAGTAAAAACCACCCGTCCTGTCATCTCCCACTGGGGGAATTTGACCTGGCCACAGATGGAGGAATTTGAAGTGGCCGCCGGGGCAGTGAATCAATGTAGGCCACCCCGCTCAGGCCGACTAGGCTTCCGCCCGATTTGACGGTGCGTCTTTCGGGCCCGTAGTCCATGGGCCCCGGCAACGGCAATCCGCTGTCGCGAGGTA
Source organism: Rhodocyclaceae bacterium (assembly GCA_046295975.1). Lineage (GTDB taxonomy): Bacteria > Pseudomonadota > Gammaproteobacteria > Burkholderiales > Rhodocyclaceae > UBA2357. Next base: position 238 of record JBKBMG010000107.1, read on the forward strand.
CGTTGGGCGTCGCCCAAGCGCCCGAAGCGAGCCCCAAGAAGGCGATCAACGAAAACGCGTAGAGCAGTTGCCGGGACGAAACAGAAACGCATCTCGGAGAAAGGAAAGGCATTGCAGACACCAGATGGCTCGGAGTTGGGTAAAGCGCGTGGCGCACAGGACTACGCCCGGTGAAGAACAGACCACCAACACGCCAAGCAAATACAAGGAGGACTTGCGCCCCGCGCGCTTGCAGACGCTTGCAGACAACAAAGCCTGCGATCCTACCGGATCGCGAATGCGTTGCAACCAGATTCTTGTCTTGATTAGCAATGAACGTGCCGGCCTCACGTAATGCGCTACAGCTGGTCGTATCGACGGCTTTCGCTGCCCGCATTGTGGCGGCGCGGCTCGGGCAGTCGTGTGCCGGCGCCACCGGGGCTGCACGTTATCGGCGCGTTATCGGCACGTATTCGACAACAGCGCCGACGACGCCCCCAAGTGCTCGGTGAAACCCGACCACAAGGCCTGGAACTGGAAGAGAACGGCGAACAGGCCGAAGGCAGGCAAGCTGGTGCCGACTATCGCCATGCACGCACCAAAGATGAGCACGGCGAGCGCACCCTATCGACGCCATCCAGCCCCAGGGACGCCAAACTGTTTCGCGACAACCACAGCCAGGCGGTGCGGATTCCTATGGAATTCGAGTTGCCGGGGGATCGTGCGCTGATTCACCGTGAAGGCAGCAAACTCATCATCGAGCCGGTGACCCGGCCAACGAACATCGTCGAACTGCTCGCCGAGTGGAGGAACGAAGCTCCCCTTGGGCCAGAAGAGCAGTTTCCGGCCATCGAAGAACCGGGGCCAAGCCCGACGCTCACCACAGCAACGAGGTGTTGAACAGCTTGAACACTGGATCGATCGAGACCAGCGTCACGCCCTCCAGTTCGCTTTGCGCGGCAAGCATACGATCGACCGGATCGCGGTGATCAACCGCGTACTGCCCCGCCCTGATGCAATGGAAATGGGTGATGGGGAGATGTTGAAAACCATCGGCGGCAACGAGTTCGTCGAATCGCGATACCGCTTCCGCGGCCTCGGCCAGCTTTCCGAGCCGGTGTTTGGTCGCGACTTCCCACGCACTTGCAGCGCTCACCAGAATGATGTTGCCTTCGTCCGCCATGGCTTCGCGCGCGTTGGGCGAGAGCCGTTGGTCATCAGTAAACCACCACAGCAAGGCATGCGTATCGAGCAGCAAGCGCATCAGCGGCCTCCCCAGGCATCGATCTCGGCATCCGGCAAGGGTTCGAAAAACGCGTCGCCCACGCTGCCGGCGAGCCGACCGGGTTGGCGCCGGCCGCCGGGCCGGGCCAAAGGCACCAGTCGTGCATAAGGCTTGCCGGCTTTCGCCAGAATGATCTCCTGTCCGGCATGTGCCTGTTCCAGCAAGCGCGAAAAATGCGTCTTGGCTTCATGAACATTCACGCTCAGACTCATGGAACACTCCTTTTCTGGTTAATTACCGGACTAAGTCCATCAGGAGAATGGAGAATATGGCCTCAAGGGATTGGCCTGCTTGTACCAGCGCCGTTGTCTCTGGTTGCGGACATCCTGCCCCTCCTGCTGAGCCAGCATCTGCTGGTTTCTGACATTTGACGACATCTCTCGAATACACAACAATGCGAACAATTCTCAGTATCAGCATATAACGAAAGCCAGCCAACCCGTCCCGGGCCAGCCAGCGCTCCCGCCTTCCGGAGACACACGTGAGCACCGCTGCCCGCCGCGCCGACCCCATCGCCAACCTTTACAGCGATCACCACGGCTGGCTGCAGGGCTGGCTGCGCGGCAAGCTCGGCTGCTCGCAGCAGGCTGCGGACCTCGCCCAGGACACCTTCGTGCGCCTGCTCGCCGGGCGGCGCGAACAGGTGGAAGGACTGCGCGAACCGCGCGCCTACCTCACCACCGTCGCCCGCGGCCTGCTCATCGACCACTACCGTCGGCGCGAACTGGAACGCGCCTGGCTGGCGGCGCTTGCACACATGCCGGAGGCCGAGGCGCCCTCGCCCGAGGCGCGTCATCTCGTCATCGAATCACTGCTGGAAGTCGACCGCATGCTGGACGGGCTGGCGCCCGGAATACGGGCTGCCTGGCTGTACAGCCGGCTCGACGGCCTGCCCCACGCCGAGATCGCCGTACGGCTCGGCGTATCGGTTTCCAGCGTGCGCCAATACCTCGCCGAGGCCGCGCGGCATTGTTACCGGCTGCGTTTCGGCAGCCCGGCGTAACGCCATGCCGACCGATGTGGCCGCCCATTCGAGGGACGACCGTCCGGTCTCCGACCGGGTGCTGGACGAAGCCATTGCCTGGCAAGTCCTGCTCGACTCGGGCGACGCCTCGGACGAACACCGCGCCTGCCTGATCCGCTGGCTGGAGGCCGATGTCGACCACGCCCGCGCCTGGCGCCAGCTCGGCCTGCTGGACCACGGCCTGCACGACCTGCCTCGGGACGCTACTGCACCGCTACGCGACACGCTGATGACGCCGCGCCGTCGCCGCACCGGGAAAACCGCCGCCGGCCTGCTGTCGCTGGCGCTGCTGGTGGCCGTCGCGGCCGGTGTGCTCGACCGCCACCAGCCGCTCACCGGCCTGCTCGCCGACCACCGCAGCGGCACGGGCGAGCAGCGCAGCGTCGTGCTCCCGGACGGCACCGTCGTCGTCCTCAATACCCGCAGCGCGATCGACCTCGCCTTCGACGCCGATCGGCGCGCCATCGTCCTGCGCCAGGGCGAGATCCATGTTCGCAGCGCACCGGCGAGTGCGGCGGAGCTGCGCCCGCTGATGGTGCTGACCCCGCAGGGCAGTCTGCGCGCGCTCGGCACCCGCTTCATCGTCCGCCACGAGGCCGAGCGAACCACGCTCACCGTCACCGAATCCGCCGTGATGGCACGCCCTGCCGCGTGCGACCCCGCACCCGCTCAGGCCTGCCCGGCCGAGCGCCGGGTCCCCGCCGGCCATGGTGTTTGGCTGAGCGTCGACGCGGTCGGCGAACCCACGCCCGTGCGGCCGGACGCCGACGCCTGGATCGACGGCATGCTGGTGGTCGAGAACGCCGCGCTCGGCGAAGTCGTCGCCGAACTCGCCCGCCATCGAGCCGCACCGCTCACCATCGCGGCCGACGCGGCCGAGCTGCGCGTCACCGGCACCGTTCCGCTGGCCGATACCGAACGCGCCCTGACCGCGCTCACTCACGCCCTGCCGGTGCGTCTGGTCAAGCGCGGCGGCGTGTGGCTGCACGTCGAACGCCAACGCTGAAGCCGGACGTGCCGCACCGGCGACACGAAACCTGCACCTGCCACAAAAATTTTTCCGACTCGACTGTCACTTTCGCGACTTCGTCCGGCAGACGGGGAAAGCATCTCGTTCTCCCTTTTCAACGTCTTCGCCGGAGCCTCGCCCGTGACCCCCCATTCCCCTGCCCTTCACCTTCGCCTTCGCCCCCTCGCCCTGGCCATCGCGCTCGCACTGGTGGGCACCGTACCGACCGCGGTCATGGCCCAGAGCCAGACCGCATCACCGCGCGCCGAACAGACGGTTCGCGACTACGACCTGCCCGCCGGCCCGCTGGCCACCACCCTCAACCGCATCAGCCGTGAAGCCGGCATCGTCCTCACCGTGGACGCCGCGATACTGGAAAACCGCAACGCCGCCGCAGTCCGCGGCCGCATGCGTGCCGAACAGGCACTGGCGCGTGCGCTGGCCGGCAGCGGCCTGGAACTGGTCTCCACCGGCCCGGGCAGCTACACCCTGCGCCCAGCAGCGCCGTCACCCGACGCTGCCATGCTGTCGGCGGTCACCGTCTCGGCCGCGATCGGCACTGCGACCGAGCGCACCGGCAGCTATGTCGCACGCTCGACCTCGACCGCCACGCGGCTGGACCTGTCGCAGCGCGAAACGCCGCAGTCGGTCAGCGTCGTTACCCGCGCGATGATGGACGACTTCAGCCTGACCAGCGTGAACGACATGCTCGCCTCGGTCACAGGCGTGAATGTCGAAGTGGTGGAGTCCGACCGCACTTACTTTTCGATCCGCGGCTTCGAGGTCAGCAACTTCCTGGTCGACGGCATCGGCCTGCCCTTCGCCACCGGTGACCAACTCGGCGACATCGACACCGCCCCGTACGACCGGGTCGAGGTCCTGCGCGGCGCCAACGGGCTGCTGGCCTCTACCGGCAACCCGGCGGGCACCGTCAACTTCGTTCGCAAACGCCCCACCCGCGAACTGCAGGCCTCGGCGGCCGTCACGCTTGGCTCATGGCAGAACCGCCGTTTCGACGGCGACGTTTCCTCCGCACTCGACGCGGATGGGCGCTGGCGCGGGCGGCTGATCGTCGCCGCACAGGAAAAGAACTCACATCTCGACCGCTATTCGCTCGACAAGAAGCTCTTCTCCGCCATCATCGAACATGATCTCGGCACCGACACCTTGCTGACGGTCGGCCACTCGCAGCAGCACAACCGGCCGAAGGGCACGCTGTGGGGCGCCCTGCCACTCGAATACAGTGACGGCACACCCACCCACTACGCACGCTCGGCCAGCAGCGCAGCGAAATGGGCCTACTGGAACAGCGACGACACCCAGACCTTCGCCGAACTGAATCACCGTCTGAACGACCGCTGGCAGACCAAGGCCACGCTGCTGCGCCGCAGCCTTGAATCCGACGGCGAGCTCTTCTATGTGTACGGCGCACCCGATCGCGACACCGGCACCGGCTTGTTCAGTTGGCCTTCGAAGTACGGCCATATCGAACGCCAATGGACGGCTGACGTGAACCTCACCGGTACCGTGGCCCTGGGCGGACACGAACACGAGCTCGTGTTCGGCGTCAGCCGCAGCAAGAGCGATAACTGGCTGCATTCGCGCGACGACGACACGCACCTGCCACTGACCGAAAGCGAAATGCTCGCCGGCAGCTTTCCCCGCCCCGCATTCGACGTCGGATTGAGCGGCCATGCAGATTTCGTCAATCGACGCGACAGCGTCTACGCGGCCGGGCGCTTCAGCCTGACCACCGATCTCAAGTTGCTCGCGGGTGCCAACCTCAGCCGGGTCACCAGCTCCGGGGTTCAGTACGATGCGGTGCACGACTACCGGAGAACGCGCACCACCCCCTACTTTGGCATCGTCTACGACATCGATCACCACCACACTGCGTACGCCAGCTACGCTGAAATCTTCAACCCCCAGCACCAGATCACCCAGTCGGGCAGCGTGCTCGAGCCGATCGAAGGCCGTAACCTCGAAGTTGGCCTGAAGGGCGAATGGCTAGACCAAAGACTCAACGGCAGCCTGGCCCTGTTTCGCACAGAGCAGACGAACACCGCCGAATACGACGGGTTCTCTGACGGGCGCTCCTACTATCGCGGCGTTGACGCCACCACCCGCGGCTTTGAGATCGACGTAGCCGGCCGTATCGGCTCGCTCTGGGACCTCAGCGCCGGCTACACCCAGTTCAGTCTGAAGGACGGTGACCGCCGCGACGCGCGCACCCACGTTCCACGCAAGACCTTGCGTCTCAACGCCGTCGCCAGGGTGCCTGGCGTATCCGGCCTCAGGCTCGGCGCAACAGTGAAATGGCAAAGCGACATCCACCGCACCGAGGCAGAGACCATCACCAGCCGCCAGGATGCCTACGCGCTGCTCGATCTGATGGCAAGCTACGACATTTCTCAAACCCTCAACATAACCGCCAAGATCAACAACGTCACGGACCGTAAGTACCTCAGCAGCCTGTTCTGGTCCCAGAGCTTCTACGGCGCGCCGCGCAACGCCAGCGTCACGCTGAACTGGAAGCACTGAACGCGAGTTCATATCCGCCGCGCCGGCACGGTCTGCTGGGCTGACCATCAGGCCGGCCGCAACCGGCGCAGCGACGTTTCATCCTCCCAGCCGGAATCCGCCTCGGGCAAGCCCCGAGCACCAGCCGCTCGTCTGCCAAGCGGAAACGCCCCCCGGAGTCAGCCCCCCGGAGTCAGCCCCCCGAAACTCAGCCCCCGAACCAGGCCTTGACACGCGCATCCGGGAAAACAGAAAATAAGAACCATTCGCGATATCGCGCCGTACGGGCTCGCTTCCGCTACCGGCCAACGCTCAGCCCTGCCGGAGTTGCCTGTGTCAGCCCATCCCGTCGCCGAGCTCTACACAGACCACCACCGCTGGCTGCACACCTGGCTGCGGCGCCGGCTCGGCTGCTCCCAC
>JBKBMG010000108.1:0-5438 GCA_046295975.1 Rhodocyclaceae bacterium
CGATACCAGTCGATCAGCTCAGCGGCCTGTTCCAACGTGGTGACAGCCCGGTTGGTGAGCAAACGCCACTCGATCGTAAGCGGTAACTGGCCGGCGTCCTTGCCTACTTCGAGATTGAGAAGAGATCGGATCGCAGCGGGTTGTCCGCGAAGTGTTGCTTCCACAGTCTGGGGGTGAGCTGCGCCACGTCAGCGGCCGGATGCTGGCCGACCCGTTGCAACACGTCGACGAAGTAGTCGTACGGGTTGGTGTCCCTCGACTGGTACGCGAACGGATATCCGCGCCGCCCGCGCCTGACGTCACGTGGGTAGGTTTGCTTCTGCCGTATCGCGTCGAATTCGGAACTGATCAGCTGCTGCGGTGATTCGATCCGATGAACTCCGGCGTTTGTGAGCAGCCGGCAGAGTTGCTGGCAGTGCCCGCCGGGTCACCGGGTTTCTTGTTAAAATCCAAAATCTTGCCGCTGGCTGCAGGGATGCCTGCCGGCGGCTTCGCTTTTTCCAGGTTGCCTCGATGACTGACACACCTTTCCCGCCCGAACTGCTTCGGGATGTTTCCAAGCGCCGGACCTTCGGCATCATCTCCCACCCGGATGCGGGCAAGACCACGCTGACGGAGAAGCTGTTGCTGTTCGGCGGTGCGATCCAGATGGCGGGGACGGTCAAGGCGCGCAAGAGTGCGCGGCATGCGACGTCGGACTGGATGGAGGTCGAGAAGCAGCGCGGCATTTCGGTGACCAGCTCGGTGATGCAGTTCGAGTACGAGGGGCACACCATCAATCTGCTCGACACGCCGGGCCACCAGGATTTTTCGGAGGACACCTACCGGGTGCTCACGGCGGTGGATGCGGCGGTGATGGTGATCGATGCGGCCAAGGGGGTGGAGGCGCAGACGATCAAGCTGCTGGACGTGTGCCGCTTGCGCAACACGCCGATCATCACCTTCATCAACAAGCTGGACCGTGAAGTACGCGATCCCTTCGAGTTGTTGTCGGAGATCGAGGACGTGCTCAAGATCGAGTGCGCGCCGATCACCTGGCCGCTGGGCATGGGCAAGGCTTTTCGTGGGGTGTACCACCTGTTGCAGGACCGGGTGTTGCGGTTCACCCCGGGCGAGGAAAAGCGCACCGAGGCGGAAGTGATCAAGGGGTTGGCGAACGCCCAGCTTGATGAACTGTTTCCAATGGAGGTCGGGCAATTGCGCGAGGACGTGGAACTGATCGGCGGTGCGTCCGCGCCGTTTTCGCTTGGCGACTTCCTGGCCGGCAAGCAGACGCCCGTGTTCTTCGGTTCGGGTATCAACAATTTCGGCGTGCAGGAAATCCTCGAGGCGCTGCTTGCCTGGGCACCGCCGCCGCAGCCGCGGGTGGCCGGCACGGCGGGGGCGGATACGCGTATGGTGCAGCCGGCGGAGGCGCCGTTCTCCGGCTTCGTGTTCAAGATCCAGGCCAACATGGACCCCAAGCACCGCGACCGCATCGCCTTTTTCCGCATTTGTTCTGGCCGCTACAGCTCGGGCATGAAGGTCCGGCACGTGCGCCTGGGGCGGGAAATGAAGCTCGCCAATGCGCTCACCTTCATGGCCAACGAGCGGGTGCACAAGGAAGACGGCGTGGCCGGTGACATCATCGGCATCCACAACCACGGCCAGTTGCAGATCGGCGATACGCTGAGCGAAGGCGAGCAACTCGGCTTCAAGGGCATTCCCTATTTTTCGCCGGAACTGTTCCGCGCGGCCCGTCTGCGCGATCCGCTCAAGGCCAAGCAGTTGCAGAAGGGTTTGCAGGAGCTGGGCGAGGAGGGCGCGATCCAGGTGTTCGAACTGGAGGGCGGCAACATGTTGCTCGGTGCAGTGGGCCAGTTGCAGTTCGAGGTGGTCGCGCAGCGACTCAAGGACGAGTACAAGGTCGATGCGATCTTCGAGTCGGCCGACATTTACACCGCACGCTGGCTGACCTTCCCGGACGAACTGACGCGCCGCAACTTCGAGCGTGAGCAGTACGCACGCATCGGCAAGGATGTGGACGGCAATCCGGTGTATCTGGCCAGTACCCGCTACAACCTCGACGTGACGATGGAGAAGTGGCCCAAGGTGGGCTTCCATGCGACCCGCGAACATGGCCAGGTGCTGGGCTGAATGTGCCGACGTGAGCGAGGGAGGATGGTGACGGAAAGGGCGCGGTCGGCGAGCTTCGAACGCGCGTCTCGCCTGGCGGTCTCAGCGGGAGATGTGCGGCCGTCCGGCCGCGCCGCATGATATGCGCTCCTGGAGGCCCGACGTGTCGTCGTCATCCAACCATCATCCCGTTCAGTCCCAGCGCCGGCTTGGCCGGGGCATGATCGCGCTGGCGTGGATCGCCGCGCTGGGCCTGTTGTGGCTGGTGTTCGAGGATGTGATCGAGCGCCGCTACAACCCCAACCGCGACCTGCGGGTCAGCGAGGGGGGCGGCGAACTGGTGCTCAAGCGCAATCGCGCCGGCCACTACGTGGCGCCGGGCACGATCAACGGACAGGCGGTGACGTTCCTGCTGGATACCGGCGCCACCCAGGTTTCAGTGCCGGCGCATCTTGGTGCGGCGCTGGGGCTTGCGCCCGGCGCGCCGGCCCAGGTGCTGACTGCCAACGGTACGGTGACGGTGCGTACCACCACGATCGATGAGCTGGGGCTGGGGCCGTTTCGCGTTGCCAACGTGCGCGGCCACCTCAACCCGGGCATGCGCGACGACCAGGTGTTGCTCGGCATGAGCGTGTTACGCCAGCTGGAGTTCACCCAGCGCGGCGATACCTTGACGCTGCGCGCGGCCGAGGCGTACTGACTGCCTGACTGCCTATCCGGCGCGCGCAGCGCCTGGCCGCGCGCTTCTACTTTCGGTTTGCTGCTTACTGCACGCCCAGTGCCAGCGGGTTGAACGGTTTGTCGTTCACCGTCAGTTCGCCACCCTTGAACGCGATGCGGGTGCTCAGGCGGTCGCCGTCGCGCTGTACGTAGCCTTGCTGGACGAACTGCTCGAGCTGTTGCTCGAACATCATCGTCATCTCGGCGGCTTCCTCCTCGGAGCCGGCGGCGTTCTTCTGGATGTCGCCGATCAGCCCCAGCGGCAGCGACAGCTCACCGCTGGCGTCGAGTTTGAACATCAACGCGAACGGGTTGCCGACCTCTTCCGGCTGGAGATTGTCGAAGCGTGCGCGGGCCGATAGCGAGGCCGTGCCATGCGCGCTGTTGAAGCTGATGCGGTCCAGGCTCAACTCCGGGTTGTAGGCAAGCAGCGAAACCGCAGGCTCGGTCATGGGCGCGAACAGCACCGACGGATCGTAGGCCGCAGCGGCCTGCAGTTCCGGATCGTAGTAGCTTTCCATCAGCGTGCGGTAGAGCTTGGCGACGGTGCGTGCGTGCAGGCGGTTGAGCGAGAAGTCGTAATGCACCGGGCCGTAGTCCTGCTCGCCCACCTGGAACTGGTCGGCGGCGAACTTGGCGCTGAGGTCGACGTAGTCGCCCCGCATCGGCATCGCGATGTCGTAGACCACCCGGGCAATCTCCAGCGGCTCCGACGTCACCACGTCGCCGAAATCATCCTCGCTTTCCATGCCGGCCACACGCAAGTGACCGAGCGAGAGCTTGACGTTGCCGACGTAGAACATGTTCTCATCGTCGAACGGGCGGTGTTGATCGCCTGCCATGCTCAGGTCGGAGAACAGCACGTGGCCGTTGCCGGCCTTGAGTTCGAGGCGCGGCAGGTCGAACTGCATGGTGTACTCCGCCATGTCGCGGGAGAACTCCAGGATCATGTGTGCGCCGCCCCAGGACACGCTGCTGGCTTCGCCGCTTGCGTCGTCGGTCTTGGCGTATTCGAAGGCCGGGCTGGTCATGGACGCCACGCCGCCGCCGTCGAAGCGGAACTTCACGTGCGCCGACAGCGGCGACTTGTTGCCGAACAGTTCGGTGGCGCGCTCGCGCAGGGACTCGTCGAGCACCAGCGTCACGTCGGCCTCGCCGGCGCCGAAGGTGGACCAGCCCGGCAGCGGGCCATGCTTGACGTGGGTCTTGAGGGTGAAGCGCACCGCGGCTGCCTCGTCAAGCAGATCGGGGTCGACATTGTCCTGAGCGAGCAGCAGGCCGCGCACCCATTCCTCCGACAGCTCCAGCGTGACCTGCTCGGTGGCGCTGAACAGGCCGCGCTGATAGTCACGCGACACGATGTTGAGGTAGGGCAGTTCGGCGATCTGGCGGTACTGCTCGTCGTAGGTGGCCTCGATGGTGCGGCCCATCCACCAGGCGGAAGCGGGGACGGCGATCGCGGCGGCCACTGCGACCACCGCGATTTTCTTGGAATTGCTCATTGTGTCGGGTTCCAGCTGAGTCGTTTCGGACAGATGTTGAGGAGGGTGCGAAGGACGGGGCCGGCGTGCGGGGCACCGCCTGCCCGGCGGAACATCGATGCGGCCGCCACGCGGGCGGGGGCGGGATGGGCGTCGAAGGCAGTTTCGCCATTCGCGAGGGCGAATCCGGGCATGATATATGTTATCGGCGTCAGCCGACAATCATCCGGCCGGATGTGATGTTACCGCAGGTTTTCAGCGTTGCTTGCAGAGACAGTCCGCGCATACCGCGCTGATCTCGATTTCCGGGCTGGCGAGGGCGTGGCCAGCGGCACGCAGACAGGATTCCAGCACCGACAGCGTGTGTTCGTCGTGCAGTTCGGTGACGCGGGCGCAGCGCGGGCACACCAGGAACAGGCTGGCCTCGTCGTGATGGGCGTGGTTGCAGACCACGAACTGATTGCTGCGCCCGACCTTGTGGGCCAGTCCTTGCTCGATCAGGAAATCCAGGGCGCGATACACCGTGGGCGGGGTCGCACCCGGGTGCTCCTCCTTCATCTGCTCAAGCAGGTCATAGGCCTTGATGCCGCCTGGCTGGCGGTGAAGCAGGCGCAGCACGTGGCGGCGGATGGGCGTAAGGCTGGCGCCGTGGGCGCGGCAGTGCGAGGCGGCCTGGTCGAGGAAGCCCTGTTCGTTGACAGAGAGAGGGGTAGTGTCGGTGTCGCTCATCGCATGGAGGCGGCACGACCACTGCGCGGCGGGCGCGGCGGCAAGGCCGGAACGTTCATGGGGCGCTGCGGGTTGTTGCGGGTTCGGGCGTGCGTGTGCTGCAACGGCTACATGATAGCCGGTATCGGCGCTGCCCGGACACTTTGGGCCGGCCGGGACGGCTGCGGTCGAGCGGCGGGGCTCAGAACGGGGCGCGCGAAATGGGGTCGATACTGGGGGCGGCACCCAAGCGACAAGGGCGTTCGACGAAAGCGATGGTGGCGGGCGGCGCTCAATCCTCTCAACTTAGGCATTGATCATACAGCAGGCTTGTAAGCATGGAACTTGTGAGGCTTGTTGCGCGGGGTTCGAGGTCGATGGCGTTCGGGGACGAACTTCTGGACGTTGAGTGCG
>JBKBMG010000109.1:0-5150 GCA_046295975.1 Rhodocyclaceae bacterium
TCACTCTCCGACCGCCGCGGGGGGGCGGCGGGCTCGGGGGGTCCGCCCCCCCCCCCCCCCCCCGCCCCTCCCCCGCCAGCCGAGCAGCCCAGACCTGGCGTGAGCATCGTCCTGATCGTTCTCGCGGCCACCTCGCTCGCCGCACTCGCGTTCGTCACTTATCTCCTGGCCGACGGTGTCCGAAACACGCTCGCACGGCGACGGATCGAGCAGGCGCGGCGCCCGCTGGAACTCGTCGTAACCCGCCGCGACGACGCCACCGACGAGTTGTTCCGCGTGCAACTCGCGCGCCCCAACGGCAAACGCCTGCCGCACTTCGTTGCCGGCCAGCACGTGGTGCTCAGCGCGCCGGCAGGGCCGGGCGGCAAGACGGTGCGCCGCGCCTATTCGCTGGCAGCGTGGCAGCGCCGGCCGCGAAGCTACGAACTGGGGATCAAGCGCGAACCCGAAGGGGTCATGTCGTCATGGGCCTGGCAGGCGCTCGGCGTCGGGGCACGCATCACGTCCTCTCCCCCCAAGGGCGACTTCGTCCTCGACACCAATGCCCGCCATGTGGTGCTGATCGGCGGCGGCATCGGCATCACCCCGATGCGCGCCATGCTTCAGCAGGCCCTCGCCCACGGCCGCACAAGTACGATCGTGCTTGTCCATGCGGCGCGTCATCGCGCCGATCTGATCTACCACAGCGAGTTCGCGTCACTTGCCCGACAACACGCAGAACTGCGCTATTTCCCGATGCTGTCCCGTCCCGACCCCCTCTGGCAGGGCGAAAGCGGTCGTCTGGACGCCACTCGGCTACTCGCGGCCATCCCTCACCCGCAAGACGCGACCTTTTATCTGTGTGCCGGCATGGCCTTGATGAACGCCCTGTCCGAGGGGCTCACGCGCGCGGGTATTGCTCCGGCACGTATTCACTGGGAAGCGTTCGGAGTGGCAAGCGCTGCCGCTTCCAGCGGCACAAGCATCCGCGTGGACGATGGCTTCGAATGCGCCACCGCCGGAGAGCCCAGCCTGCTTGCGACACTCGAAGCCAACGGTTTCACGCTGGCATCCGAATGCCGCGCCGGCTCCTGCGGCGAATGCCGGATGAAACTCATCGATGGCGAAGTCGACTGGCTGATTCCGGCGACATGCGAGCTGACAGCGCAGGACATCCTGCCCTGCATCTGCCAGGCCCGCGGTGACCTGCGGCTTGCCAGATAGCCGTTGCCCCTGTCCGCGCCAAGTACCAGGAACCCGCCTGTCCGCCGCTCGGGGTGAGTCGCGCCCCGCGATACGCGGGGGATGGTTCGACGCTACTCCAGCGACAGACGGTGCACGGGCCGTCCCCTGGCTGCTAAGCTGAATTCCAGCCCCCGGACCACAACCCTTCCCACCACGGACACCGCGATGCCCTGGACCAACCGACACCGCTCAGAACTGCTGCGCCTGGCCGAGGCAGGCGAACTCGACCGCGACCAGCTTGACGGTGCGCTGCGGCATGCGCCGCTCCACCCATCCAGCGATGAATGGCGCAGCTTGCTCGACCGGGTATTGGCCTTCGGTGGCAGCCTGCTGCTGGGCGCCGCGGTAGTGTTCTTCTTCGCCTACAACTGGGACGCCCTGCACCGTTTCGCCAAGTTCGGCCTCGCCGCCGGTGCCTTGGCGGCATGCACAATCGTCGCCATGCGCGCCCGGGCACATGCCACCACCTACCGTGCCGCACTTTTTGGCGCCTGCGTCGCAACCGGCGCCCTGTTGGCCCTGATCGGCCAGACCTACCAGACCGGCGCCGACATCTGGGAACTGTTCGCCGCCTGGGCCGTGCTGATGCTGCCCTTCGTGGTGTTGTCGCGCTCCGCTGCATCCTGGCTGCTGTGGTGGGTGGTGGCCAATGCCGCGTTGATGCGGGCCTTGTCCATGTCCACCTGGTGGGGACACGTCGACGCCCTGTTTCGCCCCACCGGGCTGTTTTCGATCGCCGTCCTGAATTTCGCGATACTGGCGCTGTTTGAATGCTGCGATCGCCGGCTTCTCGCGCATCCGACACGCAGACAGCACCGCGTCTGCGCCCTCGGAACGCTTGCGCCGCTTACCCTTGCCGCCACCTTGGTGTGGTGGGAGCGCGACTTCATCATGCCCGCGCTGCTCTTCGCACCCGCCATCGCCGCCGGCGGCGTCATCTATCTGCGCTTGCGCCGGGATCTGGCCATCCTCGCCCTGATCATCTTCGCTGCCATCGCGGTCGGAACCGCGATGCTGGTCAAGCTGCTGCCGGTGGACAACTTTTTCACCCTCAATCTGATCGGCCTGATCGTGATCGCCACCTCGGGCTACGCCGGCGTGTGGCTGACGCGCCTGCACCGCCAGGCGCACCGTCCGGACCGGACGCTGGAGCACACGCCATGAGTCGCTCGACACTGGACACCCTGGATCGGCTGGAATCGCTATCGCTGCTCGCCCCCGGGGACCGCGAACGCCTGCTTGCGCACGACGCCGTGCCGTGGTGGCTGGCAGCCCTGCAAACCCTCGCCGCGTGGATCGCCTCGCTCCTGCTGCTTTCGTCCTTTTTCGCACCCGCTGCGTTGATCGGTGATGGCCCACTTGCCCGCGGCATCGCCGGCGCACTGCTGTGCGTCCTTTCGATCAGCCTCTTCCGACGCGACAAGTTGTTCACCAACCAGATGGCACTCGCCTTGTCCCTGGCCGGGCAGGCCTTGCTGCTGTCATCGGTTTCCGACCGTTTCGACGATCTGCTGCAGGGCGGCCGGACCGTGACCGCGTTCGGGGCGTTGATTGCGCTCGGCATGATGCTGCCGCGTGCAAACCTGCACCATCGGACGATCTGCGCATTGCTGGCGCTATGCCACCTGGCACTGTTCGTCGGACCGGGGGCGCCGCTGGAGTTGTTGGGCACGGCCGTCGTTGCCTGCGCCGCCTTCCTCTGGAGCGCCCGCCCCGCCTGGGTGACGCACCGTCACGCCGGCCTGCTGGGCGGACTCGCCCGCGCGACCGGACTCGCCGCGCTGATCGTGCCACTGGCGGCGGGACTGCCCACGGCCAAGGCATGGCTGTGGTTTGCGCTGGGGCATGGCGGGCCGGTGTTCGCCCCCTCGATGCTGTCGTTCGGCATTGCGCTCACCTTCCTTGCCACGGTCGCCCATTGCGGCCGCGGGCTCGCGCCGGCGACGCGGGCAGCCGTGCTGGGCTGTGCCGGCCTGCTGGCTTTCCTGGCACAAGCGGCGCCGGGCGTGCTGGCGGGCGCCACCTTGTTTCTGGCATGCTTCCAGGGCACCCACCGCCCGCTCGCGACCCTGGGTCTGGCGGCCGCGGTTACCTACCTCGGCAGCTTTTATTACAGCCTCGAGACGACGCTGCTACTGAAATCGGTCGTGCTCGCAGTCAGCGGGCTCATCCTGCTCGCGCTACGTGCCTGGTTGCTGCGCCATGGCCCGACGGACGCGGGGGCGTCATCCGCCGAGGTACCGCCAAAAGGCCCCACCACCGCCGTCCGGAGCACCTCAGCGAGCGAGCGATCATGATGCCCAGTCCATCCACCCCCCAAAGGCGGCCCCGCTTTCACGTGGCCGCACTTGCTGCCTCACTGGTCATGGTCGTGAGCATCGCGGCCCACGCGATATGGCAGAACGAGCGCACGCTCGCGAACGGCGAGGTAGTGCTTGCCGAGCTGGCGCCCGTCGATCCACGTTCCCTGATGCAGGGCGACTACATGGCCCTGCGCTTCGTGATCGACTCGCACCTGCCCAGCCGCTACGAGATATCGGACGCCAATCCGATGCCGCCCTTCGCATTGCTGAACGTGGACGAGGCACGCCGGGCGCAGTTCGCCGGCCTGTCCGAGCGCGTTGCCGAGGAGCCAGGCAGCGTCGCGATGCGCATCCGCATACGCGACGGCCAGCCGAGCATCGGCCCGAACGCATTCTTCTTTCAGGAAGGCACCGCCGCCACCTTCGAAGCCGCCCGTTGGGGTGAATTTCGTGTCGCCCGGGACGGCAAGGCCTTGCTCACAAGCTTGCGGGACGCCGACCTGAAGGTCTTGGGCGAGCAAATGCGCTGACGGAAACAAGGCCCAAGCGCGGGCCTGCATCGGCACGTTACATTTGCTTACAGCGATTGTCACTTCCTAACAAAACGGCTTGCATATATCCTCTGCATTTCCGACCAGGTGGACGAGTCGTTTGGACGCGGCAGCAAACGGGTAGCACATCAAGCACCAGCCCGGCACGCCCTCTCCATCGCTCACCTTGGCCACCTCCACGTCGGCCCGGCTCCCCGGCTTCGGCAGCCGCCGATCGATGACAGGAAGTTCGACCAAAATCGCCATGCTTCAGCTTTCCCAACTCCAGTCCAAGCCCAGCCCCCGTACCCCCAAGGCGCCCGACGCCGGTGCCGAAGTCGTGTCGGTAAAACGCCCCACCGGTGTATTGAGGATCAAGGTCCTCAGATCACTGTCCGGCCGCCTGTTCGGCCCGCTCAGTCTGAATCGGACGCCGGCCAACCAGGGGTTGCTGATCCTGCCCTGCCGCAGCATTCACACCTTTGGTCTTCAGACGCCGTCCGACGTCCTGTTCCTCGACGAGGACGGACGCATCCTCGAAATCTGGGCACGCGTCGCCCCCTGGCGCAAGCTGCGCTGTGCGGACGCCTCCGCCGCGCTTGGCCTTTCCGCGGGCATCGCCGGCTATGCCGGCCTGCATGAAGGCGAACGGCTGCGTGAACTATCGCGCATCATCAACCCCCGGCGGCGCACCCGACGCCCCGTCGTGGAGCAGCTCTCGCAGCTGTAAGCGCTTCGCACCTTCAGGTGCCCGACGGGTGTCTGAAGGTCGTTTTCGCAAACCTCCGGAGCGAACGGCCCCTCTCTTCGCTCCCTCCCTCTCGCATACGAGCCCGCAGTCCTCCGCACCGACCGTAATCGATTCACTCCGGCATTCAACCTAGAAACCTCAGTTGCCCGCTCTCCATGATCTTGAGTGCCTTAGAAAGCGTGGGCTACACAGCTTCGACTACGGTCACCCAATGGGTGAGTCCGCTACGGGCCCGATTGCACGCCTGGTGCGCCGCCTGGCTGCGTTGCGCCTCCTTGCAGGGAACAACCATGCCGCGTCGTCGCGCCTTGCCAGACGACGCCCCAGACGCACACTCGGACA
>JBKBMG010000110.1:0-5001 GCA_046295975.1 Rhodocyclaceae bacterium
CCTATCGACTCAAGGAGAAACTCAAGTCCGGACTCGTCCGGTCATTCGACGACCAACCTCAACCGGGTGGGGAAATTTGAATTACCACGCTGGGGACAATTCGCTTGCCCTTGACACCTGGGTTTCCGCGCGGCTGTTGCAGGCCCCGGGGATGCTCGCAGAGGGGGCGTCGGCCAACCGATCCGCCAGCTTTACCAAGCGCTTGGTCAGACGGCCATCGCCCGCCTGTGCTCCGCCAAATTCGTTCATTGCCCAGCTCCCTTCGTCGTTCATGGCCATGCCTTGGTAGATAAAATGGCATGGAGCAAGCACAGGGTATACCAGACTAAAGTGTATGGTTATTCGGGCGCCCAGCGGGCGAGCTGTTTATGACGGAAGAGTTGTGTGGAATGGGATGGGTCTGGAGGGTGAAGGCGGGGTTTGCAAGAGCAAACTGCTTTGCTCTTGCCCGCCTGAACGCCGTGCGTTCTGCGCGTGGCCGGGATGCCCAATCCGAAACTGCGGGGCGACGAACAGAAACCGGATATGAGGCGTGATGCACTCGGGGCGAGCGGGCACGTGACCGCGAAGCCCTCCATCTGCGACTGGGGTGCATTTTGTAAATCCGGCGCCTATGCAGGGAAGGTAGCGTGTCTTACCCCGGGAGGCCTGTCCGGTGCCCTGGGAGCCCGCGAGCGGGTGAAATTGGCTGAGGATCGGAAGACCGGTCCTGACCGCCGGGCAGGAGTCAGCAAAGGGCATAGTAGGTCCGTGGCCCTGGACCGAAGGCCCGAACAATGAAGGAGTCGGCCCCAAGTGCAGGGACGCGGGATGGCATCTGACCAGCAGCTCACGCTGCCTCTGGAGGCGACTCCGGAGGATGAACTCGCGACCGGAAATCCTGGGAATCCGACCCAATCGGACGTGTCACCACTCATGGCGCGTGTGCTGGAACGTGAGAACCTCATGCGCGCATTGAAACAAGTCAAACGCAACCATGGCGCGCCGGGCATCGACGGCATGACGGTCGAGGCCCTGCCGGCATACCTGAAAGAGTACTGGTCGGCGCTGCGCGAACAGCTGGCAACGGGGCAATACCGCCCGTAACCGGTACGCCGCGTGGAGATTCCGAAGCCCGACGGCCGCAAGCGGCTGTTGGGCATTCCGACCGTACTCGACCGCTTCATCCAGCAAGCCATCGCCCAAGTGGTACAGGACGAATGGGAATCACACTTCCACCCGCAAAGCTACGGGTTTGTGCGCGTTGCGCATCCCTCGCTAACGCTCGGGACCATCGGCTGCGCCGACGTCCTGCGCGCCGGTGGCGCTGGTCGGCCCGGGCGTTCGGCGCACGAGGCCGTGGCCTACGCACAAGTCGAGATCCGCAACGGATTTGGCTGGGTGGTCGACATCGACCTCGACGCCTTCTTCGACCGGGTCAATCACGACCGATTGATGGTGCGACTCAAGCAACACTGCCCGGATCAGGCGCTGCTGCGCCTGATCAACCGCTACCTCAAGGCGGGGGTGTGGGTCGCCGGCCGCACCGAGGCGAGCACCGCAGGCGTGCCCCAAGGTGGGCCACTGTCGCCGGTGCTGTCGAATGTGGTGCTGGATGAACTGGACTGGGAACTGGACCGGCGTGGCCACCGCTTTGCCCGATACGCAGACGACTGTGTGCCACGAAGGCGCACACGAGGACGCAAGTCCTCCGTGCAGCCATGCTGCACAAGAGATGAGGGTAGGCCCCCCGGAGCCGGTGTGCAGGCGCAGGCTCCAAACCACCTGCTGCTGCGGCGCTTAAGAGGCGCGGTGGTGAGCGAGACAGGAAACGGCCGGGCGTGACCCGGTCAGGTAGGGATCGTGAAGTCGAACGCAAGTGAACCGCTGATGACGTGTCGAAAGCGTAGGGATGGTGTCGAAACCGCGGGGGAGTCGTTACTGCGGGACGAGTCCGGGAGGAGCCTGTCGACGGCCCGGATGGCACCCGGCATAAAGGCGGCGAGAGCGCGATCCAGGCTCTTGTGTGGAACGTGGGAACCTGTCACCCCGATGCCAAGGGAGAAACGCAAGGGGCGGACCCCCGAGTGTGAGAGTACCGAAGCGGGGTACAGGGGCGGAGCAACCCGTAGTAGTGATGAAGGTTCCGCAATGGTGCTGGAGCGAAGGGGTTGCCCTATCCGGCTGGAGACGAGGACACAACTGGCGACAGGAGGATGCCCTTGAATTCAGCAAAGCCTTTCCCCATCAGCAAACGCCAGGTGTGGGAAGCCTACCAACGAGTAAAGGCCAACGGCGGCGGCGCCGGTGGGGATGAGCAGACACTGGAGGAGTTCGACCATAACTTGGTCGGCAACCTCTACAAGCTGTGGAATCGGTTGGCCTCTGGGAGCTACCAGCCCCCACCGGTCAAACGGGTGGAGATCCCGAAGGCGAACGGGGGTACCCGGCCGCTCGGGATTCCCACGGTGGCCGACCGAATCGCCCAAACGGTGGTCAAGCAAGCGCTGGAGCCGGAACTGGAGAAGCATTTCCATCCGGATTCGTACGGCTACCGCCCGGGGCGATCCGCCCACCAGGCGCTGGCGGCAGCGCGTGAGCGCTGCTGGCGCTACGACTGGGTCGTCGAGTTCGACATCAAGGGGTACTTCGACAACATCGATCACGACCTCTTGATGCGCGCGGTGCGCCGCCACACCCAGGAGAAATGGGTGTTGCTGTACATCGAGCGCTGGCTCAGGGCGCCGGTGCAGATGCCGGACGGCAGTCAACAGCAGCGCGACCGTGGCACGCCGCAAGGCGGCGTCGTCAGTCCGCTGCTCGCCAACTTGTTTCTGCACTACACCTTCGACAAGTGGATGAGCAAACACTACCCGCACATTCCCTTCGAGAGGTACGCCGACGATGGCGTGGCCCACTGCCGAAGCCGCAGGCAGGCCGAGATGCTGAAAGCCGTGTTGGAGCGCAGATTCGCCGAGTGCGGACTGGAGTTTCACCCGCTGAAGACGCGGATCATCTACTGCAAGGACGATGACCGTCGGGGGGAGTTTGCCGTGACAGGTTTCGACTTCCTGGGCTACACGTTTCGGGCCCGGCGATCGAAGAACCGCTACGGCAAGGCCTTCATCAACTTCAGTCCGGCGATCAGCAACAAAGCCGCGAAGGCGATCCGGCAGGAGGTTCGGGGTTGGGGGCTGCAACGGCGCAGCGACAAGACCCTGGAGGATCTGGGGCGGATGTTCAACGCGATCATCCGTGGCTGGATTGGGTATTACGGTGCCTTCTACAAGTCGGCGCTGTACCCCACGCTGCGCCACCTGGACCGCAAACTCGTGCTGTGGGCGACTCGCAAGTTCAAACGACTGCGCGGGCACCGGCGGCGCGCCTCTCATTGGTTGCAGGGGGTGGCGCGTCGTCAGCTCGGATTGTTCGCGCATTGGCGGCTGCTGTATGGGCAGGCTGGGTAGGAAGAGCCGGATGAGCGGAGACGTTCACGTCCGGTTCCGTGAGCACCCGGGGGGGGGGGCGGTTCCCTCGGGTGGCTCGACGCAACATCTTTGTCAGAAGCCAACGCGCGGGCGAACGGGTGATGGCGAGCGTGACGCGCTTTATCGAAGACTCACTGCGGCTCACAGTGAATACGCGAAAGAGCGCGGTGGACCGGCCCGCGAAGCGTAGCTTCCTGGGCTTCACCGTCAGCCGAGCGGGGGCCAGGCTGAAAGTGGCCGACAAGGCCATCGACCGCCTCAAAGCCCGCGTGCGCGAACTGACCCGTCGTACGAGAGGCCACCGTTTGGTCGATGTCGTCGCCGAGCTGAGAGAAACCCTGCTTGGTTGGAAAGCGTACTTCGGTTTTGCTGAAGTGCTGAGTCCTCTGCGCGACCTCGACAAATGGATCCGACGACCTCATCTGGCAACTGAGCGCTGCTATCAGTGGAAGCAATGGGGAAGAGCCGGCTACCGGCAACTGCGTCGGCGCGGCGTCACGGTGCGCGAGTCGTGGAACACCAGCAAGTCGGCCCACGGGCCGTGGCGCATCAGCAGGACGCCGGCCTTGACGCTGGCATTGCCACGCCGTACCTTTCTTGCCATGGGGCTGCCCGAGTTGGCAGCGTGAGATGAACCGTTATTCATTGAGCCGCCGGATACGTGACCCGTATGTCCGGTGGTGTGGGAGGGAGGCGCCGTGAGGCGGCTTCCTATCCCGATTAGGCGTATGAAGCGCTCAGTAGTGATATCGAAGTTGCGCGATGAACACAGCGTCATCATCAGTTCGGTAAACGATGCGGTGCTCGCTATCGATGCGGCGCGACCAGTAGCCCGAAAGTGCATGTTTTAATGGCTCGGGTTTCCCGATCCCTTCGAGTGGTGATCGTTGAATGTCAGAAATCAGCTGGTTGATCCGCTTCAGTACCTTTTTGTCGGTCCTTTGCCAATATAGGTAATCGTCCCATGCATTCTCCGAAAAAATCAGCTTCATTCGGTCAACGCTCGTTCGGTGCCGCCGCCTGCATCAAGTTCGTTCACGGAGTCCAAAAGTCGGCGGGCATTCTTCGGGTTGCGGAGAAGGTAGGAGGTTTCCTCCAGCGCCTGATAGTCCTCGAGCGAAAGCATCACCACAGATCGGTCATTCTTCTTGGTGATGATCACTGGTTCGTGATTTTCACAAACAGAATCAATTGTTTGTGCCAAGTTCGCACGAGCTTTGGTGTAGGTCATAGCGTCCATAGAGGCTGCCTCGATATGTACAGAAAGTTGTACGTAATGATAGTCGCGCCTAACAAGGGGGTCAAGCCGTTCGCCTGCGGCTCACTCGGACGCCCAACACTCCGCACTTGCTCGGGAATGGCTTCGCCATTTTTTCCCGAGCAATCGCTCCATGCTGAGCGCCGCTTACCTTGGCTACAAGGGCTTCCCCATTTGTCAAGCAATAGCTCCCCCTGACCGGCCGAGCGGACAATGATCTTCCTTGCCAAACAAATACCTTCCGAGTGAGCTGCAAACAGCGCGAGAACAACATGG
>JBKBMG010000111.1:0-4968 GCA_046295975.1 Rhodocyclaceae bacterium
TGGATGTGACCAGCACGGTGCCGGCGACGGCGACCGAGACGCAGACGGCGACGGTGGATATCACCCAGACGGCGAGCGGCACGGTGACCGAGACAGCCACGGACACGGCCACCAGCACCGACACCCAGACCGCCACGGTGACCGAGACGGCGACCGGCACCGCCACCACCGTCACCGAAACTGCCGGCGCCACCGAGACCGTCGGCACCGAGACCGTCGAGGTGCCGGGTACGGTCACCGAGACGATCACCGTGACGGGCGTCACCGATACTGTGGTCACCGCCACCGAGACCCAGGCGGGGCCCACGCTGACGGTAACGGTGACCGAGTTTACCGAGACCATCACGGTCAGCAGCTTTACTGAGACGATCACGGTGAACAGCTTCACCGACACCGTGACCGTCGGGCAATCCACCGACACCATCACCGCCACCGAGACGGCCACCACCACCGCCACGGTGGAGGGGGAGGGCGCGCAGCCGGCACAGATTCTGGCGGCAAACGACGTGTTGGGCGATGACGACGGCCTGCTCGGTGGCGCCCCCTCGGTGTCCCCTGCGGGCGGCGGGACGCTTGATCTGCTGGACGGTTTCGATCAGGACAGCATCAACCGCATGCTGCGCAACGACACCCCCACGGCCGACTGACGCCCATGCCGCCCGATGCCACGGCGGGCCTGGCCCGCCGTGCGCGTTTCACACAGGAGCTTGAATGCGGATCTTGTTCATCCATGAGGGACTGGGCCAGTTCCAGTCCCTGCACCAGTATCTCAACGCCCAGGGGCTGGCGCATGCGTGGTTTCTCTGCGCGGAGTCGGTGTACAACGCCCACAAGGACAGCTCGCCCAACCTCGTGCCCTTCCGGATCGCGGCCGAGAATCCCAAGTCCTACTTCTATACCAAGAACCTCGAAGCGCGTATGCAGCGCTCCTTCCTGATCAAGAAGGCGATCAACGAACTGCTCGAGCGCACCGGCATCGATCTCATCGTGACCCACGGTTCGGGCGGCTTTCCGTTGCAGTTGTTCGACGAATTCGACATTCCCATCATCACTTACATCGAGTTTCCGTCGTTTACCGCCCATGGCCACGACCCGCGCTACCCGCAGCCGGACTACGCGACCTACCGGGACAAGGTGTTCGAGATGACCAGTTTTCACCAGGCGCTCAAGAGTGAGCTGGTGATCGTGCCCAGCGAGTACGCAAAAGGGATGTTTCCGCACTGTCTCCACGACAACATCGTGGCGCAGATGGAAGGTTTCGACATCGTCCGCCAACCCAGCCGCCATGCTCGGCAGGAGGGGATGTTCCACATTGGCTTCAGCGCCCGGGATCTGTCTTCCGCCAAGGGTTTCGAGCAGTTCATTGTCATCGCCAAGCGCATCCTCGAACACCGGCGCGACGTCAAGTTCGTCTTCTGCGGCGCCCCCAAGGTCTTGTACAGCTACGAGGAGGCGTTTCTCCAGGCCCACTTCCCCGAGGGTGAGCGGCCGGACTCCTTCATGCGCTATGTACTCGAGCGCGAAGGCATCGTGCTGGGGGAAGACCCCCACTTCGAGCACGTGAGCTTCTCCGCCTACGACGACTTCGCCAGCTATGTCGAGGCGATGGACTTGTTCCTCTATCCGCTGCAGTTCGGCTCGGCCAACTGGGGCCTGTTCGAGTTGTTGTTCCGTGGCAAGGTGGTGATCGGCAGCGATCGCTGTTTCGTGCCCGAGGTGATTCGCCACCGGGAGAACGGCTTGCTGTGCCGCTACGACGACATTGACGCGTGGGTGCGTCAGACGTTGGATGTGATGGCCGAACCCGATCGCTGCCGTGCGCTCGGCGAGGCGGCCGAGGCCGATGCGCGAGCGCGCTACCACATCAGCGCCGTGGCCCCGCGCTATCTCACGATCTTCGAGATGGCGATCAACAAGCACCGTCTGCGTCGAAAGAACGCGGGCGGGCGCTGAGCGGGCGCCGGCCACGATGCTTGCCAAGGGCGCAGGGGGGTAGGGTAGGCCTCAGCGCCGCACGGCAGGGCCCGTCACCCCGTCCAGCCCCAGTTCGAGCAGGCTGGCATGTTCCTCCGGGGTGCTCACCCCTTCGGCGATAACAAGCAACCCAATGGCATGGGCGATCACGCTCAGACCGCGCACCACTGACTGATTTCCGCCATCTGCGTCGATGCCTCGCACCATCGAGGCATCGAGTTTGAGGTAGTCGATGCCCAGTTCGTGCAGATTGCCGATGCGGCCGAAGTGCTGATCGACGTGCTCGATGCCGATGCGGCAGCCCAGTGGCTTGAGACTCAGACACAGCGCCTGGAAGTCCGCCCGGTGGGTGATCACGTCGTGCTCGGCGGCTTCCAGCCACAAGCGCGTGGCGGCCTTGGGCCGGCCCTTGAGCAGGGCCAGGAGGCGGGCGCGAAAACCGCCATCGGCGAGCGATTGTACCGACAGGTTCACCCCGACCGGTTCACCCGTGGAGACGATGTGGGTCAGCGCCGCTGCCGCAACCTCGAGATCGATGCGCGCAGCCAGCTCCAGCCGCAGGGCCCACGGCATGAAGTAGCCGGCGTTGCGCCATGCCCCGTCCAGCAACAGTCGCACCGGCGCCTCGTGGTGCAGCAACACGCCGTCGGCGGCCACCACGGGGTAGGTCTGCAACCGTACCCCGTCCGCGTCCAGCGCCGCCTCGATCGCGTTGCGCCATGCCAAGCGGTCGCCCTTGCTGGCCGAGCGGTCGTCGCCCACCGCGTAGTTGTCTCCGCCGCGGGCTTCGGCACTCGCCAGCGCGGTATCCAGCCGGGCGAGCAAGGTTGCCGCGGCATCGCCGCTGCGATACGCGGCGGCGGCCAGGGCCACACCGGCCGCTGTGGGGTGGTCGGCCAGGGCGGCACTCCTCACCGTGGCGAGGCCCTCGAGCAAGGCCGCCGCTAGGCTGTCGACGTCCTCGCCACCCGGGACCAGTACCGCCAGTTCACTGCCGTTCAGGCGGCCAGCCTCGCGTCCCGGTCCGTGTGTGGTGAAGTCGCGGGCGGCGTTGGCGAGCGCGCGCAGCAAGGCGTCGGTGGCGGCACGGCCGATGGCGTGGTTGAGCGTGTTGAGATCGCCGATCTTGGCCACCAGCAGCACGCCGCCCGCGCCGGCATCGTCGCGGCCGAGCGCGCTGCTCAACTGGTTCAGGAACTGCCGGCGGTTGAGCAGGCCGGTCAGTGCATCCTCCTGCACCTGGCGGCGCAGCGTCTCCAGGCGGCGCGACTCCTCCGCGAACATCGCGCGTACGCGTTCGGACAACTGGTTCATGGCTTTGACCACGCTGCGGAACTCGGTGGTGCGGGGTTCTTCGGTGGTCACGAAACGACGTCCGCCGATTGCCTCGGCCTGGTCGACCACCCGCTGCAAGGGACGGGTGATGTGGCGCAGCAGGAAGGTGCCGGCCACGCCGGTGAGCATGGCAGCGACGCAAAACCAGGCCAGTTGCAGCAGCGTGCCTTCCCACAGCGACTGATAGGCATAGCGCGAGTGGCTTTCCACCTGCAGGGTGCCGAACTGGTGCCAGCCGTCCTGCACCTGGGCGCTGCCCGGGCGCGCGCTCAATGGCACCAGGCTGGCGAACCAGCTCGGCGCACCCGTTGCGCCGGCGGCGTCGATGCGCTCGACAAGCGTCCGGCCGTCGGGTGCGAGCAGCGTGATGCGGCGATAGTGGCCGGCGTCGAACTGGGCGCTGAGCAGCAGTTCCAGCGTCACCTCGTCCTTGGGCATCTGCGACATCGACAGTGCCAGCGAGGTGGCGTTGTCGACGTTCTTCAGGTACAGCTGTTGCGCCAGATAGTGGCGGGCAGTCAGTGTGCCGATGACGAGACTGCCCCCCAGGGCCAGGGTCGTCACCAGCGCGATGGCGATCCAGAGTTGCTTGGTCAGAGACATGATGTAGTCGCTCCAGTGCGCTTGGGCACGAGATGGCGGAACAGGAAACGGGTACGCGCTGGTCGGCGCGCCATGGTCGGGCGCCTCATCGCAAACCCTCGTCCCGCATGCGTTCGAGGACGGCACGCCAGCGCGACAGGCGTGCGGTGGGGTCGGCAGAGGAACTGGCGGCGTCACCCACCCACAGGCCTTCGCTGTTGAAACTGAATATCGGAAACAGATCGGGGCGGCGGGATGCGGGCCGGATCTCGTCGATCAGGTTGTCCAGGATCAGGGGTTCGGCGGCCGGCGCAGGGTAGTAGCCCAGCACCATGTGGGCCTGATCGACGCCGGCCGGGCCGCCCAGCCGCGCGCGCACGTAGATGAGGCGCAGACGTTCGTTGGGCACGCCGAGCAGGCGCAGGCTGGCATATTTTGCGATGGTGAAGTCCTCGCAGTCACCGGCACCACGGCCCAGGGTTTCCAGCGGACTCGCCCAGTAGTCGCGCTCGCCCCAGACGGTCAAATCGTCGTCGAAGCGGATCTGGCGGTTGAAGAAGCCATTCACCAGCACCAGTTGCCGCTCCACGCTTGCACTGCGCGCATCGGCCAGGGTCGCGCGCCAGGCCGCCAGACGGGCCTCGGCTGGCTGGCCGTAACGCTGTGCGGCGAGTTGTTGCATGGGCGCCAGTCCGTCGCCGTCCAGTGGCCCCGCACCGGGCTGGCCAGCGGCGAAGGCGACCGCCATTGCCCACGCCGCCAGCGCGCGCGACAACGACAGGCGATGAGTTGGGGTAGGGCGGGTGTGGGCGGACAGTGGACGCGTTCCTGTGCTGGGTCCGGTTGAGAGACGGGGGGTTCGTGTTTCGAAGTGTGCACGGATGCGGGACGCCGCCGCGCAGGGCTGTGCGACCGATTATCCTAGAAACCTCAGTTGCCCGCTCTCCATGATCTTGAGTGCCTTACAAAGCGTGGGAGACACAGCTTCGACTACGGTCACCCAATGGGTGAGTCCGCTACGGGCCCGATTGCACGTCTGGTGCGCCGCCTGGCTGCGTTGCGCCTCCTTGCAGGGAA
>JBKBMG010000112.1:0-4525 GCA_046295975.1 Rhodocyclaceae bacterium
GTGTCCGGTTTCAACCCGGACACGGTAACCCCGATGCTGTCCTGGGCCCTCGGGCCCCGGACAGCATCCACACCGGACATCACTGATTCCCTTTCCATCTCTCGCTCCTTCAGGTCGATGGTGGGGAAAATTCGATTACCACAGGTGGGGATTATTGGATTACCGCTGACAGTGATGGCTTACGCGAGTACGCAGCAACCATCTAGTTCTACAGTGGGGGGCTATCGATCATCACGCGCGACCTAATCGGGACAGGACGCCGCCGCACGGCACTTCCCTCCCATACTAACGAACATACTGATTTCGCATCCGGCGGTTCAATGAATAGCGGTTCATCTCACGCCACCAGATTGAGCAGCGCTCATGGTCAGGAAGGTACGGCGTGGCCATGCCCGCGTCAAGACCAGCGTCCTACTGGCGTCCTGTGATCGACTTGCCGGTGCCCTGACTTCGCGGGCACCTGGATTGGCCGCGGCGGTCCTGACCACCATAAGCGCGATCAGCACGTGTAGCCGTCTCGCCAACCGGTGGCGAAGATCGATCATGGTGCCCCGCCGGCCGCCGAAAAGATCCCAGAGGAACTTGGCGGCAGTTCACCGAAGATCACAGCGAGAGAAAGCGAGCCAGGCGCACCTGCTCCTCCTGCAACGCTGGCTTGAAAGCTGCATCGCCTGGGGCATGCCCGCATACATACCCCGGGTCCAACTCCAGTTGCCCGTCACGTACAGAGGCATTCGCCCAGCCAATGACCTGGCCGCGCCACAGCATAGGTAGCGCATAGTAGCCACGTACCCGCTGCGGTGCCGGAATGTAGGCCTCGAAACGGTAAGCCCAGCCCCAGAAGCGTTCAAATCGTTCGCGATCCCACACCAACGGATCGAAGGGCGCCAATAGGCGCAAGTCGTCGTCCAGGACATCGTCACGTGCGAAGCGGCGACTACCAGGGTTTTCACCGACCGGCCAGAACCAGCGACAACCATCCGCAGTAGCCTGTGGCAGCCGAGCTTTAGCGCGCGCCAGTGCCGCGCTGCGACGCTCGCGCCATTGCGGAACTGCGGATGAACTTACGCTAGAGACGAAGCGGCTGAGCGTTGCCTCAGGCATCGGCGCATACTTTCGAACGACTACATCGATCAATGCGTCCAGGGCGGTATCCGGGTCCACCGGATCACGCTCATCTGCGAGCGGCGGCGCGTACAGCCGCACCCCCGCCTCGCGCCGTGCCACGCGAAGCAAGCCGCGATAATGCATGTCCTCCAGGAGCCGCGTGCTGGCCCGGCTATTTCCGCCAAACCCGTTCTTTGCCGTGCCATGCTCGAAAGCTGCGTCCACTTCGCGCGGATGAACCACACCGCGGCTTTGCACGAACTCCAGCACCGCCTGCGCCTGTATCCAGCGTGAGCGCGGCCACTCCGTGCGCGCCGTCCGTGGGTGCATCAGACGCTGCGTAGCACGCGGCAGAACCCCGTAGTTGACGAAGAAGTCCTCCTCGACAGCTAGGCGCGGGTAGCGAGCTTCCAGATCACCCACAACGTAGTCAATGACACGATGGCGAAGCGTCAGATCCTGTGCTCGTGCCGGCGCACGTATGGGGTCGAGCTGGACAAAGCCAAGCTTGGCAATGGCACGAAACAAGGTCGTTGGCTTGAAAAGACTGCGCGAGATGGCGTAACGGCGCAAGTGATCCATGGTGAGGCCGGCTGCCATAGCAGTTCTAACCCCTGCCGACGATCGAGTTGGTGAGTTTGGGGTGAAGGGGCATCCTCAGCTCTCCGGCCTACTCTCGCAGCGGTGCATTCCATTTAGCCCTACATCAATTTCATTATGCATAAAACAACATCGCAAGTACTTGTACCGCACCCGCGGTCGCTGCGCTTAATCGACCAACAAGTGCGAGTGATGAATACAGTCAGTCGTCATTGCACCTAAGGAGTGGAGCTGAGGCGCCTGGAGCGTGGTCAAGCTCGATCTGTGCGGACTAAAGTTCTTCCCCCCGACCGCCCTTGCTGTGTCGCTGGGCCACACCTTCATTCCGACAGGTCACCGCGATGAGCGATGTGAACCTTGTTGCCATCTGGGTCGCGCAGGTATGCCCCGTAGTAGCCTACACCGTAGTTGATGCGCTCGCCGGGAGGGCCCTCGTCTTTTCCGCCCGCTTCGAGGCCCGCGAAGTAAGCTTTGCGCACTCCTTCTGGATTCGGCGCCAGGAAGGCGACCATGCTGCCGTTGCCTGCCGTCGCCGCCTCGCAATTGAACGGCATGTAGACGTAAAAGCGAGGGAGTTTGGCGTTAGGCGAGACCCAGCACGCCGCTTCCGGTCCACCGTCTGGCACTACTTGGCGACGACGCAAGCCGATAGGGAGGAGGATCGCGTCGTAGAACGCCGCAGCTCGCGCAAGATTGTTGGTTCCAACGGTGACATGGCTGAACATAGTGCTCTCTAAATAGGTGGACGACCCCAACGACCCCGACTGCGCCGCCTTACGGTAAATGATGGAGCTCGACCACCGATGTGGCGTCTGGACCGCAAGGCGACCGATGAGGAGTCGCGCCCCGCAGGCCAAATGCCAGGTGGGTGCGAAGCGGCTCAAGCGAACGGTCAGGTCGCACTGCGTGAAAGCAAGAGCCTGACGCCTGCGACGGCAAACACCGCACTGAGTGTTGCGTTAAACCACCGGTGAGCCCTGGCGTAGATGGAACGGGCAACTTCGGTGGAGAAGGCCAAGGCGTACCCAAAGAAGACGAGCGCACCGATGACGGCGCAAGACGCAACGACGCCGAGGGCATGGTCGCGGCTTGCCGCAGACGGAAGGGCAAGGGCGACGATCGACAGCCAAACGAAAATGGCCTTCGGATTCGTGATGTGCATCGCCAGACCACCCGTAAACGCGCGCCACTTTGATCCACCGCTGATGCAATGCGTGGGCCCGGACAGGTGCTGGTGGGGGGTCAAGGCAGCGCGAGCCGCTCTCGCGGAGAGATACAACAGGTACAAGCCACCAAGAACCTTGAGCGCTACCAACGCCCCTGAGTACGAGCGCATGAGCTCGGAAAGCCCGAGTGCGGCAGCCAAGCCCCATACGAGCGAGCCGCACACGACACCGGCGGCAAGTGCCAGAGCCTGGCGGCGGCCCTGCGACATGGCGGTGGCCATGATGGCCATGTTGCTGGGCCCGGGGCTGGCAACACCAACGGTGTAGGCCGATAGTGCTATGGCCAGAGCGGGCGACAAGAACTCGTTTAGCATGTACGCAGAACCTTGGCCGTTAGGCCGCACGTGGCGAGCACTGAAAACTCAAGTGATTCATACACCTGAGATCAGCGCCAGCATTTCGGGATAGTGATAGACCGCGCCTTGAGCTGGCGCCCGCTGGCCGACAGCCACCATCGCCCTGGCGATTTGCGTCGTCTGAATTGGCCGGAACTTCGAAGGCGTGAGCGGTGCGAGCAGTTGCAGAAAGACCGAGAGCAGCTTGGGTGTATGTTGCGAGCCCACTATCAAAGCTGGTCGAAAGATACTCACGATCGATGGACCTTGCTCCACAACCGCCACTTCAGCCTCACCTTTGACCCGTGAGTAACGAGCCAGTCCAGGTGCACCGGAACCGGAGGTTTTGGCGTTGATATCCGCTCCTGCTGCGGACATAAACGCCAGATGTCGAACCTTTCCAGAATCGTTCAAACCTCGAGCGAAAGCGGCGTTGAGATTGACATCAATCGCACGATGTTCCTCCAAAGTAAGTTTGGCGGTCCCGGCACCGACGCCCAGTACGCTGAAACCGACCGCAGGCCCATCGCTGTGGGTCAAGGTGTCTACGACTATCTGGCGAAGGTTCTCGGGACTCATGGTTGGTACCAGCACTTCCCTTACTTTCGCGTCCAATGGCCGGGCGAGTGGCCGTCGCGCAATGACGATGATGCGATCAAAGCTGCTACCCACTATTTCGGCTAGCAGAGCTTGTCCGACTGAGCCGGATGCCCCCAGCAGGACCGCAGTTTGATAGGACATAAGTTCTCGATCTCGTTGCGTCACGCGGCACCAGCGTTAACACCTGGTGCAGCAGAACCTCAATTCATTCGTTAGGCCGCACCTGGCGCCAGTTCGATCAGTAGGCAGTCGTCCGGATGCGATGGGGCTGGTGTTGCTATCGTTGTTAGGCTCCTGGCGCGAAGATGATCAGAGAAGGCATCTGCGCCGCGCTGGTCCCAACGCAAGGTCCAGCCGGGCCATGCGGGGTGAATCTGCTCAAGAAACGCCCGCGCATCGGCCGCCTCTTTCTCAAGGTCAAACGTCGGCTCAGATTCGTCATACTCGACATCGTCTTCACCCTGTTCAACTTCCACGTCATCGTCCTCGAAGTCTTCTGCATCAATGAACTCGCCAAATACGATGAGGAGGGACTTGGCGGGCTCCAGAATGAAGTGCAACACCCTGAATTTGGTAGGGTGTGCGCATGGGAAAACACTACAACCAGTTGACGATGGACGAACGTAACGAGATTCATCGATGCAGCAACGAGGGGTT
>JBKBMG010000113.1:0-3857 GCA_046295975.1 Rhodocyclaceae bacterium
CGGGCGGTGTCGTCGTTGCCGAGCAGCCCGAGCGCACTCAGGCCCCAAGCCTCCTTGCTCGGTCCGCCGGCCTCCAGCCAGGCGGTGAAGACATCCCAGGCGAAGTCCGCAAGCGATTCGCCCGAGCAGGCTTCCTTCACGACTGCGATACCGGCATAGACCTCTTCGTTGGTGGGAAAGCCGAGCATCTGCCCCAGGTGATCCAGCGCCGGGTCGGGTAGTGCCTTGCCGTTGAGCAGCACCGGGCGCCGCCAGCCACGGGGTTGCCACCACGCCGGCAGTTTGCCGAGCTTGGTGGGGAAGCGGTCGAGGGGGCTTTCCTCGAGTACCGCGCGCAAGGCGTCGACGACTGCGGGATCGTCGTAGCGGCGCGCGACCTCGAGCAGCAGATCGGCATGCCCGTTGGCCTGCATCAGGCGCAGCGCCGAACCCGCGCAGTCGCGCGCTTCGCCGGCCTTGCCCAGGGCGGGGGCGATCAGGCCGCAGGCGGCGTGCTCCGGGAACTTGAGCAGCCATTGGCGGCCGGTGTCGCGCACGCTCTTGAGCTTGGCGAAGGCGCGAGCGGCCGGCAGGGCTAGTTCGACTGCGCCGAAGTTGAGTGAAAGGGTCAGGTGGTCGAGGGGCTGGTTTCGAACGATAGTCAGGAAGCCGGGCAATGCCGCGATACCAAGCGTGGCCATGAGGAAATCGAGACGCCAGATATGGACCTTGTCGGCGACAGCATTCCAGAAGGGGGCAGCCAGCGCATATGGCAGCAAGGTGATTGATTCGGCATCCATCCAGTACCCGTAAAGGTTGTCGCAATGCTTCCGGAGCTCGTGTACCTCCGTCCACGCGTTCAGCAGCGCGTGGATGTCTCCCCGCTCTATGGCGGCAGTGCTACGGGCGCGGACTTCGGCAAGAGTGCTCATCCAACGTTGCTTCTCCGCTCCCATGGGGGCCTTGCCCAGTACCTGCTCGATGTTCATGCCCAGCGCGTCGAGAAGGTCGCCTTGCCCGGCCCGGAGCTGAGCATATCGAGTCTGCATCGCGCTGGGGATCAGGAGTGCAGATTGACGCGCATCAGCGTCCCATTGCTCGATCGGCACGGTCTCCAGCGCCTTGAGGGTCACCGGCCTTGGCGTTTGCTTGTGGTGCTTTTGGTGCCACGGCGGGTTCTTGAGTACATCCGGCAGTTCATCTGCCCTTGCGACTTCCGTCGGTCCTGCAAGCAACGCAAGTTGCCGGTCGACGACGTTTCGCGCGGTTCCGCTTAACCACGGACGTAGCGTATCCGCCACAGCTGGATGTGCGTCAAGCACGCGTGTAAGTGCTGGCTGAAAGTAGCAGGCCTCTTTGCCTCCCACGGCGACAAGTTGCGCAAGAGCGGCAGCCGCGGCCTCAGGCCAGCGATTGGCTGCGAGTGCCAGTAGGGCCCGCGCCTCCTTGGAGTCGCGGACAACGCTGGCCAGAGCCTTTACGGCTTCGGGAGTACCGATACATGCCAAGGCATCGCCGGCCCATTCCTGCTGCGCGCCATGCTTGAGTATTTCCACCGCATCTAGACCGCGCTGGATGAGGAGGGTCTCGGCGACATGATCCTTTGACAAAAAGTAGCTCAAGGTATGCCGGAACCTATCAACAATGGCCGCAGTTGCCTCAGGGTCGATGGCAATCAGCAACAGCCATTCGAGTGAATGTGGAGGCCTTGCCAACGCGATCAAGTGAGGCACCAGCGCGCTTGCAAGTGCAGGCCGGTCAGGAAACAACAGCGCCACCAGCGGCTGACGGGACGGGTGTAAGCCGGGTAGTGCAGCCTCTGCTCGTTCTGCACACGCTTGCCAATGTTCCTGAGGTGCCAACGCGAGATGGCCTCGAAGCCGTTCCTCGTAGTGGTTGAGCGGATCTGAATTTCGGCCGCCGAGCGGTCCATCGACGAGGTTGGAATATATGGATGCCGTGCTTTCTGTGTTCAACTGGATGCGCTGTGCGGCCAGGAACAACTCCATCGAGCCTACAAGGCCGTACTGCTGAACTAGAAAGTCGATGGCGGCGTGGGAGAGCTCCTCACTCTCCGAAAAGCTCGTCAGTATCAACACCAACAGCAAGGTGTCGGCTTCCGGGTCCGCGTCGGGCGTTTCCAGGAAGAGTCGGTCGGCGATGCGCTGCAACCCGGCTTGCAACTTGTCCTGAAACTCGCCGGCATCGATGCAGAGCCGTTGCTGGACAATGGCGCGATATGCTGAACACAACTCGGCTTCCGGCGCTTCGGGTTCGGGCAACATGGACCAATTTCGGAGCGCCAAATATTGTAAAAGCGTACCGCGCACCTTCTGCCAGTTCAAAGCGAACTCGGCGACATCAATCGGTTTCGGATTGCGCCGGGATGCAAAGGCCCAATCGCGGGCATCATCGAGTCTGAGTGGCTCTCCCCGCTGCAGCCAGGGCGGCAGGTCAAGGCTATCGCGCTGCTCTGGGCTATCGCTGGCCAGTCGTGCTGCTGCCGGAGGGCGTCGGGTGGGTGCAACCAGGGTTTGGGCCAGCTCCTGGGTGTCGTCTTCCACTTCGGCGTAAGTGCCTGAAACGTAGAGCAGCCCATATTTTTCAAGCCGAGCAAGCGCCATCGCTGCGCCTTGGTCGCTGATTCCGAAGCGTTTCTTGAGCTGTGCCAAGGTCATGCTGTCGCCCGGCACCAGCCGGCCCTCGGCAATCTGCAGCCGAACCGCCTCGAACGCCCGATCGCATTGGGCGTCCAGAGTTTCTGGTGGCGCTTCCGGAGCGGTACCGACTGATTTTGGCAACGGTGTCGCAGCGCCACGTTCGACGCTGTTGCCGGCCGTGGCTTCGACCTCGGCATAGCCTTTGCCGGTCTTTTCCTTGATCAGCTTCTCCATCGCCGCCGTGGTCTGCTCCACACTGGCAAAGGCCTTGGTCTGGCCCTGGCCGGCTGTACCGATGCGACCCCAGCGGATTTCGAGGGTTAGATCGTCGGTTTGCTCGATCTCCCAGAACTTGTTCGAGCTTCCTCCCACGAGTTCAAAACGACGCATGAATACTGCCCTTGTCCTGCAAGTCGACTGAGGGTTTGACTGGGCTACGCGAATACCTGTGAGAAACGTCCGCTATCCTGAGCGTATTTGCACGCTCAGGCCCGCAGCGCTTCCATATCGCGGATCAGCTCGCTGGCGGCAATGGGGTCGAGCGTGCCGAAGGGTTCGGGGTTTTGCATGTCGCCCCAGGTCGAGGGCTTGCCTACCAGCACGTCGCCCAGGGTCTGCTCGGGGTATTCGTCGACCATGCCCACGATGATGCCCGGATCCAGGTTCAGTTCGATGACCTTGCCGTTGCCCAGTGGCTTGGTGAAGTACCAGATGCCTCCGCCGTCCTGCGCCTGGCCGCGGCGCCAGCCCTTGTTGACGAGACCGAGCACGCGACCGGTGGGCACGTCCACGTTTTTCCAGCGCTCGAGCTTGTCTCTGCTCAATTCGGCCTCGTCCAGGGTGTAGGTGTCGCGACCGATCTGGGCGAAGGGCTGGAGCAGTTCGTAGTCGGCGAAAACCTGGCCGAAGGCGGCCGCGTCGGCGGGCGGGATCTCCAGCGCGTGCGGCACGCCGATGCGCAGATTCTGGCCTTCGGGCAGTGCGAAGGCGTCGTCCTCGGCGTTGGTGAAACTGCCGTCTTCGGCCACGCGGAAGCAGGCGGTGAGCGCGCCACCGAAGTTGCCGCCATCGGGCAGGTCGTACACGCCCCAGACCAAGCGGTGCACGATGTGGCGCACCAGCGGGTGCTCGGCCAGGAACATGCGGAACAGATCGGGCGTCCAGCGGCGACGCGAGCACATCGCCACCTCCAGTCGCAGCAGTTGCTGGCTGGCGATG
>JBKBMG010000114.1:0-3716 GCA_046295975.1 Rhodocyclaceae bacterium
TGGGGGAGCTGTCCTATGAAGCGCAACGGGGCATGTACCTGCATCCGACCTACGCGGTGAGCCCGCAGCGCTTGCCACTGGGCATTCTCGACACCTGGATGTGGGCGCGTCCGCTCGACATGGTCGAGAGTCGGCGCTGGATCGAGGGCTACGAGCGCGTGGCCGAGCGTGCCGGGCAGCTGCCTGCCACGCGCCTGGTGTATGTCGCCGACCGTGAGTGTGGGTTCGTAGACGATGGTGGTGGTGCGCTCGCCATCGTCCTCGCCCACCAGGCGTTCGCCGTCCCAGCCGTAGCGGGTGGTGCGTGCGTGGCCGTCGGGGAGGATGACGGCCTTGGCGATGCGGCGCGACAGCGCGTCGTAGGTGTAGGCGGCGCGGATGAGGGTGCCGTCGGGGCGGTGGCGGGTGAGCGCGACCAGGCGATGGGCGCCGTCGTAGCCGAGGAAGAGACGGGTGCCGTCGGGGCGGTGTTGCTCGACGAGATTGCCGGCGGCATCGAACCGGTAAGTGTGGACGTGCGGGCCGTGGCGCAGATTGTTCCTCTGCGGGAAGAAAAATCGCCTCACATGCAATCGGCATCGCGGTGCGCCGGGGATGCGCAGGAGTTTTGCAAAAGGCTCATTCGTAAGTGATAGTTGCCTCAAACCATCCATAAGACAGCGCACGCAGAATCACTCTCGGATTTTCCTCTACGAACTGATTCATACTTTCTTCTGAAGACACAAAGACCAGTAGTCGTGAACGGTCTTCGTGAAACGAAACAACTACGACCCCATTGCTCGAACTTACTGTTGCATCAACTAAAACATTTGGGACATCCGGAGCGTTGCCATGAAGCAGAGCAGAGGCATGCGAATCAAGGGCGCTCCGGTTAGCGACCAGCCATCTCTCCATGTCACTCAAACTCAACCACCATAGGCCGCTCCCGAAGACTAGCAGTCCACCTGCTAGAGCCAACAAGATTAATATTGCTCGTGTCACATTCAATGCCGTTTAGTTTAGCCCCAAGCCAGCTTCAGCAGTGCCCGACGCACCGTTCGTGATGCTACAATGTGCGCACTAACCCATTGATCTTCAAGGTAAACAGATGCGACTGACCTTGCAAGTTCTATGCCAGTTTGAGCGGTTTCCTGCGTCACACTCTCACCGATCCTGAATTCATCGCCGCTCACCGCCAACGCCCGCAGGACTTTACCCGTACCCGTGCGCTGCCTTTCGCAACCGTCGTGACCTGGCTGTTGCTCAACTTCCAAAGTTCGATGCGTCAGTCTCTGCAACGCCTGCTCGATGACCTGTGTCACGGACGCTTCACCGCCGTGACCAAGGGGGCGATCTCACAGGCTCGGGTCAAGCTCAAGGCCTCGGCGTTGATCGCGCTCAACGAGGGGCTGCTGCGCCAAGCCGATGAGGGCGCACGTCTGGCCCGATGGATGGGCCACAGGTTGCTGGCTATCGATGGCTCGAGTTTGCATCTGCACGCCTTTGCGGAGCTGGCCAAGGCCTTTGGCGGCCTGCACCATGGTAACGGCCTGCGTCCGCTGGCCCGTGTTTCGTTTGCCTTCGATGTCTTGAACCGGGTGGTCGTCAGCGCTGCGCTGGCGCCCTGGAAGCAGGGCGAACGGGTACTGTTCGCGCAGCAACTCGATGCGTTCAATGACGATGACTTGTTGTTGTTCGACCGTGGCTATCCGGCCTTGTGGTTGTTTGCGCTGGTACGCGCGCGTGGCGCGCACTTTTGCGCACGGCTGGACGAGGGGCAATGGTCGCGTGCGTTCGATCTGTTGCTCAACCAGACCCGCGAGTTGTGTTACGTGGCACCGCTTTCCAGGCGTGCGCAACGCGTGTGTGCCGAGTTCGGCGTCCAATGCACGAGCCTGCGGCTGCGCGTGCTGCGGGTCAAGCTGCCCAATGGCGAGCACGAGTATCTGGTCACCTCACTGCTCGATGCCCAACGCTATCCGCATCATCTCTTCACGGACTTGTATGATCGCCGCTGGGGCGTCGAAGAGGCATTCAAGCAGATCAAGGCGCGCCTGACGGTCGAGAATTTCTCCGGCAAGAGTGCGCTGGCCGTCGAGCAGGATTTCCATGCCCGGGTGTTGCTGCTGAATCTGACGAATCTCTTCGTACTCGAGGCCGACCGGCGTATCGCGCGCGACACGGCGCATCGACAGCACCGCTACCAGACCAACCGACACTTCGCCTTGGCACTACTGCGAAAGACCTTGCCGCGCCTTCTGCTCGCAAGCACCGGAGTTCGGTTGATCGGCGCGCTCTTGCAGCGGATGAGCTCCGAAGCCGAGTCGATACGACCCGAACGAAGCTATCCACGTGACTTCAAGCGAGCGCGGTGTCGATATCCGCTCGCTTACAAGGCGGTGGCTTAACTAAACGGCATTGAGTCACGTGGTATTGTACGCTGATGTTCTTCAGCGACATCCCTGGTGTGAACTCGACAGTTCCCGCATCATGTAGGAGAAAGACTGGCGCGCCATCGAGCGTCTTCGAAAGGAAGTCGCTGCGATACATGCTCAGGCCTACAGCGGAGAAGTCTGCTTCGGATGTCGCGCGAGCGAGCCCCGTGAAGGTGTCGTAGAGGTCCATCAGTTACGCTCTTCAACTACCAGGTCCTTCTTCATACGCTTCGGGACATACAGTGCGTACCAAGTGACTCCGCGGATGTCTGCCTTCGTCTGGTCTCGCTGATGGTAACCGAGGTCGAAGCACCGAAGCTGGAGAGAGATTCGGTCAGGAGTGAAGAAGCTTCTGTCATTGACCGTGTTGGCGCTCTGGCTGAAGTACTGGTTGATCGGTGCGAAAGGGTGACTTGCTGCCAATGTTGCCGTTGCTTCCCGGCTCCGATAGTTCGGCGTCAACCGGTTCATCAAGAACACGTCCACCAACAGAGATGGTTCCCGTGCCAAGAGGCTGCCCAGCGCAACGAGCATTGCGCTGTGCTGCTCTGCGTCGCCAGGGTCCTTTACCTCGATCCTCAACAAGAAGTCGACGATGACTGTAGCCAGGGGAACACCCTCGATGAGGTCGTTCGGAGACGCTCCCTTCGCAGGTGCAAGGTGAGGGACCGTCGCGGCGTTGACTCGAAAATAGCTTTTGCTCCACTGCGTGTTGACCTCGTCCAACAACGAGCGATTGGCGGCCACCGCTGCAGCATCCCTCTGGAGTACCTTGGGAACCATCCATTCCTCAACCAAGACCCGGCGAGTGCCAATGCCGACGACGTTTGGCCGTGTTGGCTTGAGCATCTGCGTCAAGATGAAGTCGCGGCGCCATTCGCGTAGCGGTTTGCCTCGGCACTCCGCAAGGGCTTCACGTACGAAGTCCTCGTGCTCAACATAGGCGGTGAACGCATTCTTCACGCCTGTCTGAACGAAGACCCGGCAGAGGCCAAGATACGCCTTCTTGTAACCAAAGAAGCGAGCCCGCTGTTGCAGCGTGTCCGCGGCTGGAGAGCCCCCAAGCGCGCGCGGCATGTAAGTAACGCAAAGCCCTTCCACAGTATAGCCGCGATCCAGCTTTGCCCCTCCGATAAGAATCCAGTACTTTGTTGCCTTCCAGTTGACCTTCTTTTCAGCGTCTGCCCCGGCGGCCACTTCAAATTCCTCCATCTGTGGCCAGGTCAAATTCCCCCAGTGGGAGATGACAGGACGGGTGGTTTTTACTCGTTGTCTGAACCTTTCGCAAGCCGGCTGGCGGCC
>JBKBMG010000115.1:0-3651 GCA_046295975.1 Rhodocyclaceae bacterium
AGGGCCGAGTGCAAGGCGCGAGCGAGCGAACGACGAGACATATCAGATAGATAGGCGAGGAGTGAGCGAGTGAGTAACGCAGCAATCGGTTCGCGCAGCAGATTTATTCACAGGCTCTGAGTCGATGAACGACTCGGGACATACGCTCAGCGCGCAGCAATGATCGACGCCCTCGGCAATCCTCTGTGGTCTCTCTGTGGCACTCGACCGCGAACATCGAGACGCTCGCCACATGAACAAGCCCGATGGTTCGCCCCCGCTGAATCCAGGTATTGGAGAACCTGCCATGTCGCATTCCTTACTCGATCACATCACCGTGACGGCGTTCTCGCTTGAAGCGGGCGCCGCGTTCGTCTCCGAGGCGCTGGGTGTCGCGCCCCAGGTCGGTGGCGAGCATCCGCGCATGGCGACCCACAATCTGCTGCTTCGCCTCGGTGACGCCCGCTTTCTCGAAGTGATCGCGCCGAACCCGGCGGCCAGCCCACCCGCCCGCCCCCGATGGTTCGCGCTCGACGACCTGGGTCCGCAGTCTCATCCGTCCCTGTCCACCTGGGTCGTGCGCACGTCGAATATCCACGACGCGGTATCTGCCGCCGCCGAAGCGCTGGGGAATGTCGAACCCATGAGCCGTGGCGCGCTCGACTGGCTCATTACCATTCCAGCGGACGGCTCGGTCCCGCTCGATGGTTGCGCCCCCGCCCTCATCCAGTGGCACGGCGATGTTCATCCCGCCACCCGACTGGAGGACAAGGGGCTTTCGCTCGTCAGACTGGAGATCGTTCACCCCAACCCGGATCGCGTCTCGCGCCTGCTTGCCTCGCTCGAACTCGATGCGCCGGTCTTCGTGCTGCCGACCGAAACGGGCGCCTCGGCCCACCTGCTTGCATACATCGATACGCCACAGGGTCTCAGAACACTGTCCGTCCCCAGCGCCCTGCCGTTTGATCCACAATGAGGTGCGCTATCAGGCTGGACCGATTCACGCCAGATGCTCCAGGCACCTGTCACAGCCTGCCGCATGAGACTCGATACGCTACGCCGCCCGCCTGCCGGGCAGCGTGCCCTATTCAACCTAGAAACCTCAGTTGACCGCTCTCCATGATCTTGAGTGCCTTACATAGCGTGGGCTACACAGCTTCGACTACGGTCACCCAACGGGTGAGCCCGCTACGCGCCCGATTGCACGCCTGGTGCGCCGCCTGGCTGCGTTGCGCCTCCTTGCAGGGAACAACCATGCCGCGTCGTCGCGCCTTGCCTGACGACGCCCCAGACGCACACTCGGACACGTCCAACTGAGGTTGCTAGGTTCAAAGGTTCCGTATGACGCACACGCTCGTTCCCCCCTCCGCCATTCGCATGAAACCGCTACGATCAACGCGGCAGGTGAATACCGCCCGATCCGAGCCGGTTGAGCTTCGGGCGGGGGCACTTCAAGCGACGTACTTCGACACGCCCCGGGCGAACAGCATCGTCCGTTTCGTCGCTGGCGTGACCGCCGCCATCGCACTGGCCCTTGTCGTCCTCCCCGCCCATGCCGAACAGCCTGCCCCCACCGAAGCACCCGCCCCGGCAGCGCGGCTGGTTGCGGCGGCCCTGGAGCGCACCCAGCACACCGTGCGCTACGACGGACGCTATCTGTCGATTCCCTACCCCAATGGCGACGTACCAGCCGAAATCGGGGTGTGCACCGACGAGATCATCCGCAGCTACCGCCAGCTCGGCATCGACCTGCAGCAGCGGGTGCACGAGGACATGCGCCGCCATTTCGACGCCTATCCGTCGCGCCGCAACTGGGGACTCTCGCGGCCGGACAGGAATATCGACCACCGCCGCGTGCCAAACCTGCAGGCTTACTTCGGCCGCCACGGCGTGACACTGCCGGTCAGCGCCGATCCGGCGGATTACGCGCCGGGGCATCTCGTCACCTGGATGCTGCCGGGCAACCTGCCGCATATCGGCATCGTCACCGACGTCATCCACCCGGTTTCGGGCCGCCCGATGATCATGCACAACATCGGTGCCGGCCCGATGCTGGAGGACATGCTTTTCGACTACCGCATCACCGGCCACTACCGCTACCTGCCAGAGGAGCTCGCTGCGCAATGACCCAGCCCGTCCGCATCTACCACAACCCTCGCTGCTCAAAGAGTCGCGGCGCCTGCGCGCTGCTGGAGGAACTCGGCGTTCAGGCCGAGGTGCGACACTACCTCGACAACCCGCCGGACAAGGATGAACTGCGGGCGCTGGTCGCGGCCCTGGGAATCCGCCCGGGCGAGTTGGTGCGACGCGGCGAGGCGGTATTCAAGGCCCAATACGCCGGCCTGACGCTCGGCGACGAGGAATGGCTGGAGGCGCTCGCCGCCCACCCCATACTCATCGAGCGCCCCATCGTGGTGGTGGGATCGCGCGCCGTGGTGGCCCGACCGCCCGAGCGCTTGCGCGAACTATTCGAACCTGCTGGCTGATAGCCCGCCCGCTGCCGGTGCCATGGTTTCAGGCCGGCGGCCCGTCCTCCACCAGTTCGCGATGCACGCACACCGCCGTCACCCGTGGCCGCACCGGCAGGCCGCGCGCCTGCACGTGAGCACGAGTCAAGGCCGCGCCGAACAACAGGATCAGGGCCGAGTAATTCACCCATAACAGCAACAACACCAGCGAGCCGGCCGCGCCGTAGGTGGACGCGGTGGCGGTATTGGCGAGATAAAAGCCGATCAAAGCCCGCCCGACAGAGAACAGCACCGCCGTCACCACCGCGCCGGTCAGCACGTCCCGCCAGGCCAGCACCACGTCCGGCAGCACCCGGAAGATCGCCGCGAACAGCAGCACCACCACTGCAAACGAGACCACCGCCTCCAACCCCAGCATCACCACGCCGGGCACCGGAATCCAGTCGTTGGCGAACACCACCACCATCCTCAGCATCAGCCCAAGCAGCATCGACACCAGCAGCACGAAGCCGATCACCAAGACCACGGTGAGCGACAGCACGCGGTTCTTGATGAAGATGAACACGCTGCTGCGGGTGGGCTTGGGCGCCACGCCCCAGATGGCGTTGAGCGAGATCTGCATCTGCGCGAACACGGTGGTGGCGCCAAACACCATCGCGCCGATGCCGATCAGCGTCGGCATGAGCCCACTCTGATCGATCTGGCTGCTCGCCACCGCGGTCTGCACCGCTTCGGCCGCCTGTGGCCCCAGCGCGTCCTGCAACTGCAGGGCGATCTCCCCGGCGGCGGCGTCCTCGCCCAGCACCAGGCCCACGAGGGTGACGGCAATGATCACCACCGGCGCCACCGAAAACACCGTGAAGAATGCCAGCGCCGCCGCGAACACAAAGGCGTTGGCCTCCAGCCAGATCCGGATGGCGTCGCGGACGACGCGGTAGGCGAAGCGGAGTCGATCGAGCATGTGTGGGGCCGGTGTGCGGTGAAATGAGCCAGACCCGATTGTCGCGGATGCACGGACCAGGGGCAAACGCGCGCCAGGAACATACAAGCGGAAGGACTGCCAAGCTCGCCGCCCCGGGACGACCCCAATCCTCTCAACTTAGGCATTGATCATACAGCAGGCTTGTAAGCATGGAACTTGTGAGGCTTGTTGCGCGGGGTTCGAGGTCGATGGCGTTCGGGGACGAACTTCTGGACGTTGAGT
>JBKBMG010000116.1:0-3290 GCA_046295975.1 Rhodocyclaceae bacterium
GACGGGGAGCCGGGCGTCAAGACGCTGTGGCAGGGCTTCGCCAGGCTCAGTAGCTTCGTCAGGGGGCTTGAGAAAATCCGTCAGAGTTATGCGTTATGAGTTGTGTGGAATGGGATGGGTCGAACCCCGGCACAACGCTGCACACCGCAGCGCACCGCTCCCCACCCAGCTTCGCCCAGACATCGACCCAACATCGACCCGACTTCCACCCACTTCGGCCCTGCATCCATCCACCTTCTCGCCGCACCCGCGCCTGCCAGGCCTTGCCCATGACCACCCCGTTCGCCCTGCCCCGCTCTCCCCGCCACCTGCCCGGCTTCCTCGCGGTGCTGCTTGCCTGCCTGCTCGCGCTGACGGCCTGGCCGGCCTTCGCGG
Source organism: Rhodocyclaceae bacterium (assembly GCA_046295975.1). Lineage (GTDB taxonomy): Bacteria > Pseudomonadota > Gammaproteobacteria > Burkholderiales > Rhodocyclaceae > UBA2357. The sequence continues at coordinate 376 of JBKBMG010000116.1, forward strand.
ACCCGGTGGCACCGGAAAAGGCCTTCCTTCTGAGCACCCGCAACGTCTCCGACGACGCGGTTGAGGTCACCTTCAAGATCCGCAAGAACTACTACCTGTACGGCGACAAATTCCACTTCCGCGCCCAACCCGAGCATGCCGCGCTGGGCGACCCGCAGCGCCTCCCCGGCAAGATCCACCAGGACGAGTTCTTCGGTGCCGTCGAAACCTATCGCGACAGCGTCAGCATCCTGCTGCCGGTCGCCCTGCCCCCAGGCGAACAGCGCTTCGACCTGGTGATCGGCTACCAGGGCTGCTGGGACGGCGGCATCTGCTATCCGCCGCAGGATCAGACCGTCAGCATCGACCTCGCAGCCCTGTCCACATCCACCTCGAGTCTGCTCGACCGGGCCTTGTCGGGTGGCGGCGGAGCGACCACAGCATCCCTGTCCACCTCGGCCACCACCTCGGGCGACGAAAGCGGCCGCATCGCCGGGCTGCTGCGCGACGCCAGCGTCGCACTGGTGCTTGCCAGCTTTTTCGGTTTCGGCCTGCTGCTCGCCTTCACGCCGTGCACCTTCCCGATGATCCCCATCCTGTCCGGCATCATCGTCGGCCAGGGCCATCACATCAGCCGCGGCCGGGCGCTCGCACTGTCGCTCGCCTACGTATTCGGCATGGCCCTCACCTACGCCCTGGCGGGGGTCGCAGCCGGACTGTCGGGCACGCTGCTCACCACCGCGCTGCAAAACGTCTGGGTGCTGGGCGGCTTCGCCCTGGTCTTCGTGGCGCTGGCGCTGTCGATGTTCGGCTTCTACGAACTGCAACTGCCCACCGCACTGCAAACCCGACTGAGCGCCAGCGCCAGCCACCAGCGCGGCGGCCAGCTTGGCGGCGTCGCGGTGATGGGCGTACTGTCGGCACTCATCGTCGGTCCCTGCGTCGCCGCGCCGCTCGCCGGCGCCCTGCTCTACATCGCCCAGACCGGCGACGCCGCGCTGGGCGGCCTGGCACTGTTCGTCATGGCGCTGGGCATGGGCGCGCCGCTGATCGCGGTCGGCGTGGCCACCCGCTCGGTACTGCCACGGGTCGGCCCGTGGATGGAGGGCGTCAAGAAAGCCTTCGGCGTCATGCTGCTGGCGGTGGCCGTGTGGCTGCTCATGCCGGTCGTGCCGGAAGTCGCCGGCATGCTCGCGTGGGCCGCACTACTGGTGTTTTCCGGCATCTACCTCCACGCCCTCGACCCCTTGCCGTCCCACGCCAAGGGCTGGCACCGCTTCTGGAAGGGCGTGGGCGTGGTCATGCTGATCAGCGGCGCCGCCATGCTGATCGGCGCCCTCGCCGGCTCGCGTGACCCGCTGCAACCGCTCGCCGTCCTGCGCGCCGCCGACGCCGCCCCCCAGGCCGCCGCCCCGCGCTTTGAACGCATCGCCTCCCTCGCCGACCTCGACACCCGCCTCGCCACCGCCGGCCGGCCGGTCATGCTCGACTTCTATGCCGACTGGTGCGTGTCCTGCAAGGAAATGGAGCGCTACACCTTCACCAACCCCCAGGTTGCCGCACGCATGCAAAACATGCTGCTGCTCAAGGCCGACGTCACCGCCAACAACGACGAGCACAAGGCCTTGCTCAAGCGCTTCAACCTGTTCGGCCCACCCGGCATCATCTTCTTCACCCCCGACGGCACCGAACGCGACGGCCTGCGCGTAGTCGGCTTCATGCGCGCCGCCCCCTTCGGCGAAATTCTCGACCGCGCACTGGCGGATTAAGCCCCACCTTCAAGTCCGCAAGCACGCTACAAGGCCGCACACCTTGCCACACCGCCGCCGCTTGACGCGCTACTTGCCCGCGGCATAGACTCGCCGCTTTCCAATAACATATCCCATCCGATCAAACTTGCACTGGCACGCGATCTCCCGGCATGGCAGGGCGATCAACCAGTGGGGGCTGGTGGCCTGGCGCCACCTCGGAGGGCATTGGACGCGGCATGCCGACTCAAGCACTCAACGCATTTTTCCCCTCCGCCGCGTGTCGGCTGAACGCTCGGCGCGTGCTCGCATTGGCGGCGCTCACGCTGTTCTGCGGCCCGGCCTGGTCCCAAGCCGGCGGCACGCCACCGGACAAGACCTACTGCGCCAGTTGGAACCGTGGCCCACAGGTCGGGTGCTTCTGGACCCTGGCGGAAGCTGAAGCGGCCTTGCGCGCATCGGACCCGGACCTTGGTCCTTACCTCCAACGAACGGACGAGTTCAGTCCGAACGGATTCTCGTACAGGGTCGCTCCGCAGCCACCCGCACGCTTTCTTCCGCCTGTCTTCGGATTTGGCGCCAACGACGACAACTACTGCCCGGGCAATCTGGCGGTGGACGACCCTGCTATGGGGCAGCGAGCGTTCTGCAAGTCAGAACAAATCGTAGTTAATGGGTTTCTGGAAAAAGGGGCAAAGATCGGAGTCAGGAATTCCATTTATCACTACACCAATCTGAACCCAAGCGTCGTCGGCTCCTATCCGGAACAACCCGAGAGGTTCGACCGAAACACTTTTGGCCTCATTGGCGTCCTTCATTTCATCTTTCATTCACCGTCGGGTCGGCAGGTCACTTGGGAACAGCATGATCACGTAACGGGACGGATCACCATCGGCAGCGCCCCCATCCGCAAGCGCCAGACCATCGAATGCCCGCGCAATTTCACCGCCTCGGGACAGATCGAGGATTACCCCCGGTTGTGCCGCAGCACGGCCCAAGCGTCGATCTCCGTTCGATTCAACCAGCGCCCGTCATGCGCGGTCAACTCGAACCCATGTCATCCGGGTACGGGAGACAAGTCCCGCGCCGAACCCGACTTCATGTTTGCCGGGCGCCCCTTCGTCCGCCACTACCACTCGCTGCGCCAGGGCAGGCTCGCGGGCGAGCCCTTGGGGCAGGGCTGGACGC
>JBKBMG010000117.1:0-3116 GCA_046295975.1 Rhodocyclaceae bacterium
TCGGTTTCGGTCAGTTCGCGCCCATGGGCGTCGTAGGTGTAGCGCCACTGTCCGCCCTGCGGATCGGTGGCGCCCAGCAGCAGGCGCTCGTCGTCCCATTCGAAGCGCCAGGTGTGGCCCAGCTCGTCGGTGTGGGCGGTGACCTGGTATTGCCGGTTCCACTCACGGCTGCTGTGGCGGCCCAGGCTGTCGCGCACCAGGGTACGGCCGGTGGCCTGCGCCGGGTCGTAGGCGTAATCGAAGCGCCAATGTTCGAGTTGCCGCCCGTCGGCTTCCGTCCAGTGCGCGCCGACACGCCACTCGGCGCCGTCGGGGCCGTCGAAGCGGTGCCAGGCGTAGTGGCAGACCAGTCCGTCGGGCAGCACGTGCGAGACCATGCGGCGTGCCGCGTCGTAGGCGAAGCGCCGCTGTGCGTGACCGAGGGGGTCGATGACCACGGCCAGGTCGCCGTCGGCATCGTACTGGTAGCGCACCAGCAGGCGCCGCTGGTCGCCCTCGCCCACTTGCTCGATGTGGCTGGGCCGGCGCGCATGGGCGGGGTCGTCGTAGTAGAGCACGATCGCGCTCGCGTGGGCGTCGTCGGCGATCGCGGCCAGGCGGGCGTCTTCGTCGTAGTGCAGCACCAGGCGGTTGCCGTTGCGGTCGCTCAGGGTGCGCAGGCGATGCTCGGTGGGCGACAGCGGCTCGAACATCCGGATCAGGCCGGCGTCGTCCTCGACCGTCCAGATGCCCTCGGCACTGCGCCGGAAACCCAGCCCCTCGCCGGGGCTGTAGAGGCCGTCGCCGGGGGTGAGATGGCCGACTTCGAGCTCCCGCCCCTGCTCGTCGACGTAGATCGCGTAGTCCAGGCCGTCGCGCGACTCGATGCGTAGCGCCACCTCGAAGGACACGCTCCAGCCGGCACCGAAGAGCCCGCCCGTGCGCTGGTCGCGGCTGTTGTAGATACGCTGCCAGGCGATGGGGATGAGGCCGGGCACGGTGAAGTCGAGCTCCTCTTCCCCGCCCAGGGTTTTTGCGCCCGTGGCCAGATGTACCGGATGGCCGCTGGAGACGGCCTGTGAGACGGCGCTCGCGACGATGCCCGCGGCGGCGGCATTGGCGATCATGCAGGGAAACTGGCGCACGATCGTGCACGGGCGCAGGGCCAGGGTGGCGATGGACGCCAGCAGCGCGACCGGGTGCTTGCCCGAACGGATGTCGCGCACCGTTACCAGTTCGCCGCCGATGCGCACGTCCGGCGAAACCTTGGGCGGGGTCTCGATGACCTTGGCCTCGCAGGTGGACAGCGCCCCCGAGCGCACCGCTGGCTGGCTGTTGATGAAGACGATCTTGGAGCCCTGGGCGAGGAACTGCTCGGGCGAGTGCTTGCTGCAGTCGATGATGTCGAGATCGCGCGGCTCGCTGCGCGGGTCGGCGCTGGCCACCGTGGGACGCCACATCTGGGAGGCGAAGCTGGACAGTCCGGCCAGGGTGAACAGCCCCGCGGCCGCGGCGGTGGCGCGGTCGAAGAAGCTGCGCTCGTCGGGCGCCTCCTCGGGTAGCGCAATGCCGTGGTGGAACACGCCGGCCGCGCGCGCGGCCAGCTTGCTGTTGGTATGGGTGTCGCTTGAGCCGCTGCGAATCCAGGCCTGCTCGGTGGGGGGCGAGAAGTAACTGCCGACGCCCTCGCTCATCTTGCTGATCCAGCCGCCGGCGAGTCCGCCCACGGCCGCCGGCGCGACGAGTCTCGCCGCTACGGTGGCCCCGGCCACCAGGGCGCCTGCCGCCGCCCCCCCGGTTCCCACCGTGAGGGCCACGGCGCCGCCCACGGCCGCGCCGGCAGCCAGGGCGATACCGACGTAGGTGGCGCCTTCAACGAGGGCGCCGATCACGTCGCTTTGCCAGGTGGTGTGCAACAAGGGGTCGTCGAGGCGCGCGGCCCAGAATGCTTCGCTCATGGGGGACCTGTGTGTGGTGTCTTGACGCAGCGGTCAAACGCCGGTCAGTTCGATCGACTGCTTGATGCGGTTGCAGAATTCGGTGTCCCGCGCTTCCAGCGGGGTGGTGCGTGCGTAGCTCAGCGCCAGCATGATGTCTTCGCCGGGCCGGCGGCAGGCGAGTTGCCATTGGTGGACCGTGGCCTCGCCCTGGGTAAAGCGGATGTAGGTCTCGATCGCATCAATGTCGCCCGAATGGCCCACGCGCATGGCGGCGCGGCGTTCTTCCTGGAAGTCGGGCGCGGATTGCGCCAGGGCGGCCATCTGCGTGGCAAAGGCCGATTCCAGCGTCTGACCCGGCTCCAGTGCCCCGCGGCTGATGATGAGGGTGCTTCCGAGGTCGGGGAGCTTGAGGATGTTGAGCGTCTGGTCGATGACGCGGACGCCCGGCAGTTGCAGGCTGAGTTCGTTGCAGCGGTAGCTCATGGGATGGCCTCGGCGACGGCGTTCAGTTTGAAGAGCTGTTCTGGAAGAACGACTCGGTGGCCTGGACGATGCCGCTCTTGACGCCGTCACCGAACGGACCGGTGGTGGCGGCGCGGTTGTCCATGTTCAGATCGAGCACGCTTTGCAGCGTGTTGATCTGGCCGCTTTCGTCGGCGGTGATGTTGAAGTTCTTGCACTTGATGCTGAACTGGCCGTCCTTGGTCATCTCGATGACGGTTTCGCCACAGACGATGCGGATTCTTTCGCCGGCCTCGATCAGGTACTCGTTGCCGACCGCATCATGGCGATCGACCCCGACCAGAAAGGTGTCGTTGTTGCGCACCGCGGTCTGGCGGTCGCGGCCGATGGTGTTGACTTCGTTGTTTCCAATGGATTTCGTGCGATCGACCTGCACCGAATGGGTCTCGCAGTGCTCGACGCTGGTGTCGAGGTTCTTCTCGGCGTGAATCCACACCTGTTCCTCGCCCTTCCTGTCCTCGAAGCGGATCGCGTTGGCGTTGTCCGCGCCGCCGCCGGTGCTCGAGCGGGTGAGGATGCCCGACTGGGTCTTGTTGGCGGGCAGCTCCCAGGGGGGCATCTGCTCGGCGTTGTAGACGCGGCCGGTGATGATGGGGCGGTCCGGGTCGCCGTGCTCGAAATCGACGATCACCTCCTGGCCCACGCGCGGGATGTGGATCGCCCCGTAGTTGGCCC
>JBKBMG010000118.1:0-2915 GCA_046295975.1 Rhodocyclaceae bacterium
GACTCAGAGCCTGTGAATAAATCTGCTGCGCGAACCGATTGCTGCGTTACTCACTCGCTCACTCCTCGCCTATCTATTTGCTATGTCTCGTCGTTCGCTCGCTCGCGCCTTGCACTCGGCTCTGCTCGCGACGATTTCTTCACAAGCTCTCAGTCCGGAATGTCCGGCTCGACCAGGCGGGCGAGCAGGGTCAGCGACTCCTGCCAGCCGACATAGCAGGCTTCGACCGGAATCGCGTCGGGGATGCCCGCCTGCACCACGCGCAACTCGGTACCGCAGGATACCGCTGTCAGCGCAACCGTGGTCATCATCTCGCCGGGCAAGCCCGGGTCGGCGAATGCATCCGAATAGCGCAGCAACTCGTTTGGCCGCAGCTCAAGGTACTGGCCACCGAACTTGTGCGACTTGCCGCTGGAGAACTGGGTGAACGACATTTCGTAGCGCCCGCCGACGCGCGCATCCATGTGATGCACCTTGCCGGTAAATCCATCGGGCGGCAGCCATTTGACCATTGCATCCGGGTCCAGGAACGCGCGATACACGCGCTCGGGCGTGGCACGCAACACGCGGTGCAGTTGAACCGTGCTCATGATGAAACCTCCTTGTCGTGGTCTGGTTGTCGAGGATGCGCCTCAGCACACATGACGATCGACGAAGCTGCGAGTCGACATCGACCAGGACATTCATGAGGACGTCGACGCGCATCGATGAGGGTGGCGCCCGGCCTGGCACGCCGGCGGACGCCGGAGCAGAAGCTCGCAAGCTATCCGACGCGGCGCACCGTCACCACGTCGCCGGATCGGCAGCGCTCGGTCACGGCAGTGGCCACCATGACCGTCTTCGCGCCGAAGACGGGAATCCTGAACTGCGTGCCGACCTCGGCCAGGCCGCTGGGGAAGATCATCACGAACGCCCCCGGTTCGCGCGGCGCCTGGGTGACCAGCACACCCACCGCGGCACCGGACGCCCCCAGTTGCGGATCGAGCTTGAACACCCCGACGCTGCGCGCGCCTGCGCCAATCTTGCGTACACCAATCTCCAGGCCATTCGACGCGGTACTCTCGATGCGCCGGATCACGCAGACGAACAGTTCCGCATGCTCGGCCGAGCGCAGGCCTATCAGTTCGCCTTCCAAAGGCGTGATCGCGCTGCCCCGGCGATAGCACAGCGCGAATCCGTCGGCGCTTTCGTTGGCGATGCTCCACTCGCTGACTTCGGCACCGGCCGAGGCCGGTACCGGATCGTCCGCGCGACGGCGAAACGCCGCATCACGCAGAAACGCGCACACCTGGCTGAAACCGACGACCACGTCGCCCCGGGGGAAGAACACCTTGCGGCTGAAGCGCCGCGAGAAACCGCCATCCCAACATCTCAGCACATGCTGCAAGACCTTGGTGGTGCGATCGGCCGGGACGTTTGCGGGATAGCCGAGGGTGGCCGGCGCAATCCCCCGCGCCAGGGCTTCGAGCTGCATCGCCACCATGTCGCGGGCGCTGGCGAGGTCGGCAACCACGTCACCGGATCGCTTCGCGTAGCGATCCAGACGCAGCAGGGATGCCGGGCGCGCATCCGCACCGGCATGAAAAAGAAAGCAGTTGCGCCGCAACTCCGCCGCCGCGGGACAGGTGTCGACATCCAGCAAGCGTATGCGTGGCGTGGCCTGGTACGCGCAGGTCCGAACGATTGCCAACTCCAGCGCATCAAGGCGGATGGGGTCGGCCAGGGCGATGGCGAGGGTACGCAGGTAGAGGGCGTCGAGCTCAGGCGTTGCTTTCACCGACTGGCTGGTACCGAGCCGGTGCAGCGCATGCAGCGCACGCCAGGCGGATGTAGCACCCACGTAGCGCACCGAGTAGCCCAGCTCGAGCCGCGACGCGTGGCAGGCAAGCGCCCGTAGAATCGCCTGCATGCGTTGTTGCGCATAACCCACGCCGCTCCATTTGCTGCCGCCTTCCTCGGCAATGCGGGTGTATTGCCTGGCGGCGTGCTTGAGCAGCGTATTGGTGCTGTCGAGCAACTGCCGGGCGTCGTCGGACAGTGGCAAAGGGGCGCCCCGCAGGCGCTGAGTCGCCAGCGCCACTACGGATTCCAGCGATGGGAAGAGGGCCTCGAGCACGCGCAGGCGCCGACGCGAGCTGCCACTCCGGCACATCCGCTCGAGCGCCCCCTCCAGCGACCTGGCACACATCTCCGGCGGTTCGGACTTCAGCGTCTCGAGCCAGTTGCGCAGGCGGCTGCGTTCGTCGTAACCGGAACGGAAAATCGTATCGAAGAGGGTCACGTGGGCAACGTCATCAGGCCTTTCGGCATGCCTCGCCGTCCGCTCGCGCCACTGCCCACCATTGCCACCGGCGCCGCCCGGAAAAGGTTTGCACCCCGGCCGGTTCGCGACGACAGCCTCGGCCGAACGCCGACGGCAACGCGTACAAGTGAAGAGATCGGTGAAGACATGAACTTCTCAACAACTCCGGACAGCCCCCGGAGGATCTCCTCATCATATACGCGTTCCGCGCGTTATGAAAGCACCATCACATCACCCGCGCATGACGGTCTTGCCCGTCAAGTCGGTTTCACGTTGCGTATGGACGATCTGTCAGGACACGCCGGGTCGCCCACGGCGGCCCGGCGTGTCCCCTCACCACTGGAATCGTTCCACGGCCTTGCGCAGGTCGCCGGACAAGTCCATCAACATGTGCGAGGTGGTGGCCAACTCCTCCACCGTGGCGCTGTTCTCCTCCGCCACCTGCGCCACCGTTTCCATGGTCTGGGCCAGATCCTGACTGGCCGCACGCTGCTCGCCCAGGGCCTGATTGATGTGGCTGATCGCCTCCACCACGTCGCCCGCACTCTTGCGCACTTCCTGGATGATCTGGCTGGTCGCCTCCGCCCCGTCGGTCATCGCCACCACGCTGCTC